>CAZYTA010000007.1:0-74310 GCA_964650465.1 uncultured Oscillospiraceae bacterium | reverse complement strand
GTTTTCGGCTCTTCTCGAAAATTCTACGCCGAGAACGGTGATTGAGTCCCGAACGCAGCGCTCTACCAAACTGAGCCACATCTCGTTATTCGCAAATGGTAGTATATCATAAAAAGAGAGTTTAGTCAATGCCTTTTGTAAAAAAAGTAGGGCGATTACTGTCGCCCTGTTATCCTTTTTTTGACTCTATAAAATTCTTTATGGCTGTTATTGTTTCATCACTTATGACGTGCTCTATTTTACAGGCATCGTCGGAGGCAACATCCTTTGATACACCTATATACTCCAAAAATTGAGTCAGAAGGGTATGACGTTCAAATATCTTTTTTGCTGTGTTACGTCCATCATCTGTCAAAGTCAAAGAGCCGTCCTTTGCCATTAAAAGAAGTCCGTCACGTTTGAGAATGCCTACAGCACGGCTGACACTGGGCTTTGAATATCCCATATACTCTGCAACATCTATACTTCTGACATTGCCCAACTTATCGGAAAGAACATATATCGTTTCAAGATACATTTCAGCCGATTCATGCAAGCTCATCACAAACACCTCCTTATCATTTTGGTATATTATAACATAAAAACGAGGAGTTTGCAAGGGTAAGTTTATGAAAATCTTAAAAACGTAACGCAAACGTGGTAAATTTTTCAAAAAAACTATTGACAAAATACAAAGTTGGTGATAATATAATACAGAAGTTAGCAGAGGCTAATTTGATTTTTTTGGATGAAAGTTAGCTGAAACTAATTACAGTATTACGAACCGAGGGATGAAAATGAACTTACTGAACGCTGAAGAGGGAAAAGAATATATAATTCAGCAAATAGAAACAGACGACGAGGAGCTTGATGCGTTTCTGTTTTCTTTGGGGTGCTACAGCGGAGAGCCCATAACGGTAGTGTCTCATCTTAAGGGTGGTTGTGTCGTTTCCATTAAGGACGGCAGATACAATATTGACAGTCAGCTCGCTGAGGCAATAATCATCTGATGAAGAAAGTAATCCGATGATTACTTTTTCACCAAGGAGTTAGCCGCCTCTAACTGCAAATGTATTTTACAGGCATTGCCTTAAAATAACCAATTTATATTTTAGGAGGAACCATTATGCGAATTGCCCTTACAGGTAATCCCAACAGCGGAAAGACAACCATGTACAATGCTCTGACCGGCAGAAATGAAAAGGTCGGAAATTGGGCAGGCGTTACCGTTGAAAAGAAAGAACATCCCATTAAAAAAAGCTATTACAGCGGAGGAGAGGAGCTTGTAGCAGTAGACCTTCCCGGTGCTTACTCCATGTCGCCGTTCACCTCCGAGGAAAGCATCACAAGCTCGTATGTAAAAAATGAGAATCCCGATGTTATCATCAATATAGTTGATGCAACGAATCTCAGCCGAAGCCTGTTTTTCACAACACAGCTTCTCGAGCTTGGCGTTCCCGTTGTAGTTGCTTTGAACAAAGCAGATATCAACAAAAAGAAAGAAACAAAGATAGATGCGGCACTCCTTTCCGAAAAGCTCGGATGTCCTGTTGTCGATACCGTTTCTACATCCTCGGACGGTCTTACAGAGGTGGTAAAGGCGGCAGTAGAGCAGGTGGGTAAGGAGCAGACGGCTCCTTATGTACAGGGTGATATAGACCTTACTGATAAAAAGGTGGTTGAAGCTGCCGACAGAAAGCGCTTTGAGTTTGTAAACAAGATAGTTGCAGATGTAGAGACTCGTAAGGTGCTTACCAAAAACAAGAATTCTCAGGACAAGATAGATGCAGTGCTTACAAACAAATGGCTGGGCATTCCGATTTTTGCCGTAGTTATGTATGCAGTGTTCTGGATATCACAAGCAGGACCCGGTGTATGGATTGCAGATTTGCTTGTAGGCTGGCTTGAAACCTTCCAGGGTTGGATAGGCGGATTTCTTGAAGGCGCAAATCCTCTCCTTTACGCACTTCTCGTTGACGGCGTTATAGGCGGTGTAATTGCGGTTATCGGTTTCCTTCCTCTTGTAATGATAATGTATTTCCTTATTGCACTCCTTGAGGATTGCGGCTATATGGCGAGAGTATCCGTTGTACTTGACCCAATATTTAAAAAGGTTGGTCTTTCGGGTAAATCGGTAATTCCTTTTGTAATCGGTACAGGATGCGCTATCCCCGGTGTTATGGCTTGCCGTACCATCCGCAATGAGCGAGAGCGCAGAGCGACTGCAATGCTTACTCCTTTTATGCCCTGCGGTGCAAAGCTTCCTGTTATAGCACTTTTTGCAGGTGCATTCTTCTCGGATGCTACATGGGTTGGCCCGCTTATGTACTTTGTAGGAATTGTGCTTATTTTCCTTTGCGCACTTCTTATCAATAAGATAACAGCATATAAGGCAAGAAAATCCTTCTTCATCATTGAGCTTCCCGAATATAAGGTTCCCAGCCTCTACAGAGCCTTTATGTCAATGTGTCAGCGTGGTTGGGCTTACATAGTTAAGGCTGCGACAATAATCCTTCTTTGTAATACAGCAGTACAGATAATGCAGACATTTACATGGAGCTTCCAGGTTGCAGAAAATGCTGACAGCTCTATCCTTGCGTCTATCGCAGGTCCCTTCGCATATGTTCTTGTTCCCGTTATAGGTGTTCTTTCTTGGCAGATGGCTGCTGCGGCAGTTACAGGCTTCATTGCAAAGGAAAATGTTGTAGGAACTCTTGCAGTTTGCTTTGTAGGACTTGAAAATCTTATCGACACAGAGGAGCTTGCACTCATGGAGGGCGCAGGAGCAGAGGTTGCAGGTATTATGGCTATCACAAAGGTTGCCGCTCTTGCATATCTTATGTTTAATCTTTACACACCTCCTTGCTTTGCCGCTATCGGTGCTATGAATTCCGAAATGAAGAGTGCCAAGTGGCTTTGGGGCGGTATTGCACTTCAACTCGGTGTCGGCTTTACAATTGGATTCCTTGTATATCAGATAGGAACTCTCATTACAGCAGGTCAGCTCGGTAAGGGCTTTGTTCCCGGTCTTATTGCAGTTGCGGTAATGGCGGCAATCGTTGTATATCTTTGCATTTCCGCAAACAAGAGACTTAAGGCTGAATATGAGCTTTCAAAAAACAAGAAGGCGCAGATGGCAAAATAAGAGGTCAAAATGACAGAAAACATTATTATCATAGCAATAGTTGTTGTAATAATCGCCCTTGCAGGCTTTTATGTATACAAGGCAAAAAAGAGCGGAAAAAAATGCATAGGCTGTCCCGACGGCTGTAATTGCGGCGATAAGAAAAACAGCTGTTGCTCGGGCAAGAAAAAATAGTACCTCATTTCTCTTTTAAATAATAAAAAGCACACCCGCTTCGGTCAAATTAATGACCGACGGGTGTGCTTTTTTGCATTATGAGTGGCGTCTGCCGCCTTTTTTTGATATACAGAAAAACGCTTGACCCGAGCCGTATAGCTTTTGCCGAATTAATGCTATCGTAACGGTAGGCGAGCATTACGAGTGGCGTCTGCCGCCTTTTTTTGATATACAGAAAAACGCTTGACCCGAGCCGTATAGCTTTTGCCGAATTAATGCTATCGTAACGGTAGGCGAGCATTACGAGTGGCGTCTGCCACTTATTTTATCATATCAAGTATTTTTTCCTTTGATTGAACTCCAACAGCTTGATTTACAGGCTTGCCATCCTTTATAACAACAAGGGTGGGAATGCTGACTATTCCGAATTTTGCAGTAAGCTCTGCCTCTTCGTCAACATTAATCTTGCCTACAATAATGCCCTCGCATTCTTCGGCAATTTCGTGAACCGTGGGTGCTATCATCTGACAGGGACCGCACCAGGTAGCCCAAAAGTCAAGCAATACGGTTTTACCGCTCTTGACAGTTTCTTCAAAATTATCCTTTGTTACATTGATAAGCGACATTAATTTTCCTCCTAATCCTTTGTTTTGTAAAACAGCATACAGTGACAGTAGCCCTCAAAATCAGGGTCGGCAATCTGTTTTCTGAATTCTTCACACATACATTTGAACTCGGGTGTTCTGGGAATTCTGCAGGGACAGTAACCGCCTTTTGCCACAAGTCCGTCACGTATTTTTTTAACAATTTCTTTGTCCTCGTTCAGCCTTATTGCCATAGAGTCACCTCATTTCAATATTATTTTATCATAAAATTATGAAAAAATATACTTATTTTTAAAGAAAAGTGAATTTTATCTGAACTTTTGCAATAGCATATGAAATTTAAGTTTAATTTTAAATAAGAGTGTTAATTTTGTAAAGTAAATTAAAGGAGGTATTCCAGATGGCAGAAAAAAACGAAAGCAATGTTATCGAAGAGGCTCTCGATAGAGAAAATGATGAAAAGAAATCAAAAAAAGTGAAAAAACTCGGAAGCAAGAAAAAAACCGCAAAAAAAATCATAACACTGATTATAGTTTTGTTATTGGCTGGAGTTTCCGCTTTTGGAGTGTGGAGGCTGTTCTTCAAAGCTGAAGAAAAAATAGCCATGACAGGAACTACTACATGGGGAGCTCTCGACCGTTCAATTGAAGGCTCGGGTACCACCGTGCCGGCAGAAAGTCTTTCTGTATCGGTGGCATCAAACGCCGACATAGAGGAGGTCTATGTTTCTGTAGGTGATTACGTTGAAAAAGGACAGCTTCTTTATAAGCAGGATGACAGCAGTATTGATGAGCAGATATCTGACCTTGAAGACCAGATAGAAGATTACTACGACGAAATTAACGATTATGAATCAAGCATTACATCGCAGCGTACCACTGTAAGTGATGCATACAGTAAGCTTGAGGACTATCGAGACAGCCTGTCAGAATACAACGAAGCCATAGGTGATGCAGTAATTACGGCGGATTTTTCCGGAAAAATTACAGGGATATCCATAGAAGAGGGAAAAAATGTCAACAGCGGAGCAATCCTTGCTACTCTTACAGACGAAAGTGTAATGAATTTTTCACAGTATTATAGCTATTCCTATGAAAATAAAGTGAAAGTGGGAATGGAGGCACAGGTGACTGTTGATGGCTTATTGCATACGCTTACAGGAAAGGTGTCCTCGGTCAGTAGGGTAGAATGGGTCAGCGACGAGGGTATGAGATGCTTTGAAGTAACTGTTGAGGTCGAAAATCCCGGAAGTCTTACAGATAAGAATACGGCAACGGCAGTGCTCGTTTCATTGGACGGCAGTAAGCTTTATCCTGTAAAAGAAGGGAAGTTAAATTACAAAAATACAGTGACAGTTACCGCTCCTACGTCGGGAGAAATACTTGACGTGGCAGTTGTCAATTATGATACGGTAATTAGCGGACAAAAGCTTTTTGAGATAGATACCGACAGTTATGAGGCACAGATAGAGAACACTCAAAAGCAGATAGAGAACACTGAAAACCAAATAGAAAACGCATATAAGCAGATAGAAAATTATCAAAAGAAAATAGAGACGGCTAATGAAAAAATTTCTGATGCTTATGACAGCATATCAGAGCTTGAGGAAAGCCGCTCCGATTATCTTGTTGCCAGCGAAATAGCGGGAAAGGTTATGTATGTGAATATAGAGGCAGGTGAAAGACCGGGTATGATGGTTAATTCGGCTGTGACAATATATAACCTTGAAACCATGAATATCTCCGTCAATTTTGATGAGCTTGATATAGATTATGTAACAGAAGGGACCCCTGTTGTAATAACACGTTCAGGAGCTGAATCCTCTAAGCGTTATAATGGAACGGTTACATATATAAGCCCCGAAGCGACCTCATCAGGAGGTGTTGCCACCTTTGCGGCTACAATTGAAATAGATTCAATGGGTGAGCTTTCTGCAGGTGTAAGTGTGTCATATGCGATATCGTTGGGGGACAGCGAGGAGGGAGTGCTTGCACCCATATCTGCACTGAAGTCACATGAAGATAATTATTATCTATATGTAAAATCGGATAAACGTCCTGACAACGCAGTTGACTTGGAAGAACCCGAAATTGAGGTTCCGCAGGGCTTTTGGGCTGTGCCTGTTGAAGTGGGAAATTCAAACTCAATGTATGTCAGAATAATCAGCGGTGTTGATAAAGACATTGAGGTCTTTACTCGTTATCGACAGACTGCTCCGGGAAACAGCTCTACTACCAGCAAGAACGGCGAGGAGGAGCCGAGCTTTGAGGACTTCTTCGGCTCGGGAGAAATGCCGGGCTTCGATGGCAATATGCCCAACATGAGCGGAAATATGCCGAGCTTCAACGGACAGCAGGGCGGTACACGACCCGACATGAGCGGTAATGCGGGCGGAAACAGAGGCGGTCGTTAATAATGGCATTCATAGAACTTAAAAACATTAAAAAAATATACTCCGAGGGCGAGGAAAACGAGGTAAGGGCACTTGACGGAGTTGATCTGTCTATAGATAAAGGCGAGTTTGTTGCTATAGTCGGAACCTCAGGCTCGGGAAAATCCACAATGATGAATATTCTCGGTTGTCTCGATATTGCAAGCTACGGTGATTATTTCCTTGACGGTATATCCATCAGCGAGAGGAAAGAGAGGGAGCTTGCCGATATACGGAACAAGCTTATCGGGTTTATATTTCAGGGGTACAATCTTATTCCGTCGCTGTCTGTATGGCAGAATGTAGCTCTTCCTATGTCTTACCAAGGGGTGTCAAAGCAGGAACAGCACGCAAGGGCGCTGGATGCCCTTGAAAAGGTGGACATTTTGGAAAAGGCTGATGCCCGTCCATCCCAGTTGTCAGGCGGTCAGCAGCAAAGAGTGGCAATAGCCCGTGCCATTGCCACTCACTCACCCGTAATAATGGCAGACGAGCCTACCGGTGCTCTTGATACGAAGACGGGATGCCAGGTACTGCAGATACTCAAGGAGCTGAACAGAGACGGAACTACCGTAATATTGATTACTCACGATAACTCCATAGCCAATCAGGCTCGCCGCCTTGTTCGAGTGCAGGACGGAAAGATAATTGAAGACAGGGCGCTGAGTGAGGAGGGGAAACTATGAACGAGATACAGCTTGCCTTTGACGCAATATTTGAGAAAAAAGGACGTTCATTCCTAACAATGCTGGGCATTATCATAGGTGTTGCCGCAGTGCTTATTTTGGTTGCCCTTGTTTCGGGCTATAACGCCGATATTATGGCGTATTATGAAAAACTCGGTGTAAACAAGGTAAGTATTGAAATAGATTACTATGACCGTACCAATACTGTGGACATAACAGATGACCTGATTGAGTTTGTTAACACAGATCTTAGTGACGCAGTGCTCGGAATTACTCCGGAATACACTTCGACGGGAACTTTGAAGTACATGGCTAACAGCAATACAACGGCTGCTGTTTATTTCGGAAACGAGCAGTGGTCGTCATGCAACAACTATGTTATAAATAAGGGAAGAGACCTATTGAGCTTTGACACCGATAAACGCAACCGTGTATGCGTTATCGGTGCTTATGTAGCCGAGAGTCTTTTCGGATATATTGACCCTATAGGCAAGGAGATAACTTTTGGCGGTGAGCCGTTTACGGTAGTGGGCGTTTACTATCAGAAGGACGGTACAGCAGAGGATTCCATGGACGATATGATGGTAATTCCCTATACCCATAACCGTGCTTTGAAAAGCAGTGCGGTGGTTACGGATTTTACGGTAAAGGTATCTACTTCGGATAATATGGAAACCGTTATGGCGGAGCTTGAATATTTTCTCAGCGATGCGCTTAATTCAAATACCAGCTCATATACCCTTGAAAACGGTAATGATGCCATGGCTGAAAGTGACGAGGAGACCGCCTCCATGAGTATAGTGCTCGGGGGTATTGCCTGTATAGCGCTGTTGGTAGGCGGTATCGGAATTATGAATATAATGCTGGTAACGGTTACCGAACGTACGCGCGAGATAGGTATAAAGAAGGCAATAGGAGCCCAGCGGAGCGTAATAATAACACAATTTCTTGTCGAATCGGCAGTATTGAGCTCGGCAGGCGGCATAATAGGCATTATTATAGGATACGCCGGTTCCGTGATTTTGGGAAAGCTTATATATGATCTGATACTGTTTCCTACAGTATTTGTTACAGTGGGAGCGGCACTGTTTTCTATTGTCATAGGCATAGTATTCGGACTTTATCCCGCAATCAAAGCTTCGGGCTTACAGCCTGTGGATGCACTCAGGGCAGACTAAATTTTGAAGGAGAAAAATAATGAAGAAAACTTTTATTATACTGACAATACTTATTGCGGCGCTTGTGCTGTCTGTCGGAACGCTTGCGTATAATGACATTGCAGATACCGATGTCAGTGAGGCAGTATCCGTGCTTGATGCGTTGGGAGTGATAAACGGATATTCCGACGGCGGTTATCATCCGAATGCAACCTTGACCAGAGGTGAGCTCTCGAAACTGATTACTGTACTGCTCGGAGAAGAGGATAAGCTTAGTACCTATTCTCAAAAGACACTTTTTTCAGATGTGACATCGGAGCATTGGGCTGCATCATATATAAACCTTGTATACTCGAAAGGACTGCTTAAAGGCTATGGAGACGGCAATTTCGGTCCCGATGACAGGGTTACATATGCACAATTGCTTACGGTAATGCTGCGTATCCTTGATTACAGCGATTCAGAGATAGGTGCGGTTTATCCTGATGACTATATAAGCCTTGCTAACCGTCTTGAATTATCAAAAGGAGTTGAGCTTGGTGCCGATGAAAATATATCAAGAGGCGATACAGCAATACTTCTTGTAAATCTTATCGCTTCAAATAACAAGAGCGGAGTTAAATTCTATAAAAAGCTTGTTGATTCCTCTCTGGAGAATGCAGTGATACTTTCGGTAAATTCACTGTCTGATACAGGCAAACAGAACTGTGCTAAGTTGTATGTTGACGGCAATGTGGTTTGGTATCCCAAGAGCGCAGAAATTCCCGAAACACTCATAGGTGTGTCGGGAACGGTGCTTATCGATAAAAACGAAAAAATACTTGCATTTCTTCCTGATACAGACAGCTTTTTGGCAGTTTCGGGCATATTGCTTGTGAATTCACAGCAATCTTCAAACGGAGTATTGCCATATGAGACGGTAATGTACGTGAACGGAAATGAGCTGTCATATCCAAGAGTGTCCGCTATATCTCAGAGTGATGTGGGAAGCTATGGCACTTTGCTTCTTGATGCAAACGGATATGCAACAGCCTTTATTTCCGATGAAAGCGATGTATACACCATTGTTAAAAATGCTGTTCTTGTGAACAATGATACTGTATCCGATACAGGGCGAAAGAATTATTCCCTTTTTCTGGTGAATGGTAAAGCAACATATTACGAGAGGTCGGAAAATGTCAGCTTTTTATATGAGGATATCGGAAAAAGCGGTACAGCGTTGCTTGATGCGGACGGTTGTATAACGGACTTTCTTCCGGATGGCAAAGACAGCTACGAAATAGAATACGGAACAGTGATCGATGTGGATAAAAACGAAGCAGAGCTTATGATAAACGAAGTTACAGTGTGGTATGATTCACATGTTTCCATGACCGAAAGCTATATAGGAGCATCGGGTACGTTTGTTATTAATGAGTACGGTGAAATATCCGCATTTTTATCCGACGGAGAGCAAGGCAGAGTATACAAGAATGTTATATTGCTGGCTAATGATACGGTAAATCCGGATGGCTTGATTGCCGCAAAATTCCTTGTGAACAACAATGTGGAATACTATGAGCTGCAATATACAGTTCCCGATAAAAGCGATGTGCTGAATAAGGGTACACTTGTTCTGGATTCGGAGGATGTTGTGTTGGCTTTTTATTCCGAAGATGAGGAATATACTTCACACAAAGGTATACTTATCAAAAACGGAAGTTCAACAGCAGATTTTTATATAGACGGTGAAATTGCTTCAATGAAGCTTTCTGTTTCCATTCCATCTTCGGAGATTGGTCAATACGGAACTCTGCTTTTGGACAGCAGAGGCAGAGTAATCGCTTTTTATCACGGAGAAGGTGAGGAAAAATATACCGTAACCTCAGAAGGAATACTTGTTTCTGCAAATACAGTTGCTGCGGATGGCAATACACGTACCGTAAAATTCTTCGTTAACGGCAATTTGTCAACTTATAAAGCCTCATACAGAATGGGAGACTCAGAGGAACTGATGAAAGGTTTTCTTTTGGTGGATGCAAATAACGAGGCTGTAAGGCTGATACCTACCGTAACAAACTGCCGTCAGGAGAATGTTGTATCGGCAGATGAGAATTTGCTTTCGGGCGGCACAATGGATTATAAAATGTTATCGAATATTCCTGTTATATCGGAAAACCAACAAATCAGCTGGAAAAATGCCCATGGCAATCTGGAGGGTGAGGATATTATAATATATTTTGATTTTCTCGGTGAGATAGAAATGATATATGTTTATTAAAAAGCGGCGAGTCGCCGGCAATTCTCGGCATTTTTGTTTTTGAGTTTATTTTTTGGGGAGGGTACTTTTTAGCAAAAGTACCCTCCCCAAACCTCTCTCCCAAAGCATTTTTAAACTTTTAAAAATATCTCAATTTGCTTTTCGAGCGCGTGAGGGACTTTTTTACATCCCCTTTATGCGCTTTTGCAGTATCCCGAACAGAATGACTGCACTTATAAGCCCCGCAATGCCTTGTACTGCGTTAAATAGAATATTAAGAATTGCCGTGCCAAAGCCGTACAGGATTCCTTCAAACAAAAGATATCCCGATATCATTATAAGCTCTGCAACAGCACCTGATATGATTGCTTTTGGCGAATAGATATTGCTTTTAATTTTTTTAAAGATAATATATGCAACTATTGCCATGAGTCCTTTTATTACGAAGGTAGCAGGTGCATAAACTGCATATGGCGACATCAAATCCGCAAGGGCTGAGCCTATGCCCGATGCAAAAAAAGCATAACGGCAGGGCAGAAGCCAGGCTGCAATCAGCACAGCACAGTCACCGAGATTAACGTTTCCTACAGCGCTTACGGTAGGAATGCTGACAAACCTTGTAAGTACAAATATTATTGCGGCAAACAGTGATGACAGTACTATATTTTTAGTGCGGTTTTTCATATATTTCTCCTTTGATATTGATTTTTTTATGAGACTATTGTATAATACATCTGGATATAAATAAATAATCAGAATTGGAGAATTTTATATAACCAGATGAGATATTCAATCAACCTTCAGGATAAAAAAAACGCATATTTGCAGCTTTATGAACAGGTAAGAGATGACATAACAAACGGTGTGTATGCATACGGTGATAAGCTTCCGTCAAAGCGTCTTGCCTCAGATGAGCTTGGTGTCAGTACCGTTACCATAGAGCATGCATATGCGCTTCTTTGCGAGGAAGGGTATGTTGAACCCAGAGAAAGAAGCGGATACTTTGTTATATTCAGAAGCGCAGATGCCTTCGGTACAATCACACACACAGCTGTTCCTCCTGTAAGACCGCATACATTATCTGACAATTCTCATCATTTTCCTTTTTCTGTATTGTCAAAGGCAATGAGAAAGGTGATCTCCGATTACGGTGAAGCCTTACTTGAAAAATCACCGAACAAAGGCTGTCTTGAATTCAGAAATGCTTTGTCATCCTACCTGTTCCGAAGCCGAGGAATAAAGGCTTCCGCTGAGCAGATAATCATAGGCTCGGGAGCGGAATATCTTTACGGTCTTATTGTGGGACTTCTCGGGAGAGAGAGGATATTCGCCCTTGAAAATCCCTGTTACGAAAAAATAGAACAGGTGTATCTTGCTTCGGGTGTGAAATATATGCTGTTACCTCTCGGTGCAGACGGAATAGAAAGTGCTTGGCTGAACGGAGCAAAAGCAGATGTATTGCATATATCTCCGTACAGGAGCTTTCCAACGGGAATAACTGCTTCTGCTTCTAAAAAATACGAATATATACGCTGGTCGGAAACCGGCATACGGTATATAGTAGAGGACGATTTTGAATCTGAGTTTTCTGTTTCAAAAAAGTCCGAGGAAACTCTTTTCGCTTTATCTCAAAGAAACAATGTAATATATCTTAATACCTTTACAAAAACTGTGTCACCGTCCTTCCGTGTGGGATATATGGTTATTCCTCAGGGGCTTCTCGGAGATTTCAACAGCAGACTTGGCTTTTATTCCTGCACCGTGCCTACGTTTGAACAGCTTTTGCTTTGCGAGCTCATCAATAACGGAGATTTTGAAAGGCATATTAATCGTGTCAGACGGAAACTGAGAAAGGAAATAATCGGACGTACTCGTTTTCAGTGATTTAAATACAGCTTGCCCCCAACGTTTATTGTGCCGTTGGGGGCAAGCTTAGTGTTTTAATATGGGCTTAACTATTGCAGATTGCTTTTTGCTGTTTCGCCGTTGCATATGGAGGCGGGGATCTTTTTACTGTTGGGTGTTTTCCCTTCTTTAAGCGCAAGTGCTATGTTGTAGGCTTCTTTTACCATATCCGACAACCGTGGGTCAACGGTTGTCAACTGAAGCGGAAGATAGTCCGAAAGAAGTGTGTGAATGTCAAAGCATATTACACCGCATTCATTGGGAATGTTGATTCCATGTCGTAAAAGATGTGTCATAAAAAGGGAAGCGGGGGAGAAGGTTGTAAAAGCAAAACAGGTTTTTCCGTTGCCGTTTTCCCTGTATAGCTTCAATGCCGATTCAGCATCCATATTTCCGTTAAAATCGGCAATTCTTGCATTGCTGAATGACTCCTTTAAAGCCGAAAGTCTTTCCTCGCGGCAGAAGCTGTCTACACTTTCGCTGACGATTACAAACGAATCATAAAAACCGCTGTTTTTTACACTCTCTGCAAGCTCAAAGGTTGCTTCCTTGTCATTTCCGTAAACCGAATATATACCGTTAACATATCTGTTAAGCAGAATAAGGTTTTCAAATTTGGCGGAATTCTCAATTAAAAAGCTATCATCTGTCACCGATGTGCCTGCAACTATTACAGCATCGTAGCGGCTGTACTTTTCAGGTTTGAGGTGCTTTGAAAGACCGCCTCTTTCGTAGTATGCATAAGAGAATTTTATCTCCTTTTCACGGCTTATGGCTTCAAATGCGGCATTTATCTGCGCCATAAAGTCGGAATGCTGAGAATAAAGCCACGGAGTGAGAATGATTAGATTGAGCGGAATTTTACGCATGGCAGAAAGAGCCTGAGCCGTCTTGTCGGGACGGTATCCAAGCCTTTGGCAGGTCTCTATTATTTCCTTTACTGTGTCCTTGGACATATTCATGGCAGTCTTTTTGCCGTTGAGTACATATGACACAGTTGCCTTTGATACACCGCAAAGCCTTGCGATGTCCTCTATCGTTGTCTTTTTAGCCATTGTTATTCCTTAAGATTTTTTTCTTAATTATACTTTAATACTCCTGTTTTGTCAAGAACTACCCCGATAGAGTGACACTGTCGGCTCCCTTCGGCTATTGCTTTTTTAATTTTTCAAGGTCGTCTACCCATTGCTCCCACAAATGAGCCCAGGAGCTGTTGGGATCCCAAAGAACCCGTCGGTCACGGCTTCTCAAACGGTCAAGAACAAAGTTCACAAACTCGACAGACTCCACTGCGGTAAAAAGTGAAGGTCCGCAACTTGCTTTTTTTATATTTCCTGCTTTTTCAAGCTCATCTGCTACCCACTCATTGTAAACATTAGGCCATATCCCCGGCTTATTAAATGCTTTGAGCCTGTCTTTCAGAGCAGTATAGCCGTCTTTACCCTCTACACTCCTCAAAAGCTCTTCCACATATAAGGATTCCGCATAGTGCCTGAAGGTTATATAAACGGGACGAACTCCCAGCAGGACCACCTTTGCTCCTTTTTGGTACATTTTCTCCCAAGGAGAGTCGGGGGCAAAGGGAGTATCTCCCATATTGCCGATACGCTTGGAGGTGTGTCCGTGGGTCTCTGTCAGCCATTTTGCCAGCTGTCCCGATGCAGCAACCGAGTGTGTTGCCTGGTCACTGCGGACACTTCCTTCACGCTTTCTGAAGTAATTGGTAAGGTATCCTGTGTCAGATTCTTTATCTATATGCCAGGTTTCATAGGCTTTTGAAAAATCTTTTTGCGTAAATGTAGGGAATACCAGCGTGCCATCGTCGCCTATGGCATCAAGAAATCCGAGAATAACGGCTTCTGCACCGTCCTCCACCTCTCCCAGACTTTTGAAGGAGGAGTGTACCAAAACAGTGTCTCCCTTTTGAATTCCGATTTCATTAAGCGTCTTTGTTATGTCGTTCCTTCTTACCATTGTCAGCTATCCACCTTAACTCCCAAGAATTTTTCTGCATTTTTGTAAGTGATTTTGTCGTAGACCTCCTGTGAAATAAGTCGGTTGTCCCTCCAATCGTTCAACAGTCCGATTATCTTGACAGGCATCTCGGGAAAAACTATATCTGTGCCAAAAAACATCCTGTCAGCAAACTCTGTGAGAAATTTTGAGCCGAAATCAGGGTCGCGGGAGAGCATATGGTAAGGCGTACCGTCGGACAGGTCGCAGTAAAGATTTGGATATTTGCGCAAAAGCTTTGGTACAATGCCCTCTTCCTCAATAGCTCCCGTTCCCATTTTTCCTATGTGACGGTTGTCAACTGTGTAAAAATAGCCCCTTTCAGCAATGGTTTCAAGCTTTGCTATTTCAGACCAGAACAGAGGTCCGTGTCCGAAAACAATAAGCTCAGGGAAGCTGATAAGTGTCATTTCGAGCTGTGGCAGTCCGGGGTCATCATAAACACCAAACCCTCTGTCCTTTTGCGGTGAACCGTCAAGTGTTACCGAAAGACCTACCTTCTGAGCATGATAAAACAGGTTTTGAAGCTTTGGGTCCTGTATTTCAAGCTTACACATAATCTCTCCGATGCCCTTACAGCCTCTGTCCTTATAATACTGAAGCACAGGCGTAAAATCTGTGATGTCCGAGTTGTAACGGCATCTGGGGTCTATATTGCAAAAAGGAATAATTCTATCCGGAAATTGCTCTGCCATTTCCAGAATATCATCATTTGATTGAGGGAAATAAACCTCAGGGCTGACGATGGGCTGAACCACACCTTTTGCTATACCTAACTCGTCAAAGCGCTTTACCAGCTGTTCGGTAGTGCTGAAGGGACAGCCAAATGGCTGTTGAAATCTGTATGCGTGTGCGTGAATATCGATAAACATTTTCTTTCCTCCGTTTTCGTTTACTTGACAATTTTATTATATATCTGTTATAATCAAAAATAAATGTATAATAAAGTCTTTTTATTGTATATCACTATCATAGCGAGGGGAAAATGAATAGCTTTACCGACTTGTTTTTTTCAAACATTAATGTCATTTACCGAATCGGAGGGTATTACCGAATAGATGTAGGCACCGATTGGAAGGTAACAGACGATATCTTCGGACAAAATATTTTTTATTTTATCACCGAGGGCGCCTGCAGTATTACGATAAACGGAAAAAGCTTTACGGGAGGCGCAGGAGATTGGTTTTTTATTCCCGCAGGCACTCAGTACAGCTATCATAATATGAACGACAAGCCCTTTGCAAAGTATTGGTTTCACTTTGACCTTTATCCTGCTGCAGCGGAGCAGGGTATGTTTTCGGATGTATATATGCTTAAGTGCCGTGACTGCTCCGATATAGAAAACACTTTTGCGAAGATTGCTCAGATATGCGAGAGCCGTCGGCCCTCGGATGTGCTTTTGACAAAATCACTCGTATTCAACCTCTTGTCAGCCTATATCGATTTGTCCTCGAAGGACTCCAATGATTTTGTCAGAAAAACACCTAAGAAATTAACGGACCTTCTTTTATATATCGACGGAAATCTTGAATGTCCTTTGTCCAATGATGTTCTTGCAGGACAGCTGTATATGCAGACCAATCATTTTATACGCTATTTCAAAAAGCACCTCGGACAGACTCCGCAACGCTATATTACGGAAAAGAGAATGGATGTAGCAAAGAGAATGCTGCTGGACGGTGACAAATCTCTTTCCGAAATTGCGGAAAAGACAGGCTTTTGTGACAGCACACATTTTTCCAAGAAGTTCAAAAGCTTTTATTCCGTATCACCCGGTCAGTACAGAAAATATACTTCCAAATAAAAATTGCACCCGTTGGGTGCAATTTTTGTTGGTTAATTTCTTGTTTGGGTCAGTCCGTTATTTTAGCCCAGATACTTTTTGCAAAAATCAAGATTGTGCTTCATGCCCACCTCGGGCTCGGGAAGCTCCTGAGGATACCAGAATTTCTCGTACTCGTCACTTACATAGCCCGTATATCCGATTTCCTTGAGTGCGGGAATAACCTCTGCCCAATTGACAGTACCCTCGCCCATGAGACATGACTGCTTTTTGAGAGGTGTCTTTGATTCAAGCCTCCAATCCTTGATGTGAACATGCTTTATGTACTTCGCCGCGCGTCTCACTGCATCAGCGCCTGTCTCGGCTCCCGCAAGCTCAACCCACGCATAGTCGAAGAGCATACCGACATTGTTCATGTTTATATCGTCGATAAGGTGCATTGTATCTCTTGCACTCATGGTAAGTGAGCTTACATGTGTTTCGATAACAACGCTTACTCCGAGGGGAGCAGCATACTGTGCAACCTCACGGATTCCCGATACTGTGTAGCTCCAGAAATCATTGAACCAGATGTCGTTTCTTGTGAAGGGCTCGTCTCCGCCGTAAACACGGATTAGCTTACAGTCGAGAATAGCCGCAATATCTATAACTCTTTTGAGATTTTTTATAACATCATCACGTGCAGGGGGAGTGAAATCCTTGTAGTAGGAGGTGAGACATGAGAATTCCATGCCCTCAGCCTTTGCCGCCTCGCTTATCTTCTTTGCTTCTTCATCTGTGATTGTCTCGGAGTCTATCTGACCGTCCTTTGCAATTCTTACTTCAATTCCGTCATATCCGATTTCCTTGAAGAGCTTAATAACCTCGTAAATGTCCTTACCGGGAGCCCCCATTGTATGTCCCGAAAACTTAATTCCCTTGTTCATAATTATATTTCCTTTCTCGATAATATAAATTAACGTTAACCGACAAAACAATAATATCATATCGATTTTACTTTGTCAAGTTAACGTTAAAAAATATAAGAATTTGTGTTTTATTCCTCAAGCTGTCTCGAAAGAAAAGAAGCGGCTGTCTGTATCATCTTTATCTCCATGCGGTCGGCAGGTGTTTTTTCTTCGGAAATAGATGCGACGGCGCCGATTATATCACCGCTCATAATGATAGGGGAGAGTACCGAAATTTTTTCGCTTGAACGGCTGGTAATAAATTTTTCTGTTTCACCCTCCGACCAGATATATTCACTTCGTGTTTCAATGAGCTCATCTGCTTCAGCAGATATCTTTGATTCAAGATACTCCTTTTTCGGCAATCCTGCGGATGCAATAACAGTGTCTCTGTCGCAAATAACAACCTTCAATCCGCAATTTTTGTTCAATGTTTCGGCATAAGATGATGCAAACGAATGCAGCTCACCAATCGGCGAATACTTCTTAAATATAACCTCTCCGTCATGGTCGGTATATATTTCAAGAGGGTCACCTTCACGAATTCTCATTGTTCTTCTTATCTCCTTGGGAATAACAACTCTGCCAAGGTCATCTATACGGCGTACAATACCTGTTGCTTTCATATATAAAAATCTCCTTGTTTACAAATTTACACTGTTAGTATTTGTAAAACAAGGAGATTTATACTGTGGGATTTACTTTTTGTGATGTGTGTGATATAATAGTGTGTGATATAATAAATTAATTGAGGTGAAGCTTATGCCATTATTCAAATTTTTCAACGCCACCAAAACACTTGAAGAAGATATTAAAAGAGAAAAAGACTGCATTTTAAGAATTAAAAATGCAGTTAGTCAAAAGTGTGGCATTGATAATTTTATAGATTACGATGATTTCACTGTTGCTTTTGCCGGCAAAAAAGACAATATGGAATTGTTGCTTGAAATCTGCACACAAAAATGTGACGGCAAAAAATATTTATATGCGTCTGTTGATGATGAGGTTTCGTGGCAAGAGTGGGACTTTGATAATCTCGATGAGTTTGAAAATAATATTATTGAGTATATTGCAAACAGGGTAAATCGTACAATTAAAACGGTAACAGAAGTTAATAACAAAAATTTTAGAGTTGCATCTTATTATCTAAATGATAACGGCGAATGGATATGTTTTGAAGACCATAGTTCCAATAGTAAATGGTTTTGCATTATTACTGCTCACTTAACCAAATCAAGTGAAACAATAAAGACCTATAAGTTAGAGACATACGCTTCTTGGGATGACAAATATAAAAAATTAGATTTGGCTCAAGGGAAACTCCAAACCATCTGCGATGATGACGAGGATATGCTGCTAATTACATATGAGGACGGTATGCAGATAGATGTTGGCTATATCGAAGAGGATAAAAACTATTATATTACAGTTGTGAAAGATGATTCTCTGGAATCTTGGAATAATCCGCTGGGTGTGTTTGTGGCTAACGATAAATCAAAATTACCAACCGAATTGCAAAAAGTAATCTGTAAATTTAGAAATATATAATGTACAGCGAGGTGAAATTCACCTCGCTGTTGCTAATATGAAAACAATCCAATCATCTGCTTTTGATAGCAATGTATTATCGGCTATAGCCGAAAGGGGCTGAACTCCTGTCATTTTATCCGAACGCAACTGTAAGTTTTGTCAGGATCAAAAGTTAAGGAGTGCTTCATCAAGCAGAAACCTTTCAATTCCAATATAGTAAATGCCGTTTTCGTCATGCCAAGGAATGATGTTATCCTTGACAACGACAATCTTTTTGAATGAATCGCCAACACGGTTAAGAGAGCGAATTTCCTGCCGGCGCTTATCTTCGTCCGAAACTGTAAGTGCTGACTGAATATAGTATTTTTGACTGCCTTTATTGGCAATAAAATCAATTTCGAGATTTGCTCTTTTACTCTTGCCGTCTTCTCCTCTGTAGAAATATTCAACCACACCGACATCTACATTGAATTCACGGCATACAAGTTCATTGTAGATGATATTTTCCATAATGTGATTTTCTTCCATCTGTCTGAACTGTAATCTTGCATTACGGAGACCAATATCACTGAAATAGTACTTCAAAGGAGAACCGATATACTTTCTGCCTTTGACATCGTATCTGTCTGCCTTATAGAGCATAAATGCATCTATAAACAAATCAAGGTATCTTCCAACGGTAGCATTGTCAATGTTAATTTGACGGTTGCTCTTAAAGGTTTTTGCAATATTACCTGCATTGGTGAGAGAACCGATTGAAGAAGATACAATGTTCAATATGTCATCAAGCACCGACTTTTCATGGAGTATTTTGTTTCGCTCCATAATGTCGCTTAAATAGATTTTGTCAAACAGGGTCCCGAGATATTTTGCCTTATCTTCATGTCCCCTTTTTTTCATTACAAGAGGCAATCCGCCATAGGTGTAATATTCCTGCCAAGCATTTCTTTTTTCGCCCTCATAAGCATTGTAGAACTCACTGAAGGACAAAGGATTTACTCTTATCTCATCACCTCTGCCGCGGAACTCTGTGAGAATGTCAGAGGATAGCATTTTGGAGTTACTGCCTGTTACATAAACATCTATGTTATCGTGCTTCATAAGACCAAGGAGAACATCAACAAATCCGATTTTATCTTCCACATCTTTGATATATGGGTTTTGAATTGAAACCACCTTCTGTATCTCGTCAAGGAAGATGTAGTAGGTCTTGCTCTTATCTGCTGTAAGGGAACGGAGATATCCTCCAAGCTCAAGCGGATTACGGTATCTGATATTCTCGTCATCGTCAAGAGCAAGTTCAATTATACAGTCCTCGGATACTCCAATCGAAAGCAGATAATTCTTATATATGTTGAAAAGAAGATATGACTTGCCGCATCTACGGATACCTGTGATGACCTTGACAAGCCCATTTTCTTTTTTGCTGATAAGTTTATCAAGATATTTCTTTCTCTCAATCATAGCAATACCTCTTTCGGGGAAAATGTGTATTTTCACAGCTTTACAGTCTTGATTATATCATACGCATTTTCGAAAGTCAATATTCACTTTCGAAAATATTGTGTATTTTCACAAAATTTCATAACAATTCAATCGTGTTCCCGAATTTCTCAAAGACCTGTGCTGAGACTCCCTGGCTGATGAGGTAATCGATATCACAGAGATCACATTGCTTGTAGGGGGCTCTTATTCCGAATTTTGAGCTGTCGCACAGAAGTGCCTTTTTGCCTGCATTTTTGAGCATGATGTTTCGGACAACTATTTCTTCTCTTGAGCAATCAGTAACCGTTCCGTCAAAAGAAAGCCCTTTAACAGAGAAAAACATAATATCCGCAAATATATTTTCAAATGTTTTCTGCGCATCACCGCCTATGAGACAGTTTCGGTTTTCGTCGCTCAGAAAACCGCCCGAGGATATAACCTTCACTCCTGAATTTGAAAGAAGCATCATAATCTCTATATTGTTTGTTACAACAGTCAGCGATGACCTGTTCAACAGCTCGCCTGCAAGATAAAAGGCTGTGGAGGATTGGTCAAGAAAAACTATGTCCCCCTCATTTATCAAAGCCGCTGCCTTTTTTGCAATATCCCGCTTCTCCACAGCATTCTGCCGTGTGCGTTGGTTGAAGGTCACTATACTTGAAAAATTCGATACCGACGATGCTCCGCCGTAGCTTCTTTTTACAAGACCTCGCTCCTCCAGAGCTTTCAAATCCCTGCGAATACTCGATTCGCTTGCGAACAGTGTATCGCAAAGCATCTTCACTGTTACAAAGCCGTTGGTGGTTTTTAATATGTTAAGTATTTCTTGCTCCCGTTCCTTGTTAAGCATCTTACGGCTCTCCTGACTGATTTTGATTGATTGTAGGTTAAATACGTGCATTTGTTCATTTTTTACGCAATCTTTTGAACAACTGTTGACTTAATCTGACGGTTGTATTATAACCTAACTGTAATCTTTTGTAAAGAGAAAATCGACATGAATGCGAATTTGTTTTTTGGAGATTAAAAGTTTGGAGATTAAAAGAATGTATAAAAATATCAAAGTTATTGCAATGGACCTTGACGGAACTCTGACTCAACATAAAACACCCTTGTGTGCAGAGCATAGAGAGGTGCTTTATGCCCTTTCCGAGAAATACAAGCTTTTAATGGTGGGCGCAGGGCAGATAATGAGAATATTCAATCAATTGGAGCAATTCCCCATTGATATTGTCGGAAATTACGGAATGCAGTACGGTGTGTATAATCCTGAAACCAAAAGCATGGATATCATAAGAGATGCAACAGCCGATTGCGACAGACAGCAGATAACAGATAAAATAAACGCATTGAGACAGAAATACGGCTTTACCGAATATGCAGGAGAAACAGTGGAATTTCACCCCTCGGGCTGTGTTACATTTCCCATACTCGGCACTAAGGCAAAGCAGGAGGATAAGCTTTCCTTTGACCCCGACAGGTCGAAAAGACGAAAGATATACAAGGATGTGGTTGATACCTTCAGCGACTATTGCGTTTTTGTAGGCGGCTCATCATCCTTTGATATGGCTCCCATGCCATATAACAAGTATTACGCCCTCGACCTCTACTGCAGGGAAAAGGGACTCGCTCATAACGAGGTGGTTTACATAGGAGATGATTACGGGCTCGGAGGAAACGACGAGGCTGTTTATCTCTCGAATTTTCCCTATATTACCATTGATGATTACCGCGATTTCACTAGGGTAGTAAAGGAGGCAGGGCTGTGAACTATTGGACACAAAGCAATCGTAATATCTATGTTGCGGCATCCCCGATACAGTGTTGGAAATATTAAGAAAAAAGGCTTACATAAATAAAAAGCGGCAAGACGCCGCTGACAATTCTCGCCTATCGTATCCTATATGTGCATCCAAACAAGGTAAAACGGCGAGGTTGTTTTAACGAAATTTCCCATAAGATAAAAGAAAAAGCCGTCTCGAATGCCTTGCATCAGAGACGGCTTTTGACTTTGGGGGATTTACATTTTGCAACATTTGTGATATGATAAAATTGAAGAGAGGGATATAATATGAAGTTTCAAAAGTTTTATATTTTGTTTTGCTCTGTATCGTGGCTTCTTTGGTTATTTTCAATTGTAGCGTTTGAAATTTTAGATTATAAAGTATTAGGTTGGGATTCTGCTTTATTGTTGATTGTCATTATGATACCTTATATGTTGAGCTTGACACAAATTTATCTTGTGTTTTCAATTATTGCATTGGTGGGGTCTATAAGAAGAAAAGAAAAGCGATACATTATTTTCAATGTCAGTAGTATGATAATCACTTTGATATTGGGATTTTTGGATTTTGTTTATTGTAGCATCTTTTTTGCCGGAGTGTAGTTTGCGGCTCGACTATTATCGCAGAGAAAGGATTTGAGGTGATTATTGATGCAGGATGCCTATCCGTTTTTTATAGTTATATCAGCTTTATGTCTGCTTATGGGCTTGTTGTTCTTAACGGGAAGTAAGAAAAGCCGGTACTTTGCCATATCTGCGGCTTGCGTGATTTCACAGCCTGTTTTGTCAGTGTCGGGAATGCTGCTTAAATCAGAAAAGCTTCTTGTTGCCTCACTTTTTCTGCCGATATCTTTGTTTTTGACAGTGTCAGCAATAGAAATTCTTACCAGATACAGAAAATGCAGTTTTTTGGTCTCGGCGGAATATGTATCCTTTGAAGCCTTTTCTTCGTACCGAGGCAGAAGCCATTATGCACCTTGCTTCAGCTATAAATATAAGGGCGAGCGATATTCTTGCCACAGCTTTTTGTTGTACTCAAAAAGAAAGCTGAATAAGCTTTTTGAGCTTAATCATACATATAACATTTATATCGCCCCCAATGCTCCGAATTTTTGTGTGGATAAAAGAAGCTTTCCCGTAGGTACTGTTATAGGATTACTTTGCTGGATATTATTTTTTGCTTTCGGAGTGGTAGTAGTATTATTATTATAGCTTCAAGCTGTCTCAAATGCCATCATCGGCATTTGAGACAGCTTTTTTTATATCCTAGGAAATTGCATTGAATTAACCTCGCCGTTTTACCTTGTTTCGGCTTATACATTGGTTGCGATAGGCGAGCATTGTCAGCGGCGACTCGCCGCTTTTTTAGTTTATAAGCCGAAGGGGATCAAGCCCTTGTCGGGTTCAGAGGGGAATTTTTGCCCCTGCCGTCGTTACATTCCCTTGTAATACGGCAGTATGTAATCACTTTAATATTGGGAATTTTTGATTTTATTTATTTTGCAGTGAGCATAGCCTGAGAGAGTCGAACTTAGCCTTGCAGTATTGACATTATTTTATCCCAACGCTCAGCGAAATCAGGTTCGCTTTCAATGTCAGGATACAGACCTGCCTTCAGATAGGTTTTGATAGCGGGAATTCTCCAGTCGTCTGTGGTAAGATATGCAGTTTTCATACCTTCTTTTTTGAGAGTATATACTGCAATGTCATTCAGCAGATGTCCCAATCCTTTGCCTCTGAACTCTGGCTTACAGGCTACCATATGAATGTAGCCTTCTTTTTTGTCGGTGTCGCAAATGACAGTAATAGTAGCGGCAGGAATGCCGTTAACAGTAAGGAAGAAGCATTTGTCTTCGCTGTAGTAAGGCATATCGGTCATAGCTTCTTTGTAGTAAGCTTCATCCTTTGCGGGAGCTCCCTCCTGCCCCATAAATCTTACAATATCAAGCCATTGGGTCATAGCATTTGAAAGGTTTGTATAATTTATTGATGCTACACCTTCGGGAAATGTAGGTTCAATGCATTCTGTACCGTCATTTTTCCATTTCATTATCAACTGCTTTGGTTCAGATTTATCATTTTTTCTGCCCTGGCTGAACGCCGCGCTTCTGTAATTGCCGTTACCGTTTTTACATTCATCATCCCAAAGATTTTTCATATGCTCATACACTCCGTCATCTATGTCAGGGGTGCCCTTTGAGAAGGTGGGAAGGAGCATATTTCCTGCTGTGTTGGAATCTGTGCAGGCAGTATCGTTTCGCCATTTGTCACGTTCATTTTTGTTTCGAAGATCAGGTATATCCATAGGGATGCCTCCGTTTAGTATTGAGCGGTAGGCAAACATGCCGGGCAGAAACATATCTAGCGCTTCGTATACGTCGATGGTATCGGCATCCTCTTTGCCCAGTATTTTCTCTACAAAATGATACATGGAATAAAAATCCGAGCCGCCGTGTCCAAAGCCTTTGATGTCGGCGGTTATTTCATTTACAGGCTCATAACTTTCAAGCTTTTCTTCACCGTATTCTCCTGAATACTCGTCGGCATTGACATATATTTTGTGTATATGTCCGTCTTTGGCATCTTCTCGTCCACATTCCATCCTGCCTTTTGAGCCATAGACTGAGTACCATATGGAATCCTTGTACAAATTGCCGTGAACACTTTTTATAATACCGCCGTTTTCAAGGGTGACCATTTCGATTCCGAACTGACCTCCCTTTGCTCCCGTCCTTAGATTTCTTTCGTTATTAATACCTTCAAAGCCCACAACCTTGACGGGTCTAAGTCCCGTCATGTGAATAATCGGCCCCAACGAATGAGTGCAGTAGAAGGTAGAATACATGTTGTTTCTCCAATGGTCTCTTTCTCCGTATGTAATGCTGTGCCATATAGGTTCACAATTGTGGATGTATTCGCATTCTCCGTATTCAAATTCGCCTATCTTGCCCTGCCTGTACAGCTTTTTCATTTCGTGCGGGGCAGGCATATAACAGTAGTTTTCTCCGTATACATATATTTTACCTGTTTCTTCTACCGTTTCGATAAGCTCAACTGCTTCCTTCATTGTCTGGCAAGGCAATACCTCGGAGAAAACGTGCAGTCCGCGTTTCATTGCTTTTATTGCAAAAGGAGCGTGCTCGTTTGCATAGTTTGCCAAAACCACTGCATCCATATCGTGCATAATGAAACTGTCAAAATTATCGTAGAAGGTAATATTCAGACCTTTTGCATTCCGGCGCTGTGCTTCAAGTGCCTCGGGCAGCTTATCGCAAATTGCAACAACCTCGGCGTTGTCGCTTCTTTTACAGTAATTTATCATACTTGTGCCTCGATATGCACCTAAAACGCCTATTCTTACTTTTTTCATAAGTATACACCTCATTTCCGATTTCATTATAACAGTATAAAAAACAGGTTGCAATGGATATATTCTATGTATTGCATGAAAATAGTTAGATTGTTGTTGACAGATTGGTTCTTCTCTTTTATACTATGATGTGCAAGGAGGGGGCTTTTATGGAAGAAAATATCTGTCTGTTTATACCTTTTCATAAGGACACGCATTCTATTCATACTATAAACTTCGTGCTTGAGACAAAAGAACAGCGTTTCGTACAGCTGAAAACCGAGTCGGTTTATAAAATGCATTATGTATGCAGCGGTGAGGGTGTTATTCATACAGCAGGAAAAGTGACTCCCTTGAAAAAAGGTGATATATTTTTTACCTTTCCTGCTTCATCTTTTGCTATAGAATCGAGAGAAGATTTTTCTTATATGTACATAAGCTTCGTTGGACTTCGCGGAAATATGATAATGGAAAAATTGAATATCGGCAGTAATAACTTTCTGTTTCATGATTCCTGCGAGGTGGAGGATTTATGGAAAAAAGGGCTTTTTATGAACTCGGGAACAGCAGACCTGATAAGTGAAGCTGTACTGTTATATACCTTTTCTTTTCTTGGCAGCAAGCTTTTTCCGAAAAATGAAAAACACGGTAATCACCACAGTGTTGATAAGATAAAAAAATATCTTGACGAGCATTTTTCCGACAGCCGTTTTTCTTTGGAAATAATGAGCCGTGATTTGTCCTACAATAAGAAATACATTTCTTATGTGTTTAAAAAACACTATGGTATAGGTATTATCGAATATTTGAACACCATTCGCATACAGAATGCATGTACAATGATAGAACAGGGATTTACAAGTGTTTGCGATATTGCTGACAGATGCGGATATTCCGATGCACAGTACTTTTCAAAGGTTTTCAAAACAAAAATGGGAATTGCACCCACACAGTATATGAAGGATGCGGAAAAGAAGCCGTGACGGCTAATAACACTGTGTTGAAAATATGTGGTTTCACAGAAAAAGTGTTACAAAACTTGTTAACGGTTTTATAAATCTTGATTTTCGGAGGGTTATAAAGTGGAAATAAAACTTTTAAAAGATACGGAAAAAAGTATTTATGACAGTGAAATTATGAATATGCTGATTGAAAGCGACAATGAATTTGTTCCGCCGCTGTCAGCACGCAATTCCACCACACAGTCGGATTTTTCAGATACAAAAAATGTCAGTGGGGGTATTACTGCCTATTTTGATGAATTGAGAAAGCAGAAATTATTGGTGGCTGTTGAAGACGGTAGGCTTATTGCCTTTGTTTCCTTTAAAGAAAATTTTGCAAACGGCACTATCACCGACGAGGAGCTGCCCAATATATACATATCGACCTTGCTTGTGAATGCTTGCGGAAGAGGAAAAGGACTTACACAAAAAATGTATGAGTTTCTGTTTAAGAAATACCAAAACTCAAATGTTTTCACAAGAACTTGGTCAACAAATTCGGCGCACATTAAAATACTTTCAAAATTCAATTTTGAGACTTTCCTTGTGTTGAAGGATGACAGAGGAAAGGGAATTGATACGGTTTATTTCAAAAAGAGCAAGTAATTTTTGTGATACAGAATAGGAGAAAGTGTGAAATGTTGGATATGTCAGTTGACCTGCTTGGACTTGCCGAAAAAAGCAAGTTCGTGATATAAGTGAAAACTACAGGGTATATTGTACTTTTTGCCATGGACACTTGCTCACATACCGCAGTCTTTCAAGCAATTCAATTAAGCAAAACGGCGATGCTGTTTTCGCAAATAAAAGTGTTATGATGTTATTATCTGTAATTTGAGGGATTTATACTTGGTCTTTTATATTAAAAAGTCAAGTTGGTGATTTACTTTTAAAAAAAGTTGTGATATAATGAATAAAAATCACAGTTATATTACAAAAGGAGGCTTTATAATGCACGATTGTTTTATTTCATATTCACGCAAGGATGCTCAAATTGCGATTGCCGTTCAAAACATATTGGAGCAAAACGGCATTAAATGTTGGATTGATTTTCGTGATGCTACTCCGGGAGCTGATTATGCAGGCTCTATTGTACGCGCTATCAAGTCTTCGTGTATTTTCATTCTTGTTTTATCACAAAACAGTGCTTCATCTGTCCATGTCCTGAATGAAATAAATTCTGCAGCAAATGCAGGTGTGGTTATACTTCCGTTTAAGGTTGACAAAAGCGGTTTGAATGACAGTATGGAATATTATCTGGGAAGAACGCATTGGCTTGATGCCTTAACACCTCCTTTAGAGGAACATATTTTAAAACTGGCAGATACAATTAAACTGCACAAAGGCAGAATACAAGCCGATGTTATAAGAGAAAGCCGAACCGTCTTTACCGAAGAAGCAAATGTCAGAGACTGCCGAATGTTAAAGTATCAGGATTTAATTTCATTGGGATATGATTCAACGTCTATCTCACTTCAGCTTGTAGAAAACGATTATATAAATTTCAATGGTATCGGTATGGAAAATGAGGGTACTGCACAGCAATGGGAGGAGTATCTTCAGGACAACAGTGAAACCTTTCAGTATTTGGTTAACGGCAGTAATAAAATAGTGGGAGATTGGTCAATAGTTGCACTGAACGAAGATGCATTTGCTTTGGCAACAAAAGGTGAATTGCTGGAAGCGGATATTGATATAGATAAAACGGAAATGATTTGTTTCCCGGGAATATATCACGGCTATGTGCTTACATTTTCTATTCTTCCCGAATACAGAAACATGAAGAATTATAATATTCTAATAGAATCTTTCCTTGTTCAGCTTGAAGAATACGCCGATAATGGAATATTCTTTAAAAACTGGTGCATCAATGTTTTTAGTAAAGAGGTTGAAGCTTTAACCAAAAAACTGGGCTTCAAGTACATAACCGACAATAAGGTTTTCGGGAAAATATATACCTGCGACTTTATTCCTTTGCCAGATCTGCCCGTTTATAAAAAGCATCAAAGACTGGTTGAAATGTATGAAAAAACTGAACTCTGATTGTATCTGCAGAAAGGCGGTCGAAACAGATGATATTGCCAAGATTGCAAAATACATTTACCTTACCGACCCATATATATATCCGAGAATATGCGCATCTCCTTCTGACAGAGAATGGATAGATTTAATAGACATATGCAGTAAGGAAGTAAATAATATTTTCAACATTAGTAATTTTTTTGTGGTTTTATGCAAAGAAAATATTATCGGTATCTCATGTACCGTTCCTTGTGCCTCAAGGCTGACTTTTCTTGAAAATATACCGATTTCAAAGAGCTTGTCGCAGAATATTGCACCGGTAGTAAAGGGATATTTTGAGCCTCTTATAGAGGAGACCGCTTCTTACACGGGATACAATATCGTCAATGTCTGTATTGACGAAAAGTACCGAGGCAAGGGGATAGGAAAGCTTTTGATGTCGCACTGTGTTGACGAATACGGTGCGGAGAATATACATCTTGACGTTATATCATCAAATAATGCGGCAGTTGCATTGTATAAAAAATTCGGATTTAAAATTCAAAATGAGTACATGGGTTTTTCGGGAGATGATACGTTTCTTCCGTGTTACCATATGATAAGAGAATAAAAGGGGCTGAGTCATTCACTTTTTAGTGTTTTGACTCAGCCTCTTGCTTAATTTGTTGGGAAATTGCCAAACAATCTCTTGGTTTGGCTTTGTTTGGATACATATACAATTACAGTGGGTGAGGATTAACGGCAACTTGCCGCTTGTCATATGTATTCTTTTATCTTTTTGTATAGGTTTTCGGAATAGTGTGAGAAGCCCATGTCATTGGGGTGCAGTCTCAGGTCTGCAAAATAGGTCTCGTCTTTTGGAACGAGGTCAAAACCGGAAATGACCGTAACGTTTGTCAGATTTGATACGGCTGACACAATATCTTTTTCCAAGTTCTCGAAAGCTCCGAAGTCCTTTTTGTCCTTATAATTTTTTCTCCAGATAGGAGTAATTGCAAAGATTTTTGAATTTGGGTAGTTATTGCTGAGGGAATGATAAAACTCCTTGCAGTTGACCTTGAAATCATCTTCTGTTACATTACTCCAATCATTTGTACCGTATGCGACAGTGATGTAATCGGGTTCAAATGCCTCTTTTGTTTTGGCAAGGGGAGGGAAGAATATTTCTCCTCCTATTCCTTTATTTAGTTCTTCGGCATCAAGCATATCAGCCAGACGGGCGGCATAGCGATTTGAGGAACGCAATGCATCATATCCCTGTGTGATGGAGTCACCGAAGGCAAGAAGCTTTTTGCTTGGCTTTATTGGCTCTATAAGAGCTTCGTTGTCAAGGGAAATTTCCTCAATCAACGGACATACCGACCACGGAAAATAAATGCATATTTCTTTAACTCCCGGGCAGAGTGTAATTTCCTTTGAGAAGCTTCCCAAAGGAAGTGGGGTTTCTGTATAATTTACAAGCCACGTAATTCCTGCATAATTGTCTATGTAATCAAAGGGCTTGCCGTTTGCAAATATATCAAAAGAGAAATATTCGCGTGAGGTGCATTTGATTGTTTCAAATTTTATCTTGAGACTTTCACTGTTTGTTTTGAATCGGAGTCTTATACCCGATGTAGCCAGACTCCGGTCATAAAAACCTCTGTTTTTTTCGATACTTACAGCTTTGTACAGTTCTTCCTGTTCCTTGGTGAATCTGTAAAGCCTTATTTTGCCCTCCTCTTCTTCAGCTCTTACAGTGCCTGTTGCTATTGCTTTTATTTGTTCAAGAGTCAACTTCATTGCGTATTCTCCTTTACAGCTTTTCAGTATACTTTTTCGCCAGAGCGGTTATTCCGTCGAAATCATTTTCTTCTATCATTTTTTTGTTGACGATGCCGGAGCCAATACCCACACCGCAGGCACCTGCATTCAGATAGTCTGTCATATTGTCGGCTGTTATTCCGTTGACGGCAAGCATACTGACATGAGAAAGAGGGGCTTTAAGAGTTTTTATGTATTTAGGTCCGTACAGGTCTACAGGAAACAGCTTTACGAAATCCGCCCCCATTCTGTGTGCTGCAGCAACCTCGGTAGGCGTAATGGCTCCCGGAATGGATACAAGCTCCGATTCTTTTGTGAATTCTATAACTTCACGGTTGGAATCGGGAGAAATAATGAATTTACCGCCTGCATTTTTTGTCAGCTCAATTTGTTTTTTTGTAAGTACTGTTCCTGCACCGACTGTCAGTTTTCCGTCAAAATGTGTTGCCAACATTTCGATGCTGTTTGCTATTGTTTCATCGCTTGTTTTTCCGCTTGCATCATATGTACATTCCAAAAGTCTGATACCGCCGTTATACATAGCCTCAGCAAGGTCGATCAGCTTTTTGGTTTCTACTCCGCGTACGATTACTATAATTTTGTTTTCGTGTATTTTGTTTATTGTGTTCTGCATATTAAATCCTTTCCTGATTAAATACTCCAGAAAGCGCGCAGGCTTTCCATAAACCGTTTACATTCGTCGGTGTTGTCTTTGCTTATGGCACTGCTGTTACAGATTCTGTCATAGTATTTATTTAGAGAAGCTTCCGAGGGGTCAATTCCTATATCCCTTATACTGTGAGGCATATTGTGCTTTTTCATCAGCTCGGTAAGCTTTTTGTTGTTTTCTTCTTCACCGTTAAAAATGTTTTGCAACAGTAGCCCTATTCCTACGATTTCACCGTGGAGATACGGCTTACATTCATCGAAAAACAGCACCCGTGAGTTTTCGTAAAACTTGTGCGCCAAAGCAGTTTGATTTGAACCTCTCGCAATTCCGCTTATAACTCCGGTTACCGCAATTGATGTGAATATTACTCTCTCAACAGCTTGGCTTATTTTTCCGTCTCTGGTGTCAGCAATGCATTGCTCGGTTAATGCATTCAATTGAGCAAAGGAATGCTGTGATAAAACGAATGCCCAATCCAGTCCTAAAGGAAAATCGATTGTATTCTCGTTAAAGCGTTGCTTTATTTCTACGAATTTTGCAAGCGCATCGAATATTCCCGAAAGCAACAGTCTTACAGGCTGTGTCGAAATCACTTCGGAATCTGCCAGAACCGCATTGACTTCATTGGCAAAATGCTTTGTTCCGATGGTATGGCCTTCCTTGGTATAGCATACACTCAGCGGAGTGTATGCGGCACATGTGGCAGATGATGTGGGAACATTTATGACAGGAACGCCTGCGTGGTATGCTATAAGCTTTGCAAAGTCCATAATAACACCGCCGCCGACTCCTATGATAACATCAAATCCGTTATCGGTTGCATAGGCAGCCAATTCTTTTGCTCTCTCTTCATTACAGGTACCGCTGTGTGTTACAATCTCATAACGCTTACAGCTGTTTTTTAAGCTGCTTTCTATTTTGCTGTGAGTTATTTCAAGGGCGGTTTTTCCGCATATTGCAAGGGGAGCGGTACCTAAACGTAAAACCTCTTCTCCCAATGCAGAAAGAATACCCGGCTTTTGCAGGTATCTGCCGCACCCTATTCTGAAAGCTTCTTCTCTTATAGGCATATTTTTTTCTCCGTTCTATAGACATACTTTAATTTTAATGCTATAATAAGAGCAAATCTATGGGAAATATTGAGAAAAAATTTAGAAAAATTGCGGTGGCGTATGATTTACAATACTTATGCAGACCAAAAAGCAGAAGTTTCCGGAATACAATTGGTCAGTTGCGGACACATATTTGCCAAGCCCGGCAGGGAGATAAACCGACCAAACGGTCGTAAGGATTGGCTATTGTTTTATATAGCCAAGGAAAGCGAGACATTTTATCTCGACTCACTCACCACTGGCAGGGCAGGGTCATTTGTTATTTTTGCTCCCGACGAGAAACAGCATCATGTTTATACAGGAAGCAAAACAGCAGAGTTTTACTTTGTTCATTTTAACTGCAACACTCTTCCTGACGGAATTTCTCTCAGCACATCAAAGGTGTATGACTCGGTTTTCAGTCAAAAGGTGTGCGGAATATTTGAGGACATTATTGATGAGACTTTAAGAAAACAGCCATTATACGAAAAGCTTTGTATTTACAAGCTGTTACAGTTGTTTGCTCTGCTGGAACGCAGTGTTAATTCGGTACAGGGTGGGACAAACGAAGGCTTTGAGCGTATTGCCTGTGCGGTTCAACATATGAACAAATCATATAATGATAATTGTTCATTGGAGGATTATGCCGCCATGTGTGCAATGAGTAAATTCCATTTTATCAGAGTTTTTGAAAATGTTGTAGGTGTTACCCCTCTTGCATATCGTAACAACATCCGTTTACAGCACGCCGCCGACTTGCTTTTGGAGGAAAGACTGACAGTTGAGGAGATTGGCAGTCTCACGGGTTTTTCCTGTGCCTCTTATTTCAGTTCGGCGTTTAAGCAAAAATACGGGCTTTCGCCTAAGCAGTATCAAAAGCTGGGCTGTTTTCCACAGCCGAAAGCTTTGATATAGGGCTATTCTGTATTGACAAAAAACTCATTTCGTGATAGAATCAAACATAAGTTTTTAGCATTTTGAAAGGAAATTAAAATGAGTAATATAATTCAACCCTCAACTCTTTCGGGCTTCATGGAGCTGAACCCCAAAGACCAGATTGTTTTTAACAGAATAAAAAGAACACTGGAGGATGTGTATCAGCTTTTCGGCTTTTATCCTATTGATACACCTGTACTGGAGAAAAGTGAAATACTCCTTGCGAAGGCAGGAGGAGAAACGGAAAAACAGCTGTACAGATTTACTAAAGGTGATACAGATGTAACAATGCGATTTGACCTTACTGTTCCTCTTGCAAAATATGTTGCCAAGAACTATAATGAGCTGGCATTTCCTTTTAAGAGATATCAGATTGGCAAGGTATACAGAGGAGAACGTTCCCAGAGAGGCCGTTTCAGAGAGTTTTATCAGGCTGATATCGATATAATAGGAGACGGGGAGCTCAGCGTGGTTAACGATGCCGAAATACCCAGCATAATATACACCGTCTTTACACGTCTTGGACTTGAGGATTTCACAATAAGAATTAATAACCGAAAGATTCTCAACGGTCTTTTTACTATTCTCGGAGTTGCAGATAAGACAGAAGATATTTTGCACCAAATTGATAAGATAGACAAAATCGGTGCAGACAAGGTAACGGATGAGTTGGTTGCATCAGGCATCCAGCGTGCTATGGCAGAGAGAATATTAGACCTGCTTTGCGGCAACGAAAGCGATGAGGCTGCATTGAATAAGCTTGAAGGCTTCCTTGGAAATAACGAAATCTTTGATGCAGGCTACAACGAGCTGAAGGACGTTATGGGATATATTGCAAGCTTTGGTGTTCCCAAGAACAATTTCCGTATCGACCTTACTATTGCAAGAGGACTTGATTACTATACCGGTACGGTATATGAGACTACATTTAACAAGCATCCCGAGATAGGAAGCATATGCAGCGGCGGCAGATACGATAACCTTGCAGAATTCTATACCAAGAACAAATTACCCGGTGTAGGAATTTCCATAGGTCTTACAAGACTTTTTTATATACTTTGGGAGAGGGAATATCTTAACAAGACTATCTCTTATCCTGCTGATGTTATAATAATTCCAATGGTGGATGATATGTCTAAGGCTGTTGAAATATCGTCCGTATTGAGAGCTTCGGATATAAGAACACAGATATACATGGAAAAGAAGAAATTCAAGAAAATGATTTCGTACGCAGATGCACTTTCTGTTCCGTATGTAATATTTCTTGGAGAGGATGAAATACAAAACGGCACTTTGTCTGTCAAGGACATGTCAACAGGTGAACAGAAGAGCTTGACCTTAGAGGAAACAATCGGTTATGTTCTCGAAAAAATAACAGCCTCGCGAGGCGGTAAAAGTATTATATTTTAATAGCAACAAGGGGATGTAAAAAAGTCCAGACCGCCAAAAACGATAAGGAAATAGAGGCAAATAAAATCTCTTTAACAGTTTGAAAGTCAAAATTTTCAAGGTAAAAACTTGAAAATCAAGTTTTCTCGAAAAAATATATGTTTTTGGCTATGAACAAACCTCGCCACTACCGTACAATCGTACGCTGACGGGCTTCGGTTTGTCCATTCTGAAGCATTTTTTTCCTATCCCCTATAAGTCGGGGCTGTAAAAAAACTCTGTTCGAGTTTTTTTACAGCCCCTGCTTGCTTGTTTATCGTGAAATTGCATCGTTATTTATTTTTGTTTTTCAAAAAGCCTGCTCCAGTCAAATAATTCTCCCGGGTCTGTCTTTTGCGGCTTGTACATACTGTGTCCTATTATATGCTCTTTGTCAAACGGAATAGAGTTACGTTTGCATATATCCTTAACCAAAGGGATGAGAGCGTTGTATTGCTCGTCTGTAAAACCAATCAGCGAAGCATCAATGGCACTATATTCTTCCTCGGTCATATATACAGACATATCGTTTTGAGAACCGATAGCTACAAGTTCAATCCCTATAGAATACTTGTTCATTGCGTTTGTAAGCTTTTTGTATCCGCCGAAGCTTCCCTTACCTGCATGCCATGCGGCACGGTTTTCGGGAATATAGCATTGAACGGTACCGTTTCGGTCGATTATATAATGTATGCTTATTTCACTATCAACAAATATTTCTCGTATTGCATCCATATTGTAAGGACTGTCCTTTGACAGCATTACCGCACTTGTGAAATGAATCATCACATATTCCGGGGGGTATTCACGATTCCAGGAAAATTTTTCAAACGGTAAAAGAAAGTTTTCAACCGCCAAGTCAGAAACCGTCAGAGGGTCTTGCAGGTTGGTGGTTGTTGCCAAAGCCGCTTCATCCCTTAGATGGTGGGGAGTAGATTTTTCAACATTTTTGTCTGTGCAGCCGGTCAGAACAAATATAACAGACATAATCAGTAATATAAGCTTAATATACATATTTTTGACTCTCTTTATGTTTGTTTGTTAAATTCTAATGCATTATCGATTATTAGTCAAGAGGTATTGCTTTTTTTGTCTTTATTTGGTATAATTAAACGTTATTATGAAAGGAAAACAAATTATGAAAATCAAAGGATACCTTATGGTAATTATCAGTGCTATTATATACGGATGTATGCCGCTGATGTCGAAATATATTTATGCTGACGGTGTTAATCCTGCAACACTTGTTTTTTTGCGAAACCTTTTGGCTTTACCTTCGCTTGCCGTATTGGGATATATACAAAATAAGACTGTGAAGATACCTCCCAAGGCGCTTCCGTCAATTAGTATTATTGCCGCTTTGGGATGCTGTGTAACTCCTTTGTTGCTGTTTACCTCGTATAATTATATAGCTTCCGGAACATCAACAGTATTACACTTTGTTTATCCTGCAGTTGTGGTTTTGGGCGGTATAGTATTTCTTCGTCAGAAGGCAAATGCAGGCAATATAATAAGTGTTGTCATATGTATCGCAGGTATCTCGCTTTTTTATGACCCCTCCGCCTCAATAAACATCGAGGGCTGTGTGTGGGCAGTACTGTCGGGTATAACCTTCGCAATATATGTGCTGATGCTCCCTCATTTTAAATATAGGCAAATAAAGGGATTTCTGTTCAGCTTCTACATAGCGCTTGCCAGCAGTGTGATAATGCTTATCTACTGCCTCACTACAAGCAGTCTTGCTTTGCCCGCTACTGCAAAGGGCTGGGGGCTGTGTGTGCTGTTTGCTCTGGCTGTTACCACAGGTGCGGTAGTGCTGTTTCAGCAGGGAACTTTCATCATAGGAGGGGAGAGGGCATCAATCCTCGGCACGCTTGAACCCATAACAAGCGTTATCGTGGGAATTATAGTATTCTCCGAGCCTATGAGCGTTCGTACTGTGGCAGGCTCTTTACTTGTAATAGCCGCAAGTATTTTAATAGCAGTGTTTGACATGAAGAAAAAAGCCGAATAGGAATAACCTGTTCGGCTTTTTGTTTTACCAAGAGAGCCGTATAGCTTTTGCCGAATGAATGCTATTGTAACGATAGGCGAGCATCACAGGTGGCGTCTGCCACCGGCATATTTGCTTGGAGTTGTTCCGCAAAGCTTTTTGAAGGTGCTGGAAAAATAACTGATGCTGTCAAATCCGCTTTCTGTCGCTATGTCACTTATGGAATAAAGTCCTGACCTAAGCAGCATTTTGGCGTTTTCTATTTTTACATTTCTTATATATTCCACAGGCGGCACACCGAAGCAGGATTTGAACTCCCTCCTGAAATAAGACTGACTTACACCTGCCGCCTCCGAAAGAACAGCAACAGAAAGCGAACTGTCGTTAAAATGCTTGTCAATCGTCTCCTTTGCCTCTGACATGCGTCTTGGTATGACGATATCGCCGTTGCGGTCACATTCTGCTTTTATCATGGCAAAAAGCTCATACAGAAGTGCTTTGGTTTTATAATCATTTGGGTTAAAAACACTGTAGCTGTCACAAAGATTACGGAAGGCATTTTCAAAGCCCACCGCAGAAACCGTTTTCGGAATAAGAACAAATGCCTCCGATAAGGAGTCCTCCTCCTCAAGCTCGAAGTTTACGGAATACATTTTCCCGCCTTCCTGCGTATCACTTGTGTAAGCTACATTTTTCGGAATGTAGGTTATGCTTCCGCTTTTTGATACAAATTGTCTGCCGTTTCCGTCTGTTATGGACTTTCTGCCTGAAATACGGTAGGTAAGGGTGTGAAAGTGTCCCTTTTCAACATTGATGGGTTGCGTTTTTTCGTACTTGTTGTTAATTGCAAGAAAGCTTTTTATCTTCATATTCCCCGAGAAATACAATATAATCACCCCTTTTCCACAATTCTATCATATTCTTTGCTTAAAATCAAGTTCCGAAAAGTTAAAATATGTATTGATTTGTTATTGCACAGCTAAAAGCTTTTTTCTATAATGAAATCAGAACAGTAATATGAAAGGAATACAGCTATGAAGGAACTTATGAAAAAGATTGAAGAAGCCGTAAAACGAGAGGGAATAGACCTCATCGGCTTCGGAAACAAGGAAAGATTTGAAGGCCTTGAGCCCTCACGCAATCCCTTCTCTATCTTCCCCGAGGGTAAAACTGTAATTATGGTTGGAAAGCGTGTGTGCAGAGGCGCACTCAGAGGAGTTGAGGAGGGTACTAATTTTCAGGACTATACCCTTTTCGGCAATAATTGGCTTGAGGACGATTTCCTCTCCATTGCAACCTACGGACTTGTAAATGCCATTGAGGACGAGGGCTGGGAAGCTGCTCCCATTTTCCCCAATCCGTCAGAAATAGCACCTACAGGCATAGCGGTAGAGGAGGGTAAGCCTGCCCCCAATGTATTTCCCGATTTTAACTATGCGGCAGTTGCCTGCGGTGTATGCGAGCTTGGCTTTTCGGGAATACCGCTCTCCGAAAAATACGGCTCGCGCCAGCGCTTCCATATGATAATTACCGATGCTGAGCTTCAGCCCACACCCCTTATCGAGAGAAGCATATGCGACCTTTGCGGTAAATGTGCAGATGCCTGTCCCCTTGGCGCTATAAGCAAGACAGAGACCGAGGAGATCGAAATATGCGGCAAGAAAATGACTGTAGCCAAGGTGGACTACTCAAAGTGCAACGCTTGTAAGAACGGCGCCTGCCGCAACCGCCTTTCCGCTAAAGGCAAGCCCGACAGAATAGCGGCTCTTTGCAACAGAACCTGCCTTGCACACCTTGAGGAGAACAAGCTTATAGGAAATGTGTTTGAAAACTCATTCAGAAAAAGAGATGCCTGGGCGCTTGACGAGATGGGTAGATATGCAGAGGAAAAGGCTGATGTGGTTTCGGGCGGACGCTTTGTTTCGGCTAAAAAAAGATAGGGAAAGGAGTTCTTATGACACTTACTTCTCAAATGATAAAGGACAAGGCGGCAGAGCTTGGAATTGATTGTATTGCAATCGGTAATATCGAGCGCTTCAAGAATGCCCCCTTGCTTATGAATCCTTCAACCTATTTCCCCGAGGCAAAGTCGGTAATAGCCGTTGCTATGCGTATCCCCAGAGGTACATACAGAGGCATTGAGGAAGGAACCCATTGGCATAATTATACCTTCTACTCATATAATAAGCTCAATTCATTATTCCGTCCCAAGAAAAGCTATGAGCTTTGTTGCTTTATCGAGGATCACGGCTGGGAGGCAGTAGCACATTATCCTGCAGTACCCGAGGGTAACGGAACCACCTCCGAGCCCGTTGCACCCGATAAGGTCCCTCCGAATGTAATATGCAGCGTTCGACTTATTGCCGCAGGCTGCGGCCTCGGCGAAGTCGGCTTTTCAAAGGTGTTTCTTACAAAGAAATTCGGTCCCAGAGTAAGGCTTGGTCTTATCTTTACAGACTGTGAGCTTGAGCCCGACCCCATTCTCGATACGGGTGATATCTGTATCCACTGCGGCGCATGCGCGAGAGAATGTCCGGGCGACGCTGTCCCCAATGTAAAGGACGAGGGCAAGAGAGTCGAGGTGGATTTTGGCGAAAAGAAAATATGGTACGGCGATGTCCGTATGGGCAGATGTACCCTTTCACATCATGGCTTCAACAACGAATGCTCACCCTTCTTGAAAAAGGAATTTCCCAATATGGCATTTGATGTAAGAAACAGCGAAATGACAGAGGAGGAGGCGTATATCCTCTGCTATTCTCTTGCTAATGCGAAATGGGGAAGAAAGCCCGAAACGAATAATGTAATGGACTATTACAGTTATATACTTTCCCATACGGGCTATTTTGCGGTGTGCGGCGCAAGAGGCTGTATAAGAGCCTGCATGAATGCTCTGGAAAAGAGTAAAAGAATAGAGAATACCTTCAAAAATCCCTTCTACAAAAAGAAGAGCTGGCTCTTACCCAATAAGCCCGAAAAGGTATCCGAGGGCGTAAACCCCTACAGAGAGGAGTACCTGGAGAATAAATACCCTGGTATTACCGAAAATGAATATAAAATGGCAGAGGGCACGGCACGCGATTGCAACACATGTACCTCCTGCAACGGCTGTAAGGATGAATAACATAAAAAAGGAAACTCATTGAGTTTCCTTTTTTATGTTATAAAGACGCTTTTACTTACCTGTTCTTTTCAATCACCACAAACAGCGGGGGATATCCCTGACGGTTATGAAAGGATTGAAGCATAACAGTATATTTTTTCTGGTCAAGCCCCCCAAGATAGGAAAGCACAGTATCCCTTTCCTCAAAGCCCGTATCCCCTCCGTGATATATACATACAGATACAAAGCCCTCGTCATCAATTATATCAAGCGCCTCGCCGATTGCTTTGGTGCTGGTATCCCCATGAGAGAAGATGCTGTGGTCGCCTCCCGGCAAAAATCCTAAATTGAACACCACTGCCTTTGCCGATGTTACATATTCCTTCATGTTTTCGTGGCTGTCAAGAATGAGAGTGTAATTCTCTTTTCTGTTTTCCTTCATCAGAGACTTGGTTGAGTTAATTGCCTCCTGCTGTATATCAAAGGCATATACATGACCGCCATCACCTACAAGCTCGGAAAGAAAAAGCGTATCCCTTCCTCTGCCTGCCGTTGCATCAATCACAGTGTCTCCCGCTGATATATGAGCCCTCATATGCTCGTGTGAGAGCTTTACCGTATTCTTGTCATAGTAGGTCATTTATGCCTCCAGTATTTTCTTTCCGCAAATATGCTCGGGGCGAAGCTTCAGAAGAAGAGTGTCCTTTGCATAGCTTTTTATTTCGTTTTCTATGTACTCCGAGTCATCTGTGAACTTACGACATAGCTTTGAGGTTATCTCAATTACCTCGTTAACCGAATCAACTAACTCAATCCGTCCGAATACAATTACACTCCGCACATTATATGCCCATTCACCTTCGTTTCTTACACCCTGCTCATAAACGCAAAAGGATACTTTATCACACCTTTTCAGCGAGTCAACTCTGTGTCCCGCCTTTCCGCAATGAAAATAAATACAACCGTCCGACGCATTGTAGAAATGATTCATAGGCATTCCGTAAGGATATCCGTTGTCACCCAAAACCGACAGCACTCCGCGGGTCTCATTTTGTAACAGTCCGATACACTCCTCGCGGGCTATTTCCTTGTTTTTTCTGGTAAGCTCACGAAACATAAAAACCTCCCAAAATATGATTTTAATTATTATGTCATATTTTGGGAGGTTTGTCAATTATTTCGCCATATAATAATATCAAATGTCAAATGGCATTACGAGCGGCGTTTGCCGCCTTTTTAAAATTCGTACTCATTGCCCGCATCCAATACTCTGCCGCCCTCTATATGCTCAGAGAAGAGCAGAGGATTTTCGGAATTTGACTCGAACATATCGTAGTGTGCGGGAATGTTTATCGGCGCGCCTATTTTCTTTGCTGTAGTAATCGCATCCTCTACATTCATATTACCAAGCCTTCCGTTGATGCAGATAAAGGTCACATCGGGCTTGTACTCGGCAATACCGAACAGCCTTTCGTCAAAAAGGGTATCTCCGCTGAAATACAGTCTCTTGCCCTCAGCCTCAACTATAACACCCATTGCCTCGCAGGAATGAAGGGCAAAAACGGCTGTTATTCTGAAATCTCCCACAATAATACTTTCGCCCTCGGCAAGATACTTCGCATTGCTTCTGCCCAGCTCCTTAAGCTTTTCAACACCCTCTGCTGTGGTGATATAGAACTGCTTTTCGTCTATCTGCTCAACCGTCTCGGGATCGAGGTGGTCAAGGTGATTGTGAGTGCAGATTACAGCATCACAGCGGATGCTTTTCGGGTCAATGAAAATGGGGAGCATTCTGGGTCTGCCCGCAACCCTGTTCACACTGTCCGAAAGATAGGGGTCAATAATAATTTCACTGTTTCCCGACTTGATTACATAGCCACTCTGTCCTATAGGCTGTATCTTCATTGTACACTCTTTCCTCCGTCAACATATATGCTTTGTCCTGTTATGTATCTGCCTTCCTCCGAGCATAAGAGACTCACTATTCCTTCACAGTCCTCGGGCATTCCGTAAAAGCCCGCAGGTATTGATGCTGTCACCTTTTTTGCATACTCCTCATCCGACAGAGCTTCAACATTTCTGTCTGTATAAATTACTCCGGGCGCTACATTGTTTACCGTTATTCCGTCCCCCGCAAGCTGAAGGGAAAGAGACTTCATCATATTCGTCTGCGCCGCCTTTGAGGAAGAGTAGACCAGCATATCGGGGTGTGGTTTTGCTTCCTGTACCGAGCCGATGGTGATTATTCTGCCCCATTTTTGTTCCTTCATATGCCCCGCAAGACTTTGAATCAGAATAAGAGAGGACACAAAGTTGCAGTTCAGCTGTTCGTAACATTCCTCAAGTGTGATATTCTGCCAAGGATTTCTGTACTGCAAAGATGCATTGAGTACCAACACATCAATATTGCCTACCGCTTCGGCAAGAGCTTTCGTTTCATCGGTATTGCAAAGGTTTGCACGAATCACTTCGGCAACACCGCCGTTTGCTTCTATTTCTTTTTTTACTTCTTTGGCTTTTTCAAGATTACCCGCACAGTGAACGAATACTTTATATCCGTCTTTTGCAAGTCTTTTTGCTATTGCCCGTCCGATTCCTCGGGACGAGCCTGTAACAAGTGCTGTTTTCATACTATGATTTCCCATCTGTTGTTATCGTTTTTGTGTATTTCAAGGTCAAATTCATTTCCGTCGATTTCACCCTCATACTCACCGTAGAAGCCTCGGAAGTCAACATATCCCTTTTCGTCTGTGACAAGCTCAAGGTTTGTATGCCACTCCTCGCTGAACAGCTTCTTAAGCATAAGAGCTGACTTCTTCGGAGTAAGATCGTGATGCCAGAGTCCTCCTCGGCAGTTATTTTCGTTCCAATATCTGTTATTGGTGTCAACATACGCATATCCGTCAACAGTATTCCAATATACAATGCTGTCAACCGCAGAATGTGAGAACCATACCGAATACCACAGCTTGAGCATATCAGCCTGAAGCTCCTCAGCCTCCTCGCTGTCATCGAATGTGGGTACAGTTATCTCTGTCAGCTCAAGGGGCAAACCGAATTCGCTGATAATGTCAAGTCCTTTGAAATACTTCATCGGGTCATTCATCTCAATCCAATCGGTACGACTTGTGAGCGCTGCTTCGTATTCCTCATCGGTTTGACAGCGCGCACCTGCAAATAAGTGATTCTGCAAGCCTATCTTATCTATTTCCGCACCGTTTAAAAGAGCGTTTTCCACCATCATAAAGTATGGGGTTCTGTAATCCTCATTCGCCAGCTTCTGTATGGGATTACCCTCGTTAATCACAAGCACTTCATCGGGGAAATATTTACGCGCAGTCTCAAATGACCACTCAATAATATCTCTTTCCTCGCTGAGAGCAGACTTATATGGCCAATGCTCCTCGCAAAGCACCTCGTTTATTACCTCAAATTCGAACATTCTGCCCGAATAGCGCTCGGCTATCTGACGGAAGCGCTCCTCGTACTTTGCCTTTACCTCGTCAAGAGGCAGGTCGTGAAGCCATTCGGGGATAAACTTGTCATAGACAAGGCAATGAAGTTTTGGAAGTATTCCGTTTTCCTCACAGTAGTCAACACAAAGGTCGGTGGCGGGTCTGCGGTATATCTTCGGACTGTTTGCAGGATAACGGGGCTTGTTTTCCTCGGGCTCAAGGGTGTTCCAATAGAAAGGTACTGTGGCAAGGTTGAAGTATTCCTTAAAGAACCTTCTGTACTCCTTATTGTACTCTTCCTCCTTGAATTCGTCAAGCATAAATATGTTTGCGCCGTACTTGAAGTCATGAGTCTTTTGTGTAAGCTTTACCTTTTTACCCGCAATCGCCTTGCCCTCATCGTCTGTAAAACGGATACGGCAGGTGCCCTTGCGGTGCTTTTCAATGCCGTCTGCAATACGGGCGTCAACATAGTCCTTGTTATCGTTATATGCTTTGAAGTATAATTCGCGTAATTCTGAAATGTTCATATTTCACCTATATCCTTTCTTATTGCATTGTGTATTTCTTCTCGCATTTTCATAACTTTGCCGTAATCGTCGGCGTGACGGGTTGCATCACTGAGAATTATAACATAAAGACCGCTGTTTACATCAACAAATACAGACTGTCCCGTGTGACCGCAGTGTCCTATTGCACCTTCAGGGAAGAGATTGCCCGTTTGTGAATATCTTCCGTCAACATATAGAAAACCGAGTCCGCGTGATTCCGACATATTGGCTGTATAATTCTTCACTGCAAGGTTGAAAACCTCCTCAGAATATATGTTTTTTCCTTTGTGTAAAAGCATTTTCACAAATTTGTCCATATCCGAAATACAGGAAAAAACTCCCGCGTTTCCCGCAACACCGCCAAGAAATGAGCAGTTGTAGTCATTGACTTTTCCGCGTCCGTTTTCGTCATGGTTGCTGTTAACTGTATTGTCCTGCCTTAGCGGTAAAAAGCAGGTGCGCTCCACACCCAGCGGCTTTACCACCAGGCTGTCAAAAAGTCTGTCCAATCTGTCGCCGAGCACCTTTTCTGCTATCTTACCCAACACGATGAAGGCAGGACAGCTGTAAAGCACATCTTTGCCTACGGGTATTTCAAGAGGCAGTGACAGTATTTTCTCGGCGATATTGTCATAGCTGTAATCGGGAAAGCACAGATTTTTGTGACCAATTCCAATAGTGTGTGTCAAGAGGTGCCGTATTGTGATTCCTCTGTCCTCGCAGTCAAAAAACTTTGTCACATTGTCGTCAAGGGATATCCCTCCACGGTCTAAGGCAATGAATATAAGGGATGAAGTGGCAAGTATTTTTGTTACCGATGCCATATCGAAAAGTGTAAATTCATTTATGCTTTTTTCAGAGGAAAGATAATACTCACTGATGACGGTATCACCTTTTCCGACTCTCACAGCAATGTTTTTTACTCTGCCGTCGGCGAGCAGCTTTTCAAGATATTCTTTCATAACTCACTCTTAAAGCGCCGTTTGTGTATCGTTGGGGTCGCCGTTACGGGCAAGATCGTATTCCTTTGACCAGTCAAGGTCGCGGTATGCCTCGCCTCTCGGGTCATTCTTTATCCAATCAAGGAGCATATCAAGCATCTCCTCCGACCATGTGTTTTTGTCTATTTGTGCGGTTGTGAACTTACCCTGACCTATCATTTCAAAGCCGAAATCGTCCTTGACATGGGTTTTAGCCGCACCCTCAACAACATCTGCAACAAGGTGCGAGGGGATAAACAGCACACCTCCGCCCGCACCGAATACAACATCACCGGGCAGACATACAGCACCGCCGAAATTGGTAATGTCGTTGTAGTCCTTCATTACAAATTCACGAATGGGTGTGGGGTCAATGCCTCTATAATATACCTGTACATCGGGCACCTGCTTCATCTGCTCGACATCTCTTATACCGCCCCAAATAACAGCACCGCCGTTTTTGGTACGCTTGTGAATAGCGGTAGTAAGGTTGCCGCCGAGGAAGGTACCCTTGTATATCTTGTCATACATATCGCAGACAACTACATCACGCTCGTAAAGGTTGTCTATGACCCATTGATTGTAGTTTCCGCTTCTTCCGTCCTCAGCGCCCCTTGCAAACTGTACCTCGTGCAAATCGGGGCGGGTAGGGCAGTATGTACAGGTGACTGCTCTGCCCACCAGCTTTCTTCCGTCATCGTGAAGGGCATGAAGGGGATGCTCTCCGCCTCCCACAAACTGATGCTCATAGCCGAGCACAAATATAGGCTTCCATACCTCCTCAAGTGTCATGCCGTAAAGGGCGTCAAGATGCTTGTCAGCAACCTTGGGTCTGCCGTCGGGAAGTCTTTCTCCCGTCCACTTGGGAGTAAGTGCAATTATTCTTTCTCTGTCGTTAAAATGCATAATTAAACCTCTATCAAAAATTTTTTGTCTGTGTTTTTGATTAAATTAACAGTGTGAGTTTTTCCGTTGACAGTAACTTCATATAAACCGTAAAAGCCTCTGAATTCCGTCGTTCCGCTTTCGTTTGTCATAAGCTCTGATTCTGTATGCCAAATTTTTTCAAACAGATTTTTAATTGTGTAATATGCAGGCTTTGGAGACATATCAAACCTTAAAAGTCCGCCGTAATAATAGTTTTCTCCAAGTGACATATCGCCCTGACTTGCTTTTATGTTTTCGGGGTTGGGATTTTCTACATATGCATAACCGTCTATCATGTTCCAATAAATTATCTGTTCAACGTTCTTGTGGCTGAACCATATTTTGTACAGGTTTTCGATTATTTCGGCTTGAATTTCCTCATCCTCGGGATTCCATGAATATGCAGGAACAGTAATCTCGGTTATTTGTAACGGCTTGTCTAAATTTGCATATAAGTCCATATGTCTGTACAGACTTTCGGGATTGTAATACTCTCTTGTATAATCGTACTCATTCTCGCGGCGGCAGAACATATGATACTGCATACCTATAGCGTCGATTTTTGCACCCTTGAGCATTGCCGCCTCTGTGTAAGCATAATACTTGTCGGTTGCTCGGCACTTGTCAGCCCAACAGCTTCTTGTATGCTCATTTATAACAAGCTGATTGCTGGGGAAATACTTTTCCGCCATCTTAAAGCACCACTCGATGTAATCGGGCTCATCGTAAAATGCGGTAACACCTTTATCCCATTCCATTTCATTGGTTATCTCAATTGTGGGAATTTTTGCGGCATATCTTTCGGAAATTTCTCTGTATCGCTTTTCCAAAGCCGCTTTTATCTCATCAACCGAAGCATTGTATAACCATTTCGGAAAAAAGTGTTCATAAGCCAAGGCATGCTCACGGGGCTCTATTCCATGAGCTTCGCAAAACTCCATACATAAGTCAATAGGCGGTCTGCGGTATAGCTTTTCGCTGTCCTTGTCATATCTCGTCTTTTCCTTTTCGGGCTCTGTTGAGTCCCAGTAAAAAGGGAGAGTTGCGATGTTTCCGAATGAGCTGATGTGTTCTTTATAAAGGTCATTCTTTTCTTTGGTTTCAAGCTCATCAAGCATAAACAGATTTGCTCCGTATTTGAATTCGTGCTTTATTTGATTTACTGTTATTTGAGCATTTTTGGCAGGGGTGCCGTCATTGTTTATGACTGTGATGGCGGCGATTCCCTTACGGTATTTTTCTATTCCGTCATTAACTCTTTTTTTGGTTTGCTCCTTTTGCTGTTCAAACAGCTCTAAAACTTTTCTTCTCTCACTCATAAAAATTAACTCCAAATTCTGTCGTTGGAAAATTCTTTGTTCCATTCATCTGTAGGCTCGAAGTATCCGGGAATGTTGGGGTTGATATGCTCTCTCAGCACCTCTTCATTCAGGTCATCAAAACCAAGCCCGGGCTTTTCGGGCACCTTGATAAAGCCGTTTTCAAATATGGGATTTTTTATTCCCGTTACCATATCAGCCCACCAGGGTACATCTACCGAATGAAATTCAAGTGCAAGCACATTGTGCATAGCCGCCGCAGTATGCACCGCCGCAAGACATGCCACAGGGCTTTCTGCCATGTGTACAGCAGTAGCTACTCCATGCTCGTCTGCAATGTCCGCTATCTTTTTAAGCTCCAAAGCACCTCCGCAGGTGAGTATGTCGGGATGAATAACCGAAACACCGCCTGCCTTTATGAGGGTTTCAAAGCCTTCTTTCAAGTATATATCCTCGCCTGTGCAAACAGGGATTGTGGTAGAGTTTCTCAGTCTTACATATTGGTCTGTGTACATCCAGGGGACCATATCCTCTATCCATGCAAGGTTGTAGGGCTCCATACGGCGTGCAAAGCGTATGCAGTCCTCAACGCATATGTGACCGAAATGGTCAACAGCCAAGGGTACATCGTAGCCTATGACTTCTCTTGCTTCACGCACATAGTTTTCGAGGTAGTCGAGTCCTTTTTCTGTGAGATGTATGCCTGTATGAGGGTGCGCTGTGGTAACTATGGAATAGCTCTTTTGGTGCTTTACCATGTCTGCCGTAACACTTCCGCCCTGAACATTGAGAATGTGGGAGGCATATTTTTTCATGTCCTCGATAAAGCCAAGCGGCGCATTGAGTGTGCCGGGCTCGTCAAGAAGCAGACCTATACCCAGATCCATTTTCAAAAAGGTGAAGCCCATGTCCATACGGCGCTTCAGGGCGAGTCCCATTTCGTGTCCGCCGTGCTTGCCTTCAACATCTGTGTCACAGTATACTCTTACTTCGTCACGGAATTTGCCGCCCAGAAGCTGATAAAGGGGTACACCGTATGCCTTTCCCGCAAGGTCCCAAAGAGCTATTTCAATACCCGAAACGCCTCCGCCCTGACGGGAGTGTCCGCCAAACTGCTTTATCTTTCGGAAAATTTTGTCTACATTACAAGGGTTCTCTCCCAGTATTCTGCTTTTCAGCATAAGAGCATAGGTTTTTGAAGAAGCGTCACGCACCTCACCGAAGCCGCTTATACCCTGATTTGTGTCAATTCGTAAAATAGTACATCTTTTCGGTGCTCCGTCAATGTCAACAAAACGCATATCTGTGATTCTTAAATCTGTTGGATTTGAAAGGTAATTCATAATTTCTCCTTGACATAAAAAATGTTATGATTTATTATTATAATGATACAGCATTTCACGGGATATTTCGATAACAATATTACGAATTTTATAAACAATATTACGATTAGAGGTATTTATGTCACAAACCATAGGAGAGCTTTTGCATGAGAACGGAGCACCGCTTCTTAAAATGTGGAGTATAGATGTTGATATGAAGCACCGTCCTTATGTCAGACATTCCCACACACGCTTTGAGATAACTGTGGTCAACAAAGGCAGGGGAGAGTATACCACAGAAAATTCCGTCTATCCTATGGAGGAGGGCGATGTCTTTGTATTTTCCTCAAATGAGATACATTGCATCACCTCCACCGACGGGAATCTGTCCATTACAAATCTGCATTTTGAGCCAAGATATCTGGGGCGTGATTTTGACAGCTATATGGACCTGTGCTTTTCCCACTCCGCAGATTTTAAGAACAGAATTCCCTCAAAAGATGCCGCTGTCATAAGAGAGCATCATAACAAAATAAAGGATGAGCTGGAAAGTGTTGGGGACAGCTATTCGGTAGCGGTGAAGGCTCACCTTGACCTTATGATAATTGAACTTTTGAGAAACCACTCTTATCTGTCTGTTGCAGACAAAAACGCAGTGTTCTACGGCATACTTGCGGTCTGCGACTATATAGACGAGCATCTTGACGGAGAATTAACTCTAAACGGACTGTCAGAGCTGGCAGGCTTTAGCCCCAATTATTTTTCACGCATATTCAAGGATATGAGAGGTGTCTCCCTTTGGGATTATATTACCGCAAAGAGAATAGAAAAAGCCGTGTACCTTATAAGAAGCTCGGACAAAAGTGTCACCATGCTGGATATTGCTATGCAGTGTGGCTTCAATAATACAGCAAACTTCAATAAGGCGTTCAAAAAGCAAAAGGGTATAACCCCGGGAGAACTTAGGCGCAACCCGGGAATTTTGTCACACTGAGGAGAAAAAATGTTTGAGATAAATATAAAACACAAAAAGCCTGATATAAAAAAGCTTCTTGATTTCGGATTTGTTAAAAACGATGATGTGTTTGTATATACCGAAGAGCTTGCCGAAGTGCAGATGACGGCAAAGGTCACTGTGAAAAAAGGAAAGCTGTTTGCTGAGCTTACCGACACCGTCAGCGGCGAGGAATATGTACTGCACAGAGTTCCTTCCGCGTCAGGCGCATTTGTCGGCAAAGTGAGAGAATGCCATGAGAAGTTGCTTGACAAAATAATTGAAAAATGTTATAATAATGACGTGTTTAAAGCCTTACAATCGAAGGAGATAATAGAATACGTAAGAGAGAAATATTCAAGCGAGCTTGAACACCTTTGGGAGGACACTCCCGAAAATGCCGTATGGAGACGCATGGACAATAATAAGTGGTATGCGGCTCTTCTCACTGTAAAAAGAGAGAAGCTGGGACTCGTCGGCGAAGGCACTGCCGAGGTGATAAATCTTAAAGCTACACCCGAAAGAGTAACCGAGCTTTTAAATGTAAAAGGTGTTTTTCCTGCCTATCATATGAACAAAAAGCATTGGTATACTGTTGTTCTCGACGGCAATTTACAAACGGAATTTATCTGCTCGCTTATAGATGAGAGCTTTGAATGTGTAAAAAAATACAATAAAAAGAGAACAGGGGGAATATAAATGAAGATAGCGATTGCAGGAACAGGTTATGTAGGACTTTCAATAGCTGTACTTTTGGCACAAAACCATCAAGTCACGGCTGTTGATATAGTTCCTGAAAAGGTAGATATGATAAACAAAAGGGTGTCACCCATACAGGATGAATATATAGAGATGTATTTATCTCAAAAGAAGCTTGACCTTACAGCTACACTTGATGCTGTATCGGCATACAAGGATGCTGAATACATTGTCATTGCAGCTCCTACCAATTATGACAGCAAGCAAAACTATTTTGATGTGTCTGCTGTGGAATCTGTCATAAAAACTGTGACAGAGGTGAATTCGGATGCTGTCATGGTGATAAAATCTACTGTCCCTGTAGGATTTATCGAGGAAGCCAAGATAAAGTTTAATACAAAGAATCTATTATTCAGCCCCGAATTTTTAAGGGAGTCAAAAGCGCTTTACGACAATTTGTATCCGTCTCGTATTATAGTGGGTTTTGATACGTCCGATTCTTTTATCTCACAAAAAGCTCACTGTTTTGCTAATCTGTTACAGGAGGGAGCAATAAAAAAAGATGTGGATATATTGTTTATGGGTCCAACAGAGGCTGAGGCTGTAAAGCTTTTTGCAAATACCTATCTTGCACTTCGTGTTTCGTATTTTAATGAGCTTGATACCTATGCAGAACTTAAGGGGCTTGATACTCAATCTATAATAAAAGGCGTTTGTCTTGATCCGCGTATCGGAGACCACTATAATAATCCTTCATTTGGCTATGGCGGATATTGTCTGCCAAAAGATACAAAGCAGCTTCTTGCAAATTATTCTCATGTACCTCAAAATATGATGTCGGCTATTGTTGAAAGTAACAGGACGCGCAAAGATTTTATTTCTGACCAGGTGCTGAGAATGGCGGGATATTACGGAGAAAACGGAGAATACAGTGCTGAAAATGAAAAGGAATGCATTATAGGTGTTTACAGACTTACAATGAAATCAAATTCCGATAATTTCCGTCAATCTTCAATACAAGGAGTTATGAAGCGAATAAAGGCAAAAGGAGCAAAGGTTATAGTTTATGAGCCCACTCTTGAAAACGGCACTACATTTTTTGGCAGCAGTATAGTTAATGACATAAACGAATTTAAAAGACTTTCTCACGCAATCATTGCCAATCGTTACGATAACTGTCTTGACGATGTAAAAGACAAGGTGTATACAAGGGATATATTCAAAAGAGATTAACAAAAAATGAAGGTGAAAACCTTCATTTTTTGTTAATCTCTATAAGTCGGAAAACCTGCTCTGCCGTATCTCTGAGGTTTGCATATGCATTGTCTCGGTCAAGTGCTTCTTCAAGGGTCACAATATTTTTCAAAATCGGGAAAAATGCATCTATTCCGTTATCGTTGCATACTCCCGCATCCTTTGTTACACAGCCTGAAAAGGCTATGACTGGAAGTCCGTATTTTTTTGCTATTCTTGCCACACCGACAGGAACTTTTCCCATTACCGTCTGAGAGTCCAGCCTGCCTTCCCCTGTGATGACAATATCGGCTGAGGATATTTCTTCCTCAAGCTTTGTTTCGCATAGTACCATGTCGATACCTTTTTGAAGCTTTCCGTGAAGAAAGGTCATAAATGCATATCCCATACCGCCCGCCGCACCTGCGCCGGGGGCATTTTTATCCCCGCCCGAAAGCTTTGCATAATTTTCGAGCCATATATCCATTTCGGATATTGTTTCGGGAGTTGCACCCTTTTGCGGTCCGTAAACCGCAGAGCAACCAAGCTCACCGCAAAGTGGGTTTGTGACATCGCAGGCAATATTGAAGGTACATTCCTTAAGCTCAGGTAATATACATGTATGATTTATTGTGTTAAGGTCACGAAGTCCGATAGCACCTTGTGAAATATCGTTGCCGTTTTTGTCAAGGAAGGATATACCAAGAGCACGAAGCATTCCTGTGCCGCCGTCATTGGTGGCACTTCCGCCTATACCCATGATGAAATTACGACAGCCTTGCCCGATGGCATCCTTTATCATCTCACCAACTCCAAAGGTAGTGGTGTAAAGAGGATTCCTTTTACCTTCGGGAACCAATGTAATTCCTGCGGCTGATGCCATTTCCATAATTGCGGTATTTCCCACAATTCCGTAAACAGCCGTAACACTCTCACCCAGCGGACCCGTTACCTGAACAGCTCTTTTTATACCTCCAAGCCCCTCGCAGAGAGCCTCAACCGTACCCTCACCGCCGTCGGCAACGGGACGGATAATTATTTCCGCATCGGGAATAACTCTTTTTATACCCTCACTTGCCGCCTGTCCTGCCTCCATTGATGAAAGGCTTCCTTTAAACGAATCTATTGCTATTACTATTTTCATTTGCTTTCACCTCGAAAACAGTATATCAAATTTATGTAAAATGTCAATAACCGCTTGACTTTTCAGTAGATAAAAGGTAGAATTGAACTGTAGTAAAATTTGGAGGATAATATTATGCATCGCTATTCCATAATGGCATTCAAAACCGACCATGTTGAAGAAATTTGTCAGGATATAAAAAACCAGTACGAATCGGGAGCTGCAGACCTTGCGCTCTTTGTGTTTAAGCTGGTTCCCGAGGGAGATCCCGTTATCCCCAAGGCTGAACAACAGGTAGAAAAATATATTATATTCCGTGACCGTCTTGCAGAGATGGGACTCAAGTGCGGAGCTCTTGTGCAATGCTCCATCGGACATGGATACAAGCTTTCCGCATACCCGCCATTTCAGCAGACAATAGGTCTCAAGGACAATGAAAAGTGTTATACCACCTGTCCGTCAGATAAGGACTTTCAGGACTACATACGCCACAGTTTAAAGGTAATTGCCGAGGCGAAACCCGAGGTTATTATGATAGATGATGACTTTCGTCTCATTCAGCGCCCCAATCTCGGATGTGTTTGCCCCAACCATATGAAAGCAATTGAAAAGATTAATGGTGCGCCTCTTTCAAGAGAAAGAATACTTGAAGCGGTATGGGGTAACAGCGCCGAGGACAAGAGAATAACAGATATATTTATAAAGACACAGATAGACTCACTTCTTGAGTCAGCCCGCGCAATGCGAGAGGGCATTGACCTCGTTGACAAGAAAATGCAGGGCATCTACTGTACCTGCGGTATTTCAGCCGAGGGTGCGGCAGAGATTGCAAATATCCTTGCAGGCGAGGGCAACCCCGTAATTGTAAGAGTCAACAACGGTAACTATTCACCTATGGGAGCAAGATATCTGACGGTTGCATATCAGCGTGCGGCAATCGAAGTAACAGTTATGCGCTCACAGGGTAAGGTAGACTATTTCCTTGCAGAAACCGATACCTGTCCCCAGAACCGTTACAGTACGGGTGCACAGTCACTTCACTCACACTATACAGGCACTATCCTCGAGGGCATCAGCGGTGCAAAGCATTGGATAACAAGACTCGGCGAATTCGAGCCCAACGCAGGTAAGGCGTACCGCAAGGTGCTTGGTAAGCACACAAAATTCTATGATAAGCTTGCCGAAATAGTTCCCACACTCGAATGGAAGGGCTGTCGTGCGCCCCTTTCAACAGTACCCGACTACTGCTTCAAGGGCTATGAAAATTCAAGCGCACTCAACGATTGGGTGAAATGTGTTCTTGAAAGACTCGGACTCCCCATATATTACTCGGCAGACAATACAGGTGCCGCCTTCCTTGAGAGAAACGGCACAGAAAACTTTACCGATGACGAAATGAAGGAAATGCTCTCGGGCACACTCTTCCTCGACGGCTTTGCCGCAAAGAATCTCCAGAACAGAGGACTCGGTGAGTACCTCGGCGTTGAGGTTCGCGAATGGACGGGTGCTACAAGGTCAATAGAGCTTATCGGCGGGGAAAAGAAGAGAGTAGGCAATCAGGTGGGCGGAATGGAGCTTGTTCCCGCACCCGATGCCCGCATTGAGTCAATGGTATGCAATATTCCCGACGGAAAAACAGATGTACCTCTTTTCCCGGGAAGCGTTCTTTACAAGAACTCTCTCGGCGGTACCGTAATCACCTTCTCGGGCTCGGCAAAGGCAAACTTTGTTTATACCGAAGCCTTCTCCTTCCTTTGTGAATCAAGAAAGGCTCAGTTTATCAAGCTTCTCAAGGAAACAGGCAATCTTCCCGTCTACTATCCCGACGATGCCGAGGTTTATCTCAAGGCGGCAGATGCTCCAAACGGTGAAACCTTTGTTGCATTCTTCAATATAGGATTTGACCCCATTGAAAATATTACCCTCGTCTCCGAAAAGCCTGTGACAAAGATTGAAAAACTCACTCCCGACGGTGAGAGGGAAGAGGTAGCCTTCAAGTATGCTGACGATACCCTTGAGCTTGACTGCCCCGCATATACACTCGACCCTGTAATACTTTTCTTGAAATAATTTTCAGACGATATATCTCCTCTGCTATGGTAGGGGAGATATTTTTCTTGCAAAATCCTGTAAGATATGCTAATATTGATATATCAAAGAAAAGGAGCAGAAAAATGTATAACATAATGCATCTCAGATATGCCCTTGAAATAGAAAGTACAGGCTCAATCTCCAAGGCGGCGAAAAACCTCTATATGACACAGCCTCAGCTCAGCCGTGCATTGAAGGAGCTTGAGGACAGCGTAGGCTGTGCCATTTTTAACCGTACAGCGAAGGGTGTAATTGCAACAGATAAGGGTGCGGATTTTCTCAACGGAGCAAGGTCGGTCCTTGCCAAGCTTGAGGAGATGGAAATGGCGATGAAGCCCTCTGTTGTGGGCAAGCAGGATTTTCTTGTATCGGTGCCGAGAGCAGGCTGTTATTCCTACGCCTTCGACGATTTTTTGGAATGCATTGACTTTAACATAACTATGAATCTCACCTACAGGGAGACGAATGCCGTAAGAGCCATAAAAAATGTTTGTGACAGCGTTAATGATATAGCATTTATCCGCTTCAGAACGGAGCATGAGACCTATTTTCTCCGTGAGATAGAGGACAGGGGTCTTGCATATGAGCCCATTCACACAGCCCCATATGTACTGCTGACTTCCAAGGACAGTCCCATTGCGGAAATAAAGAATATCACTTCCCAAAGCCTTGAGCAGTACTGTGAGATAATAGAGGGCGACTACATAGTGCCATATCTTCCCATAGCAGAGGTAAGGAGTACATTGGAATTTAACAACAACCGAAAGACTATTGCCGTATTTGACCGTGATACCCGTACCAGAATACTCCGCTCCTGCCCCGAGACTTATGTTTTTACCTCACCTGTATCAAAGACACATATCGAAAAAAATCACCTCATCGAGCGCTATTGCGATATTCCCGATAACGCATACTGCGATTTGATGATATTCCGAAAATCCTATAAGCTGAATCACTATGACAGGGAATTCGCGCAAAGGGTAAAGGAAAATCTGCACTGAGGGGGTATAATATGAATTTCAACAGAATTTTTTCGTCAAACGGGGTGTTTGCCGCAGGCAAGCCCATACTGATATACGGAGAGGGTGAAGGAGTCGGCAAGGTTGAATTTGCAGGTGTTACCTGCGAGGTGACCTGCAAAAACGGAAAATGGCAGACACAGCTCCCGCCGATGTCCTACGGCGGACCGTACACACTGAAGCTGACCTGCAAAGATGCAACGATTACACTTGATAATATTTATGTCGGAGAGGTGTACCTGCTTGCAGGACAGTCCAATATCGAATTTACGCTTGGTGAAAGTAACACCCCCAAGGAATTGTATAAATCAAACGAAATGCTGCGTGGCTTCTTCGTTGACAGAATAACCTCAAACAAACTTTTTTCATCTAATGACGGCTGGGTAACAGCTTACGAGGATACTGTTTACGCTTGGAGTGCTGTCGGATATCTTGCAGGGTATGAAATCGCGGAGAAAAAGAATGTAGCTGTTGGAGTGATACACTGTAATCAGGGCGCATCGGTCATCGAAAGCTGGGTACCCGAGGGCACTTTTGAAGGTATAGGTATAAATATTCCCGTTTCCGAGAGGGCTGTCGGTCACACTATGCCCGAATATCAAAAATGGAATACCGACGGTGCACTCTACGAAAAACAGCTCAGACAGGTGTTTCCATATCAGTTAAGCGGAGTCATCTGGTATCAGGGTGAGGCTGACGCTGTAGGCAAGGAGAGCGAAGTATACCACCACGAGCTTCTCGCATTGATAAATAAGTGGAGAGCGGATTTTGCCGATACAGAGCTTGCATTTTATGTGATACAGCTTCATGACTATTTTACAGAAGATTGGTACAGAGACAATGATGCCTGGCGGAAGGTTCAGGCGGCACAGCTGAAAATCAGAGAAATGACACACAATGTCAAAACCGTCATTTCAAGGGATATATGCGAAACCGACGACATTCATCCCCCAACGAAAACCGTTTTGTCACACAGACTTGCGGAAGCGATAATGAATATCAAATAGCTTTCGGTTCATAGCTTAACTTTGAAAGTAAGACCGAATTTTGTGAATATCCCGAATAAAAAACTGTGGCAAGAGGTTTTATCCTCTTGCCACAGTTGTGCTTTTTTTAAAATGTACGGGCTTTCAAGTATAAATTACTTATTAACCAATATTTCCATAGCCTCAAGATATCCTGCAAAGCCCTTGCCCTTGACGGTTGCAACGCACGCCTGACGGATATATGATATCTTGCGGAATTCGTCTCTCATGTCGGGGTCCGAAATATGTACCTCAACTGTGGGAATTCCCACAGCCTTTACAGCATCAAGTATCGCTACGCTTGTGTGAGTGTAAGCGGCGGGATTTATCACAATACCGTCGATTTTTTGGTATGCCTCCTGAATTCTGTCAACCAATGCGCCCTCGTGATTTGACTGAAAGAATTCAACCTCAATGCCAAGCTCTGCTGCTTTGCCTTTTATCATTTCCTCAAGGTCATGAAGCGTTCCTTTTCCGTATATTTCGGGCTCTCTGATACCCAGCATATTTATATTAGGTCCGTTAATTACAAGAATTTTCACAAAAATCCCTCCATATCCTTTCGGCAGTTTTGTTTTTGTCTGCGGAAACCTCAATTACAGCATCTCTGAAGCGAGTGTACATAGGAAGCCGCTGGCGGTACATTTCCTCAAGGTCGGCATTCTGAGACAGTGGTCTGCCGTCTCTCGACAGCTGTGAAATGTCCCTTTCGAGATGATATATCCTTCCGCATCTCTTCAACGGCAGATAGTTCGCTTCTGTTTTTACTGCACCGCCGCCTGTGATGATTATTTTACCGAAGCTCTCACAAGCTTTCGCCACAGCCTCGCTTTCGTACCTTCTGAAAAGAGCTTCGCCGCCCTTTTCAAATATTTCGGGAATGGACATACCCGTCGTCTTGACTATTTCATCATCTGTATCAATGATTTCCTTGCCCGAAAGCTCTGCAAGAAGTCTGCCTGCCGTACTCTTACCCGAGCCCGGCATACCGATAAGCACAATATTGCGTGTGTTTCCCGCTATAATCCGCATTATACGCATTATCTCGCTCTCGTCAATCTTTTCACCCTTGAAATACTCCTCTGCCTTTCTTGCCTGTGCAACAAGCATGGACAGACCGTTGGAGCAGGGGATACCCTTTTTCTCTGCCTGTATAAGCAGATTTGTACGGAAGGGGTTGTAGATAAGGTCAAGCACACCTTCGCATTTCGGGAAAAGGTCAAGGTCAACTATCTGTCCGTCGGGCTCGGGATACATTCCGACAGGTGTGGCATTAACAAGCACCTCTGCATCTGCATGGCGGTCAAGGTTTTCGTAATTGTCCTCACCGCTTCGGGATACGGTAATTACCTCCCGTGCGCCTGCAACTCTCGTGGCGCGCCTTACCGCAAGCTGTGCTCCTCCTCCTCCGAAGATGACCACCTTCCTGCCCGCCATGTCAATGCCCGCATTCTTTGCCATCCAGAGAAATCCGTCAGCATCTGTGTTGTGCCCCTCAAGCTTTCCGTCTCTTGTGATTACAGTGTTGACACAGCCTATCTCACGAGCATCGTCGGATATGATGTCAAGGTAGGGGACAACATCCTTTTTATAGGGGATGGTCACATTCATGCCCCCGATTTCCCGACCCTTGAAGAAATCCGCTATCTCCTCGGGCTCAAGCTCTGTGTGACAGTATTCCTCACAGCCCATTTCAACATGAATCATTCTCGAATAGCTGTGTGAGAGGTGTCTGCCTATTAATCCGTAATACTTCATAACGGTTACACCACAGGATAGTTTCCGAGGAAGGTAAAGCTGTCACAGGTACGCTCCAATTCCTCAAGCATGGGAACGACACCGCTGTCTCTCACCGATGCATCAAGCTCGATGTAAAAGATGAACTCAAAGTTTCTGCCTGTGACGGGACAGCTTTCAAGCTTCACCATATTTACTCCGTGTGATGAGAACATATTGAGGATATCACCCAAAGCACCGGGCTTGTTGGGTGTGGCAAGAATAAGACTTATGCGGTTTGCACCTGCATATATGGATAAGTCCTTCTCGATAAGTATGAATTTAGTGTAGTTGTTGTCGCTGTCCTGTATATCGTCGCGAAGGGTTTCAAGACCGTAAAGCTCTCTGCAATCGTGACTCGCTATCGCCGCAATGCTTCCGTCAGACTCGGATACATCCTTTGCCGCCATTGCTGTGTTGGGGCATGACTCTATCTTTACATTTGAGCCGAAGGTAGCAAGAAATCTCTGACACTGACCGATTGCCTGCTCATGTGAGCGGATTATCTTAATGTCGGACAATTTTGTGCCGGGCTTTACAAGAAGCTCGTGACGGATATTGAGGGAGGTGGAACGGACAATGTGAAAATGCTTCTTCTGCAAAAGCTCATAAACCTTCCTTACAGAGCCGTGTGTATTGTTTTCAATGGGCAACACACCAAACTGTGAAAATCCCGACTCAACCGCATCAAATACAGCCTCAAAGCTCTTGACAAACATTATGTCACCTCTCGGAAGAAGCTTGTCAGCTGCCGCCTGTGAATTTGCACCCTCTACGCCCTGACAGGCAACCGTTCCGATTTTTGGAAATACCTTTTCGGCAGGCAGAAGAGCAGTCTCTATCTCCTTCTTTATTTTGGTATCACCCGAAAGAAATTCTCTTTGAGATGCTTTTGAAAGCTCCATAAGCTTGACGAAAAGCTGATAGGCATACTCCTCTCTGTCTCCCGCCTTCGCTTTAACCTCGCGGAGTATTTCTCTTTCTCTCTCTCTGTTGAGAATGGGAAGCCCGTGCTCTATCTTGTATCGCACAACCTCCTCGGATAGATCCATTCTTTCAAGAAACAGCTCAAGTATCTTGTTATTTAATTCGTCTATTTTTGCTCTTGTCTCTTTAATATCCATAAATCAACCTCCGATAAGCATATCAAGTATTACTGCCGCCGCAACAGCCTCAACAACAGGTACAGCCCTTTGAGCAATGCAGGGGTCATGCCTTCCCTTGACGGAAAGCTTTGCAGGTACTCCCTGTGAAAGACTCACAGTATCCTGCTCCCTTGCAATTGACGGGGTTGGCTTTATTGCAACCCTTACCACAATCGGCGCACCGTTGGTTATTCCGCCCAGAATACCGCCCGCATTGTTGGTGACAGTCTTTATTTCCCCGTTTTCGACAGTATAGGGGTCGTTGTTTTCCGAGCCTCTCATCAACGCCGCCTCAAAGCCGCGTCCGAACTCAACTCCCTTTACGGCAGGTATACCGAAAAGAGCAGAAGCAAGTCTGTTTTCAACTCCGTCAAACATGGGCTCTCCGATTCCTGCAGGTACACCCGTTACCATACACTCAATAACGCCGCCAACGGAGTCAAGGTCGTTTGCCGCATTTGTAATAGCCTTCTTCATTTCCTCGCCCTTTGCATCGTCAATGACGGGGAAATCCTTATTTGCAACAGCTTCAAAAAGACATTTTCCGTCGGTCATTGCAAAGGGGGTATCCTTAATACCCGCAACAGAATCAAGATGCGCACCTACAAATATGCCCTGCTTTTCAAGTATCTGCTTTGCAATACCTCCCGCAACACACAGGGGCGCTGTAAGTCTGCCCGAAAAATGTCCGCCGCCCCTCATGTCTGCATTGCCCTGCCATTTTACAAAGGCTGTGTAATCCGCATGTCCGGGTCTGGGCTTGTCAAGAAGCTCCGAATAATCCGAGGAACGCTTGTCGCCGTTACGGATAACGGCACACAATGGCATACCGCAGGTTTTTCCGTCAATTATACCCGAAAGTATTTCGGGTACATCTGCCTCGCTTCTCTTTGTGGAAAAGGCATTTTTTCCGCCTCTGCGCCTTTCCATAAACTCCTGCAGCTTTTCAAAATTTATTTCCTCACCCGATGGCAGTCCGTTTATAACAACTCCGATTGCCTCTCCGTGAGACTGTCCGAATACAGATACCTTTAATTTATTTCCAAACTCAGATGACATAGCATTTACCTCCAAGCTTTTTATAATCTTCAAAGAATGAGGGGTATGATTTTGTTACTGCTTCTGCACCGTTTATTATAACTTCCCCTTCACAGAAGCTTGCTGCCAAAGCCGCTGCCATTACTATTCTATGGTCTCCGGCTCCGTCAACCTCGCCGCCGTACAGTTTACATCCCGTAACTTCCATGCCGTCATCATACTCAGTTACTTTGCCGCCAAGCGCACGTATGAGCTTGGCTGTGGTTTCTATTCGGTCGCTTTCCTTTATTCTCAGCCGCGCACCGTTTACAAATTTTGTTGTACCTTCGGCTCTTGTTGCAAGTACCGCAAGGGTAGGGAAGGTGTCGGGAATTTCCGATATGTCTATTTCACAGCCGGAAAGCATTGATACATCAACCCTAACTCCGCTGTCTGTTGTCACCTTGCCTCCAAGCGCACGGAATACATCAAGTATATTTTTATCACCCTGAGGAGAACTTGTGTCAAGTCCTGTTACAGTAACACCCGATGCCAGAAAATATGAAGCATTAGACCAGTCTCCGTCTACTGTCAAGGCTTCGGGAGAAATGTATTTTTGATTACCTTTTACAAAATATGAGTTGCCTTTTTGTTCTGCTTCGATACCGAATCTTTTCAGCGCCCACAGTGTTATGTCTATGTACGCTGAGGATTCAAGCTTTGTTGTCAGTCGTATTTCAGAATCGCCATCGAGCAAGGGCAGTGCAAACAGAAGCCCTGTTATGTATTGAGAGCTGACGTTTCCCGGCAATTCAAAAACACCGCTTTTTAAGACGCCTGTCTTTGTAAAAGGAAGCTTGTTTGCCGAAAATACCGCCCCGTTGCTTTTCAGCGCATCAAGAAGCTCTGAAATTGGTCTGTCCGGGAGTCTGCCGTGTCCGACAAAAGAAACTTCATCACACAGTACAGATGCTACAGGTACCATAAAACGGAAGGTTGAGCCGCTTTCCGAACAGTCAAGGGTGATGCCGTTTGTTTTCTTGCCTTTGTATATTTTCAGACAGTCGCCGCTTTTTATAACCTTTGCTCCAAGTGTCTGTATGCATTTTACGGTTGTATCAATGTCCACCGAGCTGGAAGGCAGACATATTTCTGTTTCTTCTTCGGATAAAAGGGAGGCAATAAGCAATCTGTGAGCATCCGATTTTGACGGAATTGCAGATATTGCTCCTGACAGCTTGGAGGGGGATATCCTTATTTTCATCTGTCATTACCTCTCGCAAATATGTTTTGAACCTCATCCATCGGGCATTTCTCAATAAAGCAATCGCCGATATCCCTTATCTTTATAATGCTTATTGAATTCCCCTGTCTTTTTTTATCAAAGAATGCTGTGTCGGACAGCTCCTTTGATGTGTACGGTGCCGATGTTGGAAGCTTGTTCTTTTCCAATACATTTAAAATTCTGTTTTTTAAACTTTCGTCAATCAATCCCTCATCCCACGCTGAACGTGTGATGATACCAAGTCCCATCGCTACTGCATGACCGTGAGGTATAGTGTATGCACTTGATTTTTCAATCGAATGAGCAGGTGTGTGTCCGAGGTTGAGAAGCTTGCGGATTCCCATTTCAAATTCGTCTTCACTTACAACCTGTCCCTTATATGCAACACATCTGGAAATGATATATTCATTGTCATTTTCCGTAGACTCAAGCCTGTCAAACAGCTCCTTGTCTCCAAGTATTGCTGTTTTTATAACCTCTGCCATTCCATCGGCGTAGACCTCTTCTTTCAGAGTGTTCAATGTGTCGGTGTCACAGATTACAGCCTTTGGCTGGATAAACAGCCCTGCAAGATTCTTTCCTGCTTTCAGGTCAACAGCGGTCTTACCTCCCACCGATGAATCGACAGCGGCAAGAAGGGTAGTGGGAATCTGCACATAGGAAATACCTCTCATGTATGTACCTGCCGCAAAGCCCGTCATATCACCTGTTACGCCGCCGCCAAGCGCTATGGCTGTGTCACGTCTTGTAAGTCCGCTTTCGGCGAAAAATTCCAATATGTCAGAAAGCGTGGATAAATTTTTTGATTCTTCCCCTGCAGGGAAAACAAAGTGGACAACCTCGTAACCTCCTGCCTTTAGAGCGCCTTCAACCGTGTCAAGATATAACGGTGCAACGTTTGAGTCGCATACAATGGCAAGCTTTCCTGTTATATTTACATTTTTGAGTATATCGGCACAGTTTTTTAGTATTCCGCTGCCGATTATTACATCATATGAATCAGGCACATTAATTTTAATTCTTTGCATCAGTTGCCACCTGCCTTGATTTTGCATTCTCTGCCTTCCTTTAAAAGGCTGTGCAGAGTATTCTTGTCACCGTTGTGAAGGGCAGTTTTGTATTTTTCAAGATTATCTATGAGTATATCAAGCTCATGTGTAAGATAATCTGCATCCTCTAAGAACAGTTCTGTCCACATATCCTCATCAAGATATGCAACTCTTGTCATATCACGGAAGCTTCCTGCCGAAAAGCCTCTCTGCCTTTGAGCCTCAGGGGATTTTATATATGCGCTTGATACAATGTGTGCGAGCTGTGATGTGTATGCTATTATTCTATCGTGCTCGTCGGGAGTGGAATATACTATTCTTGAAAATCCCACATCGTAGAAAAGACTGCTCAGGTCTTCAAGAAGCTCCGGAATAGTGTGCTCATCGGGGGTAAGTATCATTGATGCCCCGACATACAGGTCGGGGGTGGAGTTTTTAAAGCCTCCGCGTTCTTTACCTGCCATAGGGTGTCCGCCGATGTAGCCAAAACCGTTTTCGTCGGCTATTTTACGCATTTTAGCCGTAACATTGCGCTTTACACCGCAGAAATCCACTACAGTGGTATGAGCGGCTATTTTAAGGGCATTGCTTTCGAGCCACTTTACAGCAATACCGGGTCTGAGGGCAAGAAATATCACGTCACAGAGCGGGAGCGTACTGTCATTCAGCTCATCATCCATTGCTCCGGACAGCTTTGCCATCAGCATGGTTTCTTCACTTATGTCAAAAGCGAAAACACTGTGACCTGTCTTTACCTTTATTCCTTTCGCCATCGAACCGCCCATGAGTCCGAGACCGACCAATCCTATGTTCATTTTTATTCTCCTATTGTTTTCATAAAGCCGTGAAGTGCAATGAGCTTCTTGTTCATCTTTTCGAAGGCTTCGGGGTTAAGTGATTGAGGACCGTCGCACCAAGCATGCTCGGGGTCATTGTGAACTTCTATCATGACACCGTCTGCACCGCCTGCTACAGCTGCCATTGCAAGCGGTTCAACGAGAGCGGATTTTCCTGTTGCGTGGCTGGGGTCGATTATAACAGGGAAGTGGGATAGTTTCTTCAAAACCGGAATAGCCGCAATGTCGAGAGTATTTCTTGTGTATGACTCAAAGGTTCTGATTCCTCTTTCGCAGAGAATTACCTGTTCGTTGCCGGATGCCATAACATACTCGGCACTCATCAGCCACTCCTCATATGTGGCGGACATACCTCTTTTGATCATTACGGGCTTGTTCTGACGTCCAAGCTCACGAAGCAGATTAAAGTTCTGCATATTTCTTGTTCCTACTTGAATGATATCAACATCTTCAAAAAGCGGAAGCTGAGAAATCTCCATAATTTCCGTGATTATGGGAAGCCCTGTTTCTTTTCTTGCCGTTTTGAGAAGCTCAATACCGTCTGCTCCGAGCCCTTGGAAGGAATATGGAGAGGTACGGGGTTTAAAGGCTCCTCCGCGCAGAATTGTAGCACCTGCTGCTTTTACACTTTTTGCTACAGAAATCATCTGTTCTTCGGTTTCGATTGAGCAGGGACCTGCCATGACCGTCAGAGTTCCTCCGCCTATCTGTGTATTTCCTACCTTTATTACTGTGTCTTCGGCGTGGAATTTTCTGTTAGCGTTCTTGTATGGTTCCTGCACACGTTTTACATCCTCTACAATGTCGAGGGCGGCTATCAGGTCCATATCCAGCTTCGAGGTGTCTCCCACAAGACCGAGAATAACGTGAGAGTCACCTACGCTTTCGTGAATGGTTACATTTTTGCTTTCAAGCCATGTTTTTAAATGCGCAACCTGAGTTGCGTTGGGGTTTTGTTTAAGAATAACTATCATTTGTTTAATTCCTTTCTGTATACAAAATAAAATCACCCGTAGCCGGTCGGCTACGGGCGGAAATATAATACTTTAAAATTTCCCGTATGAAAGCACAACCGAAAGACCTTACCTTATATTTGAGGTAAAGTAGTAATAAAATCGGTATGCTGTTGTAGCAATCTGCTTAACCATGGGAATTCTCCTTGACTTGATATTGCATATTGTATCACACATTTATTCATTTTTCAAGTAGTAAATGCATATTTATGAAAAAAATTTTACTAAAAACGAAAGAAACGAAAATAAATCGAAAATAAATCGAAAGAAATTCACAAAAACATCTTGACAGAACAGGGAGTATTGTGTATAATCATATCGTAAGTAAAAAATGGGTGACTGCGGTCACCAAAATAAATAATAAGAAAGAGGTAAATACATATGAGCAAAAATTGGGCAAGTATGGATCTTACACAGGTACCTCACATCGTAACTGAGACCGTTCCCGGTCCCAAGTCGGTTGAGTATCATGAAAGATGCGCTAAGTACATGAAGGGATATTCAAGCCAGGTTAAGCTTTTCCCCGTAACTTTCGATAAGGGCTTTGGTTACACACTTACAGACGTTGACGGTAATACATACCTTGACTTCTCGTCCGGTATCTATGTAACAGGTCTCGGTCACTGCCATCCCAAGATCAGTGAAGCAGTTGCAAAGAATGCAATGAACCTTATGAACTGCCACGACTTTACCACCAAGGTAAAGATGGAGCTTGTTGAAAAGCTTCACGAGATTACAGGCGGACGCTTTGCAGGCTTCCAGTTCTACGATTCAGGTACGACTGCTGTTGAAGCAGGTCTCCGTTGCGCAAGAGCGGCTACAGGCAAGCAGGAATTTATCTCCTTCTTCAGAGATTTCCACGGTAAGACCTACGGAGCTAACTCTCTTGCAGTAGTAGGCCCCGACACACACATGAGAGCTCCCGGCTTTATGCTTGTTCCCAGACCCAATCCCTACCGTGACTTCTTTGGCAGAACACCTGAGGAAGCATGGAAGGATTCTTCTCCCTATATCCACATGATTGAAGGTATGCTCGACAACGCTTGCGCTTCAGGCGGTAAGAATGTTGCGGCTATCGTTCTCGAGCCCGTTCAGGGCTGGGGCGGTTCAATTATTCCTCCCGATGATTTCCTTCCCGCACTTCGCGCTCTTTGCGACAAGAGAGATATTCTCCTCTTCGCTGACGAAGTTCTTAACTGTATGGCAAGAACAGGTAAGTATCTTGCTATGGATCACTGGAATGTTACTGCTGATATCACTACTCTCGGTAAGGGATTTGGTAACGGTTTCCCTGTAACAGCACTTGCAGTTTCCGAGAAGCTTGCTCCCGCAATCGAAAAGATTTCAGCTTCCTCCAGCTACGGCGGAAACCCCATGGCTTGTGCTGCTGCGCTTGAGTCAATCAAGGTTATCGAGGAAGAGAACCTCAACGAGCGTTCAGCTCACCTTGGCGAAATCATGCTCAAGAGAATGAAGGGAATGATGGACAGACATCCCATTATCGGTGATGTTCGTGCAATCGGCTGTCTCCAGGCAATCGAGGTTGTTAAGGACAGAAACACCAAGGAGCCTTTCGCAGAAGCAGGTACAATGATTTATCAGAAGGCATTTGAAAAGGGTCTTGCTTGGGTTCCCTCAGGCCACATCCTCCGTATGTCTCCTCCCATGATCCTCGATGACGAAGCAGCTCTCAAGGGTCTTGATATCATCGAAGAAGCAGTTGCTGAAACTGAAAAGTACTTCGGATATTAATCTTTGAATTAAAGCAGTTGCAGAGTATCTCTGCAACTGCTTTTTTGAAAAAATCAGTTGTAAACTTATGGCTTCTTTAATTAACAAAAATATAAATCATCATTTTGAAAGTTTTTGAAGTTCCAAGAAACTTTTTACAAAAAGCTTCTTGGCGGGTTTCAGGGCGGAGTCCTGATATAATTAAATCAGCTTCAGGGCAGAGCCCTGACAGAAAGGACAAATTATGAAAACAGTAAGATTCGGTCTTATAGGATGCGGACTTATGGCAAGAGAATTCGCATCTGCGGCGGCACGTTGGTGCCACCTTACAGATGATGTACCCCGTCCGGAGATAGTGGGTATATGCTCTGTTGTTCCCAAGGAAATGGAGTGGTTTCAGAAGAACTTCCCCGAAATAAAGTATTCTGTAGCAGATTATAAAGAGCTTCTTGATAAGGATGATATTGACGCAATATACTGCGCAGTACCCCATAACCTTCATGAGCAGTTCTACATTGATATTATAAAGAGCGGTAAAGCACTCCTCGGCGAAAAGCCCTTCGGTATCGATAAGGAAGCTAATGCTCGCATTATGCAGGCTATCAAGGAGAACCCCAACACCTTCGTGCGTTGCTGCAGTGAGTTCCCTTACTATCCTGCAATGCAGACAATGATAAATTGGTACAAGGAAGGTAAGTTCGGAAAAATTCTTGAAATACACTGCGGCTTCAATCATTGCAGTGATATGGATACCAATAAGCCTATCAACTGGAAGAGAATGGTTAAGTTCAACGGTGAATACGGCTGTCTCGGCGACCTCGGTATCCACACACAGCACGTTCCCTTCCGTCTCGGCTTCAAGCCCAAGACAGTAAGAGCTCATTTCAGTAATATCGTCAAGGAAAGACCTGACGGCAAGGGCGGTATGGCTGTTTGCGATACATTCGATAACTGTACCATCTTTGCAACCACCCTAAATGCAGACGGTGACGAGATTCCCATGACCTTTGAAACAAAGAGAATGGCTCCCGGTTCAACAAACCGATGGTTCTTTGAAATATACGGTATGGATTGCAGTGCCAAGTTTACAAGTGACGATGCCAACGCATTCCACTATACTTCATCATGGGGCAAGGAGCAGTCCTGGAACCGTATCATCATCGGCTATAAGCCCATGATACCTACCATTACAGGTCCTATCTTCGAGTTTGGCTTCACCGATGCAATTCAGCAGCAGATAGCCGCATTTATGCTTGAGTATTCGGGTGTAGAGGTTCCCTTCGGACTCTTCACTCCCGAGGAAACCGTACTTTCTCACACAATGGCTACCGCCGCACTCAAGTCATTCTACAATAAGACAGTAGAGGTAATTGACTGATTTTTGGTTCAAAAAGCAGTGAACTCCACCACCGGAGCCTGCCTATCGGTGTATTAAAAATCATCAAAAAATCGGCTGAGTCTTTCATTAAAAGTGAAAGACTCAGCCTGCTTTTGCTTAATAGAAAATTCCTCGTTAGCAGCCTCGCAGTTTTACTTTGTTGGTCTGATTGTAAGACAACGACAGGCAAGCTTTACGGGCGGCGTTTGCCGCTTAGTTGTTGTAAACCTGTGCAAATCCCAATTCAGCAAGCCCTACACTTGAATTTTTTAAAATAAGAGAATCACACTTTTTCAAAATAAGAATTGCGGCAGATACTACCGTTGTTTTATCTTGGTTGAGATTTCTTCCGTTGTATGAGCTTGTTATGAGCACAGTGTTTTTTGAGAAGGTTTTTGGATATAGCGTGGATATCAAAGTGGCGGAAACTCCGTTTTTGGTAATAGTCGCTTCGAGTTTTCCGGCACCGTATCTGTCCAGCCTTACATAGACCTGAATTTCGGAATCGGGAAGGACTACTCTGCCTGCGAATGAAATGAGTTCGTTTGCATATGACACTGTGTAGGTGTCCTCTCCGTTCTTTGCCGAATATGTATATTTGCCGTTTGCTGAGGATGTGCAGTTGTTTTTTATGTAGCTTGCGAGAATTTCAAAGTTCTTTGCTATTACATCTGCTCTGAAGGGCTCAATGCTGACATTGACGTGAGTGTCTGTTAAAGTCAATTCCACGAGAGTTTTGTAGTCGGTCATAACAGCAAGGAAGTTTCCGTCCTTGTCAAGCTCGTCATTGAAGCAGATGTATTGAGGTGCTGCAATCTCGGTGATGTACCCGGCAAGGAACTGGTGCATATAGTCCCAAGTAACTGATACAACCGACCAATTGTAGCTGTATACCGCGTTTTTGCCGTCGCTTTGTGAGGATTCTGCTTCAAGCCCCATATACCAGCCTAAATCCATAAGCCCCTGTGCTTCGGCATAATATTGAGGCTTCAGGTCAGTGTATATAGTTACGTTTTTGTCCGATTTTGTGCTTCTGACGATTTTCACCGTCTCTGTGTCGTTTTCATATACGTCCGTATGTCCGTCGATCTTTGTATGCTTCAATCCGTTCTTTTCAAGAGCGAGTCCGTATTGCTCGAGACAAAAGCTGTAGCTGTCATCGGCTGTATATAATACGTTTCCGTTCAGGTCCTTTACTTCGTACACATCTGCGCCGTTATATATAAGCGCGTAACCGTAATCGGACATTTCAAAATCAATAGGCTGCATTCCTGAAAATGTTCCGAAATTGTAAATGTATGACATCCCCGGGAAATAGCTTTCCTCCCATATGTCATAACCGGGCTCGGAGCTGCGGTCAAGAGTATCAACATATTGTATAGGGATGATAAGGTTAAGGTCGCTTCCGGAATCAGAGTAACCCGCCGTAGTAACGCCAACCACTTTTCCTTGCTCGTCAATAAGAGCACCGCCGCTGCTGCCGCTGTCGATGGGGACTGATATCTGTATGTAGTGGGTATCCTCTATCATACGTTTTGTGTTGGATATTATGCCTTGAGACATTGTGTTCTCCAGCCCCAGAGGACTGCCTATTGCGTATACCTTTTGCCCTTGCTTCAATACGGTTGAATCACCGAGCTCAAGATAATTGAAGGTTTTCTCGCCTTCTATCTTTAACAGCGCAAGGTCTTGAGTTGCATTTGAATCTATAACTGTTATTTTATCGTATTTTGTGCCGTCGGGCATTGTGATACACATATATCTTGCATTGGCGGCAACATGATGGTTTGTTATGGCATAACCGTCTGATGAGATGAAAAAGCCGCTGCCCGACCCCATAAGTCTGCCGTTATATGCATAAACTTCTATGTAGAAAACCGAATCAGCACATTTTTCCGATATTTCAACAGGTGAAAGTACTTTTTCGGTATTGGTTGTTTGGGCTGAAGTTACCTCATCGTATTTTTCTTTTGTGAAGGTGCCTGCAGAAATAAGCTTTTCGTAAAGCGCCTGACTTGAATTCTTTAATTTTGCAGTAAGCGCAGAATAGGATATGGTTGCTACGTCTGCACGCCAGAAATCGTCGATATTCACAGTACTGGGAAGAATTCCCGCATACCTTGCAAGGTCATAGGGCTTGTCCCATGTAAAGTCCAGTCCGTTTGTGTCGGAATAGCCCAACGCTCTGAGCATAAATGTGAGATACTGTGCAGATGTGGCATTGCTTGTTCCGAATTCTGTCAATGATACACCGTTTGCCAGCTTGTGCTCATAAGCATATCCCACATATTTGTCTGCCCAAGCAGGAATATCTGTGAAGGGATGCTTCCATGTGCCTGACAAGGCTTCGTTTTCTTCGCCAAGAACACGGATGAGCATAACAAGAGCTTCTATTCTTGTGGGTGCTCGCTCAAGGTCGAAATCGTTTTCACCTACTCCGTAAAACAGACCTAAATCCTTTAGCTTTGTTGCATAGGATTCTTCGAGTGATACGTTTCTTTTTGCGTTTGCCGTTACACAGGATGAACAAACAAGAAGTATAATAAATAAAAATACTGTAATGCGTTTTTTCATTTTTATTTTCCTTAGTTTTATATTTTATAATCCATACAAGCCCTTGAAGCAACAAATGGTCTTACTTTTGTATTTGCTACCTCAACATGATCGGGGTGAATTGCATATGCCTTTAGTGCTTCTTCGCTTTCGAAGCTTGAGTCAAGTATTACGTCTCCGCTTGATGAGGGGAGAGGATTAGTGTTAACCGTTACGTTTATAAGTCCTGGAATTCTTCCGTTAAGAGATTCTATGCTCTCTTTGATTCCTTTCTTTATTGCTTCCTTTTCGTCTGCGGAATATTCTTCCTTAATATTCCAGATAATTACATGCTTTACCATTTTTTATTCTCCTTATTTATTATAAGCCTAACAGCTTTTCTGCATTCTCGTAAGCAACCTTGCGGAAGGTTGTTTCACTAATTTTGCCCTGCTCTCTCCACGAAATGAGAAGCTCATCAAGTCCTACGTACATATTGGGGCTTACCATGTCTGTTCCAAAGTACATTCTGTCTTCGAATTCCGACAGGAATCTCGGTCCGTAGCTGTCATCTCGGGCAAAAGCATTGTAAGCGGTGCAATCTGATAGGTCTCCATAGAGATTTTCGTATTTTCTGAGCAGTTTCGGTACGGTTCCTTCCTCGGTTACGGGTCCTTTCGGGAGATTTATGCGCTGACCTTTTTTACCCCAGTAAACGCCCCGCTCTCCCACTGTATCAAGCTTTCCTATTTCATTCCAGAACGTCGGTCCGTGTCCGAATATCTTCAGGTCGGGAAAATCCAGAAGGGTAAATTCCAACTGCGGCAAACCGACATCGTCATAAAGGCCGAAATCTCCGCGCTTCTGACAAGAGCCGTCGTAAACTATGGGCAGTCCCACCTTTTCGGCGCAAGCAAACAGATTTTGCACCATAGGGTCAAGAAGCTCCATTGTGGGCATAACTTCACCCACTCCCTTACAGCCTTTTTCTTTGTAATAGTTCAATATTTTGTCAAGTGGAGCATCGGGAGAATTTGTACTTGCTCTCGGGTCAACGTTACAGTAAGGGATGAATCTGTCAGGATATGTATCACATATCTCTAAAATGTCTTCCACTGCCTGAGGCATATATACCTCGGGATTGACTATCGGCAACAGTACACCTTTTTCTATTTTCATTTCATCGTATCTTTTTAAAAGCTCCTTGGGATTGCAAAACTCCACAGTGCCGGGGATTTTTGTCTTTATTCTGTATACATGAGCGTGAATATCGATAAACATATAATATCCTCCTGAAAAAAAGTATAACATACTAATTGCAAAATGTCAATTTTTATGATATAATAACTTCAGGAAAAAGGTGTAATTGAATAAGGAGATAAAATAATGCCCCGACGTACCGTGATAACAGAAAAAAATGAAATAAAGCTCTATCTGCTCTATTTGTTCCGTCTTTTTGAAAGGCAGGGGCTTGAAGTGGATTTTGATACTCTTAGCGAGGTCATCATGTGGGAGGGCGCCGTAAATCATTTTGATTTTGCGGAAGCTTTCGGCGAACTTCTTAACGCAGGCTCAATTGTTTCATACGAAGGAGAAAACGGCGGAGAGTTTTATATAATCAGCGAAAAAGGTACCATTATTATAGATAATATGGCGGATGTACTCATTGCCGATGTGCGTGATAACGCAATGCGTTCTCTTATGCGCTTCATATCATATAAGCGTGATGGCTCCGTGTATACCAATAAGATTACCGAAGAGGGAAGCGGTTGGCGTATTAAATGCGCATTGACTGCAAAAGGCAGGGATATAGTAAGTATCAGTATCTATTCTGATAATAAGCAATATCTCGAGAAAATCAGTATTCGTTTTTCAGAAAATGCAGAAAAGATAATTAATTCCACGGTGGGGATTGCATCAGGAGATGTGGACTTCCTTTTTTGAGCGGATTACAAGAATGGAAAAGATTATTTCAAGAGCTCGGCAAAGCATTCTGCGGCTAATTCAGCTGCTTTTAATGCTTCTTCAAGGGTATTTGCACAGCTTCCAACTTCCAGAAGCAGACTGCCCTCTGTCAGATCCAGATTGTATCTTGAATATCTTAAATATATAGGTCTTGAAAGTGATGGATATTTTTCGTCCATCACTTTTTTATATTGCAGAGCAAGTGCAAGATTGTTTTTCCAGCAGGGGTACGAAACACCGTTTCCGTTACATCCTGCAACAAGCATTACCTGTGCACTTCCGTCGATATGACTTGCCGATGTTTTTATTTTTTCTCCGCCTTCTCCTCCCAGTGAATCCCTATGGATGTCAATTACATACTTAATTGAAGGATATTTTTCAAGATATTGAGATATGCTTTTTCTTGAATTGGAATAAGAAGAGTTGTAATCCTCGCTGTCGTGCATGATGCGGCATTGAATCGATTGTATTCCGTTTTCGGCGAGAATTTTGCAAAAAGCTTCACCTATTGCGACTACATTTTTTTCGGTATCGGAGGTTCTCGTAGTACTTGAATTTGTGTAAAAGCCATAGTTCCCGTTAATATCAGCGCTTGCGAAAGATTCAGAATTGTCCGAATAGCATTCTGTTCCATGAGTATGTACCACTAAAACAACAGGCTCGCTGTTTTTGTGCGGAAGAGGTACAGACAAGAGTTCTTCTTCATTTATTATTTCGTTGGTGCTGTTTAAAATATTGTAGTCTTTTGAAAGGTCTTTCGATACAATAGGATAACTGCCTTTGGGGTTTTGAATTTCACCTTCGATCTCATGCGTGGGAAGCACTTCGTATTCTTCTGTGTCGTATTCCGCATCGTTTGCTTGGTATGCAGTCGGTGCTTCCAAAGATTTTGCTCCCATTGCCAGAACTGTGAAAATGAACAAGGGGAGAGTGAGATAAAAACATGTGAAATTTATTGCTCGGTGTATTATTTTTTTCATTATATACTCCTAACTTAAAACCGACATAATATCTTCAAAGCTTAATTCTTTGTGAAAGGCTGTGTTTATAGAATATCCTATGACCCTTGACATAAAAGAGATTATTTTGTCACAATCCTTTGGGGTCACAAACATATTTTCGCATTCCCTGATACTTTTGATGTTAAGATTGCTGAGGTCAGCGCCGCACATTTCGATAACATTGGCTGTCAGTGTTACCGCATCTACAACTGTGGGGATTCCTATCGAAATAACAGGTGTTCCGAGACTGCGGCTGTTTAATGCCGGTCTGTGATTGCCGACACCCGACCCCGGTGCAATACCGGTATCGCTTATTTGAATAACGGTTCCCAATCTTGACATGTCTCTTGATGCAAGGGCATCAATTGCAATTACAAGGGAAGGCTTGAGCTTGTCGGTAACGCTTTTTACGATTTCCATTGTTTCGATTCCCGTCTGACTGAGAACACCGGGTGCGAGGGCAGATATGTCAAAAAAATGCATTTGGGAAAATATATCCGGAGATGCATTTTTTAAGTGCCTTGTAACTATCAGATGCGACAAAGACTGCGGACCAAGCGCATCTGCGGTAACTGTGGTGTTACCGAGCCCGACAACAAGCACGCTTTCACAGTTGCCTGACAGCTCTGTTATCATTTTTGCCAAAAGACAGCAAACATTTTCAAGCTCTTCGTTTCCTCTTTCCCACAGTTTTCCTACGTTAAGTGTTAAATACTTTCCCATAGGCTTCCCTGTTGCTTTTTCGCCGTCAGGGGAAAGGATTTCAACTCTCGTGAGCTTATAAAGCTCTTTGTCCTCTTCGCTGAAAACAACTCCGTCAATGATATGCTCTTTGTTTTTTGAGGCTATTTCGTGCGCCTCGACAGCCAGATCGGTTCTTATTTCGAACATTTTAAAAAATCTCTTTCTACAAATTATATCTATATATAGGGGTAAAATTACTTTTTGAATCAAAAAATGGTAAAAAAATTAAAAAACTTGAAAAATAGTACTTGCATTATTTTGAATTTTGTGATATGATTTGTACTTGAATAGGACAGTATGCAATCAGCGAAAGCTGATTGTAAATTAAGGAGGTGTATTTGATGCCAAATATCAAGTCAGCAAAGAAGCGTGTTCTTGTTACTGAAAAGAAGACCCTTCAGAACAAAATGTATGTTTCAGCTATGAAGACAGCAATCAAGAAGTATGAAGCAGCTCTTGAAGCAGGCGATAAGGATGCTGCCATCGCTACTTACAAGGATGCAGTTAAGATGATTGACATTGCAGTAGCTAAGGGACATATGCACAAGAATACTGCTGCAAGAAGAAAGAGTCTTTTCACAAAGAAACTCAATTCTGTAAACGCGTAAGTCTTATTTCGGCAATTAACCGCCTTGCAAGTCAAGGCGGTTTTTGTTTTGCTTGTATGCTATATTATGTCAATGTGCACAAAATATATGTATATTCTTGGTTGGATTTGTTGATAACTACTTTTTTGAAAAAAATCCAAAAAAAATCAAAAAAAGTGTTGACAAATCTAAACTCCTGTGCTATACTATCAAAGCTGTCCGCGAGGGACGGCGAAAAATTGGACATTGAAA
>CAZYTA010000006.1:0-75283 GCA_964650465.1 uncultured Oscillospiraceae bacterium | reverse complement strand
ATATCACGTATTTTTTATCTTTGCAACTTTTTATGCAATTTCCTAGTAAATAAAATTATATCCCGTGAGTATGAATGATACTCACGGGATACTTTTGCAATTCAGATAAGTTTTTCAGAAAGCATGGAATTCATATCATAAAATCCGGGCTTTTTATCACTTAAGTAAGCTGCTGCTTCAATTGCGCCTTTTGCAAAAACAAGTCGCGAATCCGCTCTGTGCGAGACTGTGACAATTTCATCCTGACCTGCAAAGATAATTTCGTGTTCTCCTACGATGGTACCGCCTCTGACAGCATGGATTCCTATTTCTTCGTGCTGACGCTTTTTGTGCTCCTTGTGTCGGTCGTAAGTGTATTCAGCATTATAGCTTAAAGTATCATTGATTGCGTTAGCTATCAACAGTGCAGTTCCGCTGGGGGCATCCAATTTTTGATTGTGATGCTTTTCGATGATTTCGATATCAAAGGATTCTTCCAAAAGCGAAGCAGCTTTTTTTGCCAAAGCTACCAAAAGATTAATCCCTATAGACATATTTGCGGATTTGAAAACAGGAATAACATCAGAAGCGTTTTTGATGTCTTCAAGCTCTTCGTTAGTGTGACCGGTTGAACAAATAACAGCAGGTAAGCTGTGAGCAACAGCGAAGTTTAGAATAGATTTAGTCAACGCTTTGTTAGAAAAATCTACAATCACGCCTTCCGGTTCTTCAATTGCATTTATGTCGGAATAAACGTGGTACTCGTAGTTTTGTTCATCGCAGATATCTACACCGGTGGATATCGTAACTTGGTCAAGTGTACCGACGTATTCACTTATTGTTTTTCCCATTCGGCCATTACAGCCAACTAAAATAATTTTTGTCATTGATTTTTACCGTCTCTGGTTAAATTATAATATTTCCATCGCTTTGTAAAGAGTTGTTCTGTTAGCATCGTTGAGGGGATAGAGCGGAAGTCTCATCTCTTCATCGCAATAACCGAGTTTAGCCATGGCAGCTTTTACAGGTATGGGGTTAACATCACAGAAGAGAGCGTTCATAAGATTTATGTACTTGAATGCAAGCTCTCGGCTTTCTTTGATGTTGCCATCGAAGAAAAGCTGACATATGTTGTGCACAACAGCAGGAGCAATGTTTGAAAGGACTGATATTACTCCTTTACCGCCAAGAGAAAGAATCGGAACGGTCTGGTCGTCATCTCCCGAATACATGTCAAGACTGTCTCCTACAAGGCTCATGGTTTTCGCCATGGATGATATGTTACCGTTTGCTTCCTTGAAGCCAACAATATTTTCATGTTTTGAAAGCTCAAGGTATGTTTCGGGGAGAATATTTACGCCTGTTCGCGATGGCACGTTGTAAAGTAAGCAAGGGATTGAAACCTTGTCTGCAATTGCGTTAAAATGGTGTATAAGACCGTTTTGAGAGGTTTTGTTATAATACGGTGTTACCAAAAGAAGCCCGTCAGCGCCTTCTTCTTGTGCAAATTTTGAAAGCTCTATTGCGTAAGCTGTATCGTTACTGCCTGTTCCGGCAATAACAGGAACTCTGTGGTTAACTTTTTCGATACAGTAAGCGGTGATTTCTCTGTGCTCAGCATCATCTAAGGTGGAGCCTTCGCCTGTTGTACCGCAAACAACAAGTGCATCGATACCGCCGGAAATCTGCATTTCAATTATATCGTCAAAAGCTTTATAATCGATTTTTCCATCCTTAAACGGTGTAACGAGTGCTGTTGCAGCTCCTTTGAAAATAGTTTTCTTCATATTTGTTTCCTTTCGTTGCCGTATATGTTGTGTTTTCTAAATTTAGTATATGCATAATAAATAATATATGTTTTTTTAAAAAAACAGTTGAAAAAAAATCAAATATGCATTATACTAATTAATACAGCATGTAGAATTGAGTATGTGCTATTCTTTATTGATATATTTTATCATTTAGATATCTAAATGTCAATAGATTTTGAAACAATCGTTCAGGAGAATTTGAATTGACAAACAAAGATTTTTTTAAGTTAAAAAACTCGTATTATTATGAATTACCGGAACATCTCATAGCACAGACACCTGCGGAGCCTCGGGATTCCTCCAGATTGCTTGTTTGTAACAGCGACGGGAGTTGTACTGACAAAATTTTTCGCGATATAGCGGATATGTTAGATAGCGGTGATGTTCTTGTTGTAAACAGATCTAAGGTTATTCCCGCAAGGCTTTATGCCGAAAAAATTAATAATGATCCCAATATTAACGGTGCCAAACTTGAGATTGTTCTTCTTGAGCGCGATAATTCCCGTAATTCAGGTGAGTATTGGACTGCAATTGTAAGACCGGGCAAAAAAGCACGTCCCGGCGTTACTTTTTCTATAGGCGGAGGCAAAATGACCGCTGAAATTATTGCCGTTGAAGATAACGGTAACAGGCTAATCAGTTTCGAATTTGACAGAAGTAAATATGATTTTTACTCCTTACTTGATGAGATTGGTACAATGCCATTGCCTCCATACATAACCAAAAAGCTTGAAGACAGTACAAGATATCAGACGGTGTACGCTGAAGAAAAAGGTTCAGCCGCTGCACCTACAGCGGGGCTTCATTTTACACCTGAGCTTTTGAAAAAAATTGAACAAAAAGGAGTAAAAATTGTCTCTGTAATCTTGCATGTGGGGCTCGGTACATTCAGACCTGTTAAAGTTGATAATATCGATGACCATACAATGCATTCCGAGTACTATATAATTCCCGAGGAGACTGCAACCGCAATAAATGAAGCTCACAAAAACAATAAGAGAGTTATTGCTGTCGGCACAACCTCCTTTAGAACTTTAGAGGGCTCCTATGCAAAAAACGGATGTATCGCTGCCGACAAGGGTTACACAAACATTTTCATATACCCCGGCAAAAAGATTAATGTCGTTGATGCTTTGGTAACTAATTTTCATCTTCCTGAGAGCACTTTGATAATGCTGGTTTGTGCTTTTTACGGCTACAAAAACACTATGAATGTTTATAAACATGCAGTCGAAGAACAGTACAGATTCTTTTCTTTTGGTGATGCGATGTTTATTCCGGAAAAACAAAAAATTGAGGAGTAAGGTTTGAACAATAAAATTTTAGTTATTGCCGGTCCGACAGCGGTAGGAAAGACATCGCTGTCCATTTCCATAGCAAAACAAATAGGCGGCGAAATTGTTTCTGCAGATTCCATGCAGGTTTACAAAGGACTGAATATTGGGACAGCAAAGCCAACCAAAGAAGATATGGATGGCGTGAAACATCATATGTTGGATGTGTGCCATCCTTCGCAACGATTCAGCGTCGCTCAGTATGTTACTCTTGCAAGTCAATGTATAGAGGATATATTGTCAAGGGGGAAAACGCCTATTATCGTTGGGGGAACGGGGTTATATATTGATAACCTGATTTACTCAAATGATTTTGGTGAATTAGCTATTGACATTGGAATCAGAACCAAACTAATGCGTGAAGCGGAGATTGACGGAAGTTCTGCTCTTTTGGAAAGACTTTTTAAAATTGATTCCGAATACGCCGAAAAATTACATCCCAATGATGTTAAACGTATAGTGCATGCTCTTGAGATTTATTATTCAACAGGTAAAACTCAGTCGCAAATAATTGCAGAATCGCGTGTAAAACCCCCGAGGTTTTCTTATCTTTATGCTGTTCTTGATTTCTCGGAACGGGCTTTGCTTTACGAAAGAATTAACAAGCGCGTTGATTTGATGTTAGAAGAAGGTCTTTTGGATGAAGCGCAGACAGTAATTTCCTCCGACTGGTATGTAGGCTCAACAGCATCACAGGCAATTGGTTATAAGGAATTTGAGTTATATTTTCGCGGAGAAGCATCGCTTCAAGATTGTACCGAATTGTTAAAGCAGCGTTCGCGTAATTATGCAAAGAGACAGTTGACTTGGTTTAGGCACAAAAACGAGGCAAAGTTTTATTTAGTTGATAAAAATGATACTGTTTCTGTTGATATTCTGAACGACTTTGCTAAAGTGTAACAAAGGAGAACAGATGATTAAAAAAGTTTTAAAGAATGCAGCTGTTTTTTTAGTTGCGGTTTTCTTTATAGTTTATTTTTGTATACAGGTAAAAAACATATTCATTGATTCAATGGAAACCGAATATGCAACTCTGGCTTCTATCGATGATACCTTGGATATGAAGTGCTACATAGTGCGCAACGAAACTCTTGTAAGCTCGGATATCGGCGGTACATACAATTATGTCATATCAGAAGGAGAAAAGCTTGCCAAGGGACAAACTATAGCTAATATATATACTACTGATTCTGAGTACAAAATTCAGGAGCAAATCCGAAGTATTAACGAAAAAGTTGAGATTTTGAAAAACAGTTCTGTGGAGCATAATTATTTTACACTCAATGTTTCAAAGATAGACAAAGATATAGCATCATTGCTTTCCGATTACAGAGGCAAAGTAATGGCAGGCGAATACAATCTTGCTACACAGAATAAAAACGATATTCTTTCTACTCTCAACAAAAGGTATCTCGTAGTTAATGCACTCACAGGATTTGATGATGCTATAAATAACTACGAAGATGCAAAAACAAGCCTTATGTCGAGAGCTTCGGGAAACGAAGGAAGTATTTACGCACAGACATCAGGATACTTCTACTCTGATGTTGATGGGTACGAAAATGTTCTTACACCAGAATTGATTTTTTCAGGAACTGTATCTGATATTCTCGAAGCTATAAAAAAGGATCCTGAAGCTGTATCTAAAAATACCGTGGGCAAGATCATATCTGAATTTGAATGGTATACTGTTTGTGTAGTCAATAAGGAAACAGCCATGAAATTTTCGACAGACTCCTATTATGAAATTTCTTATCCTTATTCTGTCGGTGCTAAAGTGAAATCGATACTTACAAAAAAAATTATTCAATCAGACAGTGAAGACGTAGTTTTGGTGTTTCAATCTGCTGCAAACACCAATTCCTTTAACTTTATGAGAAGTCAAGTAGTCGAAGTAAAGCTCGATTCATATGCGGGCTTGCGAATTAAAAAGGAAGCTCTTAGAATTGTTGATGGCGAAGAAGGCGTTTACATTCTTAACGGAAACACTGTAGAATTTAAACGAGCTTGTAAGGTATACGAAAATGACGGTTATTATATCATCTCTGTTACAGACCCTGAAATTGACAACGGAGAAACGGATGAAGGAGCAAGAAAAACTCCATACATAGAGATGTATGATGCAGTTATAAATAACGGTAAAGATTTATTTGATGGAAAGATAATCGGTTAAAAAATGGAAAAAGAATATTTGACAATTAAAGAAAACCTTGATATAATAAAAACGAATATTGAGGAAGCCTGTAAAAAATCCGGTAGACCGAATGATGTGATTTTGCTTGGTGCAACCAAAATGAACAGCGCCGAGCGTATCAATTTTGCTATTTCACAGGGGCTTAATTACATTGGAGAAAACAAGGTTCAGGAGTTACTTGAGAAATATGACTGTATAGATAAAGACAATGTAATTATTCATTTTATTGGTCATTTACAGTCTAATAAAGTTAAGTATATCATTGACAAAGTGGATATGATACACTCCCTCGATTCTGTTTCTCTTGCCAAGGAAATTGATAGGCAGGCAAAAAAGCACAACAAGGTGATGGATGTTCTTGTTGAAATCAATATTGGGATGGAAGAATCAAAGGGCGGAATAATGCCTGATGAAGTTGAAAAATTTTTATTGGAAATCTCAGAGTTTGAAAATATCAGGGTTAAAGGTCTTATGGCAATCCCACCGATAATGACCGATGAAGAGGTCCAAAGAAAAATTTTTAAAAAAATATATCAAATTTATGTTGACATATCAGCAAAAAACATTCATAATATTAATATGGTGTATTTATCGCTCGGAATGAGTGATGACTATACAATAGCCATTGAAGAGGGAGCCAACATTGTAAGAGTAGGCAGCTCGATATTTGGCAGAAGAAATTATAACAAATAAAAAAGAATTATAAATTTATGGAGGATTATTATGTCATTTAAGGAAAAGTTTGAAAAAATATTTTACGGTAGCGAGGCATCAGAATACGCAAGTGATATCGAAGAAAACGAAGATGATTTCTACGATACAGCAGCTACAGATGAGGTTCAGGAAAAGCCTGCACGTTCATCAAATGTAAGTGTATCTACTGGTGCTTCAATAGAGATGAAGGTTGTAAAGCCTGACAGCATTGAAGCTGTTGGACAAATAGCCGACCAGCTTCTTGATAGAAAAACTATACTTCTTAATCTTGAAGATACAAATAAAGAAACTGCCCGCAGACTCATCGATTTTCTTCACGGAGTAGCGTATGCTATCGGCGGTAATCTTAAAAAGGTTGCAAATTGCACATATGTTATTACTCCCAGCAATGTTGACATTTCAGGTGAGCAGCTCAAGGATGCAAAGGATTTTGAATAATTTAAATTGAACGTATTTTCAATACTTTTGCACAGGATTATCAGAATTTACATAGATATCGTTCAGTTATCTATGATTATCAGAATAGTTCTGTCAAGTATCCCCGATCATAATCGAGGGATACTTGACAGGTTTTGCTATGCTTTCACGGAGTTTTATGCTTTTCCGGTCAGGAGTATTTTGAGAAAAAGTAAATTTCTTTACAGCATTTCCGTTGATATGTCATATGTATTTGTATCAATAATTTTTACTGTGACAATTGTCATAGTGGAGTTTTTTTCTATATAACCGAAAGGAAAATTTCATGATTGCACCCCACGAATTAAAAAACAAAGTTTTCAATAAAGCCGTAAGAGGCTATAATTGCTCTGAGGTAGAAGAGTATATAGAGTTTTTGCTTGACCAGTACACTGAGTTGTATAGAGAAAACTCGGATTTAAAAAGTGAATTGCACATGACAAAGGTTAAGTACAGCGAGCTTCACAACGATGAAGATTCGATCAGAGCTGTTATTATTAAAGCTCAGAAACTTGGTGAGAGTATTGTACAACAAGCTAAAAATGAAGCAGGAAATATCATAAACTCAGCCAAAGGAAAATGCCAGGAAAAAATTGATGAAGCTGAGCAGAAAGTTATAAGCAGCCAACAAGAAATCGAAAAAATCAAATCTCTTGCAGAAGACTACAGAAACAAATTGTACAATCAGTATATAGAGCATATAAAGCTTCTGAAAGCTATGGACTTCGAATTTTCTCTTCCTGCCGAAAATGACATTCGTAATCAGGTAAATGAGCAAGTAGACCGAGATACAGAAGCGGCTAAAGAAAAAGTTTCTGCAACAACTTCTTCTGAGCAATAAGGTGTTGTCAAATGTTTGTAGCAATTGTTCTTATTTCGGTTGTTTTACTCGACATATTAACCAAGTATCTTACTGTACAGCTTTTGTTGCCATTGGAACGGGAAATAGTTATTATTCCCCATGTTATAAGCCTTTCTTATGTCGAGAACAGAGGTGCGGCATTCGGTATGCTTGCTGATAACAGATGGGTGTTTATGATACTTTCTGTTATTTTGATGATTGCCTTGGCATTAATGTTAAAATTCACAGCAATAAAGCATCCTTTGTTCATTGTTTCGGTTGCTATGATTTTGGGCGGTGGGATAGGCAATATGATTGACAGGGTTTTTATTGGATATGTTGTAGATTTTTTTAAGGTTACATTCATTGATTTTCCTGTCTTTAATGTGGCAGACTCCGCTGTGGTTGTTGGCACTTGCTTGCTTGCCGTTTATATAATTTTCTTTGATAAGCAGTTAACAAATAAAAAATCGGACGGTAATTTGAGTTGACTTTTTCTGAATGTGATAACGTAGAGTATCTTTTCCCGGAAACAGACGGAGAAAGACTTGATGTATATGTTGCCAACAATTTATTTCTATCTCGATCGCGAGTTATTTCTTTGATTTCCGATGGGTTTATCAAAGTTTTCGGAGAGGTAAAAAAGAAAAATTACATTATCCGTTCAGGTGATGTTGTAGAGGTTTCTATACCTGCACCTGTTGAGTATGATGTGCTTCCTGAGGATATCGAAATAGATGTTGTATATGAAGATTCAGACCTGCTTGTTGTAAATAAACCGCGAGGTATGGTTGTTCATCCTGCTGCAGGTCATTATACAGGAACACTTGTAAATGCTCTCATGTATAGAGTTAAAGACCTTTCTGCCATTAATGGGATCACTCGTCCCGGTATTGTGCACAGAATTGACAAAAACACAAGCGGATTATTGCTTGTTGCCAAAAATGATAATGCTCATATTTCGCTCTCCGAACAAATCAAGGAGCACTCTTTAGACCGTTTTTATGAGGCTATAGTACATGGCACCCCCAAGTCGGACAAAGGTGATGTCAGTTACTCTATAGGAAGAAGCAAAACTGACAGAAAAATGATGTCGGCTTATCCTGAAAATTGCGATGAACCGGGAGTAAGAAGGGCGCTTACTCACTATGAATTAATGCAGTCGTATAATGGATTTTCACATTTAAAGTTAAAGCTTGAAACGGGAAGAACGCATCAGATACGTGTTCACATGAAAGCCATTGGGCACCCAGTGGTAGGGGATGATGTTTATTCTTCTCCAAAAATGGAAAACTTTGGTTTGGATGGACAATGTCTGCATGCAAGAGCAATTGGCTTTATACATCCTACAACCAAGGAACACATGTATTTTGAAAGTGAATTACCTGACTACTTTGTCAGTGTCATAAATAAACTTAAGACTAAATTTTCATGACTTATAAACAGGAGGAATAACATGAACGAAAGTAAAAGAGAAGAATTGCGAGTAACTGCGCAAAAAATCAGACTTGGTGCACTTGAATGTGTTTATTCTGCAAATTCCGGTCATCCGGGAGGCTCACTGTCTGTTGCGGACATCCTTGCTTATTTATACTTTGGCAAGATGAACGTTGACCCTAATAATCCCAAGAAAGATGATAGAGACAGATTCGTGCTTTCTAAAGGACATACCGCACCTGCTTTGTATACAGCACTGGCTTTGAAAGGTTTTTTCTCTACAGAGCTTCTTAAGACATTCAGAAAAGAGGGAAGTATTCTGCAGGGACATCCTGATATGAAGAATGTACCCGGTGTAGATATTTCAACCGGTTCTCTCGGTCTTGGTATTTCTTCGGCTTGCGGAATGGCTTTGTCGGCTAAGGCTTCCAATAAAGATTACAGAGTTTATACCGTGCTTGGTGACGGGGAACTCGAAGAGGGACAGGTATGGGAAGCTGCTATGTTTGCAGGTCACTACAAGCTTGATAATCTTACCGCTTTTGTTGATTTCAATGGACTTCAGATCGACGGTAAAATTACGGAAGTTATGAATCCTACACCTATAGATGAAAAATTCAAAGCATTTGGCTGGAATGCAATTATAATCAACGGACACGACTTTGATGAAATCGAGGCAGCAGTAGCTGAAGCCGAAAATACAAAAGATAAGCCTACAGTAATTGTTTGCAAAACAATAAAGGGCAAGGGCGTTTCATTCATGGAAGACCGTGCCGAATGGCATGGCTCTGCCCCCAACAAAGAACAGTACGAAACAGCTGTTGCTGAAATTTCTGCAACTATATAATAGGGGAGGGGTTACAATGAAATACGAGATAGGTTCAAAAATTGCCACCAGAGAGGCTTACGGAAACGCACTTGCTGAATTTGGTGCGGAATATGACATTTTAGTTTTCGATGCAGACCTTGCTGCATCGACCAAAACAGGAACGTTTAAAAAGAGTTTTCCTGACAGATTTTTTGATTGCGGTATAGCTGAAGGAAATATGATGGCTGTAGCGGCAGGCGTTGCTTCTACAGGGAAAATACCTTTTGCCAGCAGTTTTGCTATGTTTGTCGCAGGAAGAGCGTATGAACAAATCAGAAACTCCATCGGATATCCTCATCTCAATGTAAAAATCGGTGCAACTCATGCCGGTATCACTGTTGGTGAGGACGGTGCAACACATCAGTGTAATGAAGATATTGCTTTGATGCGCACAATTCCCGGAATGGTTATTATTAACCCTGCTGATGCTGTTGAAGCAAGAGCTGCTGTCCTTGCTGCAATCAAGCATGACGGTCCTGTTTATCTCAGGTTTGGAAGACTTGCTGTTCCGGTAATTAATGATTATGATACATATGAATTGACAATCGGTAAAGGTCAGCTTTTGAAAGACGGCTCGGATGTAACTATTATAGCAACCGGTCTTATGGTAAACGAAGCAATTGAAGCTGAAAAAATTCTCAGCGCAGAAGGCATCAACGCAAGAATTGTCAATATTCATACCATCAAACCTATTGACAGAGAAATAATTCTTGAATCTGCGATTAAAACGGGGGCGATTGTGACTGCTGAAGAGCACAGCGTTATCGGAGGTCTCGGAAGTGCAGTTTGTGATGTAGTGACTGAATCTTCAACTCCTGTACCTGTTATTAAGGTAGGAATTCAGGATACCTACGGTATGTCCGGCAAGGCTAATGAACTTATGCATACATTCGGAATAGATGCCGACACCATTGTTAAGCGCGCAAAAGAAGCTATTGCTCTGAAGAAGTAAATTCTATGGTTATAAGAGATGGCAGAAGCGATTTATTGCTTTTGCCGTCTTTTGTATTGCAAAATGTTCAAATTTAGTATTTTTTGTTAAAATTTGAACAATATTATCAAATCTACTTGCAAATCTAAAAAGTTATGATATAATATACATTGGGTTACGTTTTAAGTAGAAATGTTTTATAAGTCCGCAGAATGATTTATATATCTGCATTAGCTTTATTGTTAATAATTATTTATTATAAATTCAAAGAAAGATAGGTAAGTGTTATGACAACAAACAAGACAGTACTTAACTGGATTGCCGAGATCAAAGACCTTGTTACACCCGACAATGTAGTTTGGGTCGACGGCAGCGAAGAACAGATGGAAGCACTTCGTGCAGAGTCTGTTGCCAGTGGTGAGATGATGAAGCTCAACGAAGAAAAGCTCCCCGGATGCTATCTTCACAGAACAAAAGAAAACGACGTAGCACGTGTTGAAGCAAGAACTTTCATCTGTACCACAAAGGAAGAGGATGCAGGTCCTACAAACAACTGGTGCGCTCCCGCTGAAATGTACAAAAAGCTTTATGACATAGCTAAGAACAGCTATAAGGGAAGAACAATGTACATCATTCCTTTCTCAATGGGACCTATAGGTTCTCCTCTTGCGAAAATAGGTATTGAAATTACAGACTCGATTTATGTTGTACTCAACATGATAATCATGACTCGTGTAAGTCCTAAGGTTTTTGATGTCCTTGGTGATAGTAATGACTGGGTAAGATGTCTGCACTGTAAGTGTGATATTGATCCCGAAAACAGATATATCTGCCAGTTCCCTGAAGACAACACAATCATTTCAGTAAACTCCGGATACGGCGGAAATGTACTTCTCGGTAAAAAATGTTTTGCTCTCAGAATTGCTTCTTACCAGGGATGGAAGGAAGGCTGGATGGCAGAGCATATGCTTATCCTCGGACTTGAGAATCCTAAGGGCGAAGTTAAATATGTTGCGGCTGCTTTTCCCTCTGCTTGCGGTAAAACAAATCTCGCAATGCTTATTCCTCCCGAATATCTCAAGAAAAAGGGATATAAGGTTTGGACAGTTGGTGACGATATTGCTTGGATGAGAATAGGCGAGGACGGACGTCTTTACGCTATCAACCCTGAAAATGGTTTCTTCGGTGTTGCCCCCGGTACAAATGCAAAATCTAATTTCAATGCACTTGAGTCTACAAAGAAGAATACTATCTTTACAAATGTATGTCTTAACCTTGATGACAATACAGTTTGGTGGGAAGGTCTCAACAAGGAGCTTCCTCAGAATGCGATGGATTGGAAGGGCAACAAATGGGATGCTTCTAAGTTTGACAAGGCTGACAAGTCAACATGCGCAGCACATCCTAACAGCCGTTTCACCGCACCTGCAGAAAACTGTCCTTGTATTTCTGATGAATTCAACAAGGGTGCCGGCGTTCCGATTTCTGCTATTATTTTCGGTGGCCGCCGTGCTAAGACTGCTCCTCTTGTATATCAGTCAAAGAGCTGGGAGAATGGTGTATTTGTCGGCTCTGCTATGGCATCTGAAACAACAGCTGCCGCAGCAGGTGCAGTAGGAGTTGTAAGACGTGACCCTATGGCAATGCTTCCTTTCTGCGGATATCACATGGGCGATTATTTCCAGCATTGGCTCGACATGGGCAAAAAGCTTGGTGACAAGGCTCCTAAGATATTCAATGTTAACTGGTTCAGAACTGACGATGATGGTAATTTTGTATGGCCCGGTTTTGGCGACAACATGCGCGTTCTCAACTGGATCATTGACCGTTGCGAGGATAAGGTAGATGCTGTTGAAACAGCAATTGGATACGTGCCTAATCCTGATGACATTGATCTTACCGACCTTAATGACTTCTCTCGCGATACTCTCGTTGACATTCTTACTGTTGACAAGGATACATGGCTTGCAGAAGCCGCCGAGATTGAGGAACATTATAAGAAGTTTGGTGACAGACTTCCCAAGGAACTCCGCGAACAGCTTGAAACTCTTAAGGCAAATCTTAACAAGTAATTTTATTAAAGGCGTATCTTTTAACAAAAGGTACGCCTTTTTATTAATTACATATTTTGTATCAATAAAATGACTATTTTTGTGCATTTTCTTACTTGACATATTTGTCATTTAGTTATATACTAAACTAAATTCATTCTACAGTTGAATCAAGGAGGTAAATATCAACCATGAGTAGAGTTTATAATTTTTCAGCGGGACCTTCAATGTTACCGCTTGAGGTTTTGGAAACAGCAGCAAAGGAAATGACAGATTATAACGGTTCAGGAATGTCCGTTATGGAGATGAGCCACAGATCAAAGGCTTATGAAAGCATAATCAATCAGGCTTTCGCTGACCTTAGAGCTGTTCTTAATATTCCTGAAAACTATAAGATTATATTTATGCAGGGCGGTGCGTCAACACAGTTTGCAGCTGTTCCTCTTAATCTTATGAACAAAAACAAGAAGGCTGACTATATTGTGTCCGGTCAGTTTTCCGGCAAGGCTTACAAGGAAGCACAGAAGTACGGCGATGTAAAGGAAATAGCATCATCCAAGGACAAGAACTTCACATACATACCCAAGATCACAAGAGAAGATATTCGTCCCGACGCTGATTATGTGCATATTTGCTACAATAATACTATTTACGGAACACATTTTGACTATATCCCCGACACAGGTGATATTCCTCTTGTTGCAGATATGTCTTCATGTATCCTTTCTGAGCCGATTGACGTTACAAAATTCGGTATGATTTATGCCGGCGCTCAAAAGAATATGGCTCCTGCAGGTGTTACTGTTGTTATTATCCGTGAGGACCTTCTCGGAAACGCACGTCCCGATACACCTGTTATGCTTGATTATAAAACACTCGCTGATAACGATTCTATGTATAATACACCGCCTTGTTACTCGATTTATATGCTTGGTCTTGTATGTAAGTGGATTCAAAATCTCGGTGGCGTGAGTGCCATGAACGAGATTAATAAGAGAAAGGCTGCTGTTCTTTACGATTATCTCGATAACTCAAAGCTTTTCAAGCCGACGGCAAACAAAGAGGTAAGATCTATAATGAACGTTTGCTTTGTAACCGGTAATGAAGAGATGGATGCCGATGTTTGCAAGAAGGCTGCAGCTGCAGGACTTGTAAGCATCAAGGGTCACCGTTCTGTAGGTGGTATGAGAGCATCTATATATAATGCTATGCCCGAGGCAGGTGTTGATGCACTTGTTGAATTCTTGAAGAAATATGAAGAGGAACACATATGATTAATATTAAATTACTTAATAAAATTGCCGCTTGCGGTACCGATATTTTTGATAAAAATGTTTATAATGTTGCAGAAGAGGTTGATGCTCCTGCTGCCATCATGGTTAGATCTGCGGCTATGCACGATATGACATTCGATAAGTCACTTCTTGCTATTGCCAGAGCAGGTGCAGGGGTTAATAACATTCCTCTGGACAGATGCGCAGAAGAAGGAATTGTTGTATTTAATACACCGGGTGCAAATGCAAATGCTGTTAAGGAGCTTGCTATTGCGGCACTTCTTCTTTCTTGCAGAAAGATAACAGATGCTATTGATTGGGCTAAGACCCTCTCGGACAATGATGACATCGCTAAGGCTGTTGAAAAAGGCAAGGGTGCCTTCGTAGGCCCCGAAATCTTTGGCAAAACGCTTGGTGTTATCGGTTTGGGTGCTATTGGTGCAATGGTTGCCAATGCCGCTGTTGCCCTTGGTATGAAGGTCGTAGGATATGACCCTTATCTTTCCGTTAAAGGAGCACTGTTCCTTGACCCTGCAGTTGCTGTAACTTCCGACCTTGGCGAAATATACTCAAAGGCTGACTTTATTACGGTTCATGTACCTTCAACTCCTTCAACAAAGGGGATGATAAACGCAGATGCTATTGCACAGATGAAGGATGGCGTTAGAATCATCAACCTTGCACGTGCCGACCTTGTTGATGCAGATTCTATTAAGAAGGCGCTTGACGATGATAAGGTTGCAACTTATGTGACTGATTTCCCCAACAACACTCTTTCGCAGTATAAGAATGTAGTTGCAATTCCTCACCTCGGTGCTTCAACTCCCGAATCCGAGGACAACTGTGCTGTAATGGCAGTAAACGAGCTTATTAACTTTATTGAGAACGGTAATATTGTAAATTCAGTTAATTATCCCAACCTTACAGCGCCTGCATCTGCTAACCGTAGAGTTACAGTACTTTACAAAAACTGCGAAAATGCCCTTGCTGATATAACAAAGGCTGCATCGCCTTTAGCAATTTATTCTAATGTACGCGGTGATTACGGATATGCTATTGTTGATGTTGAAGATATTGCTGTTGCATCAAAAATAGATAACCTCAACTGTGTAATTAAGACAAGGACTCTTTGATTTTGGTTGACAAATTCTTTATCTTGGTGTAAAATATACAAGGTAAGTAAGCGTTCGGTAATTAAAAAGGATGCCATTCTTATATGGCGTCCTTTTTTATGAAATCAGGTGGCTAATGAAAAGAACTAAACTCGCAGACAGAAAACTTCCCGATTACACAAGGGGAGAAGAGATTTTTAATTTTGTTTCCCATACAGTTGGCGGCGTATTTGCGGTTGTAGCTTTGGTTATGTGTGTTGCAGTTGCTGCGTACCACTCCAATGTATGGGGTATTGTAAGCGGTGCAATTTACGGAGTAACTATGGTGCTCTTATATACAGTATCAAGTGTTTATCACGGTATAACACCAATATTGGCAAAAAAGGTCTTTCAAGTAATTGACCATTGTACCATTTTTATCTTGATTGCAGGAACATATACACCTATAACTTTAGTTGGTTTCAGAAAAATCAGTGAGTTTTTTGGATGGGGAGTTTTTGGCGTAATTTGGTTTTTCGCTATTATAGGCATTGTTCTCACGGCAATTGACTGGAAAAAATACAGCGTTTTCGCAATGATATGCTATCTTGGAATGGGCTGGTGTGCCGTGTTTTTTGTCAAAGAAATTGTGTTTTTAGTCGGAACTGTAGGGACAACTTTTTTGGTGCTTGGCGGAGTTTTGTACACGATAGGAGCTGTATTATATATTTTTGGCAGAAAGCATAGATATTTTCATTCGATTTTTCATCTTTTTGTTGTCGCAGGAAGTGTTATGCATTTTCTTATGATTCTTATCTGTATTATGCCAATGAAATAAAGGAAAGGTTTTTATGTCAAACAAAATTAAACTTACTGTCTTAATATTACTTGTTGCTGTTCTTGTTGTATCATTAATATCGCTGTTTAATATTAAGAAGACTGAAAGATTTATTTTAAACAAAGAAAAGCAAGAAGCTCTTGGTAAAAATGAGCCTGTGAGCGAACCGCCTGCAGCTCCGATGATTACAATGAATGCAGCTATAAATCAAGAACTTGATGCTTTCGATTTTAAAAATAACATTATTGATACAGCGGTTTTGGTTGCAGAAAATTCTGTTAATACACTTATTGAAAACGGCGTTTATCTCAACGGAGCAACAATTTCGGATATTGTTTTTGTTGAGACCGATACAACAGAGGACCACGAATCACTGTATATGTTTAATATTCATTTGCTTTTAACAGACATTGACGGCGGTGTAACTACAGACTCAGCCAATTATGTTATTTTTTACAACAGATGGGATGAAGATAATAAAAAATGCTATTTTGTATCTTCGATTACCGATAATGAGATTAACCAAAGGTACGGTGAATATTCAGAACTGTATAATGGTGATATTTTCACAACTACTTGCTTCCTTGAAAAAAATGAGTTTTTAAAGGGAATGCCGCAAAAAAATGAATCTGAATTGGATGATGCCGCATTCTTTAAGGCTGAAGCTTTTGCAAAGACAATTCCCGGAGTAACAGAAGTTTTGTCAGGTACATACACAGTTACAAAAGAAGAAGGACTCAAGTCATTTTCCTTCAACACTAATGACGAAAATATTGTTATAACTGTTGTGTATACGTATTTTGATGAAACCAATACATGGACTTTTTTGCATGCGAAAATTTAAAAAATAAGACCGGTATCAAGATACCGGTCTTATTTTTCTTAACAATTCTGACGAATTTATCTGGTGTTTTTAATATATCTTTTTATATTACCGCAACTTTGTGCCTCATAACGTGACAGCATATATTGACAGCTACAGGTAAACCTGCTATATGTGTAGGATATTTTTCAATGTTAACTTTCAGTGCCGTTGTCGGTCCGCCAAGGCCTTGAACGCCTATTCCGAGTTTGTTAATTTTCTCCAGCGTCTCAATTTCCATATTTTTGTAAAAGTCATCGTTATTATATGAGTCGATAGAACGTGCAAGCGCCTTCTTGGAAAGCACAGCTGCATAATCGAAAGTGCCGCCGATTCCGACGCCGACGATAATCGGAGGACATGGATTAGAACCGCCGTCTCTGACAGTATCGACAATAAAATCAATAATTTCGTCTTTAGATGCGGTAGGGTTAAACATTTTGATTTTACTCATATTTTCACTGCCAAAGCCTTTGGGCAATGCTGTAATCTCTATTTGGTCGCCTGCAGTAATTTCGGTATATATAACAGCAGGAGTGTTATCAGATGTGTTTTTTCTAAACAGAGGGTCTCCTACAACAGACATCCTCAAATACCCCTCTTTATATGCGAGAGCAACTCCTTCATCTACAATATCCTGAAGTGAACGTGTTGAGTTTATATGCGCTAAATTTCCTACTTTGATAAACAAAACAGCCATACCGGTATCCTGACATATAGGTAAACAATTTTTGCAAGCAATAGCGTTATTTTTTAAAATTACATCAATAACACCGGACATCAACTCATTAGGCTGTTTCTTCTTTTCTTCTTCAAGCCGATTTGTAATGTCACAAGGAATACTGCAATTAGCTTGTATGAAGAGACTTTTTACTGCTTCTATTATCGTATTTTCTTCTATTATTCTCATTTCAATTCCTCAAAAACAAATGACAGGGAAGTCCTGTCATTTAATTAGGTTGACTGTTAGCAAAAATAATTACATCGCTGTCTCGAAGATTTAATTCTTCGCTTGCTATTTTTTTTAGGGTTTCTTCATCAAGCTCTTCCACATTATCAGGTAACTTGGCGATGTCAGCCTTTATCTGCTCGATACTAAGCTGTCGTTGTGTGAACTCCGTTTCCATTTTTGCAAGTTGAACTTTTGTATCGTTAATTTGCATATTAATTCTCACAACAATTACAAGGAGCAGAATAAAAACAGCAGCTATAGACAATTTAACGAAGAAATTTACCTTGACTTTTTCGGTATTTTTAGGTGTGTCGTTCATTTTACTCCTTTCTTAGAAATCCATTTTCAGCATCTTTCAGTATTTTTCTCTTATATCTGTTTATCGCAAAACTTCTTATTCTTATTTTAACAAAATTTACGGAAATGTCAAGTACTATATGTAATTTTATCAAAATATAGTTTATGAATTTTTTTGTCCTGTTTATAATGAATAATTCAAATTTTATAAAAAGTTTTGCAATTGTAACTCTGTATATATAAAACGACAGAGTCAGTCCGAACACTGAAAAAAATCTGTATGTGCCAAAATTTTCACTGTAAGACGATGCAAAAATTGAAAAAAACGCAATTAAGATAAACGTAAAATCTCCGAAAAAAGAGTATCTGTTCTTGCTGTTTAACAAGCGAGGCGTATGACATAGCAAATCATAAATAACACCAAGCAGTAATCCCGAAATACACGAAACAAAAAGATAATTAAGTTGGTTGTAATTGAAAATTTGCATTTATCTGAAGAGTGACGTCAAGAAGGATTTCGATACCTTTGCATTGCCGTCGTTAAAAGAAAGAGAGTCAAACTTGCCTGAAACAATTGCAGAACACGAATCTACATCTATCTTTTTTAAATTGAAATTGCTCCCGTTAAGTGTCAATTCCGAATCATTCATATCAAAAATTATTTTTTCACTGTCATAGCTAATTACATCTTTGACACCGTTAATTTCAATTTCCTCTCTATTATTAATAATAATACTGTTTTGTTGTGTAAAATTCATAAAAAGCCCTCCCACATGATATTAAATCATATGGGAGGGGAGTCAAAAATATTCATCAATTCTCAATGACTTCGTACATTGTCGCGGCATCGCTTTTGTGAATCGATTCGGTAATTGATTTTACTCTTACCTTCAAAATGCGTTCGCCAAAAGAAATCTGAATTTCATCTCCGACTTTCACGGTGTAAGAAGCCTTGGCAACTCTACCGTTTACCATAAGATGCGATTCGTCACATGCATCATTTGCCACAGTACGTCTTTTTATAAGACGAGAAACTTTGAGATATTTATCGAGTCTCACTTTAAATTAGCCGTTAAGTGCATCTTTAAGAGCCTTGCTTGCAGAGAAAACAGGCTTTTTTGTAGCTTCAAAGTGCATAGCTTCCTTAGTAAAAGGATTAACGCCATCATGTGCAGCTCTTTCCTTAACATCAAATGTGCCAAAGCCTGTAAGCTGTACTTTTTCGCCGTCTGCAAGAGCGTCTGTGATAACATCAACAAGGCTGTTGATAGCTACTTCTGCTTCTTTCTTCTTAATATTTGCTTTAGCTGCTACTGCTTCAATAAGTTGTGTCTTGTTCATTTTTTTATACCCTTTCTTTTTTGTTGTTAAAATTATAACACTAAAAAACACTTTTTTCAAGTACTTTTTTACAAAAATAGTAAATAAATTAAGTGAAAATGTGTTTAAAATACCAAAATGCACAAACAAACTATTACTAATTATGCATTTATTCCAAAAAAATTATTTCAACAATTTACACTTTTTGAGAATTGTTTCAATTTTATCACCTTTAGGCAGCATACGTATGTCATCTTTTTCTATGCCTTTTACTAAAAAGATTACTAAGAAATACAGAATCACGGCAATACAAACAGAAATAACAGTGCTTAATGTTTCACCAAATCCGGAAATATAATGGCAAACTAAGGCTGAAAGCCCTATGCTTATGATTGCTGAAATGAGCGGCTTTAAAACTATTGTTACAAAATCAGGTCTGTAGTCTGTATAAGTAAAGATAAAGTATAAATTGAAAATCATTATAATCAAGTAACAAGAGACTGTTGCAATCGGGGCACCGAAAATCCCGATAGAAGCATTTGCTATTAGAAAATAATTCAAAATAATCTTTGCAATAATTCCTACTGATGTGGAAATGATTGTCTTTTTCTCATGTCCGTAGGATTGCAAAACGGCATTTGTTACAGAAACCATCGCAATAAAGAAAACAGACATTGAAAGTACGGCAAGCATTTCCGATGCTACTTCGGTTGCTAAAATACTTTTTCCGTTAAAAGAAACAGTTTCTTTGTTACTGTACAGCAGTGAAATAATATTTTTCGAAAAGACAGACAAACCAAGAGAACAGGGGAGCGCAATTATCGAAGCTATTCTTAGAGTTGAGTTAATTACCGCGTGCGCCTGTTTTTGTTTACCTGATACAAACATACCTGTAATTGCGGGTATAACACTTATGGCAAACGGATATATTAAATTCGGAGAAAGATTGTTAACGGGAACTGACATAGAAGTGTAGGCACCCATAATCTTGGTAGCTTCAGTTTCTGTCACACCGGCAGATACTAAACGACCTACCATGAGTGTTGTATCGATTGTATTTGTCAAGCTCAGAATGGTTGCGCTTAAAGTTATTGGTACAGCAATAACAATAAGCTTCTTTAAAAGTGTTTTTGAAGGAGCAACTTCTGATTTAGCCTGAGAAATAGTCATACTGTCTTTTTTGTCACATATACGCTTATAAACCGCGAGATAAATTGTACTTCCCACTGAGCCTGTTGTTATTCCCAAAAGTGTCAAAGCTGCAACAAGATAAGACGGAAGACCGTTATCAACAGAAATCTTTGCAACGAAAAGTCCTACAAACAGTTTTCCGCAAGCACCGATTATTTGAGATACCGCTGTAGGAGCCATGTTTTTCAGCCCCTGAAAATATCCTCTGTAGGCAGACGTTATGCACATAAAAAACAGTGTAGTGCTGATTGCAATAATCGAAAAATGCAAACCGTCAAGACGCACATATGAAGAGTATGTCTTTGAAAAAATAATCATTATCAAAGATCCTATAATACCAAGTGTGAAAAAAAGTACATAGGATACTCTGAAAATTTTCGAAATTTCTTTTTTATTTCCTCTTGCTTCGGCTGTAGATATCATTTTTGAAAGTGCAACAGGTATACCTGCAGTTGAAATCATGTAAAAAATTACATAAAAACCGTAAGCAGTATTGAAATAGGCCATTGCGGTAACACCGATGATGTTAGTAAGCGGAATCTTAAAAATAGCTCCGAAAACTTTAACAATCATAGATGCAATTACAAGAATCAATGCGCCTTGTAAGAAATTCTGTTTTTTCAAATTCAGTTTCACCTCCGGTTATCTTTGCGAGAGCAAGTTATCCATGTTAGTAATATTTGATTTAATTTTATCAAATCCGCCAATATATTCAGTCGGATATTTATAATTAGCGAAATGTTCGATTTTTCCTTCGGTATTACACCCAATTATTCTTGAAGTTGCACCCGCGCCTATACCTATTATGTGCTCTATTTCATTCATCATTGCGATGTTATAATAACATTCATGAGAGTGAAGACAATATCCGACATTCTCGTGATTTCCGATGGAATATTTCTGCTTGTACAAATAATATGGTAAATATCCTGATAATATGCATGCACTTTTTGAGTAAGAAATATAATCATCTATGTTTTTGTCAAGAACTGCAGCATTTGTGCTTTTCATTGAAGCGGATTTTTTCAGACATAGCGTGTGAATTGTTATACTTTCAGGAGAAAGATACAACACATCATCCACGGTCTTTTTAAAGGTATCCAAAGTATCCGCCTCAAAACCGGCGATAATATCTGTATTTACGGTTTCAAAATTATAGCTCTGCACAAGCTGGAATTTTCTGAAAAAATCATCTGATGTATGATTTCTCCCTATAGAAGAAAGAACATCATCGTTTGTCGACTGACAGTTAACACAAGTTCTTGTCACACCGTATTTTTTCATGACGTCAAGCTTATCCGAATCAATTGTATCGGGCCGTCCTGCTTCGAGTGTATACTCTTTTAAAGAATTGGTTTGAAACGCATTTGAAACAGTGTTGAGCAACTTGTCGAGCATTGCGGCGTTAAGTGTAGTGGGGGTGCCGCCGCCAATATAAATTGATTTTAAATTAAGAGACTGTTTTTCTATCAAATCCGAAACGCACCGAATCTCATTGATAACTTCATCCGTGTATTTATCAATAAGCTCCAATTTTGTAGGAGCCGCTGATGAAATAAACGAACAGTAATTACATCTGGTAGGGCAGAAGGGAATTGAAATATATACCGATACATCATTTTTGTCATGTTCCATTCGCAACTTTTGATCATGCATAGCTGTATTTAAAAGCAGATCAATTTTATCATCTGAAACCAGGTACACATTTTTCAACTTGTAAATCACTTCATCGTAATCGAATCTGCACAAGAGATCAACAGCTATTTTAAACGGACGAACACCTGTAAGTACTCCATAAGGCGCCACAGGCCTTGATTCGGATACCGCATACTGAATTATTGCTTTTCCAATGGCTGTCGTTGTCGCAAGTCTGTTATTAAGGTGCTGAGAAAACTTTTCTTTACATGAAAAAGTCCTGTGTTTTATAGTAACAGCTGCAGTGACGCAATCATCGGATATTTTGATTGAAGTAATGCATTCAATATTATCTGAATCCGAAAAGCAGTATTCCGGAAAATGCTCGCTCAAAATATTTCTGGTATAAAGCTCGGTTAAAAGGTCGCCGCTTACATAAATCATTTAATATCACTGCTTTCTATAATGAACGTGACCGGACCGACATTTGTGAAATTAATTTTCATATGTGCACCAAATTTTCCGTTGACAACATAATTAATATCTTCGTTTGTAACAGACCGACATTCTTTATTTAATAAAGAGGAAAAGTACTCGTAAAGCGGTTCTGCTTTTTCGGGACGAGCCGCATTAAACATATTAGGTCTTCTGCCATGCGAGCAATCGCCGCATAAAGTAAATTGTGACACAACCATAAACTTTCCGTTGATGTCGGGATCAATACAAGACAAATTCATCTTGTCATCACTGTCGGAAAAAATTCTTAACGTTGCTATTTTCTTAGCTAATTTTTCTGCGTCTTTTTCACTGTCTTCTTGAGTAACGCCAAGCAAAATAAGCATCCCTGAATCAATATGAGAATACACCTCATTATCAATACTCAAAGTACAGTTGTCTACAATTTGTATAAGTGCTTTCATCTCTTCTCCTTAATTTAAACCTCCGCGCGTAACATCAACAACGCTGCTAAGCTTTTTTAGTCTGGCTACAATTGAATTGAAATGCTCTGTATTTTTAGTTCTTATGGTAATACTTATTATCATCACATCGCTGTTTGTGCTGATAGTATGCGAATTAATTGAAAGAATACCTACATGCATCTCCGCAAGAGCCCCTGAAATTTCCGCTAATACTCCAATTTCGTCACGAGCAAAAACATTAAGCATTGCATCAAAACAAGATTCTGTTGCATCAATTGCATTTTTAGCCCATCTTGCTGTTACCCAACGATCCTTGCTTTCACTGTTTTTGAGACCTTCAACAGCATTTTTACAATCATATTTATGGATTGATATTCCAAATCCTTTTGTAATAAATCCAATAATTGTATCACCGGGAAGGGGATTACAGCATTTTGCAAATTTAACTTGACAGTTATCAATTCCTTCCACAATAACGCTTTGTCCGGAATTAAATTTCTTTTTTACCTTCTTGTCTTTTTCGGTATCTATATTTGCACTCAGAGTAGTTTCGTTTTCAGGCTCGGCAGGACGGATCACTCTGTCAAATTCGTTTTTCAGTTTTGTTTCTACTTTGGAAAGCGCAACTCCTCCGTAACCTATAGAGTTGTAATAATCTTCAACGTCCGTTACACCTGATTTTTGTGCAATGTTAAGAACAATCTGGTCACGTTGCTCTTCTGTATAAGGTGCGCTGTACTTTTTGAAAATTCTGTCAATCTCTCTCTTTGCGTTTTCAATGTTCTCATCACGCTTTTCTTTTTTATACCACTGGCGGATTTTGTTTCTTGCTTCGCTTGTACGAACGATTTTTAGCCAGTCTCTGTTTGGTCCTTTAGAAGCTGATGAAGTAAGTATATCAACAATCTGACCTGTTTGCAGCACGGTATCGATAGGCGCAATTACACCGTTGATTTTTGCACCAACCATTTTGTTTCCGACAGCAGTATGAATCGCATAAGCAAAATCTATAGGAGTGGAACCTACAGGCAGGTCGATTACATCACCCTTGGGAGTAAATACAAAAATTTCATCTTCGAACAGATCAAATTTCAAAGAGCTTATTATATCTTCCGAATTATCGGTAGAATCCTTTTCGGTTTCCAAAAGAGTATGAATCCATTGAAGCTTCTTGGAAATGTTTTCTTCGGCTGTAACATTGCTTTTATATTTCCAATGTGCCGCCAAACCGTATTCGGCAATTTCGTGCATTTCCCAAGTTCTGATTTGTACTTCAAAAGGTATACCGTAACGCCCGATAACTGTTGTGTGTATAGATTTGTACATATTAGGCTTCGGGGTTGATATATAATCCTTGAAGCGCCCGGGCACAGAATTGAACATTTCGTGAATTATACCAAGAACTGTGTAGCATGTAAGCTCATCGTCAACCAATATTCGCACAGCATAAAAATCGTATATCTCATCAAAGTTTTTGTTTTTGGTATACATTTTTTTATACATGCTGTAAATTGATTTAACTCTGCCGGAAATTGAAAAGCGTATATTTTGTTCACTCAGTTTTTCGCCAATCATTTCCTGTGCTTTATCAAGGAAATCTCTGTTGAGACCGTATTTGATGTCAATACTGTTTTTTACTTCGTTGTATCCAACGGGGTCGAGATAGAGCAATGCAAGCTTTTCCAATTCCTGCTTGATTTTTTGCATACCGAGTCTATGCGCTACAGGTGCATAGACATGCATGGTTTCCAACGCTATAATTCTCTGCTTTTCTTCCGTGTGTGAAGAAAGAGTGCGCATGTTATGCAATCTGTCACAAAGTTTAATGAATATTACTCTGATATCTTTTGACATTGCAAGGAACATTTTTCTCAGATTTTCAAGATGTTCCTCTTCTTTGTTCTCAAAAGGTATAGAAACAAGCTTTGTCAATCCGTCAACAAGCTCGGCGACATCCTGACCAAACTGAGTTTTTATATCGCTGAGAGTAGCTTTATCCGGTCTGTCTTCAACTGTATCATGCAAAAGAGCGGCACACACGGAATCGGTATCGAGTTTAAGAGATGCAACTATTTCGGCAACAGCAAGCGGGTGGGAAATATACTCTTCCCCCGATTTCCTATATTGTCCTGTGTGAGCTTCTCGTGCGTATTCAAAGGCACGTACTATTTTTTGTAAATCATATTGCTGATCGCCCGAACTAAGCTTAGATAAAAGTGTATAGCAATCTATGCTCATATTTAAACCCTTTCGATTATTTTTTTACTTTAGAAAACATATTTTTTATTGAAGGTGCATTTTCGAGAATTACTTTATTCTGAGGAGAGCGGTTATTACTGCGTAACACTCGCCTGAACAATATACCTTCGGTTTCTTCGGTTATAATTAACCCCGTTTCAGCCAAAACATCTAAAACTGCCAAAGCCTTATAAAGCGGGATTGTAACAGCATATTTTTTTGCTGCAAGCTTTACGAGATAGGGGATATACAATTCAATTTTGTCTGCAAAGACGGCGCAACAATTCATGTGCTCCTTCAATGCTGTGTAAAGCTGAGCAAAGTCTGTTCTCGTAGGAATATCCTGAAGTCTGATATAATATTCGGGATCGCTCTTTATACTGTTATATACATGCAGATGTTGCTTAATAATATCACGGTCAATTTTTGAAGGGCGTATGTCTCTGATTATCATCTGAATGTTTTGTTGATTCTTAAAATTATTAACGTCAAGATTAAATGCAACATCTACAGTGTCACCCTCTAAATAATGAAGCATAGCAGCAGGAGTGCCGAACAACAATCCAACGTGAGTTAACCCGTTTTTTTCGAGAATTAGTTTTGTGTGTTTTCCTTCTCCTATAGCTACAATGGATTTAATTTTCATATCGTGTATTGAAAAAACAGGTACAGGATTTGAAAGCCCAAACGGCTCGAGCTTATTTAATTCATTTGCGAGTGACAGAGTCATATCTTTACCGCTTAGTTCGCAGTCGATATTGAGTGTTTTCTTCAAACTGATATTTTCAAAAGCTTTTTTTGCGTATTTGTTAATTCTTTTTCTGAATTCAGGAAGAGCGGAACGTTTTATTGACAGTCCCGCTGCGAGCTCGTGGCCTCCGAATTTTTGTAATAAATCAGAACAGTTTTCAAGAGCACTGACCAAGTTCATGCCTTTAATACTTCTGGCTGAGCCTTTACCTATTTCGGGATCTGAGCCCTGTATTTCGTGTTTGAACGAAATTAAAACAGAAGGTAAATTATATCGCTCTGTTATTCTGGACGAAACAATACCTATAATGCCATGATGCCAGTTTTCATCTTCAAGAACAAGAATTTTATCATTTTCAATATCGCACTGAGTATGTACTTTTTCAAGTGCAGATACAAGGCTCTCGTTTTCAAGTATTTGACGCTCTTTGTTAATCTCGCTCAATCTTGCAGCAAGTACCGCCGCTTCCTCTCTGCTTTCTGTCATAAAGAGATCAACTGCAATTTTTGATGTTTCCATTCGCCCTGCTGCATTAATTCTCGGTGCAATTACAAAGCCTACTGTAGTGGAAGACACCTTTCTCTTTTTTGCAAGCGAAGATTCAATTCCGGATTCTTCGATAAGAGCTGCAAGTCCAATGTTTGATGTTTTTTCGATTGATGAAAGTCCTCTGCTTACAATCAATCTGTTTTCATCACATATCGGCATAACATCTGCAATGGTTCCAATAGCTATAAATTCGGAATACGCCTTAATAAGCTTTGAAACTGCTTGGATATGAGAACAATTTTGGCGGAGCATTTCAACTGCACAAATAAACTTAAACACAACACCAACCCCTGCAAGGTCCTTAAACGGGTAGGAGCAGTCATGTCTCTTGGGGTTAATAACCGCATCGGCACAAGGAAGTATTTCTCTGCATTCGTGATGATCCGTTACAATTACATCCAGTCCGGCTGACTTAGCATTGTTAATTTCATTTATAGCTGTTATACCGGAATCAACAGTAATAATTAATTTCGTCCCTTGAGATATAAATTCATTTATCACTCTGTCATTCAATCCGTATCCGTCATCATCTCTTTTGGGAATGTAATACTGACAAATACCGCCAATCGAATTCAAATATTTTATTAAAACAGTAACAGAGGTCACTCCGTCGACATCATAGTCGCCCCATATTAAAATACTGTGTTTGTTATTAATTGCATCCAATAACAATCTTGCACCCTTTTCGATATCTTTCATCAAAAAAGGGGAGTGAAATGCACTTAAATCTTTTTTCAAAAAAGTCTGCGCCTTCTCGGCATTTACGTATCCTCTGTTAATCAGCAGCTTAGACATTACCTGTGATACATCTAATTGTCTCGAAAGCTCACTAACTTCATTTTCGTCACAGTACGAAATTATCCACTCTTTATCCTTCATTTTTTCCTCGTCAACTACATTACATTAATAATATATTTTACTACAAATCTGTATAAAAAACAAGACATATGAAATAAAAACTCAAAATTGTAAACAATATTCTTAAAAAAACGGTGTAAAAAACCATATTTTTCGCTAAAAGTATTGACTTTTCCGCAAACTTTTAGTATAGTATCCTTGTCTTTTATATCGGATATTCCGAGCATATCGAACCATAGCGCCAAAAGATTTTTCTTTTAGTTAGTGTGCTGCAGCTGAAAAGACGACAACAGTCGGTACTCCTAGGCATATTGCCTGACCTTTTGCGGGGTAGCAGCATCGGTTTGATACGAGGTAAAACTTACTGTATAAAAGATAAATTTTTTTCTCACACTAACGTGAGAGTCCGCAAAGGGGGCTGTTTTTAATGGCAGACAACAACATAATCAATTTAAGTAATATTACCGTTACATATGACGGTGAGCGTGTACTCAAGGATATCAGCTTGTATATCCGTGATAAAGAATTTGTTACACTGCTCGGACCGTCAGGATGCGGCAAAACAACTACGCTTAGAATAATCGGCGGATTTGTTGAGCCGGACAGCGGTGATATTTTTTTTGACGGAAAGAAGATAAATGATCTTCCTCCGCACAAGAGACAGGTCAACACTGTTTTTCAGAGGTACGCTTTGTTTCCTCATCTTAATGTGTATGACAATATTGCATTTGGCTTGAGAGTCCAAAAAATGGATGAAAAAGAGATTAAGCAGAGAGTACTGTCGATGCTTAAGCTCGTTAACCTTGAAGGTTATCAAAGAAGAAGAATTACTGCACTTTCCGGAGGCCAGCAGCAGAGGATCGCAATAGCTCGTGCTTTGGTTAACCGTCCGCGTGTACTCCTTCTTGACGAACCGCTTGGAGCGCTTGACCTCCAGCTTAGAAAAGAAATGCAAATCGAGCTTAAACGAATGCAGCAGCAGCTTGATATCACCTTTATATACGTTACTCACGACCAGGAAGAAGCTCTTACAATGTCCGACACTATCGTTGTAATGAATAACGGCACCATTCAGCAGATTGGTACTCCTCAGGATATTTACAACGAGCCAAAGAATACATTTGTAGCAAAATTCATTGGTGAGAGCAACATTCTTGACGGAATTATGCTCGAGGACTACAAGGTTGCATTTGCCGATAGAATTTATGAATGTGTAGACAAAGGCTTCACCTCCAATGAAGAGGTTGACGTTGTTATCAGACCTGAGGATATAAAGATTTGTCCTGCAAGCGATAACCTTCTCACAGGATTCGTTGAGTCTGTAACGTTTAAAGGAGTTCATTACGAAATGATTGTTGACTCCTATGACATGAAATGGAAAATTCATTCAACGAAGGCAGCACAGGAGGGGGCAATCGTCGGACTTGATTTTACACCTGAAGATATTCATATTATGAGAAAGTCAATTAACGTTATCGATGCGGTTATGTATGATAACAACTCTGTTTGCATCATGGACAAGAATTATGAATGCGATGAAAACTGCTTGCTTTATAACGAAAGCGTACAGGTTTCAGTGGATGCAGACAGTATTTCTCTCACCACTCCTTCAGACGAACTTATTACCGGTACAGTAGAGGCGCTCAACAGACGCTCTTTGTTCACCGAAGCTGTTATTAATTGCGGTACAAAAAAATGGGTCGTACACACCGTTAATCCTTCTGTAAAGCAAGGCGATACTGTAGGTTTGGTAATTGATCCCGAAGCTATTGAAATTCTCCGCACTGTTGAGTCTGAGCTTTCGGCTACACAGCCAAAGGAGGATGAGGAATGAAAAGAAGAACTCTTTACGCCAAGCTTTGTGCCTCTCCGTACATAGTTTGGATGCTTATTTTCATTTTTGCACCCTTATTGATGGTTTTTTACTACTCTTTCACAAATTCGGACGGAAACTTTACCCTTGACAATATAATAGCGCTTGATAATTACGCCGGAATTTTTATCCGTTCCATTCTTTATGGATTAATTACTACAGTTATAAGCTTGATACTTGCTTTTCCTCTCGCATACGCTATTTCTCAAAAAAGCACCAGGTATCAATCTACAATTATTGTTCTGTTAATGGTTCCTATGTGGATGAACTTCCTCATCAGAACTTATTCATGGATGAACATTCTCAGTGACAATGGAATTATCAACTTTGTTATCAGCAAGTTGGGATTAGAACCTGTGCACATGATAAATACGTCAGGTGCTGTTATACTCGGAATGGTGTATAACTTCATGCCGTATATGGTTTTACCCATATACTCTGTTATTTCAAAAATGGACAAAAGCGTTATTGAAGCTGCACAGGACTTGGGATGCAATAGATTCAAGATTTTTTCAAAGGTTATTCTTCCGCTCAGCCTTCCTGGAGTTGCGTCCGGAATTACAATGGTGTTTGTACCGTCTGTCAGCACATTCTATATCTCACAGAAGCTTGGCGGCGGAAAATACGACATGATAGGTGACACCATAGAACGCCAATTCCAAACATCGTATAACTATAATCTGGGAGCTTCAATTTCTCTTGTTCTCATGATTTTATTGCTTGTTTGTATGGCATTTATGAATACCTTTACAGGTGAAGACGATGAAGGAGGTATGGTGGTATGAAAACTCTTTCACGCATTTACACAGCGCTTATTCTCATATTTATGTACGCTCCCATTTTAGTGCTTGTAGTATATTCTTTCAATTCTTCAAACAGTACATCCGTATTTGAAGGCTTTTCTCTGAAATGGTATTCTGAGCTTTTCCGTGATGCCGAAACGCTTAAGGCGTTGTATAACACCTTATTGCTTGCTTTGTTGTCTGCAATAATTTCAACTATACTTGGAACCGCTGCCGCAGTAGGTATCAGCTACATGAAAAACGGACCAATCCGTTCTATAATAATGACCCTCACAAATATCCCTATGATGAATGCTGATATTGTTACCGGCGTTTCTTTGATGCTTCTTTTTGTTTTTGCAGGAAGCATTTTCGGGATATCGGGAGTGCTTGGGTTTACAACACTTCTTATAGCACACGTAACATTCAATTTGCCCTATGTAATTCTCTCTGTCCTTCCGAAATTAAAGCAGTTGGACCCTCATCTTTCGGAAGCTGCTCAGGATTTGGGATGTACACCTATTCAAGCTTTTTTTAAAGTAGTAATACCTTCTATCATTCCGGGTATTATTACGGGAATGATAATGGCGTTTACATTGTCTCTTGATGATTTTGTTATAAGTTATTTTGCAAGCGGTCCTGAATTTCAAACCTTGCCGCTGAGAATTTATTCAATGACGAAGAGACGTGTTACCCCGGATATGTATGCTCTTTCTACTTTGATGTTTGTAGCAATTCTTGTATTGCTCATCCTTATCAACACAATAAAGGATGACAAAAAATCGCACGAAAGGGGAGAGAGAAAATGAAAAAGCTAACTTCTGTGTTTCTCCTTATCCTTTGTTTGGTGCAATCTGTATCGGTTTCTGCAAAAGATTATCTCGAATACGGCAGCGACTATGTTCATCCGCTGACAGGAGAGTATATTAATGTATATAACTGGGGTGAATATATATCGGACGGTTCAGAAGGTTCACTTGATTTAAATGCGGAATTTACAAGAATTACCGGAATTAAAGTAAATTACACCAACTATGCGAGCAATGAAGATATGTACGCTAAGCTTAAGAGCGGCGGCGCAAATTACGACATTGTTATTCCGTCTGACTATATGGTCCAGCGCCTCATTAACGAAGGAATGCTACAAAAGCTTGACTATTCCAACATTCCGAATTACAAATACATTGCAGAGGAATATAAAAATCTTCCTTATGACCCAAACAACGAATATTCTGTACCGTACACGGTAGGTATGGTCGGCCTTATTTACAACAGCGCAATGATAGAGCGAATGGGATATGACGCACCTACCAGCTGGTCTGCTATGTGGGATGGACGTTATTCGGGAAGCATATTAATGTTTAATAACCCAAGGGATGCTTTTGCGATTGCTCAATTTCTGCTTGGAATTGACATCAACACTACCGCTCCTGAGGATTGGCAAAAAGCTTATGACAAATTGCTTGAGGAAAAACCTTTTGTTCAGTCTTATGTTATGGATGAAATTTTCAACAAAATGGAAAATAACGAAGCAATACTTGCGCCTTATTACGTAGGTGACTTCCTATCTATGAAGGACAACAATGACGATCTCGAATTTGTATATCCGGAAGAAGGAGTAAACTATTTTGTTGATGCTATGTGCATACCTACGTCTGCAAACAATAAAGATGCGGCGGAAAAGTATATAAATTTTATGCTCGACCCCGAGATAGCACTTCAAAATGCAGAGTATATTTACTACGCTTCACCTCATACCGAGGTTGTCAACAATCCCGACTATTCCTTATACAAAAATGAGTATATTTATCCAACAGAGGATATAAAAACAGATATTTTCACAGACCTTCCAAAAGAAATTACTCAAACAATGACGGATTATTGGGATAATCTCAAGGTCGATGGTTATGATTATACTTTATATTATATTTGTTTTATAGCAATTTTGATATTCATAATAGGTTTAACAATATACCGTAATCACAAAAGAAAAAAGATGGATTATGAATAAAATTGCAAGATTGATTTAATTCAGTTTTCAGAGAGATAAAAAATCAATCCCCCTATGACATCATTTTACGAGTCATAGGGGGATTGATTTAATAATTCAATCTAATTAAATTTCCTCAACAATAGTTTCAGGGGATTCCTCTTCGGTATTGAGTGTATCGTCGTTTTCTTCAATAACGCAATCAATATCTCCGTCCAAAGTATCATCAAAAAGGTCTTCACAATCCTCCCAATCGCTACCCCAGAGAAGTCTTTCCTCTGCCTTTTCATCTTCTCTGTGCCATACAATAAGAGCAGCGCCTGAAAGTGCCGCCGCAAGGCTTACACCGAGGTATGCATTAGCTGATTTTTTCTTTCTTGAATAAAATACAAAGAAAAGAATAAGAAATGTCAGTGACTGAACGAGAAGGGCAATTCCTGCAATGAGCTTTGTTTTTTTGATCATAATGTAACTCCTTTTCTGCGAAAAAATATATTTACTGTTTAAACCGCAATTTCGCTGAACGGTCAACAGATTTATACCTGGCTAACAAGATATGCATTTATAAAGCCATCCAGACTTCCATCCATTACCTTTTGAATATCACCGGTTTCAAACTCGGTTCTGTGATCCTTCACGAGGGTATATGGCATAAACACATACGACCTAATTTGTGCACCCCATTCAATGTTAAGCTTAACACCTTTTATACTGTCAATTTTATCAAGCTGTTCTTTTTCCTTAATTTGCAAAAGCTTTGCTTTAAGCATTTTTAAAGCAACTTCTTTATTCTGAAGCTGACTTCTTTCATTTTGACATCCAACAATTATACCGGTGGGAATGTGCCTTATTCTGATAGCAGAATCAGTTTTATTTACATGCTGTCCGCCTGCTCCTGAAGCTCTGTGAGCTTCTATTTCAAGGTCCTCTTCACGTATTTCGATATTAATATCATCAGAAAGCTCGGGCATCACCTCAACCGAAGCAAAAGAAGTGTGACGCCGTCCCGAAGAATCAAAAGGGGAGACACGAACGAGTCTGTGTACACCGTTTTCTCCTTTTAAATACCCATAAGCAAATCTACCTTCAATCGAGAAAGTAACGCTTTTAATTCCTGCTTCATCACCCTCGAGGTAATCCAGCGTTTTTGCCTTAAAACCATGCATTTCTGCATATCTGCAATACATTCTGAAAAGCATTTGAGCCCAATCTTGCGCTTCGGTACCGCCGGCACCGGGGTGTATAGAAATAATAGCATTGTTTTTATCGTATTCGCCGGATAGTAAAATTTGAATTTTTTGAGCTTCATACTCTGCTTCTATAGATTCAACTTCTGCAAGAATTTCGTCAACCAAGCTGTCGTCATCATCCATTATTGCCATTTCTAAAAGCTCTGTTGCACTCTCATGGCGTTTTTTTAGGTCTGTATAAGATTCTAATTTCTCTTTATCGTCTTTAAGTTGCACAAGGACTGTTTGGGAATTTTTGGGGTCATTCCAAAACTCAGGCTCTTGTGACTTGGCTTCGAGTTCGGCTACTGATTTGGTAAGTCCGTCAATATCAAGTGATTCGCTCAAAGCATCAATTTTCTTGCCAAGATCGGCGAGAGTCTGTTGTGATTGCTCTAATAAAAGTACCAAATGTCTATTCCTCCGAGATTATTCTGTAAATATTATACTATATTTATCCCGTCTTGTAAATAGCTTTATTTTATTTTTTTATGCGATTAAGAAAATATTTACATATTGATACCACTTGACAATGGTTGTATTTGTTATATAATATTCTCAGTAGCAATTATACGATATTCCTGCCCAAAATTTATCGTTAGTATTATATGAGGTATCAGTTTTTATTTTATAAAAAATACAATCCTTGTCTGTTGATAGTTCCCAAGCATCTTTGACAAAGGTATTTCGCATACATTTTCCGTTAGTTTGATAAAAGCACTTCTTTGTACATAATATTTCTGTATACATATTTCACTCCTGTTACAAATAACAGTATTTGAAAGAAATTTGTTTTTAGTTACAGAACTCATTTATTTATTATTGATTTAATAAAACAAGCCAAAATATTAAATTTTGATTAAAACAGGTTGGACAATGAATTTTATTAAAAAATCAAATTTACCTTTAAAAAAAGTAAAATATATTGCAATTGACAGTAGGGCAGAGGAAATAATAGACAATGAATTAAAGCAACTTGGCATCAAAGCAATTACTGTACCATGTGATAATACTCTGCCTAAGCCTATTTCCGGACATACAGATATCCATTTATTTCACTTAGAAAACGGTGTTTTTTTTACATCTGATTTTTTTCACGAGGTATTCAGCAGGGAGATTATATCACTTATCAACAAAAAAGATTGTGATTTTTTTAACAATAGGCAAGTGACAGAAAAATTAGGTAGGGAGTATCCGCACGATGTTGCATTGAATGCTGTTAATGTAGGTGACTATTTAATATGTAACACAAAAACCATTTCAAAGGACATATTAGGAATAAACACAAAAGAGATCATTGAAGTCAATCAGGGATATACAAAGTGCTCCGTTTCGGTTGTATCTGATGATGCTGTTATTACCGACGACCCATCAATATTTAAAGCTGTAAAAAATAAAATTGATGTACTGCTTACCGAACACCAAAATGTTTTGCTGGATGGATATAATTACGGTTTCATTGGCGGATGTTCAGGTAAGATTTCAAAAGATACTTTAGCGTTTTGCGGTAATATAAATACACACAAACAATCCGAAGATATTAAAGCTTTTTGTAAAAACCACGGCGTATTCTGCACGTCTTTATCAAATGGTAATTTATACGATTATGGCAGCTTGATTCCTATTATTGAAGAATAACCGTTATTCTTATAGTTTTATGTTCCCTCAATTATACAAAATTTGCATTTTGTATAATTGAATATAATTTTAAAAGTGTATAACTTCTCCTCTTCCTTGGTACAATATAAAAAAACTTATGCGAGGTTTGAGGTATTATGAACAAGTCAAGCTATAAATACTATGCAACACATCATGCACAAAAATCTCCATTGTTAAAAGATGCGATTTTCGCTTTTCTTTTTGGCGGAGGTATTTGTGCTTTTGCAGAATTCTTGCTTACAACATATATTGCAATTGGGTTTCAGGAAGACAATGCACGTTTGTTCGTCACATTAACTTTAATTTTTATCACTTGCTTACTGACAGGTATTGGTGTTTTTGACAGAATTGCTAAAATCGGAGGTGCAGGAACTTTTGTACCAATTACAGGATTCGCAAACGCAATGGTCTCCCCTGCAATTGACTATACCGCAGAAGGCTATGTACTGGGCTTGGGCTCAAAAATGTTTATTATCGCAGGACCTGTTATTGTATATGGAACTGTATCAAGCATACTTTATGGAATAATATATTATTTTATGACTTTATAGATTAAGCGGCAAATTTAGCCGCTTAATCTATATCTTCTTTATAAAGTAATCTCAATTTGTATATCACATTGTTAATTTTTCACATAATTATCACTAAAAGTATCGACGTCTGCAATAAAACATCAGCTAACGGTAAGGTTTGTATACATATTTAACGAATTAACGGAAAAAATAGTAGTAAATAATTTTTCGGAGTTTTTATGAGCAAATTTAAAACGTTAATTGAATATTCAGCCCCCATATATATCGCTTCTTCCTCTTCGGTAGTTGGGTCCAGAGAAATCCAAGGTCCCCTCGGTGAATATTTTGACATAACAATGTCTGATGACCGCTTTGGAATGAAAACATATGAACAAGCGGAAAGCGAAATGGTAAAGATGGCATTTGAGTGTTGCATCAATAAAAATAATAATTCATCAGCAAACATTGATCTTATTATTGGCGGCGATTTGCAAAATCAATGTGTCGCACACTCTTTTGCATTGTCAGATACAAACACGCAATACATCGGGATATACGGAGCGTGTTCAAGCATGGCGCAAGGGATAGCGCTGGCTTCATCACTTATAGACGGAGGTAAATTTAAAAATATTATTTGCTCTGCTTCTTCACACTTTTCAACTTCAGAAAGACAATTTCGTTTTCCTCTCGAATATGGTCTGCAAAGAACACCTACAAGCCAAACTACAGTGACAGGAGCGGCAAGCTTTTTAATCTCATCTGAAATTAAAAGTGACATATTGGTCTCCTCTTCCCTCTTTGGGATGATAAACGATAAAGGAATAAAAGATGCAAATAATATGGGGGCTGCTATGGCAGGGGCTGCGTTGGATACTCTTCAAAGATATTTTGTACAAAGCAGTAACAAAGAAAAAGACTTTGACTTAATAGCAACAGGAGATTTAGGTATAGAAGGAGCCAATCTATTGAGAGAATACGCTCCTTTGTACTCGTTGAAGCTCGGCGAAAATTACAAGGATTGCGGTGAATTAATTTTTGATTCCAAAGAGCAAAGTGTTTTTTCAGGAGGCTCGGGATGCGGTTGTTCGGCTGTTGTGCTTGCAGGATATATTATAAAGAAAATGCAAGAAAAACAATTAAAAAAAGTATTGTTGGTAGGTACAGGCGCTTTGTTGAGCTCCGGTTCTGTATTGCAAAAGCTTTCAATTCCCGGAATAGCACATTTAATTGAGATAACAAGGAGATAAAATGAAGTATTTAATTTCATTTGTTGTTGGTGGGATTTTCTGTCTGATAGCACAAATACTTGTAGACAAAACACGTATGACACCTGCAAGGATACTGGTCGGTTATGTAACTTCCGGCGTAATTTTAACAGCAATAGGTATATATAAACCTTTAGTGGATTTTGCTTCTTGCGGCGCCACAACTCCACTTACGGGTTTTGGATATCTATTAGCAGACGGGGTAAAAAAAGCTGTTGATGAAAAAGGGATAATAGGTGCTTTTACAGGCGGTATTGCATCCACAGCATGCGGAATAGCTGCAGCAATTTTTTTCGCTTATATTGTAGGTGTAATTTTTAAAGGAAAATCCAAATAAGCCTTGATTTTTTCTTTTCTGCGATGTAAAATAAATAAAAAAATCGCAGAGGTAAAAAATGAGTAAAGTAGTATGGAAACCCGGAACAATGCTTTCTCCTGTTCCTGTAGTTTTAGTATCGTGCGGAGATGTTGCAAAACCCAATGCCATTACCGTTGCATGGACAGGAATTATAAACACTAACCCTGCCATGGTATATATATCGGTAAGGCCAAGCAGACATTCATACAAGCTTATTTGTGAATCAAAAGAATTTGTAATTAATCTTGTAACAAGAGAGCTGGCAAGAAAAGCAGATCAATGCGGCGTATATACAGGTGCTAAGATAAACAAATTTAAAAAGTTTTCTCTCACCTCGGAAAAAGCATCTCATATTAGTGCGCCCCTTATAAAGGAATCACCAATAAATATTGAATGTAAAGTAGAACAAATTATTCATCTCGGAACGCACGATATGTTTTTGGCAAAAATTGTTGCTGTAAATGTTGACGAAAGCTTAATTGATCATGACGGAAAACTTGACATGAAAAAAGCTAAACTGGTGGCTTATTCACACGGTGATTATCTTGAACTTGGAAAAAAGATTGGTACTTTCGGATATTCGGTAAAAAAGAAAAGAAACATAAAAAAGTAAGTGTCATTAGAGACACTTACTTTTTTATAAACAGTTTTTCGAGAATATTATGACCGTCAGGGATATAATAACCTGATTTAAGAGCATTCTCTTCGGTGAATGAATCAATCCCCTGAGAAAGATGCTCAGAACTGTCATAAATTGCAAAAGGTACATTCTCATGTGAGTGAGTTCTGATAGCGCAAGGGGTAGGATGGTCAGGCATGACAAGAATTTTAAAATCTTCACCTGTAGACTTTAAATATTCCATTATGGGAGCAATAACCTTTGAATCAATATCTTCAATAGACTTAACTTTGTTTTCTATATCCGCTGTATGTCCGCATTCATCAGGACCTTCAAGATGAACATAAACAAAGTCATCACCGTCCTTAAACGCCCTTATTGCTGCATCGGCTTTTCCTTTATAATTTGTTTTATAGTTTCCTGTTGCTCCTTCTACATCAATAGAACGCATTCCGGCGCATAAGCCTATTCCTTTAATAAGGTCAACAGCAGAAATTACCGTGCCTTTAAGACCGAATTTATCTGAAAACGAAGAAAGCTGAGGTTTCTTTCCCGGACTCCAAAGCCATATTGAATTAGCTACATTTTTTCCTTCTTTTCTTCTTTGAGCATTGATGGGATGGTCGTTCAATATTTTTGTGCTTGCGACAAAAAGTTCTTTATACTTCTCCCCTACTTCTCCACAAGGAAGATAATCTCTGATTGTCTTACCGATAATATCATGCGGACGGGAAAAATCATAAATTCTCTCATTTTTGTCATAGCCGGGAGGATTGTCGTATATAAGACAATGTCTATAGCTGACACCGGGATAAAAGTGTCGGGCTTCATTTCCCAATTCCATCTCTATGGACTTTATCAGTTCAGCTGCTTCTTCTGTAGTTATCTCACCGGCGCTATGATCAAGCATAACCCTGTCTTCATAAACATCGCCTTCCGAAAGAGTTACAACGTTACATCTGAAAGCATATTGAGAGGAAGTCATTTCCAGCCCCATACTTGCCGCTTCAAGCGGAGAACGTCCTTTGGAATAAATTTTGGGATCATAGCCAAGTATGGCAAGATTTGCAGTGTCACTTTCGGGAACCATATCATCGGGAACGGTTTTTGCTACACCGTTAAAACCGTTTTTGGCAATAAAATCCATACAAGGTTTATTGGCAGCTTCAAGCGGTGTCTTGTTTCCCAAAGACTCTATTTTATAATCCGCCATTCCGTCACCGAGAACAACTAAATATTTCATTTCACTCCTCCTTAAAGATAAATGGGCGAATAATCAACAATGTTAATTATTTTATATGTTTTATTTGTTTTGTACATTATGTAAAGCTGAGGTTTAACTGTATCACTTTCCACTCCAAGTCTGAAGGTACCGTTATTACGTCTGATTTTGTATCTGACGTCAACGTAAATAGGCTCTATTCCTTCTTCTTCAATCCAACCGTACTCTTCGTCATCCAATTCCGGACGAATATTAAGCGGCTCAATAGAAATTTCATAAATTTGCTGCATGGTGAACTCATTTGCTTTGTCTCTCAAATTAAAAGCATGCTTATCAAAATGAGAGTTATATGCTTCATGGTCGCCGTTTCTTATTTCTGTGAAATAATCATAGAAGAATACTGCAAGATCGCCACCGTATTGTTCAAGCTCGGTCTCGGGAAGCTTATATCGTGAATCACCGTCTATAAACTCAAGTGCGTACATACTCATAAGTTCTACAAAAGTTTCGTCATTATATATATTTTCACTAAAATCGGCAGGATAATATATTATGGTTCCTGATTGGCTTTCAAGAGTATTATCAGCTTGAGTGTATTTTTTTTCAAACAAAGCAGTAAAGTTCTTCAAAGGTCCAGGAAGCAAAAAAGAAGGCGTAAGAAACAAGTAGAGAGTAAAGCCGATTACAATCAATACAAATAAGACTACGAGAATTAAAATTTTATTTTTACTCGACATTATAATCCTCCTTGAAAAAATGAAGCTTGTTGTCGGAAATTTTTCCGTTGAGATCATATAATTCGCTTATTGTAACAAATCTATAACCATCCTCTTTAAGTGAATCAATTATCAATTCCGCTGCATCGCAGGAACGTTGATAAATATCATGCAGCAATACTATTGAACCGGGTTTGATAAACTTCAAAGCTTCATCAGCTATTTGTGCCGCAGTATCGTGTTTCCAGTCAAGCGGATCAACATTCCAGTTAACAAAAAAATAGTTTTTAGCATCAATCTTAGCCATATCAATACTTCCGAACGGAGGTCTAACGAGATACGGACGTTTTCCGACTATCGAATATATCATATCAGCACATGAATCTATATCGGCAATTACTTTATCACTTTCCATGAGAGAGTAATTGGAATGACCGTAAGAATGAATACCTATGTCATGTCCTGCTTCGTATACTTTTTTTACAGTTGATTTATACTCTTTTATATTATATCCAACCATAAAAAACGTTGCTTTGACATCTTTTTCTTCAAGCATTTTAATAAGAGCAGAGGTCGTATTGGGATTTGGACCGTCATCAAAAGTCAATGCAACATACTTTCTGTCATAATCAGTAACAGGAAAATAATCCTCGGGATAGAAAACCGAAAAAGTAGAATTAATTTTAAATAAGTCACGGCTTATGTGATAAAAATTGCCGTTATGGAACACATAAACGCCGTCTTCGCTCACTGCAAACGCATCAAGAGAAATGACATCTGTTCCACAAGTTTCTTTAATGATTCTGTTAAAATCTTCTTCATAAAAATAGTCATTCAAAAAAGCGCATTCTAAGGTATCTGTCCTGTAAGAAAAGCACAGCTTGGATGAATTAAACAGCTCAGACGAGTCAGAAATATAAAACACATATGAAGCAGTGTCAAAAGCATTGTTGTAATAAAAATCTATTACTTCCGGAGTATAGGCAAAATCCAGCTCCGATATAAACTTTTTTAACTTATTTTCTAACAATTCATTAAGTTCTGCGGTTGGCAGAACGGGAAAAACGACATTTGTGTTTTCTATTTTTAAAAGTTTAGTATTAATGTCAATAGCTTTATAGCTTTCACCTGACATAATTTCGTTTACCGAAGTCAAAACTGACTCAGAAGAAAAAGGAAGAGCCGGGTTTTGAAGTTCAGAACTGTGAGCAGGAGCATCAGAAACAGAACAAGAGGTAAAAATGCAAATGATTATAAAAAAACAAAATATAATCTTTTTCATACTTTTATACCTCCTTTACGTTTCATAGTAAATGATAGCACAAATCGTCTGAAAAATCAATATTTTCAGACGATTTGTAAAAATTATCTCGCTTTGTTCTTTTTTCTATGCGGTTTTCTTAACATTACAGCAACAAAAGAAGATATTAAAACATAAGCCATTGAAATAAGAAACGATTTAATATCAACATTTTTGCCGTAAAGAATTAATGATATCAAGAATAAAACAGCTGATATCACTGCGCTTTGAATAATAGCAATTACCAATAAAGCATGTCCAAAGCGGTTTAAAGAAAGCCTGGTAGAAACAAATCCCGGAACACATTGAAGAAAAATACATACAAACGGATAAAAAGCTTCGTAATGTGTCACATTACCTATGACAACCGAGACTAACAGAGCAAAACCAAACATTAACAGTATTCCTATAATTGAAGAAATTCCAACAGTCCCCAAGAATGCTGTTGCTGAGCCGGAACTGATACCATCACGTTTTGAAAACATATACCCACCTCCTGTATTATTTAATACAGGATATTCGCAAAAAAAGATATTATTCCGCAAATTGGGAAATAGAAAAATTATTGTCAAAGTCATCTCCGCTGAGTGCGTGGGTAATCATATCTAATTGTTTAGTATAGTTTTCAAACCATTCAACAGTATAAACTCTGAGAATTTTCCAGTTGCATAAGTTTTCAAGACTATTTAATATTAAATCTCTTCCATAAAAACCGTCACCATTAATATAGACAGTTTCATCAAACACAATACCAAGCAAATAATTGCTCTTATCCTTTTTTCTTACAGCAATATCGATTTTACATCTATTGTTACCAAGATTCAAATCTACCTTATATCCCATTGATTCAATGTGATTGGCAACTTGACGAACAATTGAATTATCACTGTCTTTGCCAAGCACCAAATCCTGCGATATTAAGTAACTGTCAGAAAGAAGTCTGCAAATTATTTTTTTGAAGATACAGTAATTCTTTTCGGTAGTTTTAAGATTTTTAAGGTTTTCCTCTGTAAGAGAAGTAACGAGTACAAAGCTTTTACGGGCAGATGTAAGAAGGTGTATGAAATTGGTAACGCATGAAGGGCTTGACAATTCAGCAATGGTCTTAGTAATTGTATCTTTGTATTTTGGTTTTTCTTCAACTGCAAATACAGAAGAAAACAAAATTACATCTCTCAGGTCGTATTCGCATTGATTGAAATTTCTGAAAAACAAGTGTTCATCATTCTTTAAATTTGCATTATTCTTAAATGCACTGACACGTTTGTAATATAACATTTCAATAAGGGTCTTTTGCTCGTCGGTCATTGCATATACACCTATGCTCAGATGAGGCTTTTCACTTTTAATTTTAAATATTTCATCAACAACCGTACTCGCCTCCATAACATTAACTCTCGCGCTTTTTCTATCATATGTACCTAATTGACGTATAACTGTAACTCCGTTTTTCTGGATTTTAGAAGTAATAAAACGCGAAAGTGAATTGTTATAAAAAATTTCGTTTGCAAGCACATTCGTAAAATTAATACCGTACATCCAATTCAGTGACGATACGGGAGCTCCTGCATCTGTAAAGAACTTGGCAAAGTTTATTCTTTCACCGCCGGTATCAGTCTCAAAAATAACAACTTTTTTAGCAAGCGGCAACAACATAAACAGGCTATGCTGCATTTGCTCACATGTGTTATCTATAATAACCGTGTCAAAGCAAGGACGGTTTTTAAATTTTGATACAAAATTAGGCGAAGATGCTACAAAACAAGGTTTAGCATTTTGAAGAAGTTCAACGCATTCACTTGAAGCACGAGATGACAGATTGAACCCGAACTCGTTTTTTAACAATGTTAGCGCTTCATCAAACGGAATTTTCATTTTATTCTTTACAAATTCCGAATACTCGTTTGTAATTTCCTGCTTCAAGCTCGAGTATAGTTGTTTTCTGTAATTTTCAAGCATTAAACGTATATTACCAACTTCTGATTGATGAATTTTGGTTGAATAACTGCCTACATTATCGTCACAAGAAAGGAAATACTCGGTAACAGATTTAAAAAAGCCTTTCAAAAAAGCATTTTTAATATCGTTTGAAGTAAGCTTTTCATCCTCATAAAGCTTGATAACATTTTCTAAGCCCAAATTTACTGCTTTTTCTTTTTCAATGTTCCAGTTGCACCAATATTTCAGCAGATCAATGCTATCAATCATCCTGGTAATAAACTGAGTTACAAAATAGTACCACAGCTTATTGTTATCTTCTTTTGCTTTTTCAATATCAATATTAAGCAAAGACACCAAAGCTTTTTCAGATGACGAATATTCTGCAAACAAATCAGTGAAATCACCAAAAAAATAATTAATATCTGCTTTCAATTTCGAAGAGTTCTTAAACAAATTGCTTTGGTGAAGGTACACAGTATCAGGTGATTGCTCTGAATCATAAAGTTCAGATATCAAAGATAAATATTCACGAGATTTTTCAATGGATTTTTGAATTCTGTCAAAAACATCAATCTTATCCGAATTTATCATTTCTTTTAGGTTAATCCCGGTTGTTTGATAAACCAGAGTTGCGTTTTCAAGAGCATATTCTAACGAAGATTTATATCTTGATAATTTAGAAAGTATATCGGAAAAATTGTCATTGGTTATAAACTTTGAATTATAACAGTATGATTTAATTTTGTTCTTAACAGCATTCTGTGCAGATGTTCTTGAAAATGCAAACTTTGAGTTAGCATTTCTCCATTCAACCAATAACGAATCAAAATCCAAAGCTGTTATATCATCCGAAAAATGGGAAGAAATAAAACTTTTTAACTCAAACAGATCATCGCATTTTAAAACCAGTGCTTCTATACGTGAAAAGTCAGAATCTATAGTGCTTCGTCCAAAAATACCATGATAAATCAGCTCAACATCATTTTGTAAAGCTTCAAGAATTTTAATCAATATCCGTGTTTGCTTTTCGCTCATTACAGATATCTCTATTCCCAGATATTGTGTCAATTCATTTTGCTTGTTGATAAACCTTTGCGATAAATCAAAATGTGAACTGAGCGCAATTGCAGCCCGTGATTTTAAATCATAAGAAAAGTTCTTTTCTCTAATATACGAAAGCGGATTCATATAAGGTTCTTTGCAGTCAGCGCCTGCTTTTGATACCGATGATACTGTATCAAACCAAGCAACAACGTCATCACGGGAAAGCTTTGATATTTCATCGTTGGTGAAATTAACTGAATATGGAAAAGTCCTGTATCTTTCGTATTGAGATGCTGCTTCGTAAAGTGAAAAACCAATTTCATTTACTTTATGCAAATTTTCATAATACGCATTTTGGCGACAAACAGAAGATGTTATTTGTTCGGTAATACCACTCAATTCATCAAAAGTTTTATCGCTTTCGTTTCCAAAATACGCTTCAAATGTGTTTACTGTATTCGTTTTATCGGGAAGCTTCATCACAAATTCGTCAAAATGGGCGTGCTCAGCCAATTGCAAAAAATCGCGCATATTCCCTTCTGAATTTGTAAGGTATAACACCTTATGTCTGTTTTTTAATTCATTAAATGCAACAGTTGCAGCAACTCGTGTTTTACCGCTGCAATTTGCACCTTTAACCACGGTACAGGTGTTGTTACCAATCATTTGCACAGCTTTAATCTGTGATGAATCAAGAGAGAACGGAAGATCACATTCATTCAGCGAAAACTCATTTTCACTTAAATTTGAAACGATGGTTTTATTCTCGATTAAATCCTTTATAATATTGCTTTTTTCAAAATACTCAGGCGTTGATATTTCAGAAAGAGCATGACAGTGAATATTGTATACAGAAATAAATGTTGTATCAAAAAATTCAAAAACGCCATTATCGCTAAATGAGTCCGACATATTTTCGGAGATGTTTTTATACCAATCAATTACACTGTCATTGTTTTGTGAACAATCAATGCTGATTCCTGACTGCCCCAAAATACCAACTATACTTGAATTGACACAAGCATCAAAATTTGATAACTTTACAGATACGCCGTTTACAGAATCAGCTTCAAAGTTGATAGGAATATACATCAACGGAGCAAATCGTGTAAAGCCATTGTATTTATATCTTACTGTTCCTAAGCAAAGACAGATTTCAGAGAACTCTTTTTTGCCCTCGTTCAGGATTTTAATCATACGTCTGTTTAGATTCTCTTTTTCATACAGAGTATTAACCGAATCAGACATGTCCTGTAAATTAGCACTGACATTTAGTTTACTTATCTGGGGAAGTAAATCGCCCTCCCCTACAATGTTCGAAAAAGGAATGCTTTTCAGCGCTATTTTGCCATTTATGAAAAGCTTTTTCAAAATATAATCCGGTGAGCCAATAACATAGATGCTGTCACTAATATCAGCAGAAGTAAGCAAAGCATTGCTATCCTCAGACTGAATACCGCTTTTTACATAATCAGAAAAAGAACGCAGTGACTTTAGAGGTGCGCTGTTGAAATAATTTAATAGTCTTTTTTGAATAAAAGCCGTTTCAAATATTAAATTACCATTCTGTTTAAAACGCGCAGGAAGCGGTATATATCCATTTAATCTTGAGCGATGAATATCAACAGCAATAGGATAATCACATGCATTGATGGCTTTTTGGGCAGTTATAAGGCTATCCTCAAAACGAACTTGAGTTCCGCTTATCATGGATGTTGTATCGATTATGCAAAATTTCTCGTTGCTTCCGTCTTTCATTCCTACAAAAGCTCTACCGTCGTCGGAAACACTTGTATCAAAACAATCAGAAAGGTAAAATAATCCCACAAGTATTTTTTCACCTGTAAAAACAATAAAAGGATTTAATCCTATACATTCAGCTATTGAAGCAGTTAAAAGAGCGATCTCCAATCCGTTACCGCAACAAGCAGATATAACAGTTTCCGGCAGCTTAATTTGCATCGCTCTGCTCTCCAAGGAAGCATTAAAGGTATCGAATGTAATTTTTAAATCACATACAACTTCATATATTGCCTTCATAAGAGCACGTGTGATATTTTTGTTTTTAAAATCCCACATGTCACTGTTAGCCTGAATACTGCTGTTCGACTTGAGTTTATCAGGTATTTTTGATGATATCTTTTTAACTTCATCTTGTTCGGGAGAAACAAAAGATGATATTAATTCTGTATAATTTGATATCGGAGAAATGTAATCATACGGTAAAAGAACAATATTTTTAGAGCTGTCAGCAAGTATTTCACCCGAATGCTTAACCTTAATATTAACAACAGATACAACAGGTTGTGAAGAATACATTATTTTTGTAACATCAAATTCAAGTGCAGGCTTGTCAAAAATTATATACCTGCCTGATGACAAAACAGGAACCTTTGTTACAAAAGTTGAAAATATAGACGGAGACGAAGAAATCTCTACATCCAGATTTTTTAGGATGTAGTCACTATCGTTTTTTACTATAATTTCATCAATTAACGGTATACTGTTGTTATAAACAGCAAGACTGTATATATCAAGGGCATAAAATTCCAAAGAAATAATATTAGACATTTTGCAACTCCGTGTTGTTAATCTATTTTCTGAAAATAATTATCATTTTATTATAAAACATATTTTCGATAAAGTCAAATGTTTTACAGCATAAGAGAAAATTTTTTTAAACTTCAACTGAAAAGACCGTCAATCTTCATTTAGATTGACGGTCTTTTCTGGAGCTGGTGACGCGACTTGAACGCGCGACCTGCTGATTACGAATCAGCTGCTCTACCGACTGAGCCACACCAGCATATAACCGATAAGAAAACTTATCGGAAATAAATCAATTATTCTTTAAAAGATAACTCTCCACAACAGCAAGGTCAGCAGGAGAATTAACTCCTAATATCTCTTCCGATTTTTCGGAAACATATGCGTTTACATTCTTTCCTTCTGACATCATTATTTCGGGAACATCAGTGAGATACTTTTCTTTCGTCACTTTACTGTTTTTAACTTTTTCAAGGGCTTTGAAAAGGTCTTTAGATTTAAAAATGTAAGTTGCGGCATTATATTCGCATATGTTTTCAAACTGTTCCTTTGAGCAATCCTTTGCTTCTACAATAGCAGTAAGCTTACCGTTGCTGTCGCGAACCATTCTTCCGAGCATCTGTCCTTTTTCGCCGGTACAAGATAAAATTGTACAGGAATTGTTTTCTTGATGATGAAGCTTGATCATATTTTGTATTGTATCACGTGAAATAAGCGGAGTGTCACCGCATATCACAACAATATCACCATCATAGTCAGAAAAATGCTCTTTAGCGCACTCAACTGCATATCCTGTTCCGTATCCGTCATCCCCTTGTTCGATATAATGTAATTGGGGAAATGCAGACATGATTTTCTCTTTTTTAAATTTTACAATTGCATAAATATCTTCGGTATTAATAAACGAAAGAGATTCAAGTACAAAATCAAGGATAGGTCTTCCGAGAATTTCTCTCATAGATTTAGGCAAATCTGCCTGCTCTGAGTTAAAACGTGTTCCCTTGCCTGCTGCAAGAATAATAGCTTTCATAACATTTACCTCTTTGGCAAAAATTTAATTCCCACATAAACTGGTAACAGTTAAAGGGGGCAAGTTAATGACCAATAAACCATGCTACTTTGCATCATCAAACAGTATGTTTGGATTCAAAAGTTATTTCGATTCAATATACAGTCCAAATAAATTAAAGCGAATTTACATAATAAAAGGCGGACCCGGCACCGGAAAATCGAGCACAATAAAGAAAGTAGGAGAAGAATTTGAAAACAGCTGTAAATGTGAATACTTTCTGTGCTCATCTGACACAGCATCGCTTGACGGTATAATTATTAATGACAGCATTGCAGTCATTGACGGTACTGCGCCGCATGCAACCGAAGCAAAATACCCAGGTGCAGTTGAGATGATAATTGATAACGGTCAAAGTCTTAATGCAAGTATACAAAAACGCAGAAAAGAAATAATTGAGCTTAACAGCAAAAAATCAAATTGCTATAAAAACGCTTACACCTATCTAAAAGCTGTAGGAGAAATCAAAACACAATATATTGATATTCTGACCGAGCACACAGATATTCCAAAGCTCGATGCCGCAATCAGCAGATACTTCAAACAAAATTTCAAACCGATTGGAAATTATAGCAGTAAAATACGACTTGTTCAAGGAATAACACCAAATGGAATATTCAACAGCGGCGGTTTTGAATCTTTGGCAAAAAACAAAGTAATAATAATCAACGGTAAGGGATACGAAGAAATAATATACAAAAGATTTCTCGAAAAAGCCAAAGAGTACGGCACCGAAACATGTATAAGTTTTGATCCTCTTATTCCCTATTCACCCAATTCTTTGCTTATGAAGGATTATTCAACTTGTATTGTAAATTATAATACATCAGAGCACGGTGAAATAAACTATGATGATTATAAAGTTTTTAATTGTGAAAGGTTTTTAAGCAAAGCATTCAATTCGGAATACCGAGGAAAATTGAAATTCGTATCTAAATGCACCCAAGCTTTAACTAATGAAGCAATACGAAATTTTTCCGATGCAGCATTAATTCACAAGCAACTTGAAGGCATATACCTTGAGCATACTGATTTTGACATTGTTAATGAGAACATAAATGCTCTGAAAAAAGACATCAAAGCATTTATCTGATACAGTTAGTATTGTACACAAAAAACCTCAATTTGTCAAGCAAAAATGCATACAAAACCAAAATATCAAACAAAGCCGACAAAACTTATGGTATTGTCGGCTTTAAAAATCGTTTATTTTCTTTTATTTCTAAGAAAATGTCGAATCAATATAATAAACTTACGAATCACGAAAAAGTCACACCAGATATGGGAGTACAAACGACATTTGAAATCTGTCATTTTATATTCTTTTCCGTTTCTCACAACGCTGTAAAGTACTCCAATAATGTTTTTATCGGTTATTCCATACTCCTTGTAGCATCGGTTGTCGCCGCACATCACATATGATTTATCTTTGTTGACTTTCATTACACGATGCAAAACATATTTTCCGTTATCACGTTTGTACAGGGGAATATCATATTTTTTGACAGGTCCGTTGTGCTTTTTTATAACAATCAAATCTCCGTCAGCACGTATCAACGGCTGCATACTGTCACCGGTATTGGTGTAAACAAGAACACCGTTTTCATTAAGTTCCGACTCTATAGATGATTTCATAACCCAAAATCCGAAATAACTTATTCAGCAAAATATTCATCATAAATGCTGTCGATTTTTTTGTTAATCTCGGCAATTTCGTTTTCGATTCGTTTAATGTTATTATTATATTCCTCAAGCGAACGCTCATATTCTACTTGATTTTCGATAATTTGCTCCAAAGCTCCGTCAGGTGTAGTAATAACTAATTTGTCATGCTGCCCTGCAGCACGCTTTAGCATAGCATCAAACTGAGAGCTTTCATATGCAAGTTCTTCGCCTTTAACACCAACTAAAAATGCAAACTGCGAATTATCGGTTTTTAGTGAAGAAAGCTGATCTGCGCTTGCTGTAGTATACCAAGGACGTGCATTGATTAAGTTAATGTTTTCTGCTTCTGTATCAATAGAAGTATCCGACGAATTTAACATAATAATTACATGTTCAAATCCCAAATTCTCAAATATTGTATTGAGAGAAGCATCATAAGAAGCGCTATCAATGCAAAGAACTCTCGGAATTTCAACACCAACCTCGCTCATAAGGCGTGTAGTATCAAGATACCACATATCTATCTCTTCGGTACCATCCCAATACATTGCTGTTTGCCAACCGATGTTAAGCAAATAATTTACTTCATAAAGAGATAATCCTTCATCCTGCGATATATTCGGCAAATTCCCCTTTGTAATACAGATAGTAGCGGGAACACCCATATCGTTTAACTTTGGAACAATTTCATTAAACAGCGTATCATCGGTCTCTGTGAAGACAAACATCATGCTTGTTTTGCCTGTTTCTTTTTCTACTTTTACTTCACGCAGAGCTTCCAGTTCATCTTCAAGCTCTTTCTTTTGTAAGGAATACGCATTTGTTTTAACTTCCATTTCGCTGTGCATCTTTTGTAATTTGTCGGTCTTAACTGTTTCAGCATTAAGCAAAACTATGAGCACTACTGCTAAAAAAACAGTAATGGCAGTAACTATAATATCCTTCATTTTGCACCTCTTCAATAGAATTAATGACATCAATATTATATATCAGACATGTAATATTGTCAAGTATGGGAAATAAATGTCGCTTATTGTTCAGAGAAAATAATTTCCGTTCTCAATACAGTATAATAATCTATAGCTGAATTTATTACACTGTTTTTCTTCAACGCATTCATTACGAGCTCGGGATTTAAATAATTATTCTGCTGAGCCGAGAGTGTTAAATTCAAAATTACGGTTTTATTATTTTGAAAAAACTCAACATTATGAATCAATTCACTGATATCAACATCTCTGTCACCCGATTTTGATTTTTTTAATACAATAAGTGGCTGTGAAAATGCCTCTTTAAGTACGTCTATAATACTTTCATCTGTGTTCAAATCAACAGTAACTTTGTAAACGGCAGATTGAATTGAAGTGAACGGCTTAGAGGGATAATAAGCATCTATATAATCCAGACCTATCGGAAGGTTAGGAATAAGAGTCGCTTTAAATTCTTCAGGGGTATACAAAGGTACATTGGGCTTAGATTCATCCATTATCATATATACATCAAGAAGTTCGCATTCGCTTTCGCATCCAACACTCAGTGGCAATCCAAAAACCATTTTTGGGTGAGGATTAAAACCTTGAGTATACCGTATAGGTATATGGCTTCTTTTTATAATACGAGCTAAAGCACGTTGCAAATCAAGATGAGAAATATATTTTAGTCCGCCTTTTTTAGTAAACTTAAGGCGTATAATGTTTTTATTTTCCATCATTCTACCTCTCTTTGTTTACGTTACAGCCATACGCACCGCAACCGGAACATTTTTCTCTGCAATTGGGAGTAACAATTCCCTTGTTGGCTTTCCGGCTTTCACGTATCAAAAATTCTTTGGTAACACCAATGTCAATAATGTCCCATGGTAGTATTTCATCATATGACATTTTTCTGTTAGCATAGAACTCCGGAGAAATATCTGTATCACTGAACGCTTGCATCCAACGGTCAAAATTAAAATATTCGCTCCAAGCATCAAATTTTTGCCCAAGATTATATGCGGCAACAATCGATTTTGACAGTCTCCTGTCACCTTTTGCAAGAACCGCTTCAATATAGCTTACTCTTGCATCATGCCAGGTGTAGTTAATTTTTCTTGTTGTTATACTATCCTTTAACAGCATTTGTTTTCTTTTCAGCTCTTCAACCGTGTCTTGCGGTTCCCATTGAAACGGCGTAAACGGCTTAGGAACGAAACAGGAAACACTAATGTTTACAGTAACGCCCTTCCCTTTCGGCTTGTCAGGAGAGTTATAAAATAAGTTTACAACCGCTTGTGAAAGATCTGCAATGGCTACTACATCTTCATCTGTTTCGGTGGGTAATCCCGACATAAAATACAATTTAACGGATGTTCTACCCTCTGAAAAAGCCCACGCAACCGAACGAAAGAGATCTTCTTCTGTGACACCTTTGTTAATGACATCACGAAGTCTTTGAGTGCCTGCTTCAACAGCAAAGGTAAGTCCCGATTTTCTGAGACTCATAACTTTGTCCATAAGCTCTTTTGTAAAGCTGTCAAGGCGAAGTGACGGCAGAGACAAATTGATTTTTTCGTCATTAGTCCACGAGAGGAGCTTATCCGTCAGCTCCGGCAGTGCAGTATAATCACTTGAACTGAGAGAAGAAATTGAAATTTCCTCGTAACCGCAATTTTGTATTGTTTCTTTAGATATTGAATTAATTACGTCCGGAGAACGTTCTCTAACAGGTCGGTAAATCATACCTGCCTGACAAAATCTGCATCCTCTGATGCAGCCTCTGAAAATTTCAATTGTTGCTCTGTCGTGTACAGTTTCAATATAAGGAATGACCTGCTTGATCGGATACAAAGCATCGTCAAAATTTTCAACTATTCTTTTTTTGATTTTTTTCGGTACGCCTTCACCAACAATTATATTGGCAATTTTTCCGTCTTCACCGTAGACAAATTCATACAGCGACGGAACATAAAAGCCTTCAAGCTCAGTGGCTATTCTGTAAAGCGTTTCTTTTTTTGAGAGTTTTTTATTTTTGCAGTCTATCAACAGTATTGCAAGCTCAGGAAGAGCTTCTTCGCCCTCACCTATCGACAGTACATCAAAAAACTCGCAAAACGGTTCAGGGTTATATGTACAGGGACCGCCCCCTAAAATTATCGGGTAGCTGTCATCTCTGTCTTTAGCGTAAAAAGGAATTCCTGCCATATCTAACATATACAGTATGTTTGTAAATAATCCTTCATACTGTACAGTAAGTGCAAAAACATCAAAGTCAATGACGCTGTCCCCGCTTTCAAGTGCAAAAAGAGGTATGCCGTGTTCTTTCATTTTTTGGGCCATATCTTCGGCAGGAGCAAAAGTACGCTCGCACCAAACATTATCAAGAGAATTAAGACAAGAATACAGTATTTTCATGCCAAGGTTGGACATGCCTATTTCATAAAGGTCAGGAAAGCCAAAAGCTACTCTCAAATCAATTGACGATTTTTCCTTTATTATCTCGCCCTGCTCTCCGCCTGTATATCTGCCGGGTTTTTCTACATCTTTTAATATTCGTTCAATATCTTTGCGTATCATTTCAATGCCTTTCTAAAACTTTCTTAAGATATTCACCGGTATAAGATTCGTTATTGCGCGCAACTTCCTCAGGCGTACCCAAAGCAACAACTGTGCCGCCTTTATCTCCGCCTTCGGGGCCCATATCAATAATGTAATCTGCAGTTTTAATTAAATCAAGATTGTGTTCAATCACGACAACTGTGTTACCTGCATCAGCAAGTCTTTGCAAAACTTTGATAAGCATTTTTACATCTGCGGAATGCAGTCCCGTGGTAGGTTCATCAAGGACATAAAGTGTATTTCCTGTACCCGGTTTCGAAAGCTCTGTGGCAAGCTTTACACGCTGAGCTTCACCACCTGAAAGAGTAGTTGACGATTGACCGAGTTTTATATATCCAAGACCTACATCGCAAAGCGTTTGAATCTTTTTCTTTACCTGGGGAACATTTTCAAAGAAATCGCATGCCTCATCAGCTGTCATATCAAGCACATCGGCAATGCTTTTTCCTTTGTATTTTACTTCCAAGGTTTCCCTATTATATCTCTTTCCTCCGCACACATCGCATGTAACATACACATCCGAAAGAAAATGCATTTCTATCTTTGTTGTACCGTCACCCTCGCACGCTTCGCATCGTCCGCCTTTGAGATTAAACGAAAATCTATCCTGCCCAAATCCTCTCTCTTTAGCATCTTTTGATGCAGCAAACAGAGCTCGAATATGATTAAATACCCCTGTATAAGTCGCAGGATTTGAGCGCGGTGTTCTGCCAATTGGAGACTGGTCGATATCAATAATTTTGTCGAGATTTTCCGAGCCTTCAATTCTGTCAGCCTTGCCGGGAATTATTGAAGCCCTGTTCAAATCCCTTGCTAATGTTTTGTAAACAATTTCATTAATCAGCGATGACTTACCTGAACCGGAAACACCTGTAACACAAGTAAATACGCCAAGAGGTATATCGACATCAACGGATTTCAAATTGTTTTCTCGTGCACCAAACACTGAAAGCTTTTTACCGTTTCCTTTCCGTCTGGTTTCGGGAACTTCAATCTTGTCTTTACCTGATAAATATCTGCCGGTGATTGATTTATCGTATCTTTTTAATTCTTCTGGAGAGCCGGCAAAAACAAGCTCACCTCCGTGAACACCAGCTGCCGGACCTATATCAACAACAAAATCCGAAGCTTCAATTGTTTCCTCGTCGTGCTCAACAACAATAACTGTATTTCCGACATCTCGCAGTTTTTTTAGAGTAGCGATAAGCTTACTGTTATCTCTTTGATGCAAACCAATGCTGGGCTCGTCAAGAATATACATAACACCAACCAAAGAGGAGCCTATTTGTGTAGCGAGTCTTATTCTCTGACTTTCTCCTCCGGATAATGTTGCTGATTTTCTTGAAAGAGATAGATACTCTAAGCCAACACTTTTTAAAAAGTCAAGTCTTGTAATTATTTCTTTTATTATTTCTTTTGAAATAAATTTTTCCTTTTCTGTAAGAGAAAGAGATTTAAAGAAATCAAGAGAATCACTTATACTGAGGTCACAAACGTCACTTATGCTTTTTTTACAAACCGTAATGGAAAGAGCTTCTTTTTTCAGTCTCTTACCTTTACAATCGGGACAGTCAACTTCGTAGAAGAACTCATCATAATAATCTCCACCGCCTTCTTCAACACGCCTCAGGATAATATTAACCACACCGTCAAATGTTACTTCATAATTTTTGGTTCGTCCATCTTTTGTATAAGGAATAACATATGTTTCATCACCTGTGCCATACATCATAGCTTGCATTGCATCAGATGTAAAATCCTTTACGGGAGTGTTAAGATCAAAGCCATGAGATGCTCCGACCTTTTTAAATATTCGAGTTGTCCAACCATCTTTGTCAAGGCTTTTAAAGCCGTTTACTTGTATAGCTCCGTCAGCAAGAGAAAGCTCGGAATTTCCTATAATTTTTTCAATAGCAAGGGTTTTCTTCGTACCCAGTCCTGCACAAGAAGGACAGGCGCCATATGGATTGTTAAAAGAAAACAGCCGAGGCAAGACTTCACCAATACTAATATCGTGTTCATCGCATGCAAAGTTTTCCGAAAAAGATATCTGGCGCTCAGGAGAATTTTCGTCAGCATCAACAAAATCTATAATAACCAATCCACCAGACAAAGACAATGCTGTTTCTACCGAATCAGTAAGACGAGCGGTTATTTCTTCCTTTTTCATCACAAGACGGTCGATTACTATTTCAATATTATGTTTCTTGTTCTTGTCAAGCTCTATATTGTCAGACAAACTATACACGAAACCATCAACTCTGACACGGGCAAAACCGCTTTTTAACGCATCATGAAATATCTTTTCGTGTAATCCTTTTTTTCCTCTGATTACGGGTGCAAGGACCTGGAAGCGTGTACCTTCGGGGTAAGATAAAATCTTTTCAACTATCTGGTCAATCGACTGTTTAACTATCTCCTTCCCGCATACAGGACAGTGCGGTATACCAATACTTGCAAAAAGCAGTCTGAGATAGTCATAAATCTCTGTAACCGTTCCTACAGTGGAACGCGGATTTTTAGATGTTGTCTTTTGGTCAATTGATATTGCAGGAGAAAGTCCGTCAATAAAATCAACATCAGGTTTATCAAGCTGTCCCAAAAACTGTCTTGCATATGAAGACAAAGATTCTACAAATCGTCTGTATGCTTCCGCATAAAGTGTATCAAAAGCAAGCGAAGATTTTCCCGACCCCGAAAGACCTGTAAACACAACAAGCTTATTGCGCGGAATCTCCACATTTATATTTTTTAGATTGTTTTCTCGTGCGCCTCTTACGGTAATTTTTTCTTTTAACATTATTTATTTTCCTTTAGCTTAAATATCTTGTCTCTTAATATAGCTGCATATTCAAAATCAAGTTCTCTTGACGCAGCTTGCATTTCGCGAGTCAATTTTTCAATCAAGCGCTTTCTTTCTTTTTGAGACATAACAGCTTTTTCTTTATTCAACTCGCTTAGAACATCCGGAGAACGGTCTGCAACATCTATATTGTCCGAAATCTCTTTTTTAACAGTATGCGGAGTTATACCGTTAGCCTCATTATAGGCGTTTTGAATAGAGCGGCGTCTTGCTGTTTCCTCTATCGCTTTTTTCATTGATTTTGTCATATTGTCAGCATACATTATTACATGACCGTCAACATGTCTTGCGGCTCTACCGATAATTTGGACAAACGAAGTTACGGAACGTAAAAAGCCTTCTTTATCGGCATCCAAAATTGCTACAAGGGAAACTTCAGGAAGGTCAAGTCCTTCTCTTAACAGATTAATTCCAACAAGAACGTCATATTTTCCTTGACGAAGTTCTTTTATCAATTGAATTCTGTCAATTGTTTCAACATTATGGTGCATATACTTTGCTTTGATTCCCGAAGAGCACAAAAAAGACGTCAAATCTTCTGCCATTTTTTTGGTTAATGTTACTACCAATGCACGCTGTCCTTTTTCTACCCTGGCATTGATTTCGCCAATTAAATCATCTATCTGTCCTTCAATAGGTCTTACATCAACAAGCGGGTCAAGTAAGCCTGTCGGACGTATAATCTGTTCTGCTACCTGTGTGCTGCGTTCAAGTTCGTATTGGTCGGGAGTGGCGCTGACATAAACTATCTGATTGAGCTTACTTCTAAATTCATCAAAATATAACGGCCTGTTATCATATGCACTCGGAAGCCTAAAACCGTATTCTACAAGATTCTTCTTTCTTGCTGTATCGCCGCCGCTCATACCTCTTACCTGAGGCACAGTAACATGGGATTCGTCAATAAACAGTAAGAAATCCTCAGGGAAATAATCAAGTAAGGTATAAGGAGTTGATCCGGGTGCCTTACCGGCGAAAACTCTTGAATAGTTTTCAATTCCCGAACAATAGCCCACCTCTTCGATCATCTCTATGTCGTATTTTACTCTCTCCTCTATTCTTTGAGCCTCAATAAGCATATTCTTATCCCTGAAATATTGAATTCGCTCAATAAGTTCGTTTTTAATTTCCTGAATTGCTTTTTCTTTTTTGTCAGCTGATGTTACGTAATGAGATGCAGGATATAAAGCTATATGACTCAAAACAGCTGTAATTTCGCCTGTGACAACATTAATTTCGCTCAGTCTGTCAATTTCATCGCCGAAAAATTCAACTCTTACAACAACATCTGTTGCGCTTGACGGATAAATTTCGACAACATCGCCTTTTACCCTGAACCTGTTTCGAGTAAAATCAATATCGTTACGCTCAAAGTTTATAGCTACAAGTTTTCTTATTAGCTCCTGACGCGGAATAGTCATACCCGGACGCAAAGAAATAACGAGATGCTCATACTCTGCAGGATCGCCAAGAGAATAAATGCAAGACACGCTCGAAACAATGATTACATCTCTTCGCTCAAACAGCGCCGAGGTAGCGGAGTGCCTCATCTTATCTATATCGTCATTTATGGCTGAATCCTTTTCAATGTACATATCCTTACCGGGAATGTATGCCTCCGGCTGAAAATAATCATAGTAGGAAACAAAATATTCAACAGCATTTTCAGGAAAAAAATTCTTGAATTCAGAACAAAGCTGTGCGGCAAGTGTCTTGTTATGCGACAAAATAAGCGTTGGTTTATTTACGTTTGCGATTATATTTGCCATAGTAAAGGTCTTACCGGAGCCGGTAACGCCAAGTAACGTCTGTTCCTTATCGCCGCGCAGTATACCTTCCGAAAGCTTTTTGATAGCCTCCGGTTGGTCACCCATGGGTTGATATGGGGAAACAAGCTTGAATTTTTCCAAAGTAAGACCTCCTTATCTTTAATCTTTTTTGGTATAAACCACATTGCCCTCTGCATCATACTGTGTTACCGTTGACTCCTCAAGAGTTCCGTCAGCAGCGTATTTGTTTTCTGTTTTAGTTAAACTTACAAGAGATTCAGAAGCATCAAAAATAGAAACAGTTTGAATGGTTATATTCCCCTCTTTATTATACTCAAAAGTATCAATTTCTTTGTCCGACAGAATATTCTCACTGTTATAAACACGGTATGTTGCTTTTATTTTATTTCCGACATCATCAAATTCATAATTCTCAAAAATTGTATTTTCTATCACATTATTTTGCGAATACTTTTCGGTTTTTCTCTCGGTAACATAGCCTTCCGAATTGAACTCATAATCCTGAACAGAGCCGGAAATAAGCTCTTCGTTTTTGTCGTAGCTGAAAGTAGATACTGTTTTTTCTCTGCCGATACTGTCAAATACTTTTTCGACAACTTCTTTGCTTTCTAAGCTTCCGTCGGTATATGTTTCCGTAGTTGTATTCGCTCGCTTACCGTTAACAAATCCGTATATTGTTTTTTTATCAATATATTCGTCACCGTTATAAACAATATCGATTTGAGTTTTTGGACTTCCGTCTGAATTATATTTATACTCAGATGTAGAATAAAGAACAGGCTCTTGGTTATTGTCGGGTACATAATAGCTAATATCGGAAATGCTCTTATCATTATTATAATTGATTACATATTCTTCGGTATACCTGCTACCTTCGTATGAGCTTTCAACGAGAGTGTCAAAACAAAGCATTTGTTCGTTGTAATACCAGGTAGTGCCACTCATTGCACCATCTAACGATTGCAAAAAGTATTTAGGATATCCCGATTCGTCAAAGGTTATGGTAATATCGGGCGCCGTCTGAGATGCATCATACAGAGAGATCATAACGTATGTTTCGCTACTTGTATAAGTAAAGCGGATTGTTCCTGTACCGTGATAATCTAATTCGGTGGGCTTTCCCGAACTATCAAAAGTTGTTTTTAAAACTGAATTGTTACCTTCAAAAAACTCTTCTCTGATAACGTTATCATTTTCGTCATAGGTGAAATTTACAGACCACATCGGCTCAACAGTGTTGCACACTGCAGATAATGTTCTGCCAAGCTCATCAACTTTGTTTACTGAAAATCTTTTTCCAAAATAAATCAAGTCACAAATATACCCATTGTCATCATATGTATATTTGCATTCATATTTATCACTGTCGGTAATAAAAGGAGTAAGTGTTATCGGATCAAGAGAAAGAATCTCCGACAGTTTGCCGTCGGCGTTGTACTTATATTGTGCGATACCGTAAATGTTATATACATATACGCTGTCATTGTTTTCAACAGCAATATGATTACTGTTTTCTATGTCAGACTCATCAGTACAAGAATTCATAAAAATGTTAACCAAAACAAATAAAAAAACCAATAATCCTAATTTTAAATAAGTGCTCTTTTTCATGCAATCCTCCTAATGGTTATTAGTTTTATTATATCATATTATTATTAAAATTTAAAGTCTTTTGGTCAAAAAAAATACCTGCAATATAAAAATATCGCAGGCTATTTTTTATTCGGCTTTTCCTTCGCAATAAATACAGCGGTATACCTTTTTATCTCTGTCGGTAAGTTTGAAAATATTATCTAATTCCTGTTCCGTAGCCGTAATACATCTTGGGTTTTTACACGTAATTATGTTTACAAGCTTTTCGGGAAGACCTATTTTCTTTTTTTCAATAAGCTTTCCGTCTTTTATAATATCTACTGTAACTCCCGGATCTACATATCCGAGTATATCAGTATTTATACAAATATCACAGTCTATCTTAATGATATCTTTCTTACCCATTTTTACGCTCTGGACATTTCGAATAAGCGCAACAGAGCAATTGAGAGAATCAAGGTTAAGAAGTTGATAAATCTTCATGCCGTTACCGGCAGTTATGTGATCAATGACAATTCCGTTTTTGATAGAGTCTATATTCATTTATATCTCCCCCAATAACATAAGAATAAGAGCCATTCGCATATACTTACCGTAAAGAGCCTGTTTAAAGTAACACGCACGGCTATCGTTATCTACTGCAACACTGATCTCGTTTACTCTGGGCAGAGGATGCATAATGCAAAGGTCAGACTTGGCGCATTCGAGTTTTGAGGGAGTAAGTATATAACTGTCCTTAAGTCTGAGATAGTCATCCTCGTTAAAGAAACGTTCTCTCTGAACTCGTGTCATATAAAGAATATCAAGCTCAGGAAGAACAGACTCAAGATTTGCTGTCTCGGTGTAACTCAATCCGTTTTTCTCTATAACATCAGTCTTCACATATCCCGGAATTCTTAATTCATCGGGAGAAATCAAAACAAATTTTATACCACTGTATCTTGATAAAGCGTTAATCAAAGAATGGACCGTTCTACCGAACTTAAGGTCACCGCAAAGACCAACCGTAAGATTTTCAAATCTTCCTTTTTCTCGCTTTATGGTAAGAAGATCCGCAAGGGTCTGAGTAGGGTGATTATGTCCGCCGTCTCCTGCATTTATAACAGGTATAGTTGCATTCATTGAAGCTACGAGAGGTGCTCCCTCTTTCGGATGACGCATTGCCATAATATCAGCATAACACGAAATCATCTTAGCGGTATCGGCTACACTTTCACCTTTTTTTGCCGAGCTTGAACCGGCATCAGCCATTGAAAGTACATTTCCTCCGAGCTCATACATTGCAGCCTCAAAGCTGAGTCTGGTTCTTGTTGAAGGCTCAAAGAAAAGAGTTGCAAGCTTCTTTCCGTGACATTTTTCCGAATACTTTTTTGGGGTTTCAATAATATCGTTGGCAACCTCAATAAGCTTCTCAATTTCTTCAACCGACAGGTCAAAGATATCGATAACGCTTCTCATTACTTTGCACCAATCCAGCTCTCATCTGAGGGATTGTTTCTGAAAGCAATAAGACGTTTGATATCTTCAGGCTTTATATATCCTTCTTCTGCTGCTACTTCCGCAATGGTGTCAAAATTTGTAAGGCTGATATTGCGGACATTCGCCTCTGCAAGTCTGTCAAGTCCTTTCTTCATTCCATAAGTGAAAATTGAAACTATACCAAGAACCTCTGCACCTGCTTCACGAAGTACATTAACAACCTCAATTACACTACCGCCGGTAGAAATGAGATCTTCAACAACTACAACCTTCTGTCCTTTTTCAAGCTTGCCCTCGATTTGATTCTGTCTTCCGTGGTCCTTTGCTCCGCTACGTACATAGCCCATGGGCATATCAAGAATATGAGCTGTAATAGCTGCATGAGCAATACCTGCAGTTGAAGTGCCCATAAGGACTTCGGCATCAGGATAATTTTCTTTTATTAGCTTCGCAAGTCCGTTTTCAACATCACATCTTACTTCAGGTGCTGTAAGAGTAAGTCTGTTGTCACAATAAACAGGGCTCTTTATACCGCTTGCCCATGTGAAGGGCTCTTCAGGACGGAAGAATACCGCCTTAATTTTCAATAAATCTTTAGCAATAAGTTTTTCCATTATGTTCTTTCTCCTTATTTAGTCTACAAATTCTGCTACACAACGTTTATACGCCGCTACAGGGTCTTCCGCTGCTGTTATAGGTCTTCCCACTACAATATAATCCGAGCCGATTCTCTTAGCTTCTGCAGGTGTCATTACTCTGACCTGATCCCCCTTATCTCCGTCGGCAAATCTTACGCCAGGAGTTACAGTAAGAAAATCATTTCCACATCTGCCGTGTACTCGCTCAGCTTCAAGAGGTGAACATACAACTCCATCAAGGCCTGCAAGCTTAGCGTTATTAGCATAATGCATTACGGTGTTTTCCATTGTTTCATTGATAAGCAAATCGCTCTTTAAGCGTTCCTCACTTGTAGAAGTCAACTGAGTTACAGCAATTAAAATCGGACGAGTTCCATCAGGTCGGGTAAGTCCTTCAATAGCTGCCTCCATCATCGCAACGGTTCCGGAAGCATGAAGATTGGTCATATCAACATCAAGTCTTGACAAAACTGACATCGACTTTTTAACTGTATTCGGGATATCATGAAGCTTAAGGTCCAGGAAGATTTTATGTCCTCTCGCTTTTATATCACGTACAATCTGAGGTCCTTCGGCATAAAAAAGCTCCATTCCTATTTTAACAAAAGGCTTAACATCGGTAAACTTATCAAGAAAAGACATAACATCATCTTTTCCTGCAAAGTCACATGCTATAATTACATCGCGTCCCATTAGTGTGCTCCTCCTATTATATCATTCAAATCATTTATTCCATATTTTTTCATTACTTCAGGTAAATTATCAATAATGTTTTTACACGCAAACGGCTCAACAAGATTGGCAGCACCTACCTGAACAGCCGTTGCTCCCGCAAGCATCATTTCAATAGCGTCCTCAGCTGTTGATATACCGCCCATGCCTATAATTGGAATTTTAACTGCTTCAAAAACTTGATAAACCATGCGCAAAGCAACGGGCTTTATAGCTGCACCCGAAAAACCGCCCATCTTATTAGCAATAACAGGCTTTTTGGTTTTAAGGTCAATTCTCATACCAAGCAGTGTATTAATAAGACTTATACCGTCAGCACCATTTTCTTCACACGCTTTTGCTATGGAAACTATATCCGTAACATTAGGTGAAAGCTTGATAAAAACAGGCTTTGTAGTAACTGCTTTTACCGCTCGTGTAACTTCCCCTGCAGCTTCCGGAGATGTGCCAAAGCTCATACCGCCTCCGTGGACATTGGGACAGCTTATATTTACTTCAAACCACCCTATTTGTTCTTCTCTGTCAAGCTTAGCGCAAGTTTCCGAGTATTCTTCTATGGAAAATCCGCTTACATTTGCCATAACAGGTTTAGAAAAGCATTTTTTAAGTTTTGGCAACTCATCCGATATAACTTTATCAACACCGGGGTTTTGCAAACCAACCGCATTAATCATGCCTGAATCGCATTCTGCAATTCTTGGAGTAGGATTGCCAAATCGGGCATCTCTCGTTGTACCTTTAAAAGAAAATGTACCCAGGCAGTTAATATCGTACAATTCAGCAAATTCATAACCGAATCCAAAAGTACCGCTGGCAGGGATAATCGGATTGTCAAGTGTAATGCCGCAAAGCACAACCTTTGTATTTACCATATTATCTCCTCTCTTTCCAGAACAGGACCGTCCTTACAGATTCTTTTATTTCCATACTTTGTTTTGCAAGTGCATCCCATACAAGCTCCGAAGCCACAGCCCATTCGCTCCTCAAAGCTGTACTGACCGCTTGTTTTAGCTATTTTTTCAATTGCACGGAACATAACCTCAGGACCGCATGTGTAAAAGTAGGTATATTCAACACCGTCCATCGCATCGGTAACAAAGCCTTTAACACCAAATGTACCGTCAGCAGTAGCAACAATTACTGTCGCACCAAGCGCTTTAAATTCATCGGCATAGAATATATCTTCAACAGAATTAAAACCAAGTACAACCGTAACGGATTTACCTTCTCCGATAAGATCACGACAAAGCCTGTACATAGGAGGTACTCCGACACCGCCTCCTATAAGAAGAGGTGCGTTTCCGCTTTTTGATGTATCGTATCCGTTGCCGAGACCTACAAGAACATCGAGCAAATCACCGTCAGTCATTTTTGACATCATTTCCGTACCGCTTCCGACAACTTTGTAAATCAGAGTAATCGTTTCGTTATCATAATCGCAAACAGAAATGGGGCGGCGAAGGAATTTTCCTTCAAGCTTGATATTGACAAACTGTCCAGGCGCCGTAATGGCAGAGGTATCGCCCTCTAAAACCATTTTAAACACATCGCGAGCAATCTTGATATTAGATAATATTTTGTATATTCCCTGTGTCACTTTTACATCCTCACTTAAGAGTTAATAGTAGAAATTCCGAGAGTTGTTTCTTCAAGTACGTCAAGCAGTACCTTAACTGTATCAAGGGCAGTGAAAATTGTAACATTGTTCTGAACGGCACACTGTCTGATAGCATGTCCGTCAGACATACTTCCTGTGTTGATATCACGGGTATTAATCACATAGTTGACATAGCCCTGTCTGATAGAATTCAGAATATCCTCTGCGCCGTCGCCTATCTTTTGGCGAACTCTTGTTCTGATACCGTGTTCTTTTAAGAACTTTGCGGTTCCTTCTGTTGCTTCAATGTTAAAGCCGAGATTATAAAACCTTCTGATAAGTTCAAGTGCCTCTTCCTTGTCTCTATCAGCTATCGTAGCAAAAACAGTGCCGTAATTAACTACATTCATGCCGCTCGCTTGAAGTGCCTTGTAAAGAGCTCTGTTGAGCTTGTTATCATATCCTATTGCTTCACCTGTAGATTTCATTTCCGGTGACAAATAAGCATCAAGTCCGCTGAGCTTAGAGAAGGAAAATGCAGGAGCTTTTACATACCAGCGTTCCTTTTCTTTAGGATAAATCTCAGTTATACCTTGTTCTTTAAGAGATTTGCCGAGGATGACAAGCGTTCCGATGTCAGCAAGACTGTAACCTGTTGACTTAGACAGGAAGGGCACAGTTCTTGAAGAACGAGGGTTTACCTCGATGATGTATACATCATCATTACTGTCAACAATAAACTGTATATTAAACAAGCCTACTATACCAATACCGAGACCAAGTTTCTTTGTATATTCAAGAATTGTATCCTTAACTCTTTGACTGAGAGTAAAGGAAGGATAAACACTGATTGAGTCGCCGGAATGAATACCTGTTCTTTCAACAAGCTCCATAATACCCGGAACAAAAACATCTGTTCCGTCACACACAGCGTCAACTTCGACTTCCTTACCCTGAATATACTTATCAACAAGCACAGGCTTATCTTCATCTACTTCAACAGCTGTCTTGAGATAGTGGCGCAGCATATCTTCATTTGAAACAATCTGCATTGCACGGCCGCCAAGTACAAATGAAGGTCTTACGAGGACAGGATAACCAATCTCTCCGGCAACTTTTACGCCGTCCTCGATATTAGTAACTGCTGCACCTCTTGGCTGAGGGATATTGAGAGACTGCAAAACCTTTTCAAACGAGTCTCTGTTTTCAGCCTTTTCGATAGCATCACAATCTGTACCTATAATTTTAACACCGCGTTTTGTGAGAGGCTCAGCAAGGTTGATAGCCGTCTGACCGCCAAGGGAGGCTATAACTCCTATAGGCTGTTCAAGCTCAACTATATTCATAACATCCTCTGTGCAAAGAGGCTCAAAATAAAGCTTATCGGATGTGGTGTAGTCTGTTGAAACAGTTTCGGGGTTATTGTTGATTATAATTGCTTCATAACCGGAGCGCTTAATAGTAGTAACAGCATGAACTGTAGAATAGTCAAACTCTACGCCCTGTCCAATACGGATGGGACCCGAGCCGAGAACAATGACCTTTTTCTTATCAGAAACTATCGACTCGTTTTCATCCTCGTATGTGGAATAGAAATAAGGGATATAGCCTTCAAATTCAGATGCACAGGTATCAATCATCTTATATACCGGGAACATCTTATTCTCTTTTCTTATATTCCACACTTCGATCTCGTCAACATTCCAAAGCTTGGAAATGTAGTTATCAGAAAAGCCCATTCTTTTTGCTTCGTAAAGAACATCAACATCATACTTAGCACAGCGCACTGTCTCTTCCATGTCAATGATGTTTTTGAGTTTTTCAAGGAACAGCATCTCGATTTTTGTTGCATCGCAGATAAGACCCAAGTCAACTCCGTTTCTTATAAGCTGAGCAATAGCAAAATATCTGTCATCGGTTGCATCCTTCACATAAGAAAGCATTTCGTCATTAGTGTAATTATCAAACTTCTTCATGTAGAAGTGAGAAACGCCAATCTCAATTGAACGAACAGCCTTGAGCAGACTTTCCTCAATTGTTCTGCCGATGCTCATTACTTCGCCTGTAGCTTTCATCTGAGTGGAAAGCTTATTGTTAGCATCAGTAAACTTGTCAAACGGAAATCTGGGCATTTTTGTAATTACATAATCAAGAGTAGGCTCATACGCTGCAGGAGTATTGGCTATTTTAATTTCGTCAAGTGTCATTCCTACCGCTATCTTTGCTGTTACGCGCGCAATGGGATATCCGCTTGCTTTCGAAGCAAGCGCAGAAGATCTTGAAACTCTGGGATTTACCTCGATAAGATAATAATCAAGGGAGTGTGGGTCAAGAGCAAATTGAACGTTACAACCACCCTCTATTTTAAGCTCACGTATAATCTTAAGTGCACTGTTACGAAGCATTGAGCATTCCTGACTGGTAAGTGTCTGAGTAGGACACACAACAACCGAGTCACCTGTATGAATACCTACAGGGTCAACGTTTTCCATGTTGCATATAGCTATAGCAGTATCATTAGCATCACGCATTACTTCATATTCAATTTCTTTGTATCCCTTAATGCTCTTTTCTACAAGAACTTGATGAACAGGAGAAAGCTTAAGCGCATTCTTGAGTATATCTGCACACTCTTCTGCATTATCTGCAAAACCGCCGCCGGTACCACCCAGTGTAAATGCGGGACGAAGCACTACAGGATAACCTATTTCTTCAGCAACTCTCAATCCGTCTTCTATTGTATTAACCGTATCAGACGGAAGAACAGGTTCACCAAGCTTCTCACAAAACTCTTTGAAAAGCTCTCTGTCTTCAGCGGTTTCAATACTGTCTACACGTGTTCCGAGCAGTTCAACCTGACATTCCTTAAGAATACCTTTTCTGTGAAGCTGAGTTGCAAGATTAAGACCTGTCTGTCCACCTATGCCCGGTATAATAGCATCGGGGCGTTCATAACGGAGTATCTTTGCTACATATTCGAGAGTAAGAGGCTCCATGTATATCTTGTCCGCAATGGCTGTATCGGTCATAATGGTAGCAGGGTTTGAGTTACAGAGAACAACCTCGTAGCCTTCCTCTTTAAGAGCGAGACAAGCCTGTGTGCCTGCATAGTCAAACTCAGCAGCCTGTCCGATTACAATTGGTCCGGAACCGATAACAAGAATCTTTTTTATATCACTTCTTTTAGGCATTATCTTAGTCCTCCTTCATAGTGTTTAAGAACTGGCAGAAAAGGCAATCTTTGTCAAGCGAGCAAAGGGCGCTCTCTGTTTGATACTGAATACTGAAAATTTTATCTTCTGTACATCTCATACCTTCGATTGTAGAATCTATAATGTTAAGCTGTGTAACTTCAAGTGCTGTATTTTTTACGCTGTCAAAATCAACAACATAACCGTGATTCTGAGATGTCACTTCAACTATACCGTTGAGGAGATTCTTGACAGGATGATTTACTCCTCTGTGGCCAAACTTAAGTTTGGTAATCTTAGCACCGTAAGAAAGTGCAATCACTTCATGTCCAAGACCTGAACCGAAAATGGGACATTTACCCCTAAGCTGATTTACAAGCTCAACAAGGCAGGGTGTATCCTCGGGTGCGCCTGGTCCATCAGTAAGAAATACTCCATCAGGCTTCATTGCAATGATTTCTTCGGCTGTTGTGTCAAACGGAACTACCGCAACGTTACAACCGTTAGAATTGAGTATATCAATAACGTTTGGTTCAAGACCGCAATCAACCAACACAATATTGTACTTGGCATTATGAGTTCTTGAATACCATTTTCTTTTACAGCTGACCTTAGATACAGCATCTGTGGGAATATCGGTTGTTCTGATAATTTCCAAAGCTTTTTCTGTGGGAGTATCGATGGAGGTTATAAGAACTTTACGACATCCGTTATCTCTGATGCTTCTTGTAAGCTTTCTTGTGTCGAGACCGTAAATACCCGGAATGTGGTTTTCTTCCATGACCTCTGAAAGTGTTTTAACATATCTGAAGTTTGACGGCAAATCATTATATTCACGAACGATAAGTCCACCGATAGTAGGTGTCTTTGTTTCGCCATCGTCAGAGACACCGCAAGTTCCTATAATCGGATATGTCATAACTACCATTTGGTACATATAAGTCGGGTCAGAAACTATCTCCTGATAACCAACCATGGAAGTGTTGAACACTATCTCACACACTCTGTCACAATTATCACCAAATCCAAATCCGCAGTATTCACTGCCATCTTCAAGAACTATTTTTCTGTTCATTTTTCCTGCCATACTATTTTACCTCCATACATTGTAAGAACACATTTTCCAAAAACTGTCATTCCGCTGAAAGGTGTACTTTTTCCTTTCGACAAAAACTCATTAGGGTCAACCTTATAACTTTTACTCAGATCAAAAACCGTAAGATCCGCTCTCTCTCCTTCTTTAATTCCGCCATTGAGATTAAACCTTGAACGAGGATTAACAGACATAAGCTCAATAAGCTTCTCAAGTGATATTATACCCGTCAAAACCAGATTAGTATATAAAACAGGGAAAGAAGTTTCCAAACCCACAACCCCCATAAGACTGTTTTCAAGTCCTCTGGATTTTTCTTCATTCGAATGCGGTGCGTGGTCTGTTGCAATCATATCTATCGTTCCGTCTTTAATACCTTCAATCAGAGCAAGTCTGTCGGCTTCAGAACGGATAGGCGGATTCATCTTAAACCGTCCGTCTTCCTGCAAATCCTTGTCACTAAACACGAGATAATGAGGTCCTGTTTCACAGGTTATATTAACACCGCGTCGCTTTGCTTCCCGTATTATTTCCACACTTTCTTTTGTTGAAATATGGCAAACGTGGTATGCAACCCCGGTTTCTTCAACAAGCTCTATGTCCCGCTTGATAGGTCCCCATTCGCTTTCCGAGCAAATCCCTCTGTGACCGTGCTGCTTAGCATAATCTCCATCGTGAATATATCCGTTATTTAGAAGAGAATTATCTTCACAATGAGCCGCTATTAACTTGCCGAGAGATTTTGCGGTCTTCATAGCAGTCAGCATCATTTCTCTGCTTTGAACTCCCCTGCCGTCATCTGAAAAACCGCATACATTTTCAGACATGCCTTTCATATCTGATAACGTATCACCTTTTTCTCCTACGGTTATTGTGCCGTAAGGAAGTACCTCAATTACCGCATCTCGATTTATTGCATCCAATTGTAATGCAAGATTGTCCGTTGAGTCCGGCGTCGGAGATAGGTTTGGCATCGAACAAACCGTGGTGAAGCCGCCGTGTGCCGCAGCTTGTGTTCCTGATTTTACATTCTCTTTATAAATAAATCCCGGCTCACGCAAATGTACATGTACATCGGCAAAACCGGGAAAAAGAAATTTATCGGACAAATCAATAATTGTAGCGTCGGCGCCGAGAAGAGATGAAGGGACACTGCTAACAAGCCCGTCAACAACCGATATGTCTCGACGGACAAATTTGTCACTATCAAAAACCATTGCATTTTTCAAAATGTAGTTCATATGCTCTCCTCTTGACACAAAAAAAGAACCTAAAAAAGATTCTTAAGAAATTAAAAATTGCTTCTCAGCGAAATTACAAACCGCACAGCAGTTTCTAACTCTTTTTATTTGAGTTATTTTATCACAAAACCGTCTGTGTGTCAAGAGGAATATTAAAGAAAATATTACAGGTTTAAACATTTGTCAATTTTCTTTAAATATAGCGGAACATATATTGATTTTTTTCGTCAGAAGTATTAAAATATATAAGAAATATCACTCGAGGGAAAGTAATGAGAAAAAAGAAAAGAATTAATCCTTTACAAATTACGTTAATAACCTTTGCAACGCTGTTTTTTATTGCAGCATTTGCTTTTTATATACTTATAGTGTGCGGAGGAAGTAAAAAGCTTCAAACGATGTGGGTATGCTCTGCTATGACAACCATGAATCATAAGTACCTTGCTACCTGGTTTATTTCCGACGAGAAGATAGAGCAGATAATGTCTGAAAACACCGTTGATGATTCTTCTTACGAATCGGGGCTGATTGAATTTAAGGACAAAACCTATAAATTTTCAAAACCTACAGTTCTCCAATCAATTATATTAAATTCCTCAGAAAAAACAACAGCGCCTGAGTGGTTTCACTCTTATATTGCTGAAGGGTACTCAGAATTAGAAGAAGGGATTTACATAAAGGAATACTCGGGTACCGCATGGAGAGGATATGTTATGCTCATAAAGGACCCTTTAAGAGTAAAATTACGTGATACTTCCCATCAATTTGATAAGGGACAAACCGTTAAAAGAATGGTTGAGGATGCTAATGCTGCTGCCGGTCTCAACGGCGGTGGGTTCACAGACGGATTGAACTATGACTCTAACGGAGGAAATCCTGCCGGACTTGTAATTGAAAACGGAGTTTTGGTACACCCCAAGGAATACAATGACACGGTTTATAACATGATAGGAATTAACAATAACGGCGTACTTGTATTAAAGCACTGCACCGCACAGTGGGCAATTGAGAATAATATTATCAGCGCCGTATCCTTTTCCCCTTTCCTCGTAGTTAACGGCGAGGGAACAGTAAAAAACGGAACAGGAGGCTGGGGAATCGCACCAAGAACAGCTATCGGACAGAGAGCTACAGGAGAATTTCTGTTTGTAGTTGTTGACGGCAGACAAATAGGATGGAGCATGGGCTGCGACCTTGATGTACTGCAGGAAATTCTCCTAAGTGAAAAAGCAGAAAACGGTGCGATGCTTGACGGCGGAAGCTCTACTGTCCTGTTCTATAACGGGGATTACATAAACCGTCCAAGTCTTGGACACGAAAGGTTGATAAACAATTGCTTTATAGTTACAAAGTAACAGGAAGGAGCGATAATGAAAAAACTATATCTATCACTATTAATGATTCTTGTTTTATCAATAACAGTTGCGGCAAAATCAGGTGATATAGCAGGAAAATATTACAGCACCGATATTGTTACAACGCTTAACGGAGCCGAAATTGATGCTATTAATATTGGCGGCGAAACTCTGATAAGTGCTGAAGATATGAAGTATTACGGCTTTTCTGTTTATTGGGATGCAAAAAGCAGAGAGTTAAGAATAACATCAAAGAATCATGCCGACAACGGAATTCCGCCATTTGTAAATAAAAGCTCTCTTCCATCGGGAAGTGTGCTTGGTAACTATTTTGAAACAGATATAAAAACCTATCTTGACAATGTTATTATTACAGCATATAACATCGGAGGAAGAACCTATATACATGCAGAAGAAACAAGAAAGCATGGTTTTGATGCTATTTGGAATGGCAACAACAGAACACTTGCAATAACAAGTCCAAAATTTGCAGGTTATGAATATTCATTTATAATGACACAGGGTAAGCCTCAAAGCACTGAAGGAAGCGGAGAATTCAAATTAGTATACAAAAATGACGAGATTACAGGTTATGGAGATGCTGAATATTTTTCTTCTTCCTTCAACTCATACGCCACAAGCTATTCGGTATTTTTGCAGTTTTATCAAAACGAAGGATTATTCTATTCCGGTGAGCTTCTCGGCATTTTGAGAAACCATGCAATGAATGAAACAAATGCCGCTGAAGATATACATTTTTCAGTTAACGGTAAAACCGCAAAAGAACTTGTTGTATCGGAATACAAAGGAAACGGCCACAACAGCTACTACATTACATGTGAAGAAATGCTTAAATTAAAAGAGGATGAAATTGAAAGCATTGTAATATCAGTCGGCGATAACATACCTGAAACGTCTTTTCTCATTCCGAGTGTTGAATTATATGGCTCAAGGGCAAAACAACTATTCAAATCGGTTAAAAAGAATTCGTTGGACCGGCTTGAATCGTTTTACGAGCTTGATGATTACACTGTGCTGAATGTATGCGAGTCTGAATCTCTCGGAAAAATTATAAACAGAATGTATATTGTCGACAAAGAAGGTAATTTTTCCAAAGACATTCTCGAACAAGTCAGAGAAATTGACGGATTTGGCGAAGAAAGCCTTAGAATATACTCATTTAAAATCGGAGATGTAAAGACTAACCTTTTCTTCTCTTGTGCTTCCGGCAAAAAGAACGGGGATTTTTATGTTGAGCTAAACACAGGAAAGGTCCACTTACTTGCTCAAAAGGATAAATAAAATGTATTATGTTTACATTTTGAGGTGCACTGACAATTCTTTGTATACAGGAATCACAAATGACGTAAAAAAAAGAATGAGCGAGCATTTCGGTAAAAGTGATAAAAAAGCAAAATACACAAAGTCGCATAAGCCGTCCGAGCTTGTCGCTCTATGGCAATGCGAGTGCAAAAGCGATGCAATGAAAATAGAATACAGAATCAAAGAGCTAACTAAAAAAGAAAAAGAAAATCTGATACAAAACAATATTGCTCCGGAATCAATATGCATAAAATTAATGGATGTTGATTTTAAACGCATAAATCCGAATGAAATGGAAATTTCAGGATTGACATTTTAACCTATTTGCTGTATTCTAAAATAAAAACATTTACAAAAGGAACAGAAAATGCGTATAGTAGTTAAAATAGGTACATCAACTCTAACACACTCAACAGGGTGCCTTAACATAAGAAGAATTGAAAAGCTATGTGAAGTTGTAAGTGATCTAAAAAACGCAGGACATGAACTAATCCTGGTTTCATCAGGTGCGATTGGAATGGGCGTAGGAAAGCTTTCGCTTAAATCAAGACCGCAAGACATTCCTACTAAGCAGGCGGCTGCCGCTGTGGGACAATGTGAGCTTATGTATACATACGACAAGCTTTTTTCAGAGTACAGGCATACTGTCGCACAAATACTTCTTACAGAGCATGACATAAACGACCAACACAGAAGAGAAAATTTCCATAATACACTCACAAGACTTCTTGAGCTCGATTGCATTCCCATCATTAACGAAAATGATACTGTAGCCACAGAAGAACTTGGAATCGGTGACAATGATACTTTAGCAGCAATTGTTTCTATTAACATTTCAGCTGATGTATTAGTGCTTCTGTCAGACATTGACGGTCTATACACTGCTGACCCTCATAAAGACAAAAACGCTAAGCTTATATCTTCTGTAAAGGAAATTACTCCTGAAATAATTTCGCTTGCAGGAGGTAAAGGCTCTGAGCTTGGCACGGGTGGTATGACAACCAAAATACGTGCTGCTCAAATAGCTACAAGTGCCGGTACAGACATGATAATTACTAACGGAGATAATCCTTCAGTGCTATATGACATTGCAGAAGGTACTGAAGTCGGAACAAGATTTTGGAGCAAAAAATGACAACAACAAAAGAAATTCTCATAAAAGCAAAAAAAGCAGCACCGGATATTGCCGCAACGAGCGACAAAAAGCGCAAACAGGCATTAATCGCGATGGCAAACAAGCTTAGAGAACGCTCAGACTACATCCTTGAAAAAAACAAGAATGATGTTGAAGCCGCAAAAGAAAAGCTTGGCAGCGTTATGATCGACCGTTTAACCTTAACAAAAGAAAGAATAGAGTCAATGGCGTTAGGGCTCGATATAGTTGCCACACTTCCCGACCCATTAAAAAAGAAATATAAGCCCTATATTCATCACAACGGCATGAAAGTCAAGAAAATTGCTGTACCTATAGGTGTAGTAGCCATAATATACGAGAGCCGTCCCAATGTTACCTCTGATGCAGCTTCTCTTGCAATAAGAGCCGGAAACGCCTGTATTTTAAGAAGCGGAAAAGATGCATTTGAATCCGCAAAAGCTATTGTTGAAGTTTTAAAGGAAGGTCTCGATGAAGCTCACTTCCCTACCGATGCAATACAACTTATCGAAGACAAAACCCGAGACAGCGCAACTGAGCTTATGAAGGCAAACGGATATGTTGATCTTCTTATCCCCAGAGGCGGTGCAGGACTGATTAATACTTGCATACAGACTGCTACTGTTCCGTGTATACAAACCGGTACGGGAATTTGCCACATATATGTGGATAAGTATGCAGATACCGATATGGCTTTAAAAATAATTCATAATGCGAAAACAAGCCGCCCGTCAGTTTGCAATGCAGCCGAGGTGTGTCTTGTACACCAAGATATAGCAAAAGAATTTTTGCCAAAGCTCAAAGAGGAGCTTGTTGATAAAAGATGCAAAAATCAAAAAATTCCTGTTGAGCTTAGAGGTGACGAAATTTGTCAAAATATAATCGAATGCACTCCTGCCGCAGAAAATGACTATGATACAGAATTTTTAGATTATATTCTTGGTGTAAAAACAGTAAAAAATGTAAACGAAGCTATTAAACACATCGCATTGCACTCGACAGGACATAGCGAAGCTATTATCAGTGAGGACAAAAAGGCGTGCAACACTTTTATTAAATCAGTTGATTCTGCGGCTGTATACGTAAATGCATCTACGAGATTTACTGATGGCGGTGAATTCGGTCTCGGATGCGAAATGGGTATTTCTACACAAAAATTACACGCACGCGGTCCAATGGGTCTTGAAGAGCTTACAACATATAAATATGTTATAATCGGAAAAGGACAGGTACGATAAAATGGATAAAATTTTTGGATTTATCGGCTGTGGAAACATGGGCGGCGCAATAGCTGAAGCTGTGTCAAAAACAAATGTTCACAAAAAAATAATGCTTTCAGACAGCTATGCCCTTAAAACAAAACAGTTAGCAGAAAAGATTAGCGGCGAAGTATCAGATAATTTAAGCATTGCCAAAAGCGCCGATGTTATTTTCTTAGGAATAAAGCCTCAAATGCTGGAACAAGTAATTGCCGAAATTAAAAATACTGTATCCAAAAGAGAGAATGTACTTATCGTTTCAATGGCTGCAGGTGTTGAAATAAGAAAAATAGAGAATTATTTTGGCTGCGATATTTCTTTGATTCGTATTATGCCTAACACTCCGGTGGCTATTGGTGAAGGTATGGTTCTTTATTCTGCTAACACAAACGTCTCAAAAGAACAGCTGGATATTTTTCTTTCATCTATGAAACTTTCGGGAAAACTTGATAATATATGTGAGAATCAAATCGATGCCGCGAGTGCGCTTTCAGGCTGCGGACCGGCTTTCGTATATATGTTTATCGAAGCACTTGCCGATGGCGGTGTTTCGTGTGGATTACCAAGAGATAAAGCTTTAACTTACGCAACCCAAACACTTATCGGCAGTTCAAAACTTCTTGCAACATCACAAAAACACCCAGGAGAACTAAAAGACGCCGTTTGTTCCCCCGGCGGCAGTACTATCATGGGAGTCAAAGCTTTGGAAAACGGCTGTATGAGAGGCTCTGTGATCAACGCTGTTAACGACGCTTTCAGCCGCACTAAGGAACTTGGAAAATAAATTTAAGGAGTGTTTCATAACACTCCTTAAATTTATCTCGTGATGAATTATATTCTCTAATTACCTAACTTCATGTACAAAAAGACACAAGATATATTAACGGATTATCATTAATTGCAAATTTATATAGTTAAAAAGATAAAAGGAAAAAGCCACACAAAAGTGTGGCTTTAAATTATCCGTTTATGTAATTATTACTTCTTTTTCTTGAGAACAACAACTACGATAACTGCAACTACAACAACAGCTGCAACGATAGCGATAATAAGACCTGTGTTGGACTTTTCTTCAGCAGGTTCTTCGGGAGTCTCTACAGGCTCGTCGGGAGTCTCTACAGGCTCGTCGGGAGTCTCTACAGGCTCGTCGGGAGTCTCAACAGGCTCGTCGGGAGTCTCTACAGGCTCGTCGGGAGTCTC
>CAZYTA010000005.1:0-75502 GCA_964650465.1 uncultured Oscillospiraceae bacterium | reverse complement strand
ATCTCCTCTTGAACTTTTTTCAGGAGTTTTGTTGCATTTGACTTGACAATTCAAGTCAAAAAGTACCCCTTCCCAATAAAAATATAAAAAGGCGGCGAGGTTGGTTTTATACGTTCATTTCGCCGAGCTCGTAGTAGTTGCCGTCTCGCTTTGCATTTGTGGCAAGGTAGACGGTTTTTCCTTCCCAGATTACACCTGCCTGCAAGGAATATTTACCCGCTTTTATCTTTGATGTATCAATGACGGTCGTTGTCTCATATTCTCCGGGCAGCCATGTCAAAAGGTCTGCAGCTGTATCGAATATGTACTCGTTTTCGGCATTTTTCAGCTTGAGCTGTAGTTTTACTTTGTCATAAATCGGTGCTACTCCTACATTCGACATAACGAGCTTGATTTCAGCTTTTCCCGAGGCTGTTTCGGGATATTCAACAGAATTTACGGTGTAGTGATAACCCATTTTTGCATTCCATTCGTCTATTTTATCCTTCCATTCAAAAGGAATTGGTATGCTCTTGGCGTTGAAGGTGCTGGCATGCCATTTTAACGAGAGCTCTATACGCTCGTCTATATCCCAGCCTCGTCTCTGCCATTCGCAAAGCCACCAATAAGATTCAAACGAAACAGGGGCGTCCTTCCAAACATCCTTTACTTTCTCTATATTGTCGGGATAGTACTCTTTTATGTGATAGGGCTCGCCGTATCCGTCGCCTCTTACTCCGACTTTTCTGTATTTTCTGGCTTCGTGGAGAAGAAGAGGGCGCGCTTGCTGTCCCATAAGATGTGTGTTGGGGAATGCATCTATATATGTTTTTGTCATTTCCCAGATGACTGCATCTCCAAACAGCTCAAGATTGTGTCCCTCACCCCAAGCACCCGGTATTGAAATATCCACAAACGCAAGTCTCGGGTCTGAATCAAAACGCTCACCTATCTTTTTTACCGCCTTACAGAAAAGCTCTATGAAAAGATGGTCTGTGGGTGAGTCCTTGACTCTCATGCCGGCAGGACGTTCGGGACAGGGGATAAGCTTCTTCAGCCAGTCGGGAACGTCGTCCTCTTCTCTTGTCGAATGAGCAATGAGACGAAAGCACACTGTCTGTCCGTGCTCATCGGCAAGTTTTAGGAAATCCTCTATAAAACCGTAGTTATAGACCCCCTGCTCGGGCTCAAATTCCTTCCAAAGAGCACGGATATATGCAACAGAAGCATCGGGGTAATAGCCCTCAGCTCTGCCGTTTTGCGGTACGTAGTCGGGTACGGGATAGCATTCAACGTTTTCTGTTTCACACATTTTGTTTTCAGGCTTTACAACAATATCCGAGTAAATTTCTTCACCGTTGAAGTGCTGAAAGCTCATGATTCCTACATTAGGATTGATTTTTTCTTCCCGTTGATAAACAAAAGTCTTTTTCATTGAAAATTACCTCATGTATTTATATTTAAGAGCAAAAAGGTTCAATACAGAATCGCGGACAATTTACTCTCGCAAATTCTCTTTGATTGTGTTTGCTAAAATTTCGCAGTTTATTGCTTGGCTTCAAGCCAGTTTTTACCGATTCCAACGTCAACAGACAGTCTGACCGACATTTCTGCAACGCTCTCCATTTCCTCTTTCAGCAGTGATGCTGCATATTCTGCCTCGGATTCGGGAGCTTCTATTATCAGCTCATCATGCACCTGAAGTATCAGCCTGCTCTTCAAGCCCTCCGACTTCAGTCTGCGGTCTGTTTTTACCATTGCCAGTTTTATAAGATCTGCCGCAGTGCCCTGTATGGGCGAATTTTTTGCAACTCTTTCGCCAAAAGCACGAAGCTGTTTCTTTGTACCTGTAAGCTCGGGAATGTAGCGTTTTCTGCCCCATAAGGTAGTAACATACCCATTTTCAACAGCATCGGCAACGGTTTTGTCAAGATACTCCTTTATACTCGGATATGTGTTGAAATAACCTGTAATATAACCCTTGGCTTCCTTCATCGAAATATGAAGGTCTCCCGCCAACGAAAATTCACCCATTCCGTATACAATACCGAAGTTGACCGCTTTGGCTCTGCTTCTCAATTCCTGAGTTACCTTATCAAGAGGAACGCCGAAAACCTGAGATGCCGTGGCGGAATGAATATCAGCGCCCGAGTTGAAAGCATCGATAAGGTTTTTATCTCCCGAAAGGTGGGCAAGTACTCTCAGCTCAATCTGCGAATAATCCGCATCTATCAGCACCCTTGAATCCCCTGCGGTGAAAAACTCTCTCAATCGGCTTCCCTGCTCGGTTCTTACAGGAATATTCTGTAAATTAGGCTCCGCAGAGGATAGCCTGCCTGTCTGAGTTTGCTTTTGGTTGAAGCTGGTTCTTATTCTTCCGTCATCATGTGTGACCTTGATAAGCCCTTCAATGTATGTGCCATAAAGCTTTGAAAGGCGTCTGTATTCCAATATATAATCTATAACAGGCGAATGGAACCTGAGCTTCTCAAGGGTCTCTGCATCGGTGGCATATCCCGTTTTATTTTTCTTGATAATGGGAAGAGCCAGCTTTTCATAGAGAATAACACCCAACTGCTTTGGAGAATTAAGGTTGAATTTCTCACCGCATATTGCCCATATACTTTCCTCTGCCCTGTCCATTTGCTCCTTGAGCTGCTTGCCGTAAGCTTCTATTCCCTGCTTATTGACAGCAAAACCTCGCATTTCCATTCCTGCAAGTACTCTGGAAAGCGGCAATTCGGTTTCATAGTACAAATAAGAAAGCTTTTCTTCCTCTATTCTTTTTGACAGCTCCTCAAAAAGCGGAGCAATAAGAGGAGCACGTACCTCGGGAGATGCTTCAGCCGAGGGCGGAACGCTTTTTGACAAATATGTCATTACTATTCTCGAAAAGTCTCCTCTGCTGTCGGGGTTGTCTACATAAGAGGCAAGCTGTATATCAAATACAACTATGCTTTCATCAAGCTCTTCAAACAGCTCTCCTGTTTTCAGCCAGAAATCCTTGGAGTCAAACAGACATAAGCGCTTTGAGCTCAATGCTTTTATAAGCTCATAGCTGAGCGGACATGAATATATCACATCATCCTTTGCATAATAAAAGGTGTTGCCTATAAGGTCAAGAGGGACTCTGTCATTGGGAAGCAATGCGATAAATTCACTCTCACTCACATCTCTTATATCCGAAGCTTCTTCCTCTATCATATCAAAGCTGAGCTGCATTCCGTCAGGCTCTTTTTTTACAGGCTCATCAAGTCCGAATCGTGACATCATTTTTGTAAACTCAAGCTTTATAAACAGTTCACGCAGTGCGTTTGTGTCCTGAGTTGATATTTCAAGTGTATCAGGTGCAGGAATGTCGGGAACAGTGAGACATATCTCAGCCAGCTTTCTTGACAGCATTGCCGAGTCTCTTCCGTTCATAAGCTTTGTCTTTACACCCTCCGACAGCTTAATGGTTCCGTTGTCAAGACTTTCATATATTCCTTCAAGGCTGTTTGCTTCAAGAATAAGCTTTATTGCAGTTTTTTCGCCTATTCCCGGAACACCGGGGATATTGTCAGAGGAATCTCCCGCAAGCGCCTTTACATCGATTAGCTTTTTGGGAGGCAATGCATACTTTTCTTCTATTTCCTTAGGAGTGTAAACAGTATCCTCACCTGTGGAAGCAAGTATTACGGTAGTCTTTTCGGAAACAAGCTGAAAAGAATCTCGGTCTCCCGTAACTATATAGCTTTCTCCGTCGAAGGCATTTGACAATGTACCCAGTATGTCATCTGCTTCATATCCCTCAAGAGAAACTGTTTTTATGCCCAGCAATGCTGTCGCTTCTTTAATAATAGGTATCTGGGACAGCAATTCCTCGGGAGTAGCATGTCTGCCTGCCTTGTATTCGTCATACATTTTGTGACGGAAGGTAGGTGCCTTCAGGTCAAAGGCAACGGCGGCATAATCGGGTTTTATGGCGTCAAGATGCTTTTTGAGTATATTAAGATATCCGTACACAGCATTGGTGTGTATACCCGTTCTTGTCACCAAGGGTCTTACACCGTAAAACGCTCTGTTCATTATGCTGTTTCCGTCAACTATCAACATTTTTTTCATGACATTACCTATTTCATATATTTTTTTCACGCAAGGGGCAAGCTTCACATTTAGGAGTGGGCGCCTTACAGTATTCCCGTCCGAAAAGCACTATCCTGTGGCAAAAATCCGATTGCTCTTCCACAGGAATAAGTCTTGACAGCTCTCTTTCGCAGACAACAGGGTCGGTTTTTGTGACAAGCCCAAGCTTATGTGTTATTCTTATACAATGAGTATCGGGAACTATCTTTGGCTGTCCGAAAACATCACCCAGCATCAGATTTGCTATCTTCATACCAACACCCGGAAGTCCTATCAAATCATCGTATGTATCCGGTACTTTCCCGCCGTAGCGGTCAACCATAACTCTCGACATTGCAATGATACTTTCCGCCTTTGTCCTGAACAGTCCGCAGGGACGGATGATTGCCTCCACATCCTTCTGCTCGGCATCAGCAAGGTCATAAACGGTAGGATAACGCTCAAACAAAGGCTTCGATACTTCATTTACACGCTTATCGGTACACTGAGCCGACAGCCTTGCCATTACAATCAACCGATAAGGGTCGCTCTCGTATTCCAGCGCACAGACAGCATCGGGATAAAGTTCCTTCAAAAACTCCGAAAACAGCTTGGCACGTTCTGCTTTTCTTCCCTTTATTGCGGGACATTTTTGTTCTTTTGGCACAGCTGTATATTCCTCCTTACAACAGACTCTCCCCTCCATGCATATGCACGCCGTGAAAAGCTGTTATCCTCTGTCATTTGGTCAATTAACTCCTCTGTAAGATAAGGAGTTCGATTTTTTTTAAAAAATTCTATTTCGGTCTCCTCGGCATTTTTGTTGGCAGGACACACCTCCTGACACACATCACAGCCCCATACCGAGCCCGACAGTACAATTATTTCGTCGTCTCCGTCATCAAGCCTCTTTTTCTGATTGATGAAAGATACGCACTTTGTTTTATCGCAGATAGCATCTGTGGGGCAAGCTCTTTCACACGCTCCGCACATAAGACAAAAGTGTCCCTTGTCTCTTTTTGGTATTCCTTCAAAGACGGGATGGTCATAGGGAACGCTGAAAAAAACCTCTGCAACAAAAACATATGTTCCGTACTTTTGATTTATAAGAAGTCCGTTTTTGCCGATAGAGCCCAGTCCTGCCTTTACTGCACATTCAACCTCGTTGATGGGTGAAATGTCGCACGCAGCAGATATATTTTCAAAACAACCTGTCAGCCTTTCCGACAGCTCTTTGAAATAAAAATGATAGTCCTCAGCGTGGGCGTATACCGAAATATTGGACTTTTCTCTGGTTTTTACAAAATAGGGTATGAGAAAGGGGACGACGGTCTGACAGCCCTTACCGTCAAACATTCGCCCTGCCCGTCTCTCATCAATAACTGTCACCTCATCAAAGGGAAGTATTGAATATTCATATATTTTTTCCTTTAGAAAAAAATCCTTTAATTTCATATCACAAGCTCTGCCGATATTGATATCTATTCATCCTGATGCTTACCGCAGTGACAGCAATCACCGTCACAGAATTTTGATTTATCGTATTCGATGCCGTTCTTTTCGTAGTAATCTTTTACAGCGGCTTTAACCGCTTCCTCTGCAAGGACAGAGCAATGCACCTTATGTGAAGGAAGTCCGTCAAGAGCCTCTACAACTGCTTTATTTGTCAGCTCAAGCGCATCCTCTATACTCTTGCCTTTTATCATCTCGGTTGCCATAGAGCTTGATGCAATTGCCGAGCCGCAACCGAAGGTCTTGAATTTTACATCTGTTATAATTCCGTCATCTACCTTGATATAAATTTTCATTATATCTCCGCATTTTACGTTGCCGACCTCTCCTATTCCGTCGGCATTTTCAATTTCTCCCACATTTCTGGGGTTTTTAAAGTGGTCCATTACCTTTTCGCTGTATAACATTTTCTGCTCCTTAAAATCTTAGTTTACAAATTTCTTACAGTATATACTCTCTCTTGCCTGTTACAAGCTCTTCCCATACGGGAGACATCTGTCTGAGATATTCAACAACCTCGGCTACAGATTCAATAATATAATCTATTTCCTCTGCGGTGTTTTCCTCTGTTATGGTAAGTCTCAACGAGCCGTGAGCTACATCATGCGGAAGTCCGATAGAAAGAAGTACATGGCTGGGGTCAAGTGAGCCTGAAGTGCAAGCCGAGCCCGAGGATGCCTCTATACCCTTTTCGTCAAGAAGCAAAAGCAGGCTTTCTCCTTCAATGCCCTCAAAGCATATATTTACATTTCCCGGAAGTCTTTTTTCTTTGTCACCGTTTATTCTGGAATGAGGTATCTTTTCAAGTCCTTCCATAAGTCTGTTTCTGAGAGGAAGAAGTATCTCTCTGTTGCGCTGTGAATTTTGTGCAGCTTCTTCAAGAGCTGCCGCCATTCCTGCAATTCCGGGAAGATTTTCCGTTCCCGCACGCTTACCCCTCTCCTGAGCTCCGCCTTCAATAAGTGTACGAAGCACAATGCCTTTTTTACAGTATAGGAAGCCCACACCCTTGGGACCGTGGAATTTATGTGCCGAAACCGACAGCATATCCACATTCAGCTCATTGACATCTATTTTCAAATGTCCTGCCGCCTGAACTGCATCTGTATGGAAAAGAACCTCCTTTTCACGGCATATCCTGCCTATTTCGCCGATTGGCTGAATTGTGCCTATTTCGTTGTTGGCAAACATTACCGTTACAAGAGCAGTATCCTCTCTTATTGCCTTTTCTATGTCCTCGGCTTTGACAACACCGTTTTCGTTTACATCAACAAGAGTTATTTCAAAGCCCTCTTTTTCAAGCTTATTCAACGTATGAAGCACAGCATGATGCTCGAATTTTGTGGAAACAATATGTTTTTTGCCTTTTTTTTCGCCTATTTTTGCGCCCGTGATAATAGCCTGATTATCTGCCTCGCTTCCTCCCGAGGTAAAAAATATTTCCCGCGGCAAAGCACCTATAAGTCCTGCAATTTTTTCTCTCGAGCGCGCCAATGCTTCGGCGGCTATCTGTCCTGTTGTATTAAGCGATGAGGGGTTTCCGTATATTTCTTCAAAATACGGGAGCATGGCATTAATTGCCGTTTTGCTCATTTTTGTTGTTGCTGCATTATCCGCATATATTCTCATGTTTTTGTCCTTCTTTGTTTAATGTTCTTTCCTGGTTTACTACATCCTCAAGAGTAGTTCCGTCAATATATTCGTTTATTACCTTGTTAAGTCCCTCCCAAAAGAAAAGGGTGGGACATCTACAGCTCTCGGAGCATTGGTTGGGGGAGTCCTCCACGCAGGATATGGGCGCAAGCGAGCCCTCTGTGGCTCTGAGGATTTCTCCCACAGTATATTCCGACGGCGGCCGTGACAGCTTGTAGCCGCCGCTTTTTCCTCTGGTACTCTTTATCATTTTGGCTGACATAAGCATGGTTATCATCTGCTCAAGATACTTGGCAGACACACCCTGTCTGTCAGCAATACCCTTGAGAGACATATATTCGCCCTCGTTCATCGCCAAATCAAGCATTATTTTAAGAGCGTAACGCCCTCTTGTTGATATTCTCAATACATCACTTCCTTGTACACCGCATTATACCATAGGTTTAGTAGGAATTCAATAGCTTTACAAATATTTTTGCAAAAAAGGTAGACTTTTATGTAAAAAGATAGTATAATCTACTTGTTTGACACAGAAAGGAAACTACCAATGAATATAAATATACCCGAAAAGCAAAGACAGGAATTTGACAGAGCGGCAAACTATGCCGTCGAGCACCAAACCTTTACCCCATCAGAGCTTGCGGTGCATCTTAATACAGGAGTTTTTGTCGCCTCCATTATGGTAGGCTATATGGAAAAAGCATCTCTTGTAACAAAGGGCAAGGGCGATGATGTAAGACGTGCCAAGATAACACCCGAGGAATGGGATGCCATTGACAGAAAAATAGAAAACTATGTACCTGTTCCCGAACCCGAACCCGAAACCTTCGTAGCTCAGCCCGAGGACAATACAGAAATAGACATTACGGATATTATTCCCCAAAAAATATCTTTCTTCAAAAAAACTCTTTTGGCAGAAGAGGGCTTTATCACCATCGAAGAAAAAGATATCAGCACAGCTATTGCGACGGAGGATATTTCCACTGTTTTCCTGCACAAGGGCGGATTCTTCAGAAAGGGAACTCTGACTCTTTCATCAGACTCCCAAATCCCTGTAAAGGCAAAGCTGAGGGCAGATACCGTGTGCTTCAAAAAAAAGGATTACAGCACAGTAAAAGAGCTTGCGGAAAAGCTGTCTGAGAGATTGGGAATTAATTTGGTTGAAATATAATGTATAAGGAGAACTATTATGGACGGAAGAATATCTAACTTCAAACAAATTGCATCAATTCAGCGATACACAGTAACAGAAGGCAGAGAAAAGGGATTGGATGTAATCGACTGTAACAACGGAAAGCTTCGCTTTTTACTCAACGTAACAAAAGCGCTTGATATTATGCAGCTGTGGCATGAAGGGCAAAATATGTCTTTTGTTTCAAAGAATGCATTTACTGCAAGAGAAATCGATTTTCTCAACCGCTTCGAAGGCGGCATGATATACACCTGCGGTCTTGACAATATGGGAAGAAGAGACGGCTACATACTTCACGGCACACATCATAATCAGAATTCCCAAATAATCCATGCGGAATGCTGTGAGGATGGAATAACAGTTGAGGCAATTGTGCACGAAACATCTCTTTTCGGACAGAACCTCGTGTTCAGAAGAAAGGTTTTCACAGCCATTGAGTCGGGAAGCGTATCAATTGAAGATACAGTGGAAAATGCAGGCTATTCCGATGCAAACTACGGCATTCTCTACCATATCAATCTGGGATATCCCATGCTTGACGAGGGCACAAAAATAGTTGCTGACTGCAGCAAAATTACCGCAAGAACAGACTTTGCAACAGATAATATAGACAGCGCCTTCAATATGACGGATTCTGTAGCGGGACAGGATGAAATGTGCTATTACCTTTCCCTTAACAAGCCTGAAATATCTCTGGTAAACGAAAAAATCGGAAAATCCTTTACCGTTTCCTACTCAAAGGAAACACTCCCCTACTTCCTTGAATGGAAAAGCATGGCAAGCGGAGACTATGCGCTTGGTCTTGAACCTACTACCAGCATACTGGATGACGATTTCAAATACAAAACTCTCACACCTGGTGAAAAGAAAACCTTCAATATAACACTATCCGTAAATAGAATATAAATCATAAAGGGCAGTTCATAACGAACTGCCCTTTATGATTTATACGTTTTTTCCTTGTTTGGATGTATATATGGGTTACGATAGGTGAAGAATTGTCAGCGGCAGCTATCCGCTTTTTATAGTCCAAACACCTCATCCAGCGCAAAAGCCGACACAACACCGTGTGCTTCTGTGTTTATTCCGCATTTCGCTGTGATAGCATTCATTACATCCGCTTTGTTTTCTCTTGGAACAAGTATGAGAACAAAATCCTGCTCTTCCATAAGAGGAACACCCAAGGTTTCGGATATTTCATGAGTTCCGTCACGCATACCCTTTATTATCGTACCGCCTCTGGCACCTGCACTGCGTGCCGCTTCCACAACCTCTTCGCTGAAGCCTCCTGCAACAGCTGTGAGTATAGCAACATAAGGGGTCTGTTCTTTCATTTGATTTTCATCTCCTTGTGTCTGATGTAATATCGCCATTATCTGACTTTGCATGCTTATTGGGGACAAAGTAAACGCTATTCCGTGTCCCTTTTGTGAAAAGGAAAGCTTTTCATCAAGATTTTTGAACAACTCAGCTGTTCCGGACCTGTCAACAAAGCCTGCCGTAATAAGCTTTTCCCGTCCGCTGAGTCCAAAAAGGTCCATTATTGCGGAGGGTGCTGTACCCTGACCGTGGCACGTAAAGGAAACATTCATTCCGGACAGCTCAAAGGCTTCCTTGAGCTTTTTTTCGTTACCCGAATTGGTAATTGTAATTGCCAAACGGGGAGATAATTTCATTTCATTCATTGTTCGTCCTCCAAATCAACAATCTCATCCGGTGCATCGGTCTGTACAGGTGTCACCGCCGATACCGCCTTACTCTTATGAGCATAGATAAGACCCATAAGCTGTATGGTAATGAGAGGAGAAAGTGCAACAAGTGCAACAACGCCGAAGGCATCAGTTACAACATTGCCGCCTACGCCCATACACGAGCCCATAGCCAAAGGCAAAAGGAAGGTAGATGTCATAGGACCGCTGGCAACTCCGCCCGAGTCGAAGGCAATACCTACAAATACCGGAGATACAAAATAGCTGAGCAATATTGCAATAGCATATCCGGGGATGATTATCCAATATATGTTATATCCCCAAATAACTCTCGTCATAGAAAGAGCAACGGCTGCTGCAACACCTATAGAAAGAGCGGAATTCATCATTTTATGAGATACAATACCGCCTGTAATCTCTTCTACCTGAGAGTTGAGTATCTGTACGGCAGGTTCGGCTTTTACAATAAAGTAGCCTACCAAAGCACCGATGGGAATAAGCAGATACTTATAACTTTCTGCTTGTCCGATGATTCTTCCTATCTCGTTACCCACAGGGGCAAATCCTACGTTTACACCCGTAAGGAAGAGGATAAGACCAATGGTGGTGTAAGCAAAACCGATAAGCATACGCAAAGCCTGCTTGGGACGGTATGTTCTGGAAAAAATCTGATATATTGCAAAAACACAAACCACAGGGAGAATACTTACGCATACTTCCTCGGCATAATGGGGTATCTGCTCGTAAAACTCCTTTGCGATATCCGCAGTAGTGGAAAAATGGTCCCCAAACGCTTCCGTTACGGTTTCGTTGGTGTTCTCCGGCTTGAAGAAGGCTCCTAAAAGAAGCACGGAAAGAATGGGACCGACCGAGCAAAGAGCTATGAGACCAAAGCTGTCGTTCGCTCCGTCCTTATCGCCTCTCATAGCAGCAAAACCTACACCGAGAGTCATGATAAAAGGAACCGTCATCGGACCGGTGGTAACTCCACCTGAGTCAAACGAGACCGGAACAAAGTCGGGGTTGACAAAAAAAGATATTGCAAAGACCACAAGATACAAAACCGTAAGTATTCTTGAGAGCTTTATCTTTAAGTATATTCTGAGAAATGCCGCCACAAGGAAAATACCCACGCCTATAGCAACGGTGTATATAAGCACCTGATTGGGTACTCCCGCCAACTGATTTGCAAGCACCTGAAGATCGGGCTCAGCAACCGTGATGATAATACCCATAGCCAGACACAAAATCAGGATGAGGGGAAGCTTCTTTATTTTGGTCATTGACAGACCAATGCTTTTTCCGAGTGGAGTTATGGACATTTCCGCACCGAGCTGGAAAAAGCCCATGCCCACAACAAGAAGAGCCGCGCCTGCCAAAAACAATGCTATCTCTCCGATATCCATATTTGCAATGGGAGTGATGCTGAGGATAAGCACTATTGCCGTAATGGGCAACACGCTTGAAAGCGACTCATTGATTTTTTCTTTGAGTTTTTCGTTCAAGTCTATGTCTCCTTTTGATATATATTATTCTTTGATATCTGTTCCATTCTTATGTCAAGTGCAGCTGCTGTCCGGGCACATTCAAGAAGAGCCTTTTCTGTCTCCGGCGGTATCGATACATTTTTCTTGTATCTTATTTTATGCTCCTGACTCGCCCACCAATCCATAGAAATGGTTCTCAGTTGAACCTCGACCTTCATAAAACGTTTTTTGTCATGAAGAAAAATAGGTATTTCCACAATCAGATGCAAGCTTCTGTAGCCGTTAGGTTTGGGGCTTTGTATATAGTCCTTACATTCTATAAGTGTCACATCGTCCTGCATGAGAAACGCTTCAGACAGTTTGTATATATCCGACGGAAATGTACAAATGACCCTTACTCCCGCAATATCGTGAAGCTCTTTTTCTATATTCTCAACAGTAGGCGGAATACTCCTTGTAAAAAGCTTATCCATGATACTGTCATGGGTTTTCAGTCTTGTCTTTATTGCCTCAATCGGATTTCTGTCATATTCCAACGAAAATTCTTCGTCGAGCACACGGAATTTTGTCTCCGCCTCCATCATAGCACATTTGTAATATGCCATAAGCTCGCGATAAGGAAGAATTGCTTCCTGTAATTTGTTCTTAATTTCTTGCCTGGGCAAAGAAGTTATGGGGTTTATACTGTTTGACATTTTGTTACTCCTTTCACTCCTAATTATACCGTCAAAAAAGCAACTAAATGTCAACTAAAAATCAACAATTGTTGAATTTGTTTGTAAAAAAACAGACTTTTCCTATTTATTATATAGGATATATTATTCTTTGTCAAGGCAAAGGGTAAGGAAAAAAGTTTTTATATTTTATTTTCGGGCAGAGCTTAATGCAATTTATTCTCTTTCCGCCGTTTTTCTTCTCTCACCCGGTGTTATACCCATGATATTCTTAAATACCCTGCAAAAGCACTTTGTCTCCGAAAAACCAACTGCTGCCGCAATTTTTGAAACAGACATTGTGGTTTCGTCAAGATAAACGCAGGCTGTTTCTACCCGCTGTCGGTTAAGCACATTATGAAATGTCTCCCCCGTAATTTTTTTGAAGATTTTACAGAAATTGCTTTTTCCATATCCTGTAGCCTCTGCTGCCATATCCACAGTAATAGGCTCGGCGTATCTGTTGTGTATCATTTCAAGAGCCTTCTCTATATTTGCAACAGCCTTTAAATCCATTGTCATTTCGTGAGAGCTTTGAGAATATTCCGCCAATATATATCCGCATATTTTGTAGATGTTTCCCGTAATTATAAATTCGCAGAATTCATCCTGTCGGTTATATAAAGAAACAGTTTCTTCAAGAGCTTTTTGCAAATTCACAAGATTATCCGTGCTTCCGTCAAGGCTTTTCAACGCCGAAGAAATTCTGCCGTCGGAAAAAGCTTTGAACTTTTTGCGCAAGAGTGACGGACCTACCTCTATAACAACAGTAAAGCATCCCTGTTCGTTATAAATAACCTCATGTGCTTCCATAGGAGCAACAATTATCAAGCTTCCTTCCGTTACGGTATACGTCTGTTTTCCTATTTTCAAATCGAAACTGCCGTCCCTGCAATATATAAACTCAGCCTCCGGATGCCTGTGCTCCTGAAAACCGCTCTCGTTATGATAACCGCAGGACAGCATATACGGCGTTTCTCCCATAAGTAATTTTTGGTAAAGCATAACATCACACCTCGAAGAAATAATAGCATAATACACGCCTTTTGTCAAGTTTTCGCTTGGTGAATTTTTGGGAATTTTATTAGAATAATAAGGATTGCAATGATAGAGATGCAATGATATAATGCAATATAGTTTTATCGGCTTCATTAACAGCGAAGCTGATTTTGAAAATCCCCGAAAAGAAGAAAGGATTTTTATGATTTATTATTTTATGCTGATATGTGCCGCAGCATTGTTCTCGGTACAATTTTTCTTTCAAAAAAAATTTGAAGCCGCTTTTGGCACAGACGTAAAAAGCGCACTTGTTTTCTCGGCAGGAACAGGCTTTGGCATGGCATTTATTTCCCTTGTGATTGCTCTTTTTATGGAAGGAATACATATAACTCTTTTCTCTGCCATAGTGGGTTTCGTTCACGGTCTTGCAAGCTTTCTTTTTATGTATTGCTCACTTAAAGCCCTGCAATATGCAAATCTTTCGGTTTTTTCTGTTTTTTCCATGCTGGGCGGTATGCTCCTGCCCTTTTTCTACGGAATATTGCTTGCACCCGAAAGAGAAGCCGTTACTGTGGGAAAGGTCATTTGCTGTGCACTTATTACAATTGCGGTAATCTGTACGGTGTCGGGCGGAAAAAGCAGTAACAAAAAGGCTTATTTTTATTACATTGCCGTATTCGTAACAAACGGAATTACAAGTGTTTGCGCCTCGGTGCATCAGAATTACCCCTCTCTCAATGTTGACAGCTACAGCTATATGGTAATTTCAAGCGCATGGCTCATGCTTATAGGACTTTTGTTTTTGCCTTTCTGCAAAGGACAAAAAAGAAGGCTGCCGAAAAGCGCGGCTTTGCACATGGCAGGCTTTTCTCTTTGCAGCGGAACGGGAAACATCATCCTTATGCTTGCTCTGCTTGTGCTTGATGCCTCGGTGCAGTTCCCTTATTCAACAGGTGCGGCAGTAGTATTCTCGGCAGTCATCACTCTTATTATGGGTGAAAAAATGAAAAAGAACGAAGTTATTGCAGTAACAATTGCTTTCCTTGCCACTGTGGCAATGATGTTCTAATATATTTTTTGAGAGGATTTAAACTTATGATACTTTATGATTTTCCAAAAGACTTTTTGTTCGGTACAGGTTCATCCTGTTATCAGGTTGAAGGCTCTGTAAACGCAGACGGAAAAACCGATAACATATGGGATATGGCTTCAACTTCATATCCGCAAAAGTTCAAGGCAACAACAGAGCCTACATCGGGTTTTTACAAGCATTTCAGAGAAGATATTGCCGAAATGAAGGCGCAGGGATTGAAAACCTTCCGCTTTTCAATCTCATGGACAAGAATGCTTCCCACAATCGACGGAGAAGTAAACCCCAAGGGAGTTGAGTTTTATAACAACGTAATAAACCTTCTTCTCGAAAACGGCATTGAGCCCTTTGTTGACCTGTATCACTGGGATATGCCTATGTATATCTATGAAAAAGGCGGATTTCTCAACAAGGATATCATCAAGTATTTCACGCACTTTGCAAAGGTATGCTTTGAAGCCTTCGGTGACAGGGTAAAGCTTTGGAGTACACTGAATGAGCCCAGTGTTTTCTGCTTTGCACCATATCAAGAAAACCGTGCGTGGCCGCCCTTTGCACCAAACGGTACCGACCTTAAAGCGGGAATACTTGCGGGACACAATGCTCTGCTGTGCCATTTCAAGACTGTACAGCTTTATAAAAGTATGAATACGGGCGGAAAAATAGGTGCTGTTATTGCTGTTGTTCCCATTTATCCCGCAGACCCCTCGGGCAAGGATAAAATTGCCGCAACCTACCAAATGGAAAGATGCTCAGGTTGGTGGCTTGACCCCATGATTTTAGGTCATTATCCGGAAAATCTTCTTCGTGACTGCTCTGTATACAGAGATGCTATGCCCCAAGGCTATGCCGAGGATATTGAGCGTGAATTTGTGCCTATGGATATTTTAGGCGTTAATTACTATTATCCGGGACGTGTTGAGTATGATGAAGCCTCTCCTGCCCTCAGCAAGCATGTAGAAAATTACTATGTTCAGGAAGGACAGTACTTCGAGACATATCCGGCAGGACTTTATGATGTTCTCATGCACATCAAGGAAAAATACAACAATCCCACTGTATATATTACAGAAAACGGTATTGGTATTCGGGATACAGGCAACAAAGAAGAAATGGTGGATGACAAGGCAAGAATTTCCTATCTCCGTGAGCATCTGCGTATGCTTTCAAGAAGCATAAAGGCAGGAAGTAATGTGCAAGGATATTATTACTGGTCAAACTTTGATTCCTTTGAAAATTCTGCAGGCTATACAATAAGATTCGGCCTTAATTACGTAGACTTCGAAACAGGAGAAAGAACCCGCAAAAAGAGCTGGTATTACTACCAAAAGATAATTTCGGATTGCGCAGTAGATTAAACATCCTATACAAATAAAAATGGCAAGACATCTGTCTTGCCATTTTTAAGTTTATTTATCATTCTTTAATTGCAATACTCAATTCATCAAGGGACTTCTGAGGAACCTCGGAAGGACACTGTGTCATAAGCTCGGAAGCGTTCTGTACCTTGGGGAAGGCAATAACATCACGTATAGCATCGAGCCCCAGCATCAGGCTGACAAGTCTGTCAAGTCCGAAAGCAAGACCTGCATGAGGGGGTGCTCCGTACTTAAATGCTTCAAGCAGGAAGCCGAACTTCACATCCGCATCCTCCTTGGTAAGCCCAAGCGCCTCGAACACCTTTGCCTGAAGGTCCTGACGGTGAATTCTTACCGAACCGCCGCCAAGCTCTGTACCGTTGAGTACAATATCGTATGCACGGGCAAATACCTTTTCGGGAGCATTGCCGAGATACTGTATATCCTCCTCGCGGGGAGCAGTAAAGGGATGGTGCATTGCCACATATCTTTCATCCTCTTCGGAGTACTCAAACATGGGGAAATCTGTTACCCAAAGGAACTTAAAGTCATTCTTGTCTCTGAGACCAAGCTTGCCTGCAACCTCGCAACGAAGTGCTCCCAGCGAGTCGAACACAACCTTGTTCTTAGAGTCTGCAACCACAAGGAGAAGGTCTCCCTCCTCAAAATCTGTGAGTCCGTAAACCGAGCGTACCTCCTCTTCTGTCAGGAACTTTGCGAAGGAGGATGAAAGCTCACCCGACCATTTTGACCAAGCAAGACCCTTTGCTCTGTAGGTCTTTACAAAATCTGTCAGCTTATCTATTTCCTTACGGGAGAACTTATCTGCTCCGCCCTTAATGTTTATAGCTCTTACAGAGCCGCCTTCTGCAATCGCAGAAGCAAATACCTTGAATTCGGTATCCTTCAGCACACTTGACAGGTCGCATATCTCAAAACCGAAGCGAAGGTCGGGCTTGTCTGAGCCGTAACGGTTCATCGCCTCTGTCCATGTCATTCTTCTGAGGGGAAGCTCTACCTCTACATCAAGTATCTTCTTGAACAATGTTGCTATAAAGCCTTCCACCACAGACATAACATCATTTTCGTCAACAAAAGACATCTCAAGGTCTATCTGTGTAAATTCAGGCTGTCTGTCGGCTCTCAAATCCTCGTCTCTGAAGCATTTTGCTATCTGGATATATCTGTCAAATCCCGAAAGCATAAGAAGCTGTTTGTAAAGCTGAGGTGACTGAGGAAGCGCATAGAATGAACCGGGGTGAACTCGGCTGGGCACAAGATAGTCACGTGCACCCTCGGGAGTGGATTTGATAAGAACAGGTGTCTCTATTTCTATAAATCCGTTGTCCTCAAAATATTCTCTTGTATGTCTTGCTATTTTTGAACGGGTAAGGATATTGTGCTGTAAGGGCTGACGGCGAAGGTCCAGATATCTGTACTTAAGTCTCAGCTCTTCCTTAACATCAGTTTCATCCTTTATTTCAAAGGGAGGTGTCTGAGCCGCTGACAGGACTTCAAGCTTGTCAACGAAAAGCTCTATGGCGCCCGTGGGCATATTGGGGTTTACGGCACCTTCACCTCTGTGTCGGATAACACCCTCTGCTGCAAGAACAAACTCAGCTCTTGCACCAAAAGCAATGTCAAATACTTCTCTGTCGGTGGTATCGTCAAAAGCAAGCTGTATGATGCCCGTTCTGTCTCTTAAGTCAATGAAAATAAGTGTTCCAAGGTCTCTCTGCTTCTGTACCCATCCGCAGACCTTTGCTCTTGTGCCTACATCAGCCTGGGTGAATTCGGCACAATATTTAGTTCTGTACATAGTAATTCTCCTTTTTGAACGCATCTGCTGATGCATTCAAGGGACAGAATGCAGAGTGCAGAGTGCAAAATTTAAGCTTCACGCCGAAGCGGTTATTTGATAAGCATTCTCCAATCAAGGTCACCGCGTTCAAGAGCCATTATAAGAGCTTCCGCAGTGGCTATATTGGTAGCGTAAGGAACGTTGTATGCGTCGCAAAGATGAAGAATCTCTTCTTCTGCACTATGGTCGACAAAGCTGTCGTCGTCCCTATCTCTGAAATATAGAAGCAGGTCTATTTCGTTGTAGGATACCTTGGCGGCAACCTGTTGCAGACCTCCGTGTTCAGCCATCAGCAAGGTTTCTATATCCAGACCCGTAGCATCCTTGATGTTGGTCCCAAGACTTCCTGTAGCACAAAGCTGATGTCTGCTGAGTACTCCGCAATAAGCAATACAAAACTGTGTCATCAATTCTTTTTTCTTCTCGTGAGCCATTATAGCTATTTGCATAGACGGTATCCTTTCTCAATATAATTTAAATCTGTGTCGTCTGGGAATTGCGCCCTCAAAAAGCGCAACGCTTTCTCCCGTCAGCCTCCTTGCAATATTGCCTACAGCCTTACCTGCAAGGCAACGCTTGTCCTCTATAACTGTTTTTCCGGAAGAAATAAGCCCTTCCACCCTTTTATCAAAGGGAACAACACCCATCAGTGTAACAGACGAATGCTCGATTATTTCCATTACGCCGATAAAATCCTGTCTGCCTGCTCTGTCGGCGACAAATGAATTTATAACAAGCCTTATGGATTCATCTCCTGTTTTGTACAAATCGGAGCCAAGCTTTTCGGCTGCCCTTACCGATGCGGCATTCTGTGTACACACAATCAGCACTTGATCCGCCTCGCCGCTATTACTTACCAGGTCAAGGAGCTTGCCCGTACCTGCCGCCATATCAAGGAGTACATAATCGTATTCCTTTTTTACGGTACGCAGAAAGGACAGCATCAGCTTATCGGTCAGCGTGGTATCATATGTACAGTCCACATTCATAGGAGCGGACAAAAAAAACAAATTCGGGTCACGGTAATCCTCTTCAACTGCAACCCCGAGAGAAGCCTTACCTGTCATAACCTCCCAGCAGCCCGCAGATGCGGAATTTTCATGTCCCAGAGCTATATCAAGACTTCGCACCCCGAAATCCATATCTACAGCCAGTGTCCGATTTCCCAATTTTGCCAGAGCATGAGCAAGAGCGGCACAAACCGTAGTTTTGCCAACTCCTCCCTTCAAGGAGGCTATCATTATTATTTTTCCCATGCTTACTCACCTCTTATGTTAAATAATATCATATTTCTTACCAAAAATCAAGTGTGTACACCTAAAATAAGATGTATAGTTTATGAAAAATTCACTTTTTGTACTTGAAGTTTTCAGGAGTGTCTGTTAAAATTATTCCAAGATGTATTTGTATCGAATTTACAAGGAGAAAAAATGAAGTACCTTTCACAGAAAAAAACTCTTTTGCTCATGGTGTCAGCATTCATCGTATTGGGCGGAATATATTTTTTGCCGATAATACTTGAAAATATGCTGCTGCAAAAAATCGTTACCGTATCATATCTGATACTTGGAACTGTTCTCGCCGCACTGTTTTTCCTTGTTAATGGGGCTTCTACCGCCATAGTTGACGGCGAATACGAAAAAAATTTTTACAAATCGGTTAAGGACGGAAATGCACAGGACGAAGGCGAAAACCTGCACTGGAATCCCCTGAAGCTCTCCCTTGTTAAGAGAATATACTACTCAAAGCTGTTACTCTGCTTTCTGTTTCCCATTATTGTAATGTTCTTTTTGGAATATATAGCATTACTTATATCACAATTTGAATGAAGAGGTGAATACCTCTTTATTTTTTTGTTAAAAATACTTGTATAATCACAAAAAAAGTGTTATACTAACTAATCAAAGGAAAAGCGGAAAGCCGCCGTCGGCAATTCTCGCCTACAGTAATCCATGTATGCACCAAAACAAGGCGAATCGACGAGGTTGTTTTCGTAAAAATTCCTATAATATGAAAAAGAAAAACTCTCTTTATCTGCTGATAGCGCCGCTGTATATTCTGGTATTCTTTATAGCCGAAGGTATTGTACCCGAGGAAGGGGCTTTTGTTTCTTATCTGCCCTTGGATGACCGTATTCCCTTTGCGGAAATATTTGTTATCCCATATGTTTTGTGGTATCCGCTCCTTGTGGGAGTGGGAATCGCATTGCTCATCAAAGACGGAATCAATTTTAAAAGGTATATGTCTTTTTTGGGAATTGCGTTTTTTTCGGTAATCATACTCAACATTATATTCCCGAATAAACAGCTGCTTCGTCCCGACCCTATGCCGCGTGACAACTTTTTCACCGCTGTGATTGAGGGAATATATAAAGCAGACACAAACACAAATGTGCTTCCAAGCATGCATGTTATCGGCTGTATAGGTGCAACATTGGCTGTTTTTCAATCCAAAATATTCAAAAGAATTCACAGAGTGTCAATTCTGATTCTTTCGATATTAATCTGCGCTTCAACAGTTTTGATAAAGCAACACTCTGTTCTTGACGTAATAACCGCTTTGCCGTACGGGGCAATTGTTGCGGTTATCTGTTACAAATATAAATTTTCAACCTCATAATTTTGTAAAGGAGAATACATATGAAGAAAATAGCGATTGTAGGCTACGGCAACCTCGGAAAAGGCGTTGAAGCGGCATTGAAACACAGAAAGGATATGGAGCTTATTGCTGTGGTTACAAGACGTGCTCCCGAAACCCTTAAAACCTTGACAGGAGTAAAAGCTGTAGCAATGTCTGATATTGCTTCTCTCAAAGGTACGGCTGATGCCCTCATTATCTGCGGAGGCTCTGCAACAGACCTTCCCGAAATGACTCCTTCTCTTGCTAAAGACTTCAATGTTATCGACTCCTTTGATACTCACGCAAAAATCCCCGAGCATTTCAAAAATGTAGATAAAGCGGCAAAAGAAGGCGGAAACATAGCCATGATATCGGTAGGCTGGGACCCCGGAATGTTTTCCGTAAACAGGCTTTATGCCCTCTCTATACTTCCCGAAGGACAGGATTATACCTTCTGGGGAAGAGGTGTCAGTCAGGGTCACTCCGATGCCATCAGGCGCATTGACGGAGTAATCGATGCAAGACAGTACACAGTACCTGTTGAAAGTGCCGTTCAGCGTGCAAAAAGCGGCGAAATGCCTGTGTTTACCACGAGAGAAAAACATCTTCGCGAATGCTGGGTGGTGGCAGAAGAGGGAGCAGACCTGACACGAATCGAAAATGAAATAAAAACAATGCCCAACTATTTTGCCGATTACGATACAACTGTAACCTTTATCACTCAAGAGGAGCTTGACCGCAACCACAAGGGACTTCCTCACGGCGGAAGAGTCATAAGAACAGGCAAAACAGGGCTTGAGTTGGAAAACAGTCACACCATAGAGTACTCGTTGAAGCTGGATTCCAACCCGGAATTTACAGCCAGTGTAATTGTAGCATATACAGCCGCAATGCTCAGAATGAAGGACAGAGGAGAAACAGGCTGTAAAACAGTTTTCGATGTAACTCCGGCAGAGCTTTCGGGAATGCCCGGCGAAGAAATGCTGGCACATATGCTGTAATCGAAAGGATAAATAAATGATAGCAAAAAATATAGACGTAAACGAAAGAGGTCATCTGACCTTTGCAGGAGCAGATACAGTAGAGCTGGCAAAGGAATACGGCACGCCTCTTTACCTCATTGACAAAAACGGAATTATTGACCGTGCGAAAGAATATATGAGCGCCGTTGAAAAATATCTTGGAGAAGGCTCTCATCCCTGCTATGCCGGAAAGGCGCTTTGTTACACAGACCTTTACCGCACTCTTGAGGGCATCGTAATGTGGATAGATGTTGTATCACCCGGTGAATTTTATACTGCCAAAAAGGCAGGCTTTGATTTGTCACGAGCTATGTTCCACGGAAACAACAAAACCGATGCAGATATCAAAATGGCTCTGGAGTTGGGAGTAGGCAGATTTGTGTGTGACTCCGCAGACGAAATTGATGCCCTTGACAGAATAGCAAAAGAAATGGGAAAGACACCACGAATACTCATCAGACTTACCCCGGGCATAGACCCGCATACCCACAAATCCATCAACACAGGCACGGTAGATTCAAAATTCGGTGTTGCCATAGAAACCGGAGATGCCGAAAAGCTGGTAATAAAAACCCTTGAAAAGAAAAATGTGACAATGATGGGATATCACTGTCATATCGGTTCTCAGATATTTGAGTTTGAGCCGTTCTGTGAAGCAGCCGAAAAGATGCTCACGTTTATGGCTGACATAAAGGAAAAAACAGGCTTTGAGGCTAAAGAAATAAATCTCGGCGGAGGAATGGCGGTACCGTACCTTGACAGCGACGAAAAAATCAGTTACACAGATAACATCAAAGCGTTGGGAACTCACATAGATACTCTCATTGAACGGCTGTCTCTTAACCGCCCAGTGTTCTACCTTGAACCGGGGAGAAGCATTGTCGCCGACAACGGCATGACTCTATATACCGTCGGTACAGTCAAGTGTATTGAGGGCTACAAGAATTATGTTTCGGTTGACGGAGGAATGGCAGACAACCCAAGGTACGCTCTTTATCAATCGCCTTACACAATTGTAAATGCAAGTCATGCAGACAAGCCTGCAGATTTTGTCGCTACAGTGGGAGGCAGATGCTGTGAAAGCGGCGATCTTATACAGGAAAATGTAAATCTGTGCCGTCCTGTGAGAAACGATATTCTTGCAGTGCTTACCACAGGGGCATATAACTTTTCAATGTCCTCAAACTATAACCGCCTTACCAGACCTGCCCTTGTCACGGTTGACAACGGAAAAAGCTATGTTTCGGTAAAACGTCAAACATTTGAAGACCTTACAAGTCTTGATATTTAAGCAACAAAATAAATTTTTGAGTATTTGTATAAAGGGACTCCGTATTAAGAATTCAGCAAGTTATGCTTTGAATGACAATTTCACTTGGTTCTGCCGAATTCTTAATGCGAAGCCCCTTTTGTTTTTCAGGAAAGCTCTAAAGCTTTTACTTTACATAAGGAACGAATCTGTATGCGTAATCAAAAGCTGTATATGTGTAGTAATATGTAGCTTCATATGCTGCCACACTGTCCATTATGGCAAAATAAGTAGGGTCATCAAGTACACCTGTTGCCTCATATCCGCAAGATATTTGGAACACCGATACCGCGCGTGTAGTAGCATCCTTCCATACTCCGTCAACCTCATCGGGAGAAAGAAAGCCTATTGCTTCAAGACGAATTTCCAAACCGAGCACCTGGCTGTTCTCCGCTCCGTTCTGCGCCTTGTTATAATTGAGAGCTGTGAAACTCGGTGTTTTGTTCGGCAAACGGTTCATTTCTACAGTGTTTATTACAACGGAATTGGGTACAAGTCCTACCTCGTTGTAGGTATTTCCGTTCCTGTCGTAAGCAACATATGTTGTAACACCGCACGCCGCACCGTCTTCAAATGTAAGTACCGACTGCGCCACACCTTTACCGTAGGTGCGAGTTCCTATTATTTTGGCGCCGGCAATATTTCTCAGCGTATCGGCAAAAATTTCAGCTGATGAAGCTGTAACTCCGTCTACAAGGATTCTTATACTTTCAAAGCTGTAACCGTTGCCCTGTGAATAAAACGGAACAGAATTTGTGATTCCGTCTCTGCCCATGCTGAAAAGAAGTTCTTTTTTGGGAGTAAACTTGGAAAGTATTCCCGAAGCCACATATACGTCTCCGCCTGTATTGCCCTGAAGGTCAATAATTATATGTCTGTAGCCCTGTTCCCATGCCAAATCCAGCTCAGCCCACAGCTCGGAAACCGTAATATCGTTCATAAAACTGTTTATATCGAGAAAAATAAGCTCTTTTTCGGGATACAAGGTAACTGTATACTCCGAAAAAATGTTTTCCTGACGGAGTATTGTATATTCTTTTTCCTCTCCGTTTCTGTCAAGTGTGATTGTAAGTGTTTCTGCATCGGGGTCAACCAATGAATTATATACTCCCAAAGCATCAAAACCCAATCCTCTTACATCGTTGGAGTTGAACTCGACTATCATATCTCCTACGGCAATACCCGCCGCTTCTGCAGGAGAGCCCTTTGCTACTTCATCCACATATATTCCGGAAGGTCTTGTGCCGTCAGTATCTTTCCAGAGCATCTTGATACCGATACCTTTGCTGGAGGTAGGAGAAAAAAAGCTTTCCGCCTGCTCGGCATTGAGATAATAGCTGAACTTATCAAGTGTGGCAAAAAGTGCATTGTAGGCTTCGTCCATATTGTTGATATCTACACTGTCAACAGAAGAAGCAAAGCGCTCAAAAACCTCTGTGACAGTAACCTTGCCGTAATAATAATATTCTATCACATATAAAAATGTTTCGAATTTAGCGGTTTTGAGCTTGCCCTCGCTTTCATCAACCACATTCATATAATCCTTGAACTCGTCATAGGTCATATCGGGAGTGATGGGTATGATTCCTTTATGAAGGCTCTCAATAAGCGCTTTCCATTCTGTATTTTCGCTTTCGGTAAGCTCCGTGTCGGGTGCTGTAACAATAACCGAATCCTCAGCCGCAACATTAATAGCCGCAAGCAAGAGCAGTAAAGATATAAATATTAATATCCTTTTCATTTAATTCTCCTTTGCATATTCTATCAGCATATCGATAAGCTGACTGTACGGTATTCCGTAAGCCGTCATAAGCTTAGGGTACATGCTTATTTTTGTAAATCCCGGCAATGTATTTATCTCATTGAAAATAATACCTTTCTTTCCTGCAAAGAAATCAACTCTTGATAAGCCTCTGCAATCAAGGGCAAGAAATATTTTTATTGCCAGGTCGCTTACTTCCTTAAGCGTCTCCTTTGGAAGTCTTGCAGGCAAATAATAGCTTGTGGTATCATTGACATATTTGGTGTCATAGTCATAAAAATCACTGCCCGGGTCTATTTCTCCCGGCTCGGAAGCTACCGTGACACGCTTTCCGTCACGGACAACATCAAGCACTGCAGTCTCTATTTCCGCTCCCTCTATGTACTCCTCTACAAGAACTTTAGGGTCATATTTCAAAGCCAGAGCAAGCGCTTCTTTCAGTTCGTCACGGTTTCTTACCTTCGAAACACCCACAGATGAGCCTGTTCCCGCAGGCTTTACAAACATAGGATATTCAAGATTTTCTTCGCACCACAGTATGTCGACGTCAGTATAATCGGTCCTGAACAATCTCCAATTTGCCATGGGAATACCCACAGTCTGCAAAACCGTCTTGGTTATAGCCTTGTCCATACATACCGCAGAGCCTCGGTTGTCCGAACCGACAAACGGAACCCCCGACAGCTTGAGAAGCCCCTGAAGATTTCCGTCCTCGCAGTTTTCACCGTGAACAACAGGAAAAAAGCAATCCAACACCTGTATTCGGAAGGTTCCTTCCTTTTTGTTGAGTATCATAAGTCCGTGATGTGCAGGGCAGGGGCTGACAACCGCCGGAACAAGATTTTCTGTATCCTCTGCAAAGCTTGCATCGGCAATTTTTTTCACATCGCCGTTATATAGAAATTGTCTGCCGTCTTTAAGAATACCCAGACAGAATAATTCATATTTTTCTGAGTTAAGATTTTCTATTACGGAAGCGGCGGACATGCAAGAAACCTCATGCTCGCTGGATGCTCCTCCAAAAATTATACAAAGTCTTGTCTTAGTCATAATATCACTCCAGAAGTTTATTCTATTATATAATATCACATATAAGTAAAAAAGACAATTGCTTTTTTGTTAATAAAATTTATTCTCTTTAACAAAATATCTATTTACTTTTCAGGTTTTTGTGATATAATTTAGAATGAGAAATTATAATGGAGGAAAGTATGAAAAAATTTCTGTTGATAATATCAGCCATGCTGCTTTTGATAACCGCTTCATCATGCTCTGAGGAGGACACAGGTCTTCCCGAAGGAATGGCTCTTCTTGACAATGAAGCTGTAGACTATTTGTTTTATTACCCCGAGGAATGGCAAGCCGACCGCAATGACGGTATGGTAAGTACCTATGTATCCGACAAAGACCGCTCAAATGTATCTGTAACCACCTTTGCCGCTTCGTCAGATGTGGCAAGTGTAGAAGGTTATCTTACCATGGGAGATACTACCTACTTTGACAATATGAGAGAAACCTTCCCCGACCTGGAAATGATATCCGACGGCGAAGAAATTTCACTTGGCGGAGTACCTGCAAAGCAATATGTATTCACAGCAACTGTTGCAGGCGAGGTATATAAGTTCCGTCAGGTAATTGCATACCGTTACGGATACATCTACATGCTCACATATACATCAACCTCAGAGGGATTTGATTCACACACAGACGAAGTAAACAGTATCATAACAGAATTTAAATTCAAATAAACAGCTTTTCACCCGTTTGCTGTAAGGAGAAATTATGTCAAAAGAAAAACGTTCCTGCCCCACAGCCAAAAACCGTGTGGGCGGTCAGGCTGTGCTGGAAGGCATTATGATGAAGCACAAAAACAAATGTGCTACCGCAGTCAGATGTCCCGACGGCACTATCGCTCTCGACAAGAGAGAGGTAAGCTCTATAAAAGAAAAAATTCCATTCTTCAAGATACCGATTATCCGCGGCGCAGTCAGCTTTGTGGAGTCAATGGCTCTTTCCATGTCAATACTTACACTGTCGGCTGAAATGCAGGGCATCGAAGAAGAGCCTACAAAATTTGAGTTGTGGCTTGAAAAGAAATTCGGTAAAAGTCTTATGGCTGTGGCTGCCATTATCGGAGGCGTGCTTGGCGTATTGCTGGCGCTTGGACTCTTCTTTTATCTGCCGATGGCTGTTTCCAAGCTCATTTCCCTTGTATTTGAAATGCCTGCAATTGTCAAAGCAATTGTGGAAGGCATTGTAAAAATGGCAATTTTTGTGCTTTATATTTGGGCTGTTGCTTTCATGCCCGATATCCGACGCACGTACGAATACCACGGTGCAGAGCACAAATCAATTTTCTGCCACGAAGCAGGCCTTCCCCTCACAGTGGAAAACATAAAAAAACAGTCACGCTTCCATCCCCGATGCGGTACCAGTATGATGTTTGTTATGCTCCTTTTGGGCATTATCGTATCTGCCGCACTTCCTGCTTCTCTTTGGGATAATCTTTTCCTCAGGTTTTTGACAAAGCTCCTTATACTCCCCCTTGTTGTGGGCATTGGATATGAAATAACAATCTTCTCAGGCACGCACGACAATATTGTCCTGCGTATTCTTACCGCCCCCGGACTTTGGTTCCAGAGAATAACAACAAGAGAACCCGATGAAAAGGAAATAGAAGTAGCAATAGTGGCACTAAAGGCGTCACTTCCCGAAGAATATCCGCCCGAAACCGTTTATGACGGAATCGAAGGCAAGCCCGAAGAGCCTGTATGCTCAGAGAATTAAAACGTTTGTGGCAGTCTTCGGACTTTGCCGTTGAAAATCTTTCCTTCAGAGAAACAGTGGGCCTGTTGCTCGAAAAGCACGGATATCCCGCAGATGCTCTTATATTGGGGAAAGAAATACACTGTCCTCAGCTTGCAGAGGACTTTGAAAGAGCCGTTTTCGGTGAACCGCTTGGCTATATTTTAGGAAAAGTTGCCTTTTTTAAAGAGGAATATTACGTGGAAAGCGGAGTGCTCATTCCCCGTTGTGACAGTGAAATAATTGCAGAAAAGGCTATTGAACTCATTCCCGAGGGTGCCCATTTTGTTGATATTTGTACGGGTAGCGGCTGTCTTGGAATATCCACACTCCGCTCACGTCCCGACCTTACGGCAACGCTGCTTGATATTTCACCCATATCAGAAAGAGTGGCAAAAAGGAACATTGCGGCATTGGGTGTAGGTGACAGATGTGAATTTCGTCGCTTTGATTTGTTTTCAGACAGACTTCCCGATTGCTCGGCGGTAATTATGAATCCCCCATATATAACTTCAGAAGAGATGAAAAGACTTCCTCTCAATGTACAACGGGAGCCGTCTTTGGCACTGTACGGCGGAACTGACGGACTTGATTTCTACAGATTTGCTGCAAATTCACCTGATTTCCGTGATAAAATACTCATATTTGAAATAGGATGCTCGCAGGGCGCTGACCTGCTTGATATGTTTGGCAGAGGACAAATAACCAAAGACCTTTGCGGGAACGACAGATGTTTTACTGTCCTTTAAATAGGACAGTTCATGATTTATAATATAATAAACCAAGAAGCGAAAGGAGCTTTACCATGCCTTCATCACTTATATCCTGCACAGAAATTGACGTATTGAAGTTACCCCATTTCCCTACACGATTTTTGGGTGTCATCTGGCGTACATGGGGACAGGTCACCCCCGAAACACTTGCAAAGGTGCTGGAGACAACGCCCGAAAACATCAGAAAATCAGCCGCCGATATGGGACTTGACCCGAATATAAAGGCTGATGAGGCGCTGTGGAAAAAGAGAGGCTACATTACGCTTATCAGAAACATGTGGCATCTGCTTCCGTTCGACCAGCTTCGTGATTTGCTGGGTGTTACCGACGAAGAGCTTGATACAACATTAAAGGAAGACGATTTCCTTTACATAAAAATGGGAAGCTTTTTCCCCAAGATGTCAAAGACGGTATGGCGCGAGCTTACAGACGAGGAGAAGAAGGAGGTAGCCTTCATAAAGGAGAACTACTCCAAATATCATCAGCTTGTCAGCGAGTATCCCGACGATGCCTTCCGCTTTGTAAAGAATTACTACACTCCCGTTGAAGGTGAGCCCAAGTACGTCAGCGACATCAACGGCGACCTGAGAATAATATATTCCTACTTTGCACTTTTCGGAGATCCTCTTATGGAGGACGATTGCGATCCCTTCCCCGATAAGCTTCTGGAGGAGTATGCACAGTACGGCATCAACGGTATCTGGATGCAGGGCGTACTCTATCAGCTTGTTCCCTACCCGTTTGCTCCCGAGCTTTCGGAGGGCTGGGAAAAGAGAATTGCCAACCTTGCAAAGATAGTAAAGAAAGCCAAAAAATACGGCATCGGTATATATCTTTACATAAATGAGCCCAGAATGATGCCGAGCAGAGTATTTGAGAAGTTCCCTCAGATAAAGGGACATCAGAGACCCAACCAAAAGGATATGTACTCGGTATGTACCTCTACCCCCGAGGTGCAGAAGTATCTTGACGAAGCAATGTACGAGCTGTTCAAGAGAGCCGAGGGACTTGCAGGCTTCATCACCATTACTGCAAGTGAAAACCAGACCAACTGCTACTCTCACTCAAAAGAGGACAACTGTAACTGTCCCAGATGTAAGAACCGTATGAGCTACGAGGTTCTTGCAGAGGTCAATAATATAATGTCGCGCGGCGCAAGGAGAGCCAACCCCAACGCCAGAGGCGTTGTATGGTCCTGGTCATGGCCCGACAAATATATTGCCGAAATAATCAAGCGTCTTGATAAGAATATCGTTTTCCAATGTGTTTCCGAGACGAGAATGCCTCTTGAAAAGGGCGGTATCAAGAACGAGATACACGACTACTCAATGTCAAATCCCGGTCCCAGCCATATTGCAAAGGAGCAATGGGCGGCGGCAAGGGAGAACGGAATACAATGCTCTGCAAAGGTTCAGTTCAACTGCTCCTGGGAGCTTCCCGGCGTGCCCTACGTACCCGCATATGCACTTGTGGCTGAGCATGCCTCCAATCTTAACAAAGAAAAAGTACAGCATGTTATGCTATCGTGGACACTGGGCGGTTCACCTTCACCCAATATTGCAGTTGCCAGCGAGATACTTCTCAAGAAGGAGCTTGACGGCAACGAGGTGAGAGACTTCGTTGAAAGAATGTACCCCGGCGGGATGTCGGACGTTGTATACAAGGCTCAGGAGATATTCTCAAGGGCGTTCAACCAGTTCCCCTTCCACATTTCAGTGCTTTATACAGCACCCCAGACATCAGGCCCCAAGAGTCCATTCTTCGTTGAAAAGACAGGACTTAACGCAACCATGACCTGTTTCCCATACGATGCCGTAGATAACTGGAGAGCAAATTATCCCGTTGACATATTTGAACAGCAATTCCGAATAGTTACAGACGGCTGGCGAGAAGCATTAGACATAATGGAAGGCTATAAGGGAGAGAAAAACGATGCCTTCAGAGAGCTTTATGATATGATGCTCGGCTCATATGTCCACTTTATGACAAATCTCAACCTTATAAAGTTCAACCGCCGCCGCAACGAATGCTTTGAAAGAGGCTTTACTGCAGAGGATTTCGATTATCTTCTTGAAGTACTTGACAACGAAGAAAAGAATGTCGTAGAGACTGTAAAGCTGCAAAGCCGAGAATCCAGACTGGGCTTTGAAGCTGCAAATCACTATTGCTTCACCAGACAGGATTTGACAGAAAAGCTGTTGAATATCGCTTGGTGCAAGAGATATTATATTAATGAAAAACTGAAAATTACGGTTTGATTTGAAAGTGTCACCGAAAAAGGAGATAAAAATGGACGAGAAAAAGAAGAAAAAGACAGCGGAAGAGGCTGAAACCGAAAACAAAGGCGAAGGCAAGGAAGCCGCAAAGAAAAAAGCAATTGCGCAAATAACAAAGAGATACGGTCAGGGCTCAATTATGAGACTTGGCGACAATACACAGATGCAGGTAAGCGCTATCCCCACAGGCTCATTGTCTCTTGACTTTGCACTTGGTATAGGCGGTGTCCCCAAGGGAAGAATAGTAGAAATATACGGTCCCGAAAGCTCAGGTAAAACAACACTTGCACTGCACATAGCTGCAGAGGCTCAGAAGCTTGGCGGCTCAGCTGCATTTATAGATGCCGAGCACGCACTTGACCCTGCCTATGCACAGTGTATCGGAGTCGATATTCAGGATTTGCTTGTTGCACAGCCCGACAACGGAGAACAGGCTTTGGAAATTGCCGAGGCTCTTATCCGTTCCGATGCAATTGATGTAGTAATTGTTGACTCGGTAGCAGCTCTTGTTCCTAAGGCAGAAATAGAGGGCGATATGGGTCAGGCAATGGTGGGCGCTCACGCCAGACTTATGTCACAGGCATTGAGAAAGCTGTCAGGTGCCATTGCAAGAAGCCAGTGTGTACTTATCTTTATAAATCAGCTCCGTGAAAAAGTAGGTATTGTCTATGGTAACCCCGAGGTTACAACCGGCGGTAAGGCACTTAAGTTCTACGCATCGGTAAGAATTGACGTAAGACGCGGACAGCAGATAAAGAATAAGAGCGATGTAATCGGTAACCGTACAAAATGTAAGGTTGTTAAGAACAAGTGTGCCGCTCCCTTCAAGTCAGCGGAGTTTGACATTATGTACGGCGAAGGCATTTCTTCTGACGGCGAGCTTCTTGACCTGGGAGAAACACTTGGCATAGTTCAGAAGAGCGGCTCTTGGTACGGCTACGGCGGATTGAGACTTGGACAGGGCAAGGACAATTCAAAGATATATCTTAAGGAAAATCCCGACCTCCGTGATGAAATCAAGGCAAAAATACTGGCACAGGCAAATGACCTTCAGGGTAAGCTGTCATTTGGCGGCATCAGCGGACTTGATGATGATGACGAGGATATCGGAGAAGAGAGCTTTGACGAATAATGGCGAAAATGATATATTTAAGACATTATAACATTGAAAAAAACAAAGAAGTCGTTATCGTTACAAACGAAGGCGAGTTTCCCATATGGGTAAAAGACTTTGAAAAAAGCTTTTCCTGTCTTTCTGCAGGCTGCGAAATTGAGCAGTCCGACCTGCTTGTAACGCTTGCCGTCAGACGTGAGATAAAGAAAAAAGCTATAAGGCGTTTGGCGGCAGGTGATATTACGAAGCGCGAGCTGAAAAAACGTCTTACAAAAGAAAAGGTCTATGGCGGACAAGCCGATGCGGAATGGGTTGACGAGCTTCTTGACAAGCTTGAAAATGCAGGCTATATTGATGACCGCGGCTTTGCAGTAAGATATGCCGAAAAGTGCCTTGACAAATTTTGGGGCGAGCTTCGCATAAAGGCGGCAATGCATGAAAAAGGCTTTTCTTCGGAGCATACTGACGAAGCTCTCGAAAAGCTGTCCCCAGATTATGTAGCTATGGCTGTAGACTATGCAAAGGCACACCTTGAGGGCTGTGAGCGTGATACTGTATATAAAAAGCTGTATCAAAGAGGCTACAGGTCAGAGGATATAGTTGATGCAATAGAGCAATTGAAAATTGAAAGGTAAAACATATGAGTATTAAGGTAGGCTTCCTTTCTCTTGGCTGTCCCAAAAACACCTGCGATACCGAGGTAATGCTGGGGCTTCTGAATGAAAAAGGTTACGAGCTGGTGGAAGAGGACATTTATGCCGATGTAATGGTGATAAATACCTGTGCATTCATACAAAGTGCAAAAGAGGAAGCAATAGAATCAATACTGGACGTAGCGTATCTCAAGGAGCATCACGACCTGAAGGGCATTGTAGTCACAGGCTGTCTTGCAACAAGATACGCAAAGGATATCGAAAAATCTCTGCCCGAGGTAGATGCAATACTGTCAGCGGGTGACGAGGGCAAAATATGCGAGGCTGTAGAAGCCGCATATCGGGGAGAAAAATTCATATCTACCGCCCCTACTGAAAACCTTGCCTTTGGCGGTGACAGAGTTGTAACCACTCCCGAATATACCGCATATCTTAAAATAGCCGAGGGCTGTGACAACCGCTGTGCGTATTGCTCCATTCCCGACATCAGAGGACGCTTCAGAAGCCGTGATATGGAAGATATAATTGCAGAAGCTCATACCCTTTTTGACTTGGGTGTAAGAGAGCTTTGTCTGGTAGCTCAGGACACAACACGCTACGGACTTGACCTGTCGGGCAGATATATGCTGTCAGACCTGTTGGAAAGACTTTGCACAGAAGAAGGGCTTAATTTTAAATGGATAAGACTTCTGTACTGTTATCCCGACAAGATAACAGACGAGCTTATTTCGGTAATGGCAAAATTCGATAATGTTGCAAAATACATAGATATGCCTATCCAGCACATAAATGACAGAGTGCTTTCTGTAATGAACAGACACGGCGGCTCGGACATTATCAAAAGTGCAATCAAAAGACTGAGAGAGGCAATGCCCGATATTACAATCCGTACTACCGTTATTACGGGCTTCCCTACAGAAACCTCAGAAGAGGCTGTTGAGCTTCTTGACTATATTAAGGAAACTCGCTTTGAAAGATTGGGCGCTTTCCCTTATTCAAGAGAAGAAAATACACCTGCTTACAGCATGGTTCAGGTTTCTGAAAAGCAAAGGCAAAAGCGTTGCGACCGCATAATGGAGGCTCAATACAGAATACATGCGGAAAACAACGAAAAAACCGTAGGAAAGACCTTAACCGTCCTTTGCGAAGGCTATGACCCCGTGGGAGAGACTTATTATGGCAGAAGCGAAGCGGATGCACCCGAAATCGACGGCAAGGTATACTTCAGTGCCAAACGCAGACTTCAGGAAGGCGAGTTCGTGGAAGTAGAAATAACAGGTACTCTCGACTACGATTTGATAGGAAGGCAAAAGTAATTTGAAAATACAAATTTGAAAGGATTTCAATTATGAGTAAAATCAACCTCCCCAACAAGCTTACTATTTTAAGAATGATTTTAGTTCCCATTGTAATGGTGTTTATTCTCTATCCCTCATTAACGGGTAACAACGAGTTGCTTTACGGAATTATTCCTACCGTTTTATTCATCCTTACAGCCGTAACAGATTTCATCGACGGAAAGATAGCACGCAAATACAATCTCATTACAGATTTCGGAAAATTCATGGACCCCGTAGCAGACAAATTTATGGTAATAGGTACACTTGTTGCAATAACTGTAGTGAACGAAGCACTCAGACCGTATATGGTATGGGTGTCCATCATAGTAATCTTCCGTGAGCTCGCAATAACTTCTATCCGCCTTGTTGTGTCAGGTGAGGGCATAGTGGTTCCCGCAAACTGGCTTGGAAAGTGCAAAACAATGACTCAATCAATATCGATAGTTGTATTTCTTATCGAGCATGTTATCTGGGATTACTATTATCTTTCCTACGTGGGAATGATTGCAACCGCAGTCCTTACACTCTGGTCGGGAATAAACTATCTCAAAGCATATTGGAAGTATATAGACCCAACAAAGTAAAACAGCGAGGTTGTTTTCGTACAATTTCCAATAGGTTAAAAATGCAGCGAAACTGATTTTGAATAAATTCCTATGAGATTTTCAATTTATTTGGAGTTTTATAATGCAAGAAAAATTAACTACTGTATCGGGAATACGTTTGTATTCCCTTTATACTGCAGTCCACAGCTTTACTTTGTCACTGTATGTTCCTGCAGGCCCTCTTTATGACGGAGCTGAAAATGCAGGGATGTCACACCTTTTCGAGCACGCAATATTCAGAAACATAAATCATATAATGGGCGGTACACTTTACAAAGAGCTTGACCGTCACGGGCTGACTCTATCGGGTGCTACCTACAATGAGCTTGTACAAATATCAGTACAGGGTTCTCCAAAGCATTTTGAAAAGGCAGTAAACATTCTTTTGCTGGCACTGTCCCCCTTTGAAATATCAGCAGATGAGCTGAATGCCGAAAAAGAGCGTGTAAAACGTGAAATACGAGAGGACACCTACCGCTCTTCTGTCGATGCCATGAGCCAAAAAGCAGTATGGGAGGGTACGGGGCTTGCTGAAACAATAACAGGTACCGTGGGAAAAGTATCAAAGGTAACCGTAAAAAAACTGTCCGAGTTTGCTGTTCAGCTTCTTTGCCGTGAAAATGTGTTTTTTTATCTGACAGGCGCTTTTGATGAAGGTCAGCTTAACCTTTTAACAAAAGGTTTATCAAAAATTTCTCTGCCACAAGGAAACAGGAGAGATAACACTGCCCGGAAGCCCGAAAGATTTTTCAACAGACAGCCGGACATAACAGTGAAGCGAGCAGATTACTGCAAGGTTAAGCTTGCCTTTGATGTGGATTGTACAGCTACACAAAAGCCTGCCCGAGACATCGTCTATGATATACTTTTTCAGGGAGATACCTCGAAAATTTTCTTGGAGCTGTCAGAAAAAAACGGTTATGTCTACAGCTTTGATGCAAATCTTGACGAGTACCGTAACCTTGGGTCTCTGTCTCTTTCCTTTGAGACATCAGCATCGGATTTTGCGCCTGCTCTCAGTGCAGTATGGAAAATTTTCAATGAGGTTGCCGAGGGAGTAAGTGATGAAGAGCTTTCGCTGTCAAAGGTACCATATACAGATAATTGCGAGTTTATTCTTGATGATTCCGAAAATCTTAACTGGAATAAAGCATGGGAATCACATATACTGGGTTTTGAATATAATACATTAGAGGACAGAAAGAAGGCTTATTCGGCAGTAACGGCAGAAGAGGTTGCCAAAACTGCGAAAAATATATTCAAGCAGTCCAATCTTACCGTTTCAGCAAAGCACAGAAACCCGGAAACGGCAGTAAAGATAATCAAAGATATATTTTTATCTTGACCTTTTGGTTTTTTTGTGATACAATTACCTTGAATTTAATACTTTTCGGTGCGGAAAGAGTAACGGAAGAAAAGCTTTCAGAGAAAATGCGGTAGGTGCGAGCATTCAAGTAATATTCCGTGAAGGTGCGTCCGCAATAAAAGCCGAGCCTTTTGAGTTATAAATAAGAGTGGAACCGCGCAAACAGCGCCTCTTTGGTAAGAGGCGCTGTTGCCTTTTTAATTAGGAATTGAAAATTGAAAATTAAGGTAGGTTTTCTATCGAAACCCTTTAGTTGAATCAGATAAAATGAATGTAATTGAAACTAAATCTTATAATTTTTCAAAAAGAATAGTGTTGCTGCATCGGTATCTGCAAAAGGAAAAGAAAGAATTTGTGATGTCAAATCAGCTATTAAGAAGCGGAACAAGCATAGGCGCAAATATAGCCGAAGCATTACAGGGACAAAGCAGGGCAGATTTTATTGCAAAAATGAACATTGCATTAAAGGAAGCTGCTGAAACAGAGTATTGGTTAAATCTTCTTTCTGAAACAGAATATTTGAATGCGCATGAAAGTAACTCCATAAAAAAGGATTGTTTAGAATTAAAAAGAATACTTGTGTGTATTATCAAGAGCAGCAAAAGTAACAATTCTTACTAAGAATATAATTAATCGAAGATTTCCGTACAGGAAATCAACCATAATTTTCAATTCTCATTTTTCAATTCTCAATTTTTCCGAAAGGTTTACTACTATGAAAATATTAGACGATCTTCGTTCCATCAAGAAGCGTGACCCTGCAGCAAGAAATGTTTTTGAAATATTTTTTCTGTATTCGGGTTTTCACGCATTAATATACTATAGAATCGGTAATTTCTTTTACAAACATAAGCTGTTTTTTATAGCCCGCCTTATTTCACAGCTTGGCAGATTTTTTACAGGCATTGAAATACATCCTGGGGCTACTATAGGCAGAGGTCTTTTTATCGACCACGGCTCGGGAGTAGTTATAGGCGAAACAGCGGAAATTGGCGACGAATGTACCCTTTACCAAGGCGTAACTCTTGGCGGTACTGGTAAAGATACAGGAAAAAGACACCCAACACTTGGTGACGGAGTGCTTGTAGGTGCAGGCGCAAAGGTTTTGGGTCCCTTTAAGGTGGGAGACAGAGCGAAAATAGCTGCAGGCTCGGTTGTATTGACCGAGATACCGCCCGATTGTACAGCGGTAGGTGCACCTGCAAGAGTTGTAAGATGTGCAGGAGAAAAGCCTGCAGACCTTGACCAGGTACATATTCCCGACCCTGTAGCACAGCAATTCTGCCGTATGCAAGCCGAGCTTGACAAACTGAAGGCAAAAATAGAAGAGCTTGAAAATAATAACTGACAATAAGGAGAATAAATATGAGATTTTATAATTCGCTTACAAAGAAAAAAGAAGAAATGGAATTCAAAGACAATACCGTCAGGATGTATGCCTGCGGTCCTACCGTGTATAACTTCTTCCACGTAGGTAACGCAAGATGCTTTGTGGTATTTGACCTTCTCAGACGCTATCTTGAATACAGAGGAAACAAGGTAACATTTGTTCAGAATTTCACCGACATAGACGACAAAATGATAAAGCGTGCTAACGAAGAAGGCACAACTGTCAAGGAGGTTGCGGACAAGTATATAGCCGAATACTTCACGGATGCAAAGGGCTTGGGAATAACACCTGCCACCTTCCACCCCAGAGCAACAGATAATATGGCAGAGATTATAGAGATAATCAAAATTCTTGTTGACAAGGGCTATGCATATCCTGCCGACAACGGAGACGTTTATTTTTCTGCACGTAAGTTCAAGGGCTACGGTAAGCTTGGCGGCTTCGATGTTGATGACCTTGAAAGCGGCGCACGCATAGATGTAAACGATGTTAAAAAGGATCCCCTTGACTTTGCTCTCTGGAAGGCGTACAAGGAAGGAGAGCCTTGGTGGGATTCTCCCTGGGGCAAAGGCAGACCCGGCTGGCATATAGAATGCTCGGCAATGGTAGACAAATTCCTCGGTAAGACAATAGACCTTCACGGCGGAGGACAGGACCTTACCTTTCCTCACCACGAAAACGAAGTGGCACAGTCGGAAGCAGCCTTCGGTGTTCCCTTCTGCCGTACCTTCATCCACAACGGATATATCAACGTTGACAACAAGAAGATGTCAAAATCTCTCGGCAACTTCTTTACCGTAAGAGATGCAGCAGCTAAATACGGCTACCCCGCTATACGTTTCTTCCTTGTTTCGGCACAGTACAGAAGTCCCATCAACTTCTCTGCAGACATTCTTGAGCAGTCAAAGGCTTCTCTTGAGAGAATGTACAATTGCGAGAATGCGATAAAATATGCTCTTAAATCCGCCACAGGAGATGAGCTCACAAAATCAGACGACATAAACGCACTCGGTCAATACAGAGAAAAATTCATCGAAGCAATGGATGATGATTTTAATACTGCAGACGGTATTTCCGCTATATTCGAGATGATAAGAGCTATCAACACGCTTGTTGCAGGAGAGCTCTCAAAAGCCGACCTTGAAGCAATATACGCTATTTATAAGGAGCTTGTGGGACTTATGGGCTTCCTTGTACCCGAAGATGACGAGGACAGCGCATGGATAGATGCACTTATAGAAGAAAGACTTCAAGCTAAAAAATCAAAAAATTATGCAAGAGCCGACGAGATACGTGAAGAATTGAAGGCAAAGGGCATTCTTCTTGAAGATACTCCCAGCGGCACTAAGTGGAAGCGAGCATGAAGCGCCACGCAAACATCCCCGTTTTTGTTCCGCATATAGGCTGTCCCAATGACTGTGTTTTCTGCAACCAGCGTACCATTTCGGGCAAAGCCGAATTCAGACTTGAAGCAGTCGAAAAGGAAATTGAAGAGGCACTCAAGACACTTTCGTCAAGAGTGCCTCAGATAGCATTTTTCGGCGGAAGCTTTACCGGAATAGAACGGTCTCTAATGATACAGCTACTGGAAATAGCCAACAAATATATTGCTAAAGGGAGTGTCAGCTCTGTCAGGCTGTCAACAAGACCCGACTATATCAATACCGAAATTCTCGACATACTTGAAAAATACAATGTTAAGAATATTGAACTGGGCATACAGTCAATGAACGACAGGGTTCTTTCTTTAAACCGACGTGGCCATACCGCAGACACTTCACGTCAGGCAATGGAAATGATAACACAACGCGGATTTGAGTTGACCGGACAAATGATGACGGGAATGTATGGCTCTACTTCAGAGGACGAGATATTCACAGCTGAGGAAATAAGCCGTTTTGTAAGCTCTGCAAGGATATATCCCACAGTTACATTTAAGGGTACAGCTCTTGCCTGTCTGTGGGAAAGCGGCGAATACAAGCCTCTGTCAATTGAAGAAACAATTGAGCGTGGAGCGAATGTTTACAAAGTTTTTGAAAAAAACGGTGTTGATGTTATACGAATAGGACTTCAATCAACCGAGGGATTACATTCCGATGAGGTACTTGCCGGAGAATACCACGATGCCATCGGGGAAATGATACTGTCAAGAGTCCGTCTTGACGAGCTTCGAAACACAGCAAAGAACACCTCACCAGAAAACGGAATTATAACTTTTTCCGTACCGCAAAAGCTTTTGTCACAGTACATCGGTCAGAAAAAGTCAAACATTATTACTCTTGAAAAAGAATTGGGTACAAAAGTAAAAATAACAGGGATTTTCCAATGAAAAAACTTATTACAGTATGTTTTTTAATTTTAATGCTTACCTCCTGTGCGGAGAGAAAAAAAGAAGAAATACCCGACACCGATGCAATTGCAGCCGAAGCAGTGACTGTTTATGAAAGCGGCGACCTGCTTCGTTCTCTTGAAACTGCTCTGAAAGCGCATGAAAATACCGACGCTCAGCGAATCATTGCCGATGTAACAGGAGCATATAATTTTGCTGACAGGCTGTTAACAAAATCGATGACATTTAACGGAGAAATTGAAGACATAAAAATATCCGCTGACGGTAAATACCTTACCGTCTCTGACAGTCTTGGCACACATCTAATTGATTATATCAAAGCCGAAATTATAAAAACTGCTCCAAAAGGTGAGTTTCTTTTTGAAGAATCAGACCTCACCTCTTCACCAACACCGTGGACAAAGTTATATGAAAATGCTTTGTGCGGATGTGAGTATGACGGAATTTATTATGTTATTGTTGACAACAAAGTCACAAACGGAGAATGGAAGGCTGATATAGAAATAAAAGACGGGTATCTTAATATTTTTCAATTAACTCACGAAATGTACAACACCGAGGGAAAAATTGCGGAATATGACAGCATTATAGTTGCCAACGGCGACACACTGACAGCTTTTGACAGAATAACAGGTGAAAAAGTATTTGAAACAACTCTTGACAGCAAAATTCTTTCTTGCCATCCGGGGAACGGAGCCGTAATATTAGCGTGCGAAAAGCTGTTCACTACATCGGGAAATTTGTTTTCCAACAAAGCAAACAGCCCTTTATTTCCCGAAGGAGATATTCTGAGACTATCCGACTCCTATAAATTTAACGAAGAACAAAAAGCTATTGCCTATGCTCAGGGCAGACTTGCAACAGCGGCAAAAAATTCCGATACGGTAGACCTTCTGTTTAATGTTTCATATGATATTCACGAGAAGCTTGCCATTGAAGAAAAATTTCCCACTGCAATAGCAAGCAACGAAAATATTCTTGCACTGGGAACCTATGAATACAAAGACGGTAATAGAAGCAATTATTTAATATTGTACAATCTTGACAACCATACTTTTACAAAGATTCAAACCGATTTTGAAATTAAGAGAATAGTTTATTCAGACAAATGGCAGATAATAGGAAATGACAGCTATGCTGTCATCGAAAACGGTGTATTAATCAACAAGGGCGAATATCTCAACGGTAACACTGAAAATACCGCATTACAGCCCTTTGAATACAAAAATGTAACTATAAGCTTTGACTCGTCAGGAATAGTTTATGACAGTGAGGGAAATTCTGTTGACCTTGGCTTTGAATTAAGCAACTCCTCTACAGTTACATTTGCCGACAGCGACACTCTTTTTATTACTGAATATGAAAACAACGGAGAATGTGTCCTTGTAAGTCTTAAAGATATGAAACTGAAAGCGACTGTTGCAGGCGGAATGTATTTTATAAAGGGTATTAATAAAATTCTTTATAGGCAAAGCACAGGCTTGGGACTCTATAATTATATGTCAGCAAAGGAACTGCTTGCTTTCGGAAAAGAATTTATAGCCAATTACTAAAAAGCGGCGAGCCGCCGCTGGCAATTCTCGCCTATCCCTGCCTTAACAATAACCCAACAAAGCAAAACGGCGAGGTTGTTTCCGAGAAAATTCCTATATATTAAAAAAGTGCGATGAATCGCACTTTTTTATTTGTGATATTTTTTCCCCGCAATAATCGTTTCTGCCCGATAAATTTGTTCTGCAAGAATAACTCTCATAAGCTGGTGCGGAAATGTCATTTTTGAAAAAGACAGCCGCATATCAGCCATGTTTTTTATCTCCTGAGACAATCCGTGAGATGACCCTATGATAAAAGTAAGCTTTGAGTATTCGGTGGTACTTTTGTCCATCAAGTCTGCAAGTTCTTCAGAGGACAATTGCTTTCCTTCAACACAAAGAGCTATTTTTTTTGATTTCATATCTGTTTTTGATAGTATTTGCTTTGCTTCGCTTGACAAAGCTTTTTCTATCTGAACATCAGAAGGAGATTCGCCAAGCGCCTCTTCCTTTATATATATATCTTCAAATTTTGCATATCCGCTTATTCTTTTTGTATACTCTTTAAAGGCGTCATCAAGATATTTTTCTTTAAAATCACCTACATGTATAATAGTTATCGATATCATACTGTGCCTCAAAATATTTCAACTTCGGTAATACTGTACGCTGATGCAACTCTTACAGTTACATCTTCATAGTCTTTTAATGCATCACGTGCGGAGTCCAGTGCAAGCTTTGGCATATTGTTTTCTTCCGATAAATGTGCCAGTGTAAAGCTTCTGCTGCCGTTTGCCGCAAGGTAGGAAATAAATTCCGCACAAGAAGCATTTGACAGATGTCCCCTTTCGGAAAGTATTCTGGATTTCAGATATTCCGGATAAGGTCCGTTTTTAAGCATTTCAATATCATGGTTTGATTCTATTATAATATTTTTAATACCTAAAAAAACCGATTTCATCTGTTCTGTAACATAACCGATATCTGTTGCATAGCCAAGACAGGTTTTGTCCTTGGAAGAACGGAACACAAAACCAAGACTTCCCTCTGTATCATGCGGAGTAGAAAAAGTGCTGACAAACAGTGTGCCTATCTCATACAGCTTATCGGGCTTTACCGTCATAACACATCCGGCTACTCTTCGGCAGGTCTCCATATCCCTTTTATTGTTGGGTGTACAAAAAGCTCTTGCCGTCTCTTCTGTTGTATATATGCGAAGATTGTATTTTTTTGTTATATTGTATAGCGCATTTATATGGTCACAATGCTCATGAGTAACAAAAATACCGTGAATGTTATCAAGGCTGTCACCAATTGCTTCAAGTGACTCACGTATTTTTTTATAATTTCCTCCGGCATCAACAAGTACAGCTGTTTCGCCATCGGAAATATATGTACAGTTCCCTTTGGAACCTGAAAATAAAATATGTGCTTTCATGTTTTATTGCAAATCCAATTTTATAAAGTTTATGCTTTCAGTTAGTTTTCTTTCAAAACATATGGCAGCAGAAAAGTCCTTTCCTGCAAAGCTGCTTATTTCTGAAGAAATATCCGTAAAAAACAAATTATTGTCCAGCTTTTTTCCCTTTTGAACGAAGATTCCGTCTCCTGTCAGCTTTCCCAGAGCTTCTTTTTTTACCCAAAGGTCATAAAAATCCAACCTTCTTTCACTCTCGTGAAAAAAGGTTTCAAGTCTGGTGTTGTTTCGCTCAACCCGTTCCTGTACATCAATTCCAATTTCACACGGAGCTATAACCACCGCTGTTACATTTCCTGAATGAGAAACACTGATTCCGAACCCCTTTGGCTCAATAACTATTGGCTTGCCCTTCGGTGTTATGTCAAGAATAGCGTTTCCAAAATAATCTTCAACCGCCCTCCTTTTTAGGAGGGCGGAGATTTCTTTATCGCCTTTTGAAAGATATACTACGGTATTATTCATCTTCCGATTCTTCTTCGGGTTCATCCGGCTCTTCTGTTTCGGGAAGGTCTTCTATTTCTTCACTGTCATTGAGTTCTTCATTTCCTTCCTCGGTTTCCTCTGCCTCTGCCATTACTCTCTGGAGACCTACTATCGACTGACCCTCATTAAGTCTCATAAGTATAACACCTGCAGCTGCACGTCCGCTTACAGATATTTGTTCTGCAGGAACTCTGATAAGTATGCCCTCGTTTGTAATGAGCATTATATCATCTTCTTTTGCTATTTCGGTAATTCCCACAAGATTACCTGTCTTTTCGGTAATCTTCTGACATCTTACACCCTTACCGCCTCTTCCCGAAAGTCTAAAGCTTCCTATATCGGAGCATTTACCCATACCGTTTTCGGTAACGGTGAGAATGAGACTGTCATACTCTCCTGTTTCACCGGGTGTCGCAGTGATACAACCAACAACCTTTGCGCCGTCGGGAAGTCTTACCGCTCTTACACCTCTTGCCATTCTTCCCATTACTCTTACCTTTGCTTCTGAGAATTTAACGGCAAGACCTTCGCTGGTTGCAACTATTATTTCGGAGTCACCCTGAGTTTTCTTTACAGCAAGAAGCTTATCATCCTCATCAAGCCTGATTGCATTTATTCCGCCTTTTCTGATATGTCTGAACAAATTAAGAGGTGTTCTCTTTATAAGACCCTTTTCTGTTACCATTACCAGAGTCTCATCTGTATTTATCTTGGCAATTGAAATAAATGTTGTAATTTCTTCGCCTTCCGACAGTGTAAGTATGTTATTTATATGACTGCCCTTAGCTGTTCTTGATGCTTCAGGTATCTGATAGCATTTTTTAATATAGAGTCTGCCGAGATTTGAGAACATAAACAGATAGTTGTGGCTGTGTGAAATGAACATTGACTTGACAGAGTCTTCCTCCTTAGTCTTCATTGCAGACAAGCCCTTACCGCCTCTGTTCTGTGCAGAGTATTCGTCTGCGGCAATTCTCTTTATATAACCGTCATGAGTGATAGTAATAACGCACTTTTGTCTTTCAATCAAGTCCTCGAGGACAATATCATCTTCTGCTTCTTCTATAGCTGTTCTTCTGTCATCAGAGAACTTGCGCTTTATTTCGAGCATTTCCTCCTTCATGATCTCTCTGATTCTGTAGTCGTGAGAAAGAATATCCTCATAATCCGCAATAAGAGCATGGAGTCTGTCCAATTCCTGAAGAATAGCATCTACTTCCAATGAAGCAAGGTTTCCAAGAGGCATTTTAACAATTGCCTGTGCCTGTGCATCGGTGAAACCGAAGGGAGATGCAACAAGATTGTCTTTAGCATCCTGAGATGAACGGCTTCCTCTGATTATCTTTATTACTTCATCGATATTATCAATCGCTATCTTATAGCCTTCAAATATATGTGCCTTTGTCCTTGCTTTATCAAGGTCAAACTCAATTCTTCTTGTAATAACTTCTTCTCTGTGCTTGATATAGTAAGAAAGTATCTGCTTAAGGTTGAGAGTCTTGGGCTCATTATCAACAAGCGCAAGCATATTCATCGCACAGGTGTCCTGAAGCTGTGTGAACTTAAACAACTGGTTTACGACAACCATTTCATTAGCTTCACGCTTAAGCTCAACAACTATTCGCATACCGTTTCTTCCGGACTCGTCTCTTACATCGGAGATACCTTCAATGCGCTTCTCATTTACAAGATTTGCAATTGACTCAACAAGTCTGGACTTATTTACCTGGTAAGGAATTTCTGTATATACGATACTCTTGTGCTGTGCTTTTTCTTCGATGTGGTACACAGCACGCACCATTACATGACCCTTACCTGTAAGATACGCCTGCTTGATTCCGGAGGTACCGTATATCATAGCATTTGTGGGAAAATCAGGACCCTTTATATACTGCATTATATCCAATATTTCGCAGTCGGGATTCTCCATAACATATATTGTACCGTCTATTACCTCTCCAAGATTATGAGGAGGAATATAGGTAGCCATACCTACAGCAATACCCACAGAGCCATTTACCAACAGGTTTGGAAAACCTGCGGGAAGAACTACAGGCTCCTGAAGCTTGTTGTCGAAGTTAGGCATAAAATCAACAACATTTTTTTCTATATCGGTCATCATTTCGGAAGCAATTTTTGTCATTCTTGCTTCCGTATAACGATAAGCAGCAGCACCGTCTCCGTCAACGTTACCAAAGTTACCCTGTCCGTCTACCAATGTATACCGCATGGAAAACGGCTGGGCAAGTCTTACCATAGCATCGTAAACCGAAGAGTCACCATGAGGATGGTAGTGACCGAGAACATTACCTACGGTCATAGCTGACTTTCTGTAATCCTTGTCATGTGTAAGATTATCTTCATACATTGAATAAAGAATTCTTCTGTGAACCGGCTTCATACCGTCACGCACATCTGGCAATGCTCTTGACACAATTACAGACATTGCATATTCTATATAGGACTTCTTTACTTCCTTGTTTATTTCAACATTCTGTATTGACTGTCCTTCAAGATTGATATCCATTTAATGATATTCCTTTCAATAATCAGATTATAAACAGTAGTCTATACTCGTTTATTTTATTTTTTCCACAGTAATACACATACTTATTGTGGAAAACTTTTTTATTAGTTTTTCTGTGGAAAATTTTAGGGAATTAAACTTTCATTTTCTTAACTGTTTTTTAAAAGTTTAATCCTTTTCTCAAAACATACTCTATTAAAGGGCTTTTTTTAACTGTCTGAATTTAAAAATATGTTTTTGTATATATTTTTACCCTCAAAAGTTTTACACAAAGTTTTCCACAGCCTGTGGAAAACTTTGTTGTTCACATTACTTTTAACAATCTAAAAATATCTTAAATGTCGAGATTTGTTACATATTTTGCATTTTGCTCAATAAATTCACGTCTCGGCTCTACCTTATCACCCATAAGCAGCTCAAAGGTTTCATCTGCCGCATATGCATCCTCTATAGATACCTGAAGGAGTGTTCTTGTCTCAGGAGACATTGTTGTTTCCCAAAGCTGTTCGGCATTCATTTCACCAAGACCCTTATATCTGTCAGCCTTTGCATTTGCACCCATTTCTTCGAGAAGCTTGTCTCTTTCCTCTTCAGTGTAAGCATATTTTTGTTCTTTTCCCTTGTGTACTCTGAAAAGCGGAGGCATTGCACAGAAAATATGTCCCTGTTCAATAAGAGGCCTCATATGTCTGAAGAAGAAGGTGAGAAGAAGTGTTTTGATATGCGAACCGTCTACGTCGGCATCCGCCATAAGTATTATTTTACCGTAACGAAGCTTTGCTATATCAAATTCATCACCTATTCCGGTTCCAAGTGCCTGTATAATCGGAATTATGGATGTGTTTGCATATACCTTGTCGAGTCTTGATTTTTCAACGTTAAGTATTTTACCTCTGAGCGGAAGAATTGCCTGGAATTTGGAATCTCTTCCATCCTTAGCGGTACCTCCCGCTGAATCTCCCTCTACCAGAAAGACTTCTGTATTTGATACGGTTTTATCCTGACAGTCTGCAAGCTTTCCGGGAAGGACCGTACTGCTGAGCGCAGTTTTACGGCGTGTAGCTTCTCTTGCTTTTTTTGCCGCTTCTCTTGCACGGCTTGCCGATAATGCTTTATCTATAAGCACTTTAGCTACAACAGGATTCTCTTCAAAATATTCACCAAGCTTTTCTGTTACAAGCTTGTCCACCATAGGTCTTATTTCAGAATTACCAAGCTTTCCTTTTGTTTGTCCTTCAAATTGAGCCTCGGGAAGCTTTACACTGATAACTGCGGTAAGACCTTCTCTTACATCTTCACCTGTAAAGGACTTGTCTCCGTCCTTCAAATAGCCGTATTTTTTTCCGTATTCAACAAATACCTTTGTAATACCTGACTTGAAGCCTGTTTCGTGGGTACCGCCTTCAACGGTGTTGATATTGTTGGCAAAGGTCATAAGATGCTCTGCATATCCGTCATTGTACTGCAGCGCAACCTCAGCTGTTACAATATCCTTCTTTGCACAAAGATATATTACTTCTGAATGGAGAACCTCACTGGATTTCTTGGAATTAAGAAATTCAACAAAGCTTGAAATACCACCCTCATAACAAAACTCGTTTACCTTTACCGATTCTTCCTTTTTGTAGTGGACATTTTCTTCAAACTCGTTGTAATCCTCACCCTTTGCCTCATTAATTATAGCATCGGCTGTATCTTTTGCTTCAGAACCTGCTATTTTGTCTTCTTCTGAACGGTTATCTATCAGGTCAATTCTCAGTCCTGCATTTAAGAATGCTTGTTCTCTGAGTCTGTTCAATACTGTAGTATAGTCAAACTCTACTGTTTCAAATATTTCAGGGTCGGGCTTAAATCTTACTGTAAGACCGTGTTTTTCGGTTTTTCCTTCAATCTTCTTAAGAGGTCTTGCTACATTTCCTCTCTCAAAGCGCTCTGTATACTCTTCGCCGTTATAACAGTTGACAATTTCAACCCACTCTGAAAGAGCGTTAACAACTGATGCACCCACTCCATGAAGACCGCCAGAAATCTGGTATCCTCCTCCGCCGAATTTTCCTCCGGCATGAAGAACAGTGAATACAACTTCAACAGTCGGAGTACCTGTTTTTTCGTTTATACCTGTAGGTACACCTCTTCCGTTATCCTCTACCTTTACACTTCCGTCATTTTCAAGAGTAACTATAATATGATTACAGTGACCCGCAAGTGCTTCATCAATAGAGTTGTCGACAATCTCATATATGAGATGATGCAATCCCCTTTGTGAAGTAGAACCGATGTACATACCCGGTCTTTTTCTTACAGCCTCAAGACCTTCAAGTACCTGTATTTGTCCGGCGCCGTATTCTTCTGTGATATTCTTATTCTCTTCCACTATATTTTCCTTTTCAGCCTTTCGTTCAGTGTTTGCACAGCAAGCTGTGAAACTATGACCTTTTGCTTCCTTTCTTTCTTTTTACAGGTCAATATATATGACTTTGGTATTTCATTGGTTACATTTATTACTTCACCGTGTTTTTGTGCTTTTGCAAGAAAATCTCTTGTTACCTTCGATACTGTAGAAGTATCCATATCAAATATGCCTACTATATTTGCTGACCTAAAGCTTTTATTATTACCTACGTGTAAAAATATCGACATTACCAGTTTTTTGTAAATGTACAGCTGCTGTACATTATACATACCTTCCTTTTTCGACAAATATTCTTTTTCCGCCGTATATATCCTTTTCATCACCAAGACAGGAGGTAACAATAACCTGCTTGTTTTCAAGCTTTGAAAGAATGTATTCACGACGATGTTCATCAAGCTCAGAAAGTATATCATCAAAAAGATAAATTGGAGCACTTCCTGTTTTTTCTTCTGCAATTTCTCCTTCTGCAAGCTTCATAGCAATAACAGCAGATCTTTGTTGACCCTGTGAACCATACTGCCTGAGATTTTTTCCGTTTACCGATATTTCAATATCATCTCTGCCTGCGCCGGTTGTCATTGCATGATACATAATGTCTCTTTTTCTTGATAAAGGAATAACAGATAAATAAAAATCCATAGCTTCTTTGTCACTTGACAAGCCTGACATTTTATATTCAAATGTCAAATCATCTCCCGACATATCAAAAAGATGCTTTTTTGCCCTTTCAAAAAGCTCTTTTGTGTATTCCATTCTTGTTGATGTGATTTTTGCAGAGCTTTTTATAAGATTTTCATCATAGATATCAAGCATTGTATTTTCTGCCTCTGTGCCTTTGTAATCACGAAGAACAGCATTCTTTTCGGATGCCAGCTTCGAATATCTGTATAAATCCGAAATATATGATTTTTTCAGCTGACAAAGAGAGGCATCAATCAATGCACGTCTTTCACTCGGTCCGTTTTTTACTATTTTAAGATGCTCCGGTACAAAAAGAACTGCTCTGAAATTACCGAAAAACTCACTCATTTTGGTAATTTTCACTTTGTTGTAATAAAATTCTCTTTTATTATTTTTCGATATTACAACTTCATATTTGCAATTTCTTCCTTCATCTTCAAAAACAGCAATAAGTACTGCTTTTTCTGTTCCAAATCTTATAAGGTCACGGTCACTTGACGTACGAAAGCTTTTTGAATTTGCAAAATAATATATCGCTTCGATTATATTTGTTTTTCCTTCGGCGTTATTTCCGAATATAAGGTTTGTATCTTTTGAAAACTCTATTTTTTCATTTTCTATGTTTCTGAAATTTTCCGCTTTAAGTTCAATTATTCTCATCGTTAAGTCTCACAGGGAGTACAAGATAAAAATATGAATCATGGTCAATAGGCTGTATGCTCATTCCCACAAGAGGTGTTTTCATTCTGAGAACAACCTCATCATCACCGCTGAGAGCAGCAGCTCTCAGAGCATCAAGAAGATATTTATTATTAAATCCTATATCAAGGTCTGTACCATTTGTACTTGCAGGAATTTCATCTCTTACCTTGCCGTTTACACTGTCACACGAAAACAACAGACTTCCGGGAGCAACAGTTATTTTAACGGGACTCTTTACTCTCTCATCAATTACAAGACTTGCTCTTTCACAGCTTGCAATCATATCATCGATTTTTACTCTTGCTTCAACTGTTGTATCCTTAGGAATAGGCTTAAGATAATCAATATATTCACCTTCAATAAGTCTTGAGAAGAAATAAAGATTATCGAAATGCATGATTATGTGTTTATTTGTCAATTCAACAGAAATAATGTCATCACTGTCATCAAGAAGCTTCATAAGCTCTGAAAGCGTTCTTCCCGGAACAATAAATTTCATAAGCTCATCGGATTTTACGGTTTCATTTCTTATTGAAAGTCTGAAACCGTCGCATGAAACAAGAGTTATTTTATCTCCGTTGATTTCAAAATTTATACCTGTAAGAACAGGTCTTTTTTCATCTACAGAAACAGAAAACAACAGCTGCTGACAAAGTCTCTTGAGTATTCCTTTTGGAATAGAAAAGCTTCTGTCACCCACAAGCTCGGGAATTGAAGGATATCCGTCTGTAGGAAGTCCCAATATTTCAAATTTAATTTTACCTGAAACAATTGTAACCTTTTGGTCTTTATCTACAGTTATATCCACTATTCCGTCAGGCAATGTTCTTAAAATAGAGCTGAGCTTCTGTGCGTTAAGAAGTAAAGCACCTTCTTCTTCAACATTCATTTCTGTCTCGGTTCTTACACCTTTTGCAAGGTCATATCCGGTTACGATCAGTTTTCCGCTTTCTGCTTTAATATAGATACATTCAAGTGCAGGAATAAGTGCTTTTGTTGAAAGCGCACAAAGTGTAGGTATAACCGCTTCAAGCAATACTTTCTTTTCAGCTTTTATTTTCATAATAACTCCTTTGATATGTAACAGTTTAAAATTATAAATTAAGAATTTAATTTACAGTTAATAACGATATCAATTTTCCACTCACAGCTTTTATCTTTGACCAATCTTGTCAAGGACAGGTTGGGCTATATAATATATTATTATATATAATATTAGTAGTAGGGGCTGTGAAATCTGTGGAAAAGTCGCTGAATATACTTAAAATAATTAATTTTGAGATTTTTTTACTGTGGAAAAGCTGTGGATATGTTTAATTGACAAATAATGACAAAACCCGACATTTTCTGATTTATTTTTTTACGGTAAAAACTTTTGTGGGAAAAACATATTTTCTCACATATAAATCCACAGAGATATTAACAGTATTTTACTGACCTGTTATAGTTCGTATCATTTCATTGATGTTGTGCTCTAAGGTCGGATCTATTTTTATATCTTCACTGACCTTTGAATAAGCTGACAGCACCGATGTATGATGCATATTAAAATATCCTCCAATATCGGAAAGAGAAAGATTTGTAATGGTACGAAGTATGTATATTGTAATATGTCTGGCATTGGAAAGCTCTTTTGTTCTCTTCTTACCCTTAATATCTTCAACAGCAACCGAATACTTTTTTGATACGATTTCAAAAATTTCATCGATTGTAATACCTGAAGGAACAGAATCCGAGAACATATCTTGTAAGCATTCTTTTACCTTGTCAAATGTAAGGTCTGTATCAATAAGCAATGATGTTGCGTGGAGTCTTTTTATTGCTCCTTCAAGATGTCTTATATTTCCTTTAATGTTATCAGCAAGGAACATAAGTATATTGTCTGAAAGGTCAAGCCCGAACTTTATTGCTTTGCTTTTTAAAATTGCAAATCTTAATTCATAGTCCGGAGGCTGAACATCTACAGTCAAGCCCCATTCAAATCTTGTTTTAAGTCTTTCCTCCAATGACGGAATTTCTTTTACAGGTCGGTCACAAGCAAGAATTATCTGCTTTTTATCCTCATAAAGTGTATTGAAGGTGTGGAAAAACTCCTCTTGAGTAGAAGGCTTTCCCGCTATAAACTGAACATCGTCAACAAGAAGAACATCAGCCTTTCTGTATTTATCTCTGAAGTACTGCATAGGTACTTTTTTTGACAGAGAATTAATCATTTCATTGGCAAAATCTTCTCCGCGCACGTATACAGCATTTGTATTTTTGCGGCGCAGCATTATTTCATTTGTTATAGCGTAAAGCAAATGTGTCTTTCCCAGTCCTGAACCGCCGTAAATAAACAGTGGATTGTATGAATGTTCAGCATCTGCGGCAATTGCTTTACATGCAGCATGAGCAAATTTATTTGTATTTCCGACTATGAAATTATCAAAGGTATATGCAGGATTATATGCAACATGTGTAAGACCGTCTTCATCAACATCTCCTTTTATTCCTTCATGATCTTCGGGAAGGTCATCTATAATAAAAGCAGGTCTTTTTGGCTCATCAAGTATTTTTACTTTACCATAAGTGGTTTGTTCATAGACTTCGAGGTTAATGGGAACTTCAAATCCTATGACATCGGATAGATACTTTTCCAACGTGTCAATATATCTTGATGAAATGATGTCTTTTTTTAATTGTGTTTTGGTATCTACCACAGCAAATGTATTAGTCAGCTTTACAAGCTCAAGATCTCGAAACCATAAATTGTAAGTGGGTTCTGAAAATTCACCGCTGCCGGCAATATTGGATAAGACACATGCCCATATCTCATTTAATGAATCCATCTCTTTTCCTTTCCTGAAATTTTCTACATATATAATATATTTTCACATTTACATTATAACATAAAATATAATAAAATGCAAGAGTTTCCCACAATAATGTAGACAAAAAAGCGGCTATCAGCCGCTGACAATGCTCGCCTATCTACCCACTGAATAAACAGCTGCATTGTAAAACAGTTCGGTTGTTTCTTCGAGAAAATTATACCTTTGAAACCAACAAGGGTTTGACTCCTTTCGGCTTAAGTTGATTTCAAATAAATTACCAAAAAAATAACACAAATTTGCTATTAATAAAAAATTAATTTTACATAGATTTAACACTTGTTTTTTTAAAAGAGTTGTGATACAATATATAGCATCACACTATAAGGAGAAAGAAAAGTGGAAAAGGCATTGGCAGAATTTTTTTATGGATTTATGGAAATAATGAGAGATACGTCATCAGAATGGATGTACCTCATAAGAATATTGCTTTCATGTATTTGCGGCGGTGCAATAGGAATCGAGAGAACACTGCGTCAAAAGGATGCAGGCTTTAGAACTCACGTAATAGTGGCGCTTGGTGCATCGCTTTTCATGGTAGTATCGAAATACGGATTTCTTGATATGCTGGAATTTGAGGGCTTCAGAGCCGATGCATCAAGAATTGCGTCAAATGTAGTTACAGGTATTTCCTTCCTGGGTGCAGGTATGATTTTCGTCAAGGGCACCAATATAAAGGGTCTTACCACAGCTGCAGGTATTTGGTCTACAGCAGCAGTAGGCTTGGCTATAGGCTGCGGGCTTTACATAACAGGTGTTGTGGCAACGGTTATAATTATAGTTATACAGATTCTTTTCCACACATTCCTTATCGGATTTGACAAGATTCTTGCAAATGACAATTCATTTGATGTAGTAATAAGACTTGAAAATACACCCGATGCGCTGGAAAAATTTAAAGACGTTCTTGCAAATAACAATATTGTTGTGAGGGATAATAAGATAACTCTCGGAGACGATAATTACTTTACTATTGTCATGTCTGTAGCAGGAGATGCAGAGCTTGATGCAGTAAAGGTTCTGGAATTATTTAACGCAGAAAAAGAAATAAAAGCAATTACAATGTAATTTAAGCAGAAAAAAATTTGGCTGTAAAAAACTAAAAGTTTTTACAGCCAATAATTTTTTATCTTATAGGAAATTTCTCAAAAAAACCTTGGATACACATGCTAAAAAGGATTTGTTAATTTGATTATTAACTTCATATCATCATCATTTGCACATTTGTTGCGTACAGTTTGTCCGCATTTTTCGCATTGAAATACAATAATAAAGCCTTTTTTTGCATCAGGAAGAGTTTGTATTGGTTTCAGAATACCGCGGCATTCATTTGCTCTGTCTCCGGGCATTATGTCAACATGGAGAGATGACAGACAGTACGGACAGTGATTACGCGAGGTGTATCCCAGAGGAGATACATCCTTACCGCATACCGCACATATAAAGCCGTTATCATTTTTTTGAAATCTTTTCTCTTGTATCATAGAAATTCCTTAAAATCAGCCTTGATGTTTAGCTTTGTTTGTATACAAATAAAATGATGATAGAAGAGATTTATCAAACTATTCTTGCTCGTCTGAAGCTTCACTCTCTTCAACTATGCTTCCGTTTTCGAATTTACCCTCATAAACTCTGCCTGAGAGCCATTGATATTTTCCCATTCCCGAAAGCTCATTTTCAACAAATTCACCTACGTAGCACTCAAGCTGGTTTCTTGAAAGAATAGCTTCAAATGCGGTAAAGAAACTGTTTTCGGTTGTTGCGGAGGATATTTCATCTGTATCCATAAAATGACGGCTGAAATCACCTTCAAAATATGCAAGAAAGCTTGATTTGAAGCTGTCGTCTGCCGTTACGTCGAAAAGTGTTTCAAATTCGCTTGAATACTCTTCGCTTTTAGACCAGATATAAATACCCTTTCCTGTTCTTTTGTCGGATACAAAATCTCCTATATAAATGTCACCATCAGAGAAAAGATATGCTCCTTTTCCGTCTTTAACAGAATTTACATACTCACCGATATACACAGAGCCGTCGTAAAATTTTGTTATACCGAAACCGTTTTTATCGGAATTGCGGAATTCCCCTTCATACACGGTTCCGTCTTTTTTAATATATTTACCGTAACCATCTCTCGTTTCGTGGTCAACCTCTCCTATATATACATCTCCGTTTATATAGGTAACAGTAGCATTTCCTGTGCAGTATCCCTCATAAAAATCACCTTCAAAGATGGTTCCGTCGCCCTTTGTAAGAGTTCCCTTACCATGAGGAAGATAACCGGACAGCGCACCTATGTATTTATCTCCGCCGTTTTCTTCTACGGTTTTTTCTTCTGCATTCAGAGTTGCCACTCTGCCGTCGTAATAATAAAGCTTGCCGGATACAGCGACACCGTTTTCTACCCTTCCCACAAATTTCAATTCGTGAGTTTTGTCATTTATGTAACGCATTCCGATAAATGCATAAAGCACTACAAAGGTTATTGTGAGCAAAACCAGCGCAAAAATGAATATTACTGCCAACGGATGAAGTTTCTTTTTTTCTGCCAAGTCATTACCTCCTGACTAATTTAAAAATTTAGGAACAGCATAATGAAACAGTATAAAAATTACGGCAAAAAGCAGTACAGCAATGACAATTGACCAAAGCGAAAGCTTTTCCGTTCCGAAAAGGCTTTGTGCCTTTTTTTGTTTTTCCGGTAATATATAAAACCGAATACCATCGTCGCTTTTTATAAGCGAGGACAAAAGTGTCTTTTGTGATAATGCCGAGTCAAGCAGAAAATTCTTTTTAATGCCAATTTCATCAAGAGTTTTTGCATTATCCGGACTGTTTGCCAAATTGCGCACCAGAGCATCTACAAGTCTTCCGTAGATGCTCTTGGTGACAAGAGAAATTGCAAATGCAATGACAATACCGATTATAAAACAATAAATTACAACAACGATACCATCAATATTTTCAATAAGAAAATCCATAAAACTCCCTGTTATTTTTCAATCTTTTCGGTTCTCATATAAGGAACGAGAGCCTCGGGGATAGTAACGGTGCCGTCCTCGTTCTGATAGTTTTCAAGTATTGCGGCAACTGTTCTTCCTATAGCAAGACCAGAACCGTTGAGGGTATGAACAAAGCGAGCCTTTGAATCGCCTGTTTCCTTGAACTTGATATTTGCACGGCGTGCCTGATAATCTTCAAAGTTTGAGCAAGAGGAAATCTCAACATAGCGGTTATAAGAGGGCATCCAAACTTCAACATCATATGTCTTTGCGGAGGAGAAGCCCATGTCTCCTGTTGAAAGGGCTACTACTCTGTAAGGAAGTCCAAGTCCTTCAAGAGCCTTGCAGGCATCATTTGTAAGAGTTTCAAGCTCTGCATAGGATTCTTCGGGCTTTGCAAATTTAACAAGCTCAACCTTGTTAAACTGGTGCTGGCGTATAAGACCTCTCTGGTCACGTCCCGCACTTCCCGCTTCTGCTCTGAAGCAAGCAGAATATGCACAGTATTTAATAGTGAGTCTGTCACCGTCAAGTATTTCGTTACGGTGCATATTTGTAACGGGAACCTCAGCTGTTGGTATGAGGAAATATCCGTTGTTTGCAACCTTGAATGCATCCTCCTCGAACTTGGGAAGCTGACCTGTACCTCTCATGGAATCTCTGTTAACCATGTAGGGAGGAAATACCTCTGTGTAGCCGTTTGAAGTGTGTGTATCGAGATAGTAGTTGATAACAGCTCTTTCGAGTCTTGCACCCAGACCCTTGTAGAAATGGAAGCGTGTACCTGTTACCTTTGCGGCGGTATCAGGGTCGAGAATATCGAGATTTTTACCTATATCCCAGTGAGCAAGAGGCTCAAAACCAAATTCCTTGGGAGTACCTACACGTCTTACTTCAACATTTTCGGAATCATCTGCACCTACGGGAACCGTTTCCGAGGGTGTGTTGGGGATAGAGAGAAGAATATCTTCTATTTCTGTGTCAATGGCTGCAATTTTATCTGTGTCAGCCTTTACGGAATCTGAGAGCTCCTTCATTTCTGCAAATATTGCAGTGGTATCCTGTCCTTCTTTTTTAAGTTTGGGGATTTCTTTGGAAATCTGATTTTGCTTAGCACGTCTTGCTTCAGTGTCGGAAATGAGAGCACGGCGGTCAGCATCAAGCTGGAGTAACTTGTCTATTTCTGCAGAGAAGTCCTTTCCTCTTGTTGCAAGGCGAGCCTTGAAATGTTCGGGGTTTTCTTTAATAAGTTTGATGTCAAGCATTTTTATATGTCCTTTCGTTTATATAAGCATAAATGGTTGCGCGTATAATTTTATTTTAAGGTGACATGTGTGAAATATCGGTGAATATGTAATTGCCTTCTTTAAGGGCAAATCATCCGCTTTTTCGTTTTTCAATTTCTTTGTCTGAGTATTTGTTGTTTATCGTACATCCTGTTTGGCGGCATTTGAAGGTGTTTTCCCTCATATCTTTTAAGGGATATAAGAGAGCCAAAGGGTAATAGTTTGCAAAGGCTGCAAATTTCGGTCCCTCGTTTACAAACTTGTGAAAAGCCCTGTCGGTTGTACGATGCATATGCGAACACCAGACAATTTGGTCTGATGTGATACGGTCTGCATTACTATACAATCGTCCGTTTCGTTCCAATACAAATCATCTCTTTTTCAAATAATGTTTATATATGAATTATTTGTCCAAATGGTCAAGAAAATCTTCTCCGCAAAGGATTGTAAGCAGCTCCTCCAAGTCGGCTGACGAAGAATAGTTTAAAGTGAGCTTACCGGAGGATTTGCCGGGAGTCTGCTTGATTTTTACTCGTCTCATAATACGTTCGGTAGCAAGCTTTTCAACAGAAGCGATGTATTCATCTGTTATAGAGAAAGGCTTTGGCTGGGGAGGTGTAAGCTCTTCACGTATTTCGGGCTGTGTATTTACGGTCCAGCGTACTTCATTTTCGGTATCTCTTACAGATAAGCCTTCAGAAATGATACGGGACACCATTTCAAGTATATCTTCCTCGTTTTTAAGCGGAATAAGAGCTCTTGCATGGCCTGCTGATATTGAGCCGTCACGAAGGGCTTCAAGCGCTGCTTTAGGAAGCTTTAAGAGTCTGAGAGAGTTAGTAACGGCACTTCTTGACTTACCTACCCTGTCGGCTGCTTCTTCCTGTGTTATTCCAAAATCTGAAATGAGCTTTTCATAGCCCATTGCTTCGTCTACAGGATTAAGGTCTTCTCGCTGTAAGTTCTCTATAAGTGCAATTTCAGCTGCGTCTCTGTCCGAAATATCATCTCGTATAATAACAGGAAGCTTTTCAAGTCCTGCAAGCAGAGAAGCTCTGTAGCGACGCTCACCAGCGACAATTTTGTACCGGGTTCCTGATTTTCGTACAATAAGCGGCTGAATTATACCATGTACCTTTATAGATTCTGCAAGCTCACTTATTGTATCATCGTGAAAGGTCTTTCTGTGTTGGTCAGGATCGGGTGTTATTTTATTTATGTCAAGCTCTCTGACCTCTGAGCTTGAATCTGTTTCAAGAAAAAGAACATCAAGTCCTTTTCCTAATCCTTTTTTTTCCATTTTACCTCTGTTCCTATAATAATTTAATTTTCGGTTCTGGCGATAAATTCCTTTGCAACTTCCATGTAGTTGAGAGCGCCTCTGGAGAATTTATCGTAATAATAAATGGGTTTTGAGTGGCTTGGTGCTTCTGAAAGCCGCACGTTTCTCGGAATGGAGTTTTTAAACACCTTACCGGGGAAATGTTTTTTTACTTCTTCCATTACCTGTACAGTAAGGTTAAGTCTGCCGTCGTACATTGTCAGAATTACTCCCAACAAGTCGAGCTCTGGGTTATACAGGCGGCGTACCTGTTTAATTGTAAAGATAAGCTGTGAAAGCCCCTCAAGCGCAAAATATTCGCATTGCATGGGGACAGTTACATAATCGGATGCGGTAAGCGCATTGAGCGTAATAAGGCTGAGTGAGGGCGGGCAGTCAAGAATTATGTAGTCATAGTCACCTTTTATAGGGTCAAGAGCATCTTTGAGCTTATTTTCCCTCTTGTTTTCTTCGGCAAGGGCTATATCGGCAGCCGCAAGGTTCATATCCGACGGCAGTACATCTAAATTTTTGAATTTCGTAGTCTGAATTGCTTCTTTTGCAGAAGTTCCTGAAAGCATAACATCATACAGGGTAAATTCCGAGCTTTTTGCTCCTACTGCTGATGAGGCATTGCCCTGCGGGTCGCAGTCTACAAGTAAGGTTTTCTTGCCGAGGACACCTAAGTCAGCCGCTATATTTACTGCCGAAGTGGTTTTTCCCACTCCGCCTTTTTGATTAGCGAAAGCTATTATATTCATTTATTTGTCCTTTGTGTTGATTTAGTATTATATTATATTGTACCAAGTTTTCCTTCGATTGTCAATGGAAAAGAGCATAAATAATGTATTATTTACAATGTTTCACGTGAAACATTGTAAAATTAATGTTGACTGATATGGTCTGCTTCAATGTTCTATTCTTATTTTGTATTCTGTTCCGCCGTTGGCTTGTTCGGTCATAACACTTGCTTTTACGCCGGCTTCCTTTAATAGAGTGATTGCTCTTGATATTGTGTTATCAAACAGGCGTATATCACGAAATTTTGGTGTTTTGTTAGCTTTTTGGTATAACCGACGCCTCCCCTGCCGCTCTCTTTCGCACATTGTAGCCACTTCCGCCGGTTTCAGGCGTGAACGGATTGCTTCGCTGAGAAGCTCGGTTCTTTTACATATGTCATCAAATGTGGCTATTTCTGATGCTATTTCTTTGTTTACATTGTTTCTTCTAACGAGCTCTTTTTCAAATTCCCCTAATTTTGTAAGCCGTAGTAATGACAGTATTTGCTTTTCGGTATACCCTGTTAAGTCTGAAGCTTCTTCGATGCTCAAGTTTTCGTTCAAAATTACACTTCGCATAGCTTCTGCTTCTTCAAAACAGTCTTGTTTTTCGTTCTTTTTAATTATGAGTCTTGTTAAAGCAGATTGCGCATCAACCACAAAGGCGGGTACGGTTTTTAAGCGCGCCAATCTGCAGGCGTAAAAGCGTTTTGTTCCGGAAATGATTTCGTATCTGTCGGTATAAAGTATTTGTTTTACAGTGATTGGAACAAGAACGCCGTGTTTTGCAATACTTCTTGCTAATGCGACAATTTCGCCTCTGTCGGTTTTTTCGGATGTTTTTAGTAATATCAGTCTGTCAAGCTTTAAATTTAATAATTCCATATCGTTTCCCTCCTAATTATATAGTCTATATTAGAATGCGGAAAAAATATGTCGCATTGGGTAATAAATAAGGAGATGAAAAAAGTTTTTACATCTCCTTATTTATTAAGCTTTTAAGCTTCTTTAACGCATCCGAGATTGAACCTACGCTGTCAATAATTCCTGCTTCTACCGCTTCTTTTCCATATAATATACTGCCTATATCACAGGACATTTCTGTTGTGTTAAGTAAAAGCCTTCTTAATTCTTCTGCTTGTATATCTGAATGCGCTATAATAAATGAATTAATTCTGTCTTGCATTTTAGTGAGGTAATCAAAGGCTTGATGTACACCCAGAACCACGCCGTTCATTCTTACCGGGTGGATTATCATAGATGCAGTATGAGTTATAAAAGAATAATCTGCTGACACGGCTAATGGTACACCTATACTGTGTCCGCCGCCTAAAATCAGTGACACGGTTGGCTTTGAAATCCCTGATATTGCTTCTGCGATAGCGAGCCCTGCTTCTACATCACCTCCGACTGTGTTCAGTAGAATTAAAACACCTCCCACGGCGGAATCTTCTTCCAATGCGAGAATTTTGGGTATTATTTCTTCATATTTTGTTGCTTTAACACCTTCCGGCAAAATGGTATGTCCTTCAATTTGACCTGATATCATCAGGGCTTTGACTTGTTTTGCTTCTATTTTCCTTGTTGCTCTGTATTTCATTGTTAATTCCTCCGCACAATATTATTTACATAATTGCGGAAAAATATGCATGTTTCACGTGAAACATTTGCTAATTTATGAAAATTTACTTTGAAATCGAAAATAGGTGAGGCTCAATTGAAATGTGACATGCTGCTTTATTTTAGTATATTTTTGGGAGAGGTGCCGTATAGCTTTTTGTAAGCAACATAAAAGCTGGAATAATCGCCAAAACCCGTAGCAAGACAGGCATCCATCAGGTTTTTTCCCGATGCGTACAGTTCTTTCACGGCAAGAATTCTCTTGTGGGTTATATATTTGCCTACGCTTATACCCATTCTTTTTTTGAATTGTCTGCATAAATAATATTTACTTATATAAAATTGGTCGGCAATAGTTTCAAGAGAAAGATTTTGTGTTATGTTGTTGTTTATATATAAAACAATGTCGCTAACGATGCCGCTGTCTGACTCTTCTTTTTCAGGCAAGTTGTTAATTGTATAAAGAATTTCCGTCAAAGCGCATCTGATTAATGGTTTTTCATCTATTTTAATGTAGTTTTTCAGCCTTGTTATAGCCTCTGCAAGTCCGCTTTCTTTAAGCGTTTCGGCACTGAAATAATTACCTTTGCCTACAGGTCTGTTGTCAAAAACAGTACGGTATTTTTCACAATCATTTATGTCAAAAAAATCGGTGTTTACATTTATTACCAATCTTTTGTAAAAAGTTTTTGAATGATGGCGCATAAGATGCATCTCGTCACTTCTTGCAATAACCAGATCACCGGGGGAGAGCCTGTAAACGGTTCCTTCCACCCAGAAAGATGCATCGCCCTCTTCCATATAAAGTATTTCGTAAATTCCGTCGTGAGAGTGAAGCTGATATGAAAACGTTTCGTTTACTTCGTCTCCTACGTATCCGATGTCATAACCTGTGCCTGCAGTATAATAGCATTTCATCATAGCTCCTCCGAAGGGTTCTTTAAATTTGCCGTAAATTTGTCAAAACCAACCTCGCTGTTTCGGTGTGTTTGGGTCATATAATAATTACGATAGGTGAACCTTGTCAGGGACTACCGACCGCTTTTTACATATTATACCACAACTGAGCAATAATTTCAATGTTTATGTCAATTATCTCAAAGAAATATTTAATAAAATGTGATAAAATTACAGTGGATTTTTACAAAGTACAATAAGTGATTATTAAATAAAAGCATAGGGGTGGTTCGATGAAAACGTTTACAATTACAGGCTTTTCCGACGAGATAAACGAAAAGATTGATGTCCAGTTTGCTCATATCAAGTCGCTTGGCATTGAATTTTTCGAGCCCAGAGGAATTGACGGTACAAATGTTGCTGACATTACCGACGGACAGTTGAAAAGACTGAAGGAAAAAATGGACAGGGAAGGCATAAAGGCATCATCTATCGGTTCTCCCATCGGTAAGATAAAGATTACGGATGATTTTGAACCTCATTTAAAGAAGCTTGCCAGAGTTATAGAAATCGCCAAGACTTTGGGTACCAAGTATATCAGAGTTTTCAGCTTTTATATTGAAAAAGGCGATGACCTTGAAAAGTGGCATGATGAGGTTATTTTCAGAATGAAGAAAATGACAGAGCTTGCCGAAAGTGAAGGCGTAATTCTTCTTCACGAAAATGAAAAGGACATATGGGGTGAGCTTCCCGAGCAGTGTGACAGACTTATCCGTGAGGTAAATTCTCCTGCTCTTAGAGCCGTATTTGACCCTGCGAATTTCATTCAGGCAGGTGCAAAGCCCTATCCCGATGCTTACAATCTGATGAAGCCGCACATAGAATATATGCATATAAAGGATGCGCTTGAGGACGGTCACGTAGTGCCTGCAGGATACGGTTTAGGCGGTATTGACAAGATACTCTGTGACCTTAAAGCAAGCGGTTGGACGGGATTTTTGAGCCTTGAGCCGCATCTCGGAGCATTTAAGGGGCTGGAAGCTCTTGAGGGCGATAATAAAACCGTAATGAAGGACGGCGCAACCCCTGAAAAGTTTACATTGGCATACGAATCATTGATGAAGCTTGTAAACGAGCTTTAAAGTTATACTAAATTAAGATTAAGGAGAAATATTATGGAAAAGCTCAGATACGGTATAGTGGGCGTGGGCAATATGGGTTCGGTTCACGCAAAGAATTTTGTCGAAGGAAAGGTAGAAGAGGCAGAGCTTGGAGCTCTTTGCGATATTGATGAAGCAAAGAGAGAGGTATGTAAGGAAAAATATCCCGATATACCTGTTTTTGAAGATGCTGAGGAGATGTTCAAGAGCGGTCTTATAGATGTTGCTGTTATTGCGGTACCTCACTATGACCACCCGAGACTTGTAATAAAGGCATTTGAAGCGGGTCTTCACGTTATAACAGAAAAGCCTGCAGGCGTTTATACAAAACAGGTGCTCGAAATGAATGAAGCATCAAAGAAATCGAACAAATTGTTCGGTATCATGTATAATCAGAGAACAAATCCCACATACGCTCTCATACGTGAAATGGTAAATTCGGGAGAGCTTGGACATATTAAGAGAGTACAGTGGACAGTTACAAATTGGTATCGTTCACAGTCATATCATGACAGTGCCGCATGGCGTTCTACCTGGGCTACAGAGGGCGGCGGAACACTTATTAACCAAAATCCCCATCAGCTCGACTTGTGGCAGTGGATGTTCGGAATGCCGAAAACCCTCGTTTCGCACGCATTTTTCGGTAAATACCGAAATATCGAGGTAGAGGACGAAGTAACTGCGTACATGGAGTATGAAAACGGAATGACCGGTGTTTATATCACATCTATTGCAGAAGCACCCGGTACAAACCGCCTTGAAATTGCCTGCGATATGGGCAGACTCATCGTTGAAGACAACAAGATACGCTTCGACAAGCTTGAGATGTCGGAGCCTGAATTTGATAAGACTTGGACAACAGGCTTCGGCGCACCTAAATGTGAGACAGTATATCCCGAGGTTACAGGCGATGCAGGACCTCAGCACGTGGGAATATTCAATGATTTCACCTCTGCTGTGCTTCACGGTACACCTCTTCTTGCTCCGGGTATTGAAGGCATAAACGGACTTACCATATCAAATGCAATGCATTATTCTACATGGAAGGGCAATATAGCAGTAGATATTGCAAACTTCCCTCATGAGGATTTTTACGCAGAGCTTCAGAAGAAAATTGCCGCATCCACAGTAAAGAAGGATAATATCAAAACAAAAGCGGTAGACCTCGCAGGAACATATTAAGTCTTTTGTTTTTGGAGATAGATAATATTTATTCTAATTGCCTTTTCGTCTTACACCCAAAAGACACATTGAAACAAAAGGCGGGAGTTTTGGAGGGGAAATCGCAGTTCTCGCAGCCGTCGCTGTACAAATGTACAGCAGTGCAAGAGAAATGCGAAGAAAAGGCATAAAATAAAATCCGCAGGATTTTTACCTTAAAAAATCGTGGCAAAGGGAAGATAGGACTTGATAAAAACCTTGTTTCTTGAAGCTCGATATATAAAATAATAATGCAAGTGCCTTTTCGTTTTACACCCAAAAATCACACCGTAAGAAAACATAAAAGGGGAAAGATATTATGGATAAGAGGATAGGTGCACAGCTTTATACTGTAAGAGAGCTGTGTAAGACAAAAGAAGATTTTGAAAATACAATGAAAAAGCTTGCCGAGATAGGATTTAAAACAGTACAGCTGTCAGGCGTACCTGCAGAGGTAGCGGGGGACCCGTTGTATGTTCGCTCGGTTTTTGAAAATTACGGTCTTGAATGCGTGGCAACACATAAGCCATATCAGGAATTTGCAGATGACGTTGAGGCAATAGTTGATTATCACAAGAAGCTTAACTGTAAGGTTGCGGGAATCGGTTCTGCTCCTCTTGAATTGAGAAAGGACCTTCCTACACTTCGCGAGACAATAAAGAAGTGTAATGAGTTCCACAAGAGACTTATGGCAGACGGAATTCAGTTCGGCTGGCATAACCATTCTTTTGAATTTGCGAAGGTAGACAAAGACAAAACAGTTATGGATGTATGCCTTGATGAAGGAGAGTTTTCGTTTATTCTTGATACATACTGGCTGGCATTTGTAGGTGTTAATCCTGCAAAGTTTATTGCAAAGCATGGCGACCGAATTTCGGTTCTTCATTACAAGGATATAAGAGCGCTTGAAATAAATGCTGTTGAATATGCAGAGGTAGGTCAGGGTAACATAGAATGGGATGAGGTTGTTGCAGCATCTGTTAAGCCCGGATGTGCGGTTATTGAGCAGGACACATGCCACGGCGACCCGATAGAGGCGCTTAAATCAAGCTACGAATTCCTTACAGGGAAATACGATTTTATTTAATAACAAAGGAGAAAATCTATGGCTTTTATGGATAAAAATTTTCTGCTTGACACAAAAACAGCACAGCACCTGTTTTTTGATGTAGCAGAGGGACTTCCTATTTATGATTACCACTGTCATCTTTCGCCCAAAGAAATAGCGGAGGATAAGAAGTATAAGAACATAACCGAAATTTGGCTTGGCGGGGACCACTATAAATGGCGTTTTATGCGCTCAATGGGTGTTGATGAAAAAAATATTACCGGCGACGGAGAGGACTTTGAGAAGTTCCGTTCATATTGTGAGTGCATCGGATATGCTTTTGGAAATCCTCTGTATCATTGGTCTCATCTTGAGCTTCAGCGTTATTTCGGTATTACCACTCCTATTTCCGGGGACACAGCCGCAGAAATATGGGAAAAGGCAAATGAAGTGCTGACAACCAAGTTTTCGGCACAGACAGCCATAAACGAATCAAATGTAGAGCTTATCGGTACTACCGACGACCCATTCGATACACTTGAATACCATAAGCAGATAAAGGAAGAGGGCAAGCTCAAAACGAGAGTTGTTCCTACTTACCGCCCCGATAAGGCTTGTGCAATCGAAAGCGCTGATTTCAAGGGATATATGGAGAAAAACGGCGTTAAATCGTTTGCAGACCTTAAGGCAAAGCTTATAGAAAGGCTTGATTATTTTGTTGAGCTTGGCAGCAGAATTTCCGACCATGCACTTGTAACGGTTCCTTATCTTATTAAGAGTGAAAACGAGGTTTCCGCCATATTTGATAAGGCAATGGTAGGGGAGACCCTTACCGCTGACGAGGTAGAGGCTTACCGCACAAATATGCTCCTTTTCCTGGGCAGAGAGTATAAAAAGCGCGATGTTGTAATGCAGCTTCATATGAGTGCTATCAGAAACAACAATACAAGAATGTTCAAGCTTCTCGGACCCGATACGGGCTTTGATTCTATCGGTATATTCTCTCTTGCCGAAAAGCTTTCGAGAGTTCTCGATGCCCTTGAGGTGGAAAATAATCTTCCGAAAACTATTCTGTATTCGCTTAATCCCGGTGACAATTATATGCTTGCCACAATGCTCGGAAACTTCCAAGGCGGCGGTATTAAGGGCAAATTACAGATAGGCACAGCGTGGTGGTTCAATGACCATCTTGACGGAATGAGAGAACAGCTTAAGGCTCTTGAAAGCGAGGGCGCTTTGGCGGCGTTTGTGGGAATGACTACAGACTCAAGAAGCTTCCTTTCTTATCCCAGACACGAATATTTCAGAAGAATACTTTGCCAGAGAATAGGAAGAATAGTAGAAAACGGCGAGTTTGATGATAACAAGAAGATGCTTGACAAGCTTGTTGCCGATATCTGTTTGTATAATGCAGAGAATTATTTCGGAATGTAAATGAGGAGAAATTATGAAATTACCTTTTAACGTAGACCTTAGCTCAAAGACTGTTGTTGTAACAGGCGGCGGCGGAGTGCTTTGTGCAATGTTTGCCGAGGCGTTGGGACAATGCGGTGCTAATGTGGCGATACTTGACCTCAATGTTGAGGCGGCAAAAAAAGCGGCAGACAAGATAACCGCAAACGGCGGAAAAGCCAAAGGATATGAGTGTAACGTGCTTAAGCGCGAAAGCGTGGAAAAGGCAAGGGAAGCAGTGCTTGCCGATTTTGGTAAGTGCGATATCCTTATAAACGGTGCAGGAGGAAACAATCCCAGAGGTACAACAACAAAGGAGTATCTTGACCCCGAGGATCTGAAAAATGCTTCCGAGGATATAAAAACATTCTTTGACCTTGACCCAGAAGGTGTAGAATTTGTGTTTAATCTTAATTTCCTTGGAACGCTCATACCTACACAGGTATTTGCAAGGGATATGGCAGAAAACGGAAAAGGAAATATTATCAATATCTCCTCAATGAATGCCTTCTGTCCTCTTACAAAAATACCTGCCTATTCCGGCGCAAAGGCTGCTGTTTCAAACTTTACACAGTGGCTGGCAGTTCATTTTTCAAGAGTTGGTGTGAGAGTTAACGCAATTGCTCCCGGATTTTTTGTAACAGCTCAGAATAAGGCGTTGCTTTTCAATGATGACGGAACACCTACTCCCAGAACAGGAAAGATACTTGCCGCAACTCCCATGGGACGTTTCGGCGAAGCAGAAGAGCTTGTAGGCACGCTTCTTTGGCTTGTTAACGATGCTGCATCGGGCTTTGTTGACGGCACCGTTATTCCTGTTGACGGCGGATTTAGTGCATATTCAGGAGTCTGAACTATAAAACAAAAAAGAGACCAAAGGGGACTTTCCATAAAGCAGGTGTATCTGCCAAAAAATCAAAAGGAGTACGAACTGTTTTGTTCGTACTCCTTTTCGCACGCCTTGCCCTGCAAGGTATAGTGTGTTACACCTTTTAGGTGTTGATAACTTGCGCTCCGAAAGTCCGTCTGCTTTTCCTGACAAACACTGCATTTGTGGTTACAAAAGCGAAGCCCCGCGCGAGGCGGGGCAAATGTTAAGGCAATATAATAGAATTCTTTTATATGGAGCGATTGATTATAGATCTATTTTATAAATATATCCATATCGCTGGTAAAGCTTACTGTCGCTAATGCCAACATAATTTCCAACCTTAGCTCCAAGCCTTTCATAAAGAGCAAGGGCTTGATGATGGCTTGACTTGATATAAATCTGCTTAACGCCTTGTGTGCGCAGATCTTCAAATATCTCTCCAAGTAGCCAAGACGAACCATAGCCTTTCCCACGGCAGCTTTCTATTATATGGAATCCGGTGAAATGAGCTATTTCCTTTATATCCGGAACAATCCCGTCTTTTGCAAGCGAATCCAGTGTAATATGACTGCCTATTAAGGCGAACGCGACACCAATAATCGTTTCGTTTTCTTCAAGATAGTAAATATTTAGCTGACCTTTTTCATGCATTTGTATGGATGACATAACTTTTTTGATCCACTCTGTTGTATGCTTAGCTTCGTCCCAATCGTCGTATATTCCTTTTCTTATTTTTTCTTCACAAAATTGTTTTATAGGAAAAAGATATTTTTCGATATCCTCAAAGGTGTGTTGCGCGGTTATATAAATCTTCATTGTTATTTTTCTCCCAATATGCTTTATCGCAGGTACGCCAAGCGGTCTCTTTTTTGTTTTATAGAAAACTGCATTAAACCAACCTTGCCGTTTTACGATGTTGCCGTTTATACAAGGATTGAATAGGCGAGAATTGCCAGCGGCTGATAGCCGCTTTTACAACAAAAGCAATACTATGGGCATGGTTACTATACTGCCCAGTGTTCCCAGCAAAAACAGGTCTGCGGCGTGCTCTTGTCCGTCACCGAGCATTTCCGCAAAATTCAAAACTATACTTGCAACGGGGCAGGCACACAGGATAAAGGTTGTAATTCTGATATCGGCGGACATAAAGGGGACAAGCGATATTACTGCGCCGCCTATAATGGGGTAAATCATTTGCTTAAAAAATATGGTAAAATAGAACATCGGAGTGGTAAATATCGGTTTGATGCGCACCGTTGCAAGTCTCATTCCCAATACAATCATGGACAGGGGAGTAGTCATTTTTCCCAAGGTGGACAGAGAATTGAGAATGCCTCCGGAAAAGCGTATGCCGGCTACATAAAAGGCAACGGCACAGATAAAGCCTATCATTCCGGGGTTAAGAAACACTTTTTTGAGACTGATGTACTTTTTATCATTTGTTATTATGGCAGAACCTACGGTCCACGCCAGAAGATTCATTGCAACGGCATATGCGTTTGCAAAAACTATAGCTTCGGGAAATTGAGGAATCAAAGCTTCGAGCACGGGCGCTCCGAAGAAAACACAGTTTCCGAAGTTTGAAGCAATGGTCATAATACGGTACTTGACATCATTGAATTTTTTCTTGTATATCAGGGAGAATGACACGATAATAAGAAGCTTCAAAAGTACAATGACCGCCATGAATATCAGCACCTGACCGAGAAAGCCCCATGAAAAATCAAGCTGATTGAAGGCGTATACAGCAAAGCAGGGCTGACAGACATATATCATTATTTTCGAAATAGCTTTTATTGCGTCTTCGCTTATCATTTTTGCTTTCATCATAATGAAGCCCGGTACGGCATATAAAAGCATGACTGCCACGGTGGACAGTGTTAAAAAGAAATCCATAGTTACCTCATACAAAAATTCAAGCCGTTTTTATTATATATAGAAAATTTCTCAAAAACAACCTCGCCGTTTTTCCCTGTTTTGATGCATTAGACTACGATAGGCGAGCATTGCCTACGGCAGATAGCCGCTTTTTCGATTATTTCACAGCGGGAATTAAATATCTTCTACATTCTACCACAAATTGTAGTTACAGTCAAGAACAAATAATTTGTGCATTCTGTACAAACATAGGAGCGTCAGGTATTTTGCAAATATTTATTTTTTCTTGACTTTTACCTTTAATAATAGTATAATTAAACCAGTTCAAAATAGTGCTATGATTGTATTATACAGTCCTTGCGTTTTTTGGAACTTAGGTGTATAATTAAATAGCACCTTTATACGTTTCTGTATGAATCCGTTACCCGAACACAGGCACCCTGATGTATCTAACCTTTGCTTTCGCAAAGGATCAAAAGTCTTGATCGGGTTTTTCGTGTTTTTTACAGCTGAACGTAACAAAAATTTATTAAGGAGGCAAATTACAAAATGGCAAAGAAATTTGTACGCATTACAGTTTTGGCTTTTGCCCTTTGCGTTCTTCTTGCTCTTTCCGCTTTCGCCTACAGCACAGACCTTATGGGCAGAGTATCGGGACTTGAAGACGGCACAGAGTATACATACGCACAGTATGACTTTGCAGCCAACGCTTACGGCGAATTTGCAGAACTGACAGCAGATACCGAGCTTACAGTAGGTGTCTGGGGCATTAAGGCAGGAGATGCCGAGCCCGAAATACTTTTTGTTTCAGGTACAGACAGCGGTTACGTTAACTGGTATGACAACAGTACCGGAGTTATCCACACAAGCGCTTTCGGCGGTAAGGTTGACGGATATGTTCCCGGTAAGTGGACTGTAAACAAAGACAGTATCTACAGAACTATCGGCAATTATCAGAACAAAGAAATTATTCTTTATGTTTACAAGAATAAGTTCCACCAGCAGGCACAGGTTGCAAAGACTGTAACTGTTGAAAATGTTGTATACTCTGTATACGCAGTTGGCGAAACAGAGTACTATCTCAAGGACGAGGCTTACTATTCAGTGGCTGACAATACTCTCTACGAGGGCGAGGAAACTCCCGTAGCGGTAACAGTCGGCACATGGGCAAATGCTACTCCCATTATCGGCGATGGCAATATGCTTCAGGAATCCGTTGTAAGCTACGGCTTTGCAAACAATCAGATTATTCCCGCAAACAAGGTTGTTGAATTCAAGGTTGACGGCATGACCACAGTAACAGGCGCTATGTTTTACAACACCAAGGCTGACGGTACAAAGTATACCCAGTCTGACGTTAAGGGCACCTTTACGTGGGTTGTAAAGAATATCGGCAGTGCTGAGGAGACAAGATATACAATTGATATCGACGCAACCACAACAGTATTCACAGCTCCCGCAGAAATGGCAGAATCAAACGGCTATCTCGTAGCTATTGAATTTGCTCCCTATGTAAACTGTCCCGATGACATTTTTGTAGGACATCCTACCGATACAAGCGGCGAATGCTACGCATATATCAACCCCGCTGAGGGAAGAAATGCGGTTGAGTTTGAGGAGGAGTTGTTCCCCGCTCCCACAGTATACGACGGCTACGGAGTTATCGGCTATGATAGCGAATTTGACGTTGAAATCGCTCCTGTTACTATCAGTGCAGACGGTACAGAACTTTCATTCGGTGAATGGACCGATTATGAGTATGACATCACGGCTTACCGTACAATGGTAGGTCTTTACGCAGTAAGAGAAAAATATAACGGTAAGGTTAGCGATTACGCTCTTGCATATGCTTACGGCGAAAAAGCAGACAGAGCAGCTCTCGGTCAGATTGACGAATCTACTACAAGAGTTGCGACAAAGACGGGCGGATTTGTTCCCGGTTATTGGTCTAATACAAAATGGGCAGCCGGCAACAATATTGCCACACACTCTACCTTCGGTACATGGTACGTTGGTACATTGGGCGGACAGGTAACAGCAACTACCACTACTACACTTAAGAACGCTTTTGCAACACTTGCAGAGCTCAAGGCAGCCGAAACTCCCGACGAGGAGGCTATTGCAGCGGCTGAGAAGGCACTCCTTGCGGCACAGACAGTTGTTGCAAATCAGTACAGCTCAGCAAACTACACATATGCTTATGAAGCAGACGAAATCATAAACGTAAACGAGGCTAATACCTACGGTTATTCATGGTATCAGAATAATGCTAATGTTAACTTCACCACAGCAAGAGTAAAGCTTATTGCTTACGTTGCTGACAGAGAAGGTAACGTTACTCCTTATTCAATCGTTAAGGAGCACAATTATCCCAACGGTGCTACAATCTCAGGCACATTCAATTTTGTAGATTTCCTTCCCGAAGAGGGCTGGATAGTTGCAATTCAGGTTTACCCCTGCTCGGATATCGCTCCCGAGGAAGTAACAGAGGTTAAAACAACCGGTGCGGGTAGAATGCTTCTCAACGTTGATCCCGCAACAAAATATACTATTCTTGACGCTCCCGAGCTTCCCCTTGCAGGCGACAAGCCCGAAGGCATTTACTTCGACAAGGGTGTAGTTAAGGGATTTGATGCAAACAAGCGTTATGCTTGGGCTCCCTTCAACCTTGCAGGTTACGCTGTTACCGATTGGACAATACTTCCCGAAGGCATCACAGAGTATACCTTTGACAGAGAAGGCGCTGTTGCAATTATGTATGCAGGCGACGGATACACATCCAACGGCTCCGAGCCCACATATGTTGCTCTCGGCGGTTCAGACGATAACATTATCAATCTTGTAACAAAGAACGGCGATCATACATACAAGACAATAGACAGTGTAAAGTATTATTACTACACAATAGATGGAGTTAAGTACTATCTCAAGGATGGCGTGTACTACGCTGATGCGGACGGAACCGAATACACAGGTGAAAATGCAGAAAGTGCAACACCCGTTTACAAATCAACAAAGGACGTTCCCGAAACAGTATACCTTGCTAACACCGACGACAACACCTACAATGTTAAGTTCAATGAAGGTAAGTGGTCAGGTCTCGTGCTCAGCAACTCCCTTGCATTGAACTATAGCTTTAATGCGCTTTGTCTCGGTACTACCGATACACCTATTCCCAATGCACTTGCAACAGCACTTAAGAATGCTGAGGCAGGTACAGATGCTGCAGCTCTTGCAACCGCACGTCAGAATGCGGCTAACAAGGGTAACAACATTTATTACTCCTATGCATTCAAGCCCGAGGAAGTAATCAAGCTTTCCGACTTTGTAAGCATGGATTACAGAGCAACAATGAGACAGGGCGGCTTTAAGGTAAACGGCTCTGTACAGACAAAGATAGTATTCAAGGTAATTGACAACGAAGGCAACCTTGTTGACAGAGTTGTTTATAAGCCCGCTACATACACAAGTTCGGGTACTAAGACTACTGTTTACGGGATTGACCTTGCAGATGTAAGCGGTCACCTTGTAGGTATCGTATTCTATCCCTACGTTCTCACCGAAGGCTCATACTATATGTATGACGGTGACGGCGGAAACGGTGACTACGACATTTACCTCTATGATGGCGGATATGTTGTAGAACGCACACTCGATCCTGCAGACCGTCCCGCAAATATCGTATTCAACGGCAACAAGATAACAGGTCTTGATGCTGACGAAACATATTACTACGGTCTTTACACAATCAACGGTAAGCTCGGTGATTGGACAACAGTAACAGGCGTTACAGAAATCACTCATGAGCTCACAGGTCTTATCGGTATCACCATTGAAGGTGACGGCGAATGGACAGGCGAATCCGAGCCCGTTGTAGGCTGGGTTGAAAACGATGTAGCAGGACGTGCCGATATCGGTAACGTAACAGACAGCAAGCCTGCATACAAGTCCTCTCAGTATTGGATCCCCGGTACATGGACAGGTGACTACCTCTCATGGCATGACCAGGTAAGCGGAGCTTATTCCTTCCTTGACCAGACAGCAGGTACTAATGCACAAGACGTTGAAACTCTCTGGCTCTACCAGAACACCAAGGAAGACGTTGAGGCAAAGCTTGCGGCAGATGCAGCACTTGAAACTCTTCCCAACAGCTGGGTAAACAACAATATTACTTCAAATCCTGCAAGACTTCAGGCGGTTATCGACACACACTACGCAGCAGCAAACTATGCGGAAACTCTTTCAGCAAACAAGCTTGCTCTTCAGACAAAGATAGCAAACGCATTTGCAACAAGAAATATCGCATATGCACTTGATGAAACAGAAATCCTTCCCGTTGACGAGCTTCTCAGCATGTCCTTCTCAACCAAGAGACGTCAGGGCGGTCTCTCCTTCACAAGCGTAAGATCCAAGGTGGTTGTACACGTTATGGATGCAAACGCTGAAGTAACCGCTTATGAATGGTGGTCAGATGAATGGTCGGTTACATCTACAGGCGCATGGAAGAAGATAACAGCTGATATTCAGTCAATCGAAAACCTTCCCGAAGAGGGTTGGGTAGTAGGTATCGAGTTCTATCCTTGGGCAGATGTTGAGCCTTCAACCATCGTTGCAAACTCAGATACAAGAATTGACGCCTCCAACATTGCATACTCATTCACACAGCAGCATGTATGTATCGGTTACTATCCCGCAGATTACACTGTATATATCGCAGCTCCCGAAGTTGAGTTTGACAGCGTAACAGGTGTTATCAGCGGACTTGATGCAAATACTTCATATCAGTACATGAAGTACAGTGTAAACGGTGCAGGTACAGCAGTTGACGTTGAGGCAGGTGCTACTACTATCACACTTACAGAAGATGGTCTTTACGGTGTAGTATCCGTGGTAAGCGGTGCTACTTCATCTCCTGCTCTTGTTCTCTTCCACAGTGATGCTGCTACCACAACTACCGAAATCGGTACTATCCTTGATAAGGGTACATACAAGGTTTATGATGTTGTTGGCGGCGACGTATGGGAGCAGGGCAAGTGGTCAGGTCAGGATATCGGTGTTCACTCCAGCTTCGGTACTTACACTCTCGGTTCACTTGGCGGACATATTGCCGGCGCTATCTCCAAGACTCTTTACGATGCTCAGGTGGCAGAAAATGCAGCAGCAATAGAAACCGCTAAACAGACAATCGTAGCACAGGGTAACAATGTTAAGTTCAGATATGCTTATGCAGATGATGAAATAGTTCCCGTAGGCGAGCTTCTCAGAATCAGCTTCAAGTCAAACAGAAGAATGGGCTCTCTCCAGCTCGGTGAGGCTACCGCAAAGGTTACCTTCTTCGTGCTTAACGAAAAGGGCACTATCGAAGAGTATGTATGGTCATCTGAAAGATACAATGCACAGACCGGCGCTTCCTTCTCAGTGCTTCCCAGCACTATTGAGAACTGGCCTACAAAGGGTTGGGTTGTAGCATTCCAGATCAATCCTTGGTCAAACCTTGATACAGCAGGCATCACGGCAACAGACGGCTCCGCTTTCAACACAATGGTTAATGTAACCTTTGTTCCTGCTGACTACACAGTTCTGTCAGGTGATGCAACAACAGAAACTCCCGTTCTTGCTCTTACATCAGGCATGGGAATTGAAGTTTCCAACTACAATGACCTTCTTACCTATGTATACTCCACAGACGGCGGTGAGACATGGACAGAGTTTAATGGCGGCAAATTTACAACAACAAAGCCAAGCACAGCATACGTTGTTAAATCTCTTGCTTACGCTACATACGAGGAGAGCGCAGTATCAGAGCCTATCACTTCAAGACCCATAGCAACAATTGGTTCTACTCTCGTTCTTGACGGCAGAATCGGTACAAGAGTATACCTTGATATCGATATGGATCAGGTTGAGAAAATTACTCTTCATGCAACAAAGGTAAATTCCGATTACTCAGGTGTTGATGGTATGTCATCCGAACAAAGAGTATACGGTAACTCTAATCAGGGTCTCGACTGGATAAGCAGTCTCCAGTATGATGAGGCAAAGGGTCTCTACTACTTCCAGATCAATACCGCTGCAAAGGATGCAGATAACATTTCTATTGAAACACAGCTTAATTACACACCTGTAGGCGGTGAAGAGCATGTTCTCGGTTCTTTGGGCTTCAACTTCAAGGTAACAAGCTACATTGAGTCCGCAAAGGCTCTTGCAGCGGCAGGTGATGCAGAATTTGTAGCAGCACTTCCTCTTATTGAAGCACTTGAGACATATGTTGGCTACGCAGACAACTACTTTGGCAATGGCGAAGACGCGGCATACGCTTCAACAGCATCTACCGAAGGAGTTGAGGTTGCAACAAGAACAAATGCAACACTTGAAGGTGTAGCATTCTACGGAACATCACTTATCCTTGAGGATCAGGTAACAATCCGTCACTACTTCACAGTAGAAGATCTTGATGCATTTACAGCAGCATATGATGTAGCAGGTATGTACGGTATAAAGGGCGATTACATCTACTTTGATATCGCAGATATTCCTGCACAGGAAATCGGTACAGTTCAGACACTTACAATAGCAGACCTCGAGGGCAACACAGTATACGAAGTTAACTACAGCGTTGCAAATTATATCGTAGATATGATGAATGACGATGATGCTAACCTTGTAAGCCTTGTAAATGCTATGTATGACTACTACCTTGCGGCGGTAGAGTATAGCAAGTAATAGATTCCCGAGGGCATCTTTGGGTGAGACCGAAAATGCAATGTAAATTGAAAAATAAATCTCTCCCATAAAGAAAGGGACGGTGTGAAAACACATCGTCCCTTTCAACATTTTTATAAGGAAAAAATCCTTCGAATTTAATAAAATATTTGCATTTTCTTTTGTCCCTTTTGGCACTCGATGTACATAAGTACGCCTAACGTGCCAAAATGAACGAATCTCCCTTCAAACCTGCTCCTCGGATGGGTTATAAATTCACGGTGTGTCTTTTGGGTTAAAATCGAAAAGACAGGAATAATTGAGAATTGAGAATTGAAAATTTTGGTTGAAAACCTGCGGTTTTCTTCAAATTAATTATATGGAAGTTGTGTCTTGGTGCTGATTATAAATTGTAGGGCGGGGGCTTGCTCCCGCCGCATATAACGCATATAATTATTATAAAATTCCCCAAGAATAAAACAAAAAATAAAGCGGCGAGGTATGATATGCACCCCAAAAGTTAGACACTTTTGGAGGTGCATATTTTTATGAGCAAA
>CAZYTA010000004.1:0-94174 GCA_964650465.1 uncultured Oscillospiraceae bacterium | reverse complement strand
TGGTAGCGGAAGTCGGACTTGAACCAACGACCTGTCGGGTATGAACCGAATGCTCTAGCCAACTGAGCTATTCCGCCAAATATGGAACTCTCAAAGAGTGCTTGTATATATTATCATATGAAACGAAAAATGTCAAGTGTTTTTTTAAAAAAATTTGATTTTTTTCTGTCATTAGTATTGCTTAGTTTCTAAAAATAATGTATTATTATATAAACCGATTACAGGAAGTGATATTATTGAAGACAGCAATAGTTACAGGAGCATCAAGCGGTCTGGGTATAGAGTTTATAAAAGCTCTGGTTTCCAACGGCTTTGACTGCATATGGCTGATAGCGAGACGCAAGGAACGGCTCGACAAACTTGCCGCCAATTTCCCCGATAAATGCATTGTCCCCCTTGCTCTTGACATTACATCAGACGAGGATATAAAAAAGCTTGAAGCAAGACTTGCCAAGGACAAGCCGGGAATCTCAATGCTTGTCAATAATGCAGGGAGAGGTCTGCTTGCGGAATTTGTCACTGCAGATGCGATTACAATGGCAGAGTCTGTAGAGCTTAACTGTAAGGCACTGACACTTATGACAAGGCTTGTACTCCCATATATGTCAAGAGGCTCATCGATTGTAAACGTTTCGTCCATTGCTTCTTTTGCACCAACTGCCCGTATGAGCGTATACTGTGCCACGAAAGCATATGTAACAAGCTTTTCAAGGGCGTTAAGAGAAGAGCTGAAGCCAAGAGGCATAAATGTAACCGCAGTCTGTCCCGGTCCTATGAAAACCGAATTTCTTCCTTTAGCGAAGATAGAAAAGGGAGCATCCAACGCTTTTGACACTCTCCCCTATTGTAACGCAAAAGAAGTTGCAAGCGGTGCGATAAAAGCGGCATTGAACGGAAGAGGCGTATATACCCCCACGGCATTTTACAAGCTGTACCGATTACTTGCAAAGCTATTACCCCATTCAATCGTTATGAAGTTTTCCAAAACCTAAAAGCGGCGAGCAGCCGCTGGCAATTCTCGCCTATCGTTGCCTATATTTACACCAAAACAAGGTAAAACGGCGAGGCTCATTTAATGATGCTATTTCCTATAGCCGAAGAGAGTCGAACTCTTGTCGGTTTCAAGGGTGATTTTTGCCCCTATCTGCGTTACTTTCCCTTGTAATACATAAAGTATTACTTCAGAAAAGATGCCTTGATATGAACAAAAATTACCTCTTGAAACTTCCCTCGAACCGAGGAAAGATGATTTTCGAGGATAAATTTTTCAGCGAAGTGCAGAAATACTCTATGTATTTCAAGCGACAAGGAAAAATTCAGACCGAAAAGAGCTTTTCTCGGCGATAATAGTTCGGCTCCCTTCGGCTATAATAAAAAGCGGCAAAAGCCGCTTTTTTATATTGCCGATAGTATTTATAGCTTATATTCTATAATATCAGAGGCTTTACATCCGAGAACATAACAGATACGTGCAAGAATATCAAGGTCAATCTTTTCAAGATTTCCATTGTACCAACGGTCAATCACTTCAAACCTTACATTAATGCTCCGTGCAAGATTATTGCGGCTAATCCCGTTTTTATCCATCAATTCTTTCAAATGTAAGCATATGCTTCCATAGTCTTTGGTAATCACAATTGAATTTTCTTTCTGCATTTTTTCACCCTTGTTTATACTATATTAAAAGTTACCTCTTGACAATTCACTTTTTGTGTGTTACTATATTAGCAGTTACTATTTATATAGTAATAATAATATTTAAGGAGTGAAAAAAATGTCAAACGAAATCATTTCAACAAAAACCAAGGGCATAACTTTCTGTATATGCCTGTTTCTGGGGTATCTGGGAATACACAGATTCTATGTAGGAAAAATCGGAACAGGAATTTTATGGCTCTGTACAGGAGGATTATGCGGTTTAGGCTGGCTTGTTGACCTAATAATGATTCTCTGCGGAAAGTTTTCCGACAAGGAAGGCGCATTGGTCAAATAAGCAGAAAAGGTTGCAGAGCTTTCTGCAACCTTTTTTACCTTATAGTAACTTTCTCAAAATCAGTTTCTCCGTTTTACCTTGTCCGAGCGTATATCTTTGGTTACGATAGGCGAGAGTTGCCCGCAGAGTCTCTCTGTTTTTAAAGGAGTTTATATGAAATACGGAATAGTATTATCAGGAGGTATGGCAAAAGGAGCCTTACAGATAGGTGCACTTTATGCAATAAATGAGATTATTCAAAACGTTGATATCATCAGTGCCTGCTCTGTTGGTATATTAAACGGTTATGCATATGCTACAGGAAAGCTGGATGATGCTAAAAAAATGTGGCTTGAACTTTGTGATAGTAACACAAGAATTTTCGTTGGCGATTTATTAAAAAGCTACCTTTTACAAAAGGACATAAAAAAACTGTGTTCTTGCACCGACACTTTTTCCTGTGATCTTCTTGCTGCTCTTTTTGATTCTGTTAACCGTTCAATTGTTTATAAAAATCTTTTGTCAGTTGACAAAAATAAGCTTTCCGATTATATAAAAGCTTCTGTATCCGTACCGATATACAATCATGGAACAGTAATCGGAAATGGATGCTATTATGACGGAGGTGTCCTTGATAATATTCCAGTAACCCCTTTATTGGAAAAAGAACTTGATTTTATTATATGCGTTTATTTTGACAATATATGCTACACTTTTGAAAATCCCGAATTCGATAAAAAGATTATTAAAATCACTTTTCCCACAAAAAATCTTATCAAAGAAAGTGCTATTTTTGAAAAAAGCCGAATCGAAAATATGATTAACGAAGGATATGAAAAGACAAAAAACATCCTTTCTTTTGTTTTAGGCAACGATACAAACGATGCAGACAAAATTTATTCAAGAATTTCATTTTTAAATGATTTAACCAAAACTAAAAAAATAAGAATTACAGGAGACGTATTCGTTACTAATCTAAACAGAATAACAAAAAGGCTTGTACAAAAGAAAATTATTTTTTAGGAGAAAAAATGAAAAATACGCTTAAATTAATTATAACAATAACAGCTCTTATTTCAGCTGTCTCATCCGCAGTTTTATTAATGAGTTATTTTGACAGTATATCTGAAACATTAAGCAATACAGTCAGAAAAATCTCAGCAAAAACTGTTAAAAAATAACCAAAGTCATAATGTGAAAATTTTCAAAAACATAAAAGTGGGCTGTAAAAAACTCAAAAAGAGTTTTTTACAGCCCGATTTATTGTTACTTTGTTCTCATTTCTGCGCCGAGGTTCTTTGTAAGGAATTTAATTACTGTATTTGCACAGGACTCTATTTCGTTTGAGGTAAGAGTCTTTTCGTTTGAGCCAAGCACAAGTCTCATTGTTACAGACTTCTTTCCGTCGGGAACCTGTGCGCCCTTATACTCGTCTACAAAATCAACATCACGAAGGAAGCTGTCACTGTTCTTCTTTTTAAGCACAGTTGCCTTTATCTCTTCCCACTTGGTATTGACATCAAAGAGCATAGAAACATCATACTCAATTGTGGGGTACTCAGCGATGTGAGTAAATGTATTTGTTCTCGAAGTGAAGGGCTTAAGAGAATCGGTATCTATCTCAAAGAGCACAACACTCAGATTCTTTATACCGCAGGCAAGCGATGCCTTCTTTGAAAGCAATGCCATATTACCGATAATTTCTTCGCCGAGCTTGATATTCAGCCACACTACATCGTCAGCCCATACAGGCTTGTTATCACGTGTAAAGGCAAAGCCCTCCATATGTGTATAGCGTGACATATTTTCAACAACTCCTCTTGCCTTGCGGAAGAGTGCGGGAACAGTATCGGAGGGTGCGGCAAAAGCGCCTGCTATATTTCTGCGCTGTGAAGGAAGCTTTTCCTTTTCATCGTATGGTGATGTGTAGTTTTCATCCTTGAATATCTGTGCTTCTTCAAAAACAGCAAACTCGCTGTAGAAACGTTCGTTTTTCACTACCGCTTTACAAAGATTGGGCAGAAGTGATGAACGCACATATCTTTCGTCGGGAGCGGGAGGAGTAGCAAGCTTGAGAATACCGTCTGTATTCTGAAGAACAGCCTCAACAAAGGAATCTGTCATCCAGGGATATGTGAATATCTCCTGCATACCGCAACGGATAGCAAGGTATTCCTTTATCTTGCGGACAAGGTCCACATCAAGCTGATTGATAGCACCCTCAAAGCTTGTGACAATGGGAGTAGGCTCGAAATTCTCGTAGCCGTACATACGGGCTACCTCTTCCATAATGTCAGCCTTAATGGAAACATCACCTGTTGAACGCCATGTGGGAACAACAATGTGCATATGGGTATCTGTAAAGGTCACATCATACCCCATAAGACCAAGCTTCTTTGAAACGTCCTCGTTGGGAATTCTCTTACCGAGTCGTCTGTCAAGCCAACTGAGCTCAACATCTATTTCTTTTCTTACAAGCTTATTGGGATAAATATCGTTGCAGGCAATAACCTTCATTTCGGGATAAAGCTCTGCAAAAAGCTTCATAGTCATTGAAAGAGCAAGGTCGCAGCGCTCAGGGTCTACTGCCTTTTCGTATCTTGAAGAAGCCTCTGTTCTGTTATCATAGCGAAGTGCTGTTCTGCGCACGCCGGTGGACTCGAAATTTGCTATTTCAAGTATAACCCTCTCGGTGGTAGGAAGAATTGAATCCTTTGCACCGCCCATAACGCCTGCAAGAGCAACCGCGCCCTCGGAATCTGCAATTACAAGGTCATCAGATGAAAGAGAGATATCCTTATCATTGAGAAGGAGAAGCTTTTCACCCACATTTGCACGGCGTACTGTAATATGGTCCGAAATATTGTCTGCATCAAAAACGTGAGTGGGCTGACCCAGCGCCATCATAACATAATTTGTCACGTCAACAAGGGCGTTGATAGGTCTCTGACCTACTCTCCAAAGACGGCTCTGCATCTCAAAGGGAGCGGGCTTAACAGAAAGTCCCTCCATTTTTACGCCCATATATCTGGGGCAACGCTCTGTGTCAACAATTTCAAGAGGCAATACCTCCACATCGCCTGCATTGAAGGGCTCAAGCTCTGCAAGAGGCAGGTCATAAAGAGCGGAAATCTCACGTGCAATACCGTAGTGACCCCAAAGGTCGGGGCGGTTGGTCATCGATTTGTTATCTATTTCAAGAATGATATCATCAAGGTCAAGAGCCTTTGCAAGAGGTGTACCTGCAGGAATACCAAAGGAGGTAACATCCATAATTTCGTGCTCCTCTTCGGAGGGGAACAGGTCTGCAAGTCCAACTTCTACAGCGGCACATATCATACCGAAGCTTGCAACTCCACGAAGCTTGGTATTCTTTATTTCGACAGGTTCACCCTCGCCGTGCCAACGCACCATCGCACCGGGGCAGGCAACGACAACACTCATACCTGCCTCAAGGTTAGAGCCTCCGCAAACGATATCGTGAATCTCGCCGTCGGCGATATCCACCTTGCATATACGGAGCTTATCAGCATTGGGATGAGGCTGAACCTCCTTGATTTCACCTACAACGATACCGTCAAAACGGCGGGCAAGCTCTTCTGCACCCTCTACCTCAACGGTGGACATAGTAAGGTCAAAGGCGAGCTTTTTCAGGTCCATATCGTCGGGTATTTTTACATAGTCCTTTATCCAATTCAAAGATAATTTCATTTCTATTCCCTCCTTAATGGAACTGTTCCAAAAATCTCAAATCTGTGCTGTGGAAGAGACGTACATCGTCAACTCCGTAGCGCATCATAACAAGACGGTCAAGTCCGATATTTACATAGAAGCCTGTATACTCATCGGGATCAAGACCTGCGGCACGGAGAACATTGGGATGAGGTGTACCGCCGGGCATAATTTCTATCCAGCCCACGTGCTTACATACACTGCAGCCCTTTCCGCCGCAAACAAGACAGCCCATATCGATTTCAAATCCGGGCTCAACAAAGGGGAAGAAGCCTGCTCTCATACGCACAGGTACATCTCTGCCGAACACCTTTGAAAGTATACTCTTTATCATTACCTTTCCTGCAGTAAAGGTGAAGTCCTTATCAACGATAAGTGCCTCATACTGGAAGAACGCTCTTTCGTGACGCGCATCGGTGGTTTCGTTTCTGTAAACACGTCCGGGGTAAACAAAGCGGTAAGGGGGCTTATGAGTCTGCATATATCTTACAGAACCGCCTGTAAGGTGGGGTCTAAGACAAAGCTTGTCCTCGGGGTTGCCTGTATCGTGTCCCTCTATCCAATATGTGTCCATGCTCTCACGTGCAGGGTGGTTGGGAGGGAAATTGAGATTGTCGAAGGCATAGTATTCGGTTGTAATATCATCCTCCTGAAAAATCTCAAAGCCCATTGAACGGAATGCATCATCAAGGTCATAACGCATCTGTGTAATGGGGTGGAGTCCTCCTGCAGGGGGAAGTGTACCCGGAAGGGTATAGTCAAAATCCGGAGCAATTTCAGAAGCCTTAAGGCGTATTTCCTCACGGCGTGACTCGATAAGCTCGGTAAGCTTATTTTTAACCTCGTTTACAGATTTTCCCATCTCGGGACGGAGAGCGGGGTCAAGCTTGGGAAGCTCTTTAAGTATCTCTGTAAGAGAGCCTTGCTTACCAAGGACCGCAACCTTGACCTCCTGAAGCTGAGCCTCTGTCTTCGCTTCAAGAATTTTAGCTTCTGCATCCTGTTGTATCTGCATCAACTTTTCTTTCATTTTGTATCTATTCCTTTCTAATAATTTCTATATTTTTAAGACCTTTTTTCTGCACAGCGAAGCGCCTGCAGAAATCCATTAATGGCAGATTTGTACCCCAAGAGTATTTCCTCGCTTCGCTCAGGGCACCGCAAATCAACCATAACGTTGCCAACGGCAACACTTCATACAGCGAAGCTGTGCTTCTCACGATGCAATGCATCACTTCACTCGCCGCAGGCAAACTTCACTTGAATAACGGCTCCGCCGTTATTCAAAACAAAATATCCGCCCCTGTAATACAGAGGCGGATGACCGCGTTACCACTCAAATTTATAACTCATGGTCCTGTAACGGAGACTTCCGTGCAAGGCTACTGTTATTTCACCAAGCCCGCTCCCGAGCGAAATGCCTTTACCGAAAGGACGGGTATTTCCACCGTCTACCCTCTCTTGTGACCTTTTTACCGATACGGCTGACTCTTTCATAGCGTTTACCAAGTCATTATAACACAGAAAGTCTTAATTGTCAAGGGTTTTGTTTTCGGGAGCCTGTCTCTTTATCTTATTTGTGGTAGTCTTTACAAATTCGTTCTTTCTTACAACTACCTTTGCTATCTGCTTATAGATGGGCAGAGGTGCGCAAGCATCCTTAATATCTGCCTTGAGCTTTGCTGTGATATCAGTTCCCTCGCCCATTTCCTCAACTGCAGCCTTATCAAGGAACACCTCGGCGCAGAGACCTACCTCCTGACCGTTCTCCTCAATTCCGTATACCATTATCTCCTTGATGTAAGGAATGGAAGCTATGTAGTTCTCGACCTCTTCAGGGTAAATGTTCTTACCGTTCTTGAGGACGATAAGGTTCTTCTTTCTGCCTGTAATGAGAAGCTGTCCCTTTTCGTTCAATGCGCCGTAGTCGCCTGTGTGGAACCATCCGTCGGGCTCAAGAACCTTCTTTGTCTCTTCTTCGTTCTTGTAATAGCCCAGCATAACAGTGTCACCCTTAACGCATATTTCACCGTTGCCGTCCTCATTTACGTCTGCAAACTTGACCTCAATGCAAGGAAGAGTAACGCCTACCGTTGCAGGATCGTTGAAGCCCTGCTGGTTAACGCTTACAAGGGGTGAGCATTCTGTAATGCCGTATCCGTTAAGGATATATATACCTATAGAATCGAAAAATTCAGCTACCTCTGCACGAAGGGGAGCGCCGCCGCAAACTATCTGTCTCAGCTCTCCGCCGAATGCATTGTGAATAGCCTTGAACAGCTTACGTCTTACGTCAATACCAACCTTGCGAAGTCCGTTTGAAAGCTTGATAGCCTTCTTGATGGTCTCTGTCTTGCCCTGCTTCTCGATATTCTCCCAAACCTTCTTGTAGAATACGTCAACGAATGCAGGAACGAGACAAATATGCTCGGGCTTGTAAAGAAGCATATTCTTAAGAGTTGCCGCGCGTGAATCGTTGATGCAGATGGTTACGTTCTCTCTCAGCTCAACAAGGATGCCGGGAATAGCCTCATATGTGTGGTGATAAGGAAGTACGGAAAGAGTCTTGTCGCAATAATGTGCTACCTGAAGTCCGTGCTTGATGCAAGCTACGATGTTATGCTCGGAAAGCATAACGCCCTTTGAAAGACCTGTAGTACCCGAGGTGAAGGAGATAAGCTTCATTGCATACTCGTCGCGTGTCTCCTCACTGAACTGTGTGGAGCCTTCTTCAAGGAGCTTTCTTCCCTCTTCAAGAAGCTTTTCAAAGGAAAGGTATCTGCCGTCATGCTCCTCAAGGTCGAAGCTGATGAAATAGCTTATTTTTTCAAAAGCGTTTTCGCTGTCTCTGAAGCGTGCTTCAAACTTCTTTGAGCAGAAGCATACGGTAGCATCACCCTCGTCAAGAATATGCTCAACGTCCTTCTGAGGAAGCTCTGCATCGATGGGAATATACACACCCTTTGACTGAAGTACAGTAAGGAAGGTGAGAAGCCAATTGTAGCTGTTTTCACCTACACAAGCAAGATGTCCGTCTGTAAGTCCTCTGTGTGAAAGGGCTGTTCCAAGCTCCAGCGTCTGCTTGCGGAATTCGGAATAGCTTACCTCAACTACCTCGCCATTCTTCTTGTAGATAAAAGCAGCCTTATCGGGAGCCTTTTCTGCAGACTCGCGAAGCATCTGCTTTATTGTGGAAAAATCTCTAAGCTCTCTGTAAGTAATCTTATGTGCCATTATAAATACCTCTTTATTTTATAAATTACTTTTGCTTGTTTTCAATACTATGTTATCACAAAAATAATATAATGTCAAGTTTTTCGCAAAAAAAAGCGGCGAGCCGCCGCTGCCAATTCTCGCCTATAGTAATCTGTACCTACACCCAAACAAAGCGAAGTTGTGAGGCTGTTTTCGAGAAATTCCATGTAAGACAAAATAACTTGACTGATACTTCAAACTGTGATATACTGATTGAGAAGCAAGATTGTTTCGCATACAATTCCTGATAAAAAACACAGTGAATCCGATTTTGTGAAATCTCCTGCAAAATTAAAATAAATGTACAAAGGGACAAAAATGAAAACGAGAGAAGAATATCTTAACTATCACTGCCCCAGATGGGACGAATTTCCCGATGTGGAGCTTTATGCAGACCAAGTACTTTCGGTAATACAAAGACATGTTTCTTTTTTTGAGGCAAATGTGGAGATGACCTTTACCTCAAATATGATAAACAATTATGTAAAGCAAAAAATCGTAAAGCCGCCCATAAACAAGAAATATGACAGAGTGCACCTTGCGTATTTTACAGTAGTGTGCTTGTTGAAAAACCTCTTTTCTATTTCTGAAATATGCCGCGGAATAGAATATCTTATGAAATCGGGTAATGTAAAAGACCTCTACGGTATATTCTGCGAAGAGCTTGAAGCGGCTATACGAACCACCTTTGACCCCGTTAAATTTCCTCATAAGCCATCGGAAAACACATCAAAAGAGCTGGAAATTATACGTGCCGCCTGCTTCTCGTTTGCAAATCTGGTATTGACAAAGCAGGTAATAAACGAAGCAATAGAACGCTAACAGCGAGCCGCTGCAGGCAATTTTGTTTTACTTTTTTGGAGAGAGGACGGCTGGAGCAAGCCTCCTCCCTCCAATTAGCTTTTTCATATCCAACTTCTGTAAATCTATAGAACGGAATGCCAAACGCCATAGGCTGATTTTAATCAAATTCTATAATATTAAAAATGCTGTAACCTTTCGGTTACAGCATTTTTTATGAAGATTATTCTTCTGTTGAAAGAATTACGTATGTTTCGCCGTAATTTGTGAACATTACCCAACCGTCTTCAACAGTTGCGGATTCTGTCTTACGGAGCTTGCCGATTCTTTCATTGAAGGTTCTGAGCTCAACTTCCTGTCCGTCGTAGCTTGAGCCAACCTTGATGTAAAGCTCTGCTTCTGAGAAGGGAAGGTCATTTACAGACTCTGTGAAGAACTCTGTGATGTACGCATCACCTGAAAGCTCGCGAAGCTCATCATATGATGTGTCATGTCTGCTTTCGCCATCGAATGAAAGGTCGAGGTTATAGTAATGAACAGCCTTTTCTGTTTCGAGATTTGCCGCTACTACTACATACTTGAAGTTTTCGCCAACAATTGTAATTGTTGATTCGGGTGATACTGCCTTGATGTTGTCAAGAGCAAGTCTTGAAATCCAAATCTTGGATGTAACATCAATTTCGTAATCAGACTTAACTTCAATGAAGTCATTGGGAAGATGAATCTTCTTAGTCTCATTCTGGAGTGATCTGAGAGCTCCTTCAACCTTTCCAACGATTACCATCACTTCATCGGACTCTGTGTAAAGTCTTGATGCCTTAACCTTGATATAATAGGTGCCGGGAGCTACAGGAGAATATGATGTGGAGCCTGCGGGAATATCTGTCCACTCATCGCTTCCGTCTGCTCTGAATGAATAAACCTTATCAGCTTCAAGGTTAGCAAATTCACCGTAACCGCCTTCGATATCAGGTGCATCGAAAGGAATTACCTTGGGAGCGCCGGGATTAGTCTTGATAATGTATTCTGTAAGGTTGAACTGTGCCATTGTGTTGTAGTAGTTTGTATCAAGAACAACTACGTTCTCGGGAACAACCTTTGTCCAAGGATAGATGTCGACAGCTACTACATAACCGTCCATAGGCCATCCTTCGATTGACTGAACATCAATGTCATGTGAAGTCTGAGAAGCAGTGCTTGTAGCTTCTTCAACAACATACTGACCTACTGAACCGTCAGCGTTGATTACATAGAATATAATCTTTGCTGTTACGCCTGCGCCAAGGTTAAGTGAACCCATTCTCTTCTTAAGTGTGAACTTGAAGTTGAGAAGTTCGCTTGAAGGAATTACTTCGTCATTTGCGTATGCGTATCTGAAGAGAACTGTATCTGCAACATCAACAATTGCCTGTCTTGCTGCGGCTTCCGCTGCTGCATCCCCTGCATCGATTGCTGCCTTGAGATCCTTAGCATAAGGATTACCAGTTACGTGTCCGCCGAGTGTTGAAAGACCGTTTGTTTCGAATGTTGAGTGAGTACCGATACTAGGACCTGTCCATGTACCCTGAATGAAGTCTGTGCCGCCCTTAACTACAAAGTAGCCGTTATCTCCAAATGTACCAAGTGTCATTCTTGCTTCTTCATCACCTCTTACGAATACAAGGAAAGGAAGTGAATCAGCGAATTCGGGGTCTTCTGATACAAGACCGATTCCCCAAAGACCTGTTTCGAGTGCAAGTGTTTCACCTGTGTGATACTTCTTCTCACCTACGCCGTTTACAGTGTAAGGAGCATAGTAGTATTCAGCATCTACATTGAAGCCTTCTACAAGCTGTGTTTTCTCGTTGAATACGAGAGTTGTGGGAGCATCAATTCTGGGAAGCTTAACCTGATATTCCTTAGGTGTAGCTTCGTAGTCGTTACCTGTTGTGCCTGTTACCTTAACTTCAGCATTGTCTGCGATTTCGCCGAAGGGATATACGTCGATAGCAACGATGTATCCGTCGGTGTCCTCAAAATCAGTTGCCTTGATTGTGTGAGTGTTCTTAGCGTAAGGATCTGCATATTTAGCGGGGAGGAGAAGCTCACGTGTTTCAACTTCACCGTAATTGTTTGCAATGTGGAATACAAATCTTGTATAAACATCGCCCTGAACATACAAGTGACCCTGTCTGCCGCCTGTCTGGATAGTGAACTTTTCAAGGTCTGCAAGAGGAATGATTTCAGCATCCTCATATGCATACTTGAATACATATGCTTCAATGTGCTGCTTAGCCTCTTCCTGACTCATTGAGCCGTCAAGAATCTTAGCGCCGAGGCTGCCATGTGAAACGTAGCTTGTTGAACCGATTGAATACTGCCAGCTCTTTGACCAGTAATACAGGTCGCCTGCCTGCCAGCTTGACCAGCGTCCTACAGTAAACTGAGGATCGTTCTTGTCAGTGAACTTAGCCCACTTAAGAACTTCAGCTGTTGTGATATTCTTATCCCAGTTTGTACCGTTAGCGTAGTTCTTAACTTCTGTATTGATGATTGTGCCTCTGTCTGCAATCTTACCAAGTACGTTGAATACAAGACCTGTTGAAGGCTCTTCTGTACCTGCAGCCGCAAGTCTTACAATGTAGAGACCGGGGTCTGTGAAGGTGAATTCTGTACCTGCGGGGATTGCTGTCCAGTTATCGTTAATACCGAGGTAGTTAACGTTTGCGTACTCGTATGCAAGGCTTGCATCAAGTCCTGAAATGGTTGTACCGTCAAACTCAATTGCCTTAACAGCCTGAGGAACCTCAACTGCCTTGAAGCCTGTCTCAGCATAGCCGTTGAATACTGCACCGCCTGCTCTTACTGTGTACTCACCGCCTGCAGTGATTACAAATGACTTAGCGCCTGCAGTAACAGGTGTCCACTCGGTAGCATCGTTAAGCTTGTACTCGTATGTGTAAAGGTCTGAGAAGTTCTTGATATTAATAGTAAAGTCTGTATCACCGGGAACTACCGAAACCTTGGGAGCTACAGGAGTCTGAAGCTCTACTGTAACATCAGCTGTTGCATAGCCATTGTATACATCGCCGCCTGCGCGTACTGTGTACTTGCCTGTTGCGGCAACGATAAATGAACCGTCTGTGATTGTTGTCCATATCTCGTCAGCTTCTGCCTTGTACTCGTAAACGTAAGGAGCAACTGCATCTGTAAGTGTTACCTTGAAATCTGTTGCTGAATTGATAGCATAGCTGAGAGTAGGAGCTACAGGAGTCTGAAGCTCTACTGTAACATCAGCTGTTGCATAGCCATTGTATACATCGCCGCCTGCGCGTACTGTGTACTTGCCTGTTGCGGCAACGATAAATGAACCGTCTGTGATTGTTGTCCATATCTCGTCAGCTTCTGCCTTGTACTCGTAAACGTAAGGAGCAACTGCATCTGTAAGTGTTACCTTGAAATCTGTTGTCGAATTAACTGCATATTCAAGTGTGGGTGCTACGGGTGTAATCTTATCTACAACACAGTCAGCCTGTGCTTCGCCGAGAAGAAGCTCGCCGGAAACCTTAACAGTGTATGTACCAACTTCGCTTACTGTGAACTTGGATACACCTGCTTCAAGTGCTGTCCAGCTTGCTGCATCCGACTTCTTGTACTCGTAGTTACAAGCAGCTGTAGCGTTTGTAATTGTAATGTCGTAGCCGTTTCCTTCAGGATTTGCTGTTACAGCAAACTCGGGAGCTACAGCATCAGTCATAATTACATATGATGTAAAGGGCTCATAGTAGTAGCCTGCAGCAATGTGGTGCTGTGTAAATGAGTAAGCTACAACAGAAGCATCTGTTCTGATGGGATCTGTTGCAACGATAGATTCTGCCTCTACCTCTGCAACGGGATAGTATCTAACACCTACTACCCAACCTGTTGAAGGCCAGTTTTCAATAGACTGAACATCAACTGTGGTCTTGTTCCAAACACCGTTCTTAATCTCTGTCTTGGGTCCCACGTAGCTGTACTCTGTAAGAGCACCTTCGGAATCCATAACAAAGAATACAACCTTTGCTGAAGCGTTAAATGTTATCTGAGTCTGTCTTGACTTCTGTGTGAAGGACATTTCAATAAGCTCATTTACAGGGATAACTTCTGTCTCGTCATAAGCGTACTGAATGAATCTTTCTTCCAATTTATCAGCCATTGTCTGCTGATGAGCAAGCTTGTTTGCCGCAAGTGTGTCGGCATAATCTGCTGCCGCATAGTGTGAATCGATTGCCGCCTGCATAACGTCAGGCTTTGAAGTTATCTTGTTAGTTGTCCAGCTGCTGGGAACAGATGTCTGTGCTTTATCGGCATCGAGCTTAGCCTGTGCCTGTTCCTTTGTTACCTGATAGAGCCAGAGTGTTCTTGCCATAACGGGATCTACACCGGCTGACTGGTCAAGGAAGCTGTACGCACCTGTTGTCTGGTCATGCCATGAAAGGTATGAGCCTGTCCATGTACCTGCCTTCCAATTCTGGTTACTTGCAAATGCGGGTCTGTCAGTTGCAACCTGTCCGAGGTTTGCACGCTCTGCTGAAGGACCGGGGACATAGAAGATAACGGGGTCGGAGTTGTTTGTTGTAGCTCCGTCGCCTGCTATCATAACAGCGATAAGACCTGTCACGCCCTCAAGCTGTGTTGATCCTGCAGGAAGTGTTGTGAAGGTGTCGGAAGGACCTGTGATATACATGGGAGCATATGCGTAAACCTTTTCAGGGTCAAGTCCCTTTACAACGCCGTTTTCAATTGTAAGACCTGTGGGCTTATCAGCCTTGGGAAGGTTGATCTTATATGAGTCTGAATAAAGCTGAACGTTAAGGTCAACCATCGTGTTGTTTGCATATGCAATTATTGAAGCATCCTCTGTTGTATAGGGCTGAATGAGGATACCTACAATATAACCTGTAGTATCTGCAAAATCTGCAAGAGTAATTGTGTGTGTAGTAGCTGCAAATTTTCCTGCTGCCTTTTTAACTACTCTGTCAACAAGCTGACCGTCTTCTGTAACTACCTTGAAGGTAAACTTGGTGTAAAGTGCGCTTGAAACTGTCTGTGCACCCTGACGAACCAAAGCCTGGAACTTGAAGCTCTCAAACCTACTCATAGGTACGATTTCGTCTGCCTTGTACATGTATGAGTAGTAAACAGAGTCAAGGTGAGCTTTTGCCTGTGCCTGTGCGGCAACAAGATCATCGCCTGTCTTATCCTTCATATAAGAGAAGGTACCCTGTCCTGATGTAGTACCGAGGCGGAGGGGATCGAAGCCGTAAGTCTTAGCCAACTCATTTGTAAGGCTTGAACCTGTCCACTTAGCTTCATTGTACACGGGAACTACTGCACTTGTCCAGCTGCCGCCGCTTGTAACGTCAATAAAGTTCTTGGGATTGCCGTTCTTATCTGTACCTGCAGTGGTGTGAATAATATTTGCAACACCTGTGCCTGCAACGTAGATGGGAGCTGTCCAATCTGAGAAGTTTGTAGAGCTTGCATTGGTACTGCGTACTACAACAAGACCGCAAACCTCTGTATTAGCTGTAAGAGCTGCAGGAGTTGTATATTCTAAAGCTGTGCCTGCGCTGTTCATTACAACGTTAGCATACTGATAGTATTCACCGTCAACAAGACCGGCTATTGTTCCGTTGCCTGCAGAAAGACCTGTAGGAACTTCAATAGGCTGCATTGCGCTTACTGTAACTGCGCAAGTATCTGTCTTGCCGCCGTCAAGTGTTGTAACTATAATATTAGCTGTACCTGTTGCAATTGCTGTAACCTTACCGTTTACAACTGTAGCAACATCATCATTGTCACTGTCCCAAGAGATATCCTTTGTTGTAGCATTGTCAGGAGCGACAGTTGCTACAAGCTCAGCCATATCGCCGATTGTAAGGGCAAGTGTCTCGTTGTTGAGTGTTACGCCTGTAACCGCAACATCGGGAGTAGCATAATTGAGTGTGTAGTTAAGAGCATTTACACCCTTGTTGAGAACGATTGTCGCAGGAAGTGATGCAGACGAGTACATGGTAGTGCTGGCTACCGACCAGTTTGCCCAAGGCTGAATTCCTACACCTACGATATAACCTGTTGAATTGGCAAGCGCAGCAGGAGCATTTATTGAAACCTCACCTGTGTCAATACCTGCAAGAGTAACAGTGTATTCTGTCGCTTCTGTGTCGCCGGGATTCTTTACATAGAATGTAACTGTACCTGAAAGGTCAGACTTTGAATAACCCGTTGCATATGAAGTAGGCAATGCAACAGAGAAATTCCATGACTCAAGCGCATTCGCAGGAATAACCTGTGCATTTGTCAAGCCGTAAAGAAGCTCTGTCTTTGCAAGACCTGTCTTCTGTGTTGCCAATGTACCAAGCACAAAAGTAACACCGTTTTCGTCAATAGTAATAGTATCACCTGTAGGCTTGTGTGAACCGCTGTTACCTCTTGTCCACTTGCCTGTATATAAGCCCTTTTCGTTTTTGCTTCCTGCAAGTCCCGAAAGAACTGTACTGTTTGCTGTATCCCAGTATGAAAGCTGTGCGGACTCAGTGCCCTCTACAAATACATACTCGGTTGTTGTGCCATCGGAAATTGCCCAGATACCGCTTCCGAGAGTGTCGAAATCGGTAGTCTTGTCAACCGACTGCGCTGTGCCTGTAGTGCCTGCGATAATGTCATACGGAGCTGCTGTGTAGCTCTTACCGATAGTAAGCCCTGCAAGGAAACCGTCCTCGGTGAGTCCGATGGCAGCCAATGACGAAACTGCAAGTACTGCGCAAAGCATAAGCGCCATAATCGCTGTCATAAGAAAGCGATTCGCAATTCTTGATTTCATAATGTTTCCTCCATTATAGTTTGTTGGAATTATCTTCAAATACTTTTAAATCTGTATTCCTCAAACACAATCGATTATGTCCGCCTCCTGAAACAGTCCCCGCACAGGGAGAAGTGGTTAGCTTCTCCCTTGAGGGTATTTTGGGAGGTTTCAACTGTATTTTCGGAGATTTTCAGATTTGTTTTTTTATCTTTCAGCGCCTGCGAAGAAGTAGGTTTCAAGTTCTGAATCGTACTCTACCCAATCAATGAGTATGTAAGCAATTTTCTGAACCTTGTCTTCTGTGTAGGTACCAATCTTAGCATCAAGGCTTGCCTCTGTAAAGCCTACAACGCCTTCATTGAGAGCGTTGTACTCTTCGATAGTATTGAAGACATCAACAAGCTCAGCAAATGAGATTACCTTTGTTTCTGCTTTTTCCTTATCTGTTACAGCTATAATCTTAACAGTATCGTCTATTGCAAGACCGTCTGCGAAAGATGTTGTGAATATTACAGACATCTTGTCAAGTATCTTTGTGATTACTTCACCGTCGTTAAATGACTCGCATGTGCCTTCTGTTACTTCAACATAGTTCTTGCTATCTGCATCCCAAGCATAAATCTTGTTAGCTTCTGCTTCTGTTGCAAAACTGTATTCCTTGGACTTGTTAACAGCTGTCACATCTTCGTATGTGAAGAGATTCTTGAATGTGTAAGAAGCACGTACCTTGTCGCCGTCGCGTACTGCAGAAGAATCTTCTGTTGCAAAGAGGTGCTGACGAGCATCCTTCTGGTAGTTTGTTTCTTCTGTAGCGCTCTCGAACTTTTCACCTATAACAAGAGAATCGATAACATAAAGACCTGTTTCTTCTTCTACTCTGAGATAGATGTTACTTGTTACAAATTCCTTCTCGAAATCAGCGGGAATCTCAGAGCCCTTATAGTAGTCAATATGCTCGTGAGAACCTGTTTCGGTCTTGGTGTAAGGATAGTATACTATAGAATCGTCATCAACAACGATATCAAGTTCAAGCTCTGTGCCGTCAACTGTAATGGTAACAATGCCGGTAGACTTGTTGATTGAAATCTCAGTCTTATCGCTTGCTTCTATAATCGCTCCGGTAATTTCATTCTGTTCGTTGCGATTATATACAACCTCAACCTGATTTTCATCTGTAAAGAGTTCAGCCTCTGTATTAAGTGTGTAATATCCGTTTGAGTCAATCTCATAGGTTACGAGAATGTTAGGATATATAATTCTGTTTATACCTGTTTCGTCCTCATACTTAACGCCTGCTCTGTAAGGAGAGCCGTCCTGAGAAACTGTTGCAGCAGAGAACTTATCTACAGCGTACTTAGCATTAAGGTTAACAAGATGGGTTCTTCCGCCGATTACAAGGTAAGCGGGATAGAATATCTCGTTTTCCTTTGTGAGCTCGTTGAGCTGAGGCTCAGTGGGCTCTGTAACATAGAGAAGAATTGCCTTGTTATCCGAATCTCCTGTAGCCTTAGCTTCTTCGGATGTAAGAGCTTCAGCCCATACAGCCTTACCGTCTATAACCTGGAACTTGATGTAGTTGTATTCGCCTGCATCGTTCTTACCAACAACGGGAGAAAGGCTTGTAATTACATTCTTAATCTGTGTGGGTGTGTAGCTGTGTGAATCCCAAACCTTCCAGTTTGAGTATGAGAAGGTAACAGAAACACCGCTGTCAAGAGTAACCTTTGATGTAGCATAAGTTATAGAACCTGTATCGTCACGAACCATATCATATTTGATAGCGTAGCCTGTAACCTCTGTAGGCTCGGCTGTAACGGTGAAGGTATCACCCATCTGATAACCCTGAACTATCTGTCCAACCTTGATTTCAGACAGTGCAACGTAGTTGTCACGAGGGAATACAAGGTCAAGTCCGGGAATAACCTCAGGCTGAGCTGAGGGGTCATCATTGGGAACTGTGTAGTCGGGAACAGGTCTCCATGTAGCGTTCTGATCTGCATAGAGATATTCAAGCTCAACTGTCTTTGTAGTAACACTCTTAACTCTGAAGAGCTCCTTATACTCTACGATAAGATAATCATACCATCCGTCAGAGTCAGCGTCAATTGCCGCCTGATACTTATCAAAGCCCTGTGTGATGGGGAAGGAAATATTCTCTCTCCATCTGTTGTGACCGGCATTCCAAGAGTATGAAATACGGAACTCGTTTATAATCTTACCGCTGTTATCTACGTGAGCATTTGTAGCAAGTACAAAATCATCATAGTATGTAAGTCTTCTGAGGTTAAGGAAGTGCTCGTCATAGTGGTTTATACCGTCAATCTTAGCACCGTATCTTGCATACTTGGTGTTAGGAGCATTTGTTGGGTCGGGAACATAAATTTTGCTTTCGGGAAGCCCTGTTAAATCAGCATAACCGCCCGCAACGCCTTCCTTACGAACACCCTTGAGAGCAGCTGCAACATAATCGTCGCTTCCTGCACGCTTCATAAGGTTGATATAAAGAGCAATAAGTCCGTCTGAATTGCCGATATAGGAATTGAGTCCAAGCTCAGCAAGCTCGAGGGTCTGAATTTCTGTCTTTTCTACGCCGTTTTCTTCGTAGTTGAGACAAACCTGAATCACGCCTTCGTCTTCTGTCTTTGTACCCTTGATGCCCTTATCAGCATCAATGAAGCCGTAGTTCTCGGTACCGATAATCTGAGCTGCAATTTCTGTGAAGCCCCAGATGTTATCCTTAATTGTCTGCTTTGTATTTTCTGTTGTCATACCAAGCATACCGAGGATAGTACCGTCATCCTCTACGGGAGCGCTGTACATGGGCTTGTCAAGAGAGTTCAAAACAAGCTGTACAATCTGAGCACGTGTAAGAGCAGCATCTCCTGCAATACCATCAAGCTTTTCGCCAAGCTTAAGGTCAATGAGACCCTTTGTTCTTACGTCAATGGGCCAAAGGTCGGCTGAGAAATCTGTGTAGCCGAGCATTGCGCAAACCATTTTAAGTGCTTCATCATATGTGATATTTCCTTCGGGGCGGAAGGTTCCGTCCTCATAGCCGCCAACAATATCCTTGCCGGCACACCATGAAATGTAACCCTTTGCCCAGCTGTTCTTAGGAACGTCGGGGAATATAATTTCTCCTTCGCCTGCATCTGTATAAGTTGTGAAGGTAGCATAGACAATCTTTGCCATCTCATCACGTCTTACAAGTCCGTCAGGTCTGAAGGTTCCGTCCTCGTATCCGCCGATGATACCGAGGTTGGTCATTGTTTCTATGGCAGAAGCATGAGTGTGTGTGTTCTCAACGTCGGGGAATGCAGCCGATACCGACGAAAGAGCACAAACGATCATCGCCACAGCAAAAACAACCGCTAAGTAGCGCATACATGTTTTCATAGCGAAAACCTCCTAAAATCTTTATGCCTTGTTTATTAGTTTACTTACTTATATATTCGTCGGAATTAACCGCCAAATCTTGAGAATGCTACTGCGTTACCCTGATACTTACCTGTAGTGGAGTTAACTGTGTGTATTTCAACGATAACTGTTGAAACAACCTCTTCACCATTTTCGTTAATGTATGTACCTATAATAACACGTGTGTCCTTTTCAAGCTCATCGCCAAGCTTTACAAGATCCTTGAGAGTATCGATGGTATATGTAACATATCCGGAATATGTGTTTATGTTAACAGCCCAGATAGAAGCATCTGCGGGAATTGCAACACCGTTTGCATACTTGCTGCCTGCTTCGGTGATTATGCATCCGTTGACAATCTTTTCAATCTTGTACATACCGATACATGTGATGTCATTCTCTAATGTTGCGGGATCATTTTCATCATTGTCTGCAAGAGACTCAGCTATGGTGGAATTAGTTATAGCAACGTAGTTCTTTGCATCCTCGTCCCAAGCATAGATAGTACCGCGGTCACCGAGAGTTGCACCGGCATCCTTAGTGCGCTCCTTATTTATGGTCTCACTAAGGTTTGTACCGTTATAGATAGGCTTCATGTAATAGCTGTAATTTGAATCTTCGCCGTCTTCTGTAAGACTTTCATCGGAATATTCATAGCAGTAGTAGAGTAAACGGCTGTCTGTTCTGTAGTCAGCTGTATTGTCCTTAGCAAATTCAACGGTCTCGTCGTCGATAACTGCAACCTGAAGCTTAAGGAATTCTGTCTCTTCCTCAGTTGTGAGATATACCTTGCCTTCAATTTCAACGGAAGCAAAGTTCTCGGGAAGAGTTTCAGCGGTGTATGAACCGAGGTAGCTGAACTTACCTGTTGCCTTTTCTGCATAGCTGTAGTAAAGGATAGCATCATCAAGAACAACAGTGTTGTTTACAACATCGCTTGTTGTTGAATCAGTGAGAACATAAAGTCCCGACTTCTTGTCATAAGAAAGTGTTACACCTTCATATACAGTAAAGTCTTCACTTGTTGCTTCTGTTGACAGTGAGTAGTAACCGTCTTCGTCAACAGTATATGTTACAAGCGCATAGTGGTTATATACATATTTACCCTTTGTGCCGTAAGGAAGAGGTTCGTCGCTGTTGTCATCGATATAAACCTTACCATACTTATTAAGGATTTCAGCCTCGTTATCCTTGATACCCTTGTTGTTAAGAGTATTCTCAGGATTGAGGTCAACAGTCATGCTCTTACCGTCGATGGTAAGCTCTGCTGTATAGAAGGTATCCTCGTCCATTGTTATTTCGTTGAATACACCTTTAACAGGGTCATTGATATATGAGAGGATAGCAAATCTAAGGTCTGATTCGGATGCAGTTGCATTAGTACCGAATACCTTACCCTCGTAGATGTAGTAATCGTACAGAGGTGTTTCACCCTTGTCGTCAAGAGCCATTACGGTGTCAAGGAAAACTTCGTCTGAAAGAACGCCTGTAAACACCTGCTTATTTATAACAACTTCACCGGTCTCGTCAAGAGTAAGCTTGTTGGGTGCAAAAGCGCTTGCTCTGTCAGAAATGGGTTCAACAATCTGCTTAACCACAAGCTTGCCATAGAAGGGAACTGCTACGATTACGTCGTCCTCTTCAAGCTCGCCGCTAACTACAATCTTCTCAACATCCTTTGTGATGATATTGGAAGGCTGACCGTATACGTTCATGGAAACAGACTTCTTGGTAATAGTACCAACCTTATAGGGCTTGAGATACTCAAGATAGTAAGCATCGTAAAGTCCGTCGCGGTCAAGGTCATATGCTACAGAAGTGTAAAGAGCCTCTTCTTCGGGAGCATCTTCCTTTGCAAGAGTAGTCTCAGTTACCTTGCCGTCAGCATCGCAAGAATAGATAACTGCACCTTCATCAGCCTTTTCCTCGCCGATGTAGATTATATCCTTCTTGTCATCATATGTAAGCTCAACATCCTTAACTGCATTAACGTTTACAGATGCCGCAAGGATATTGTCGGATGAAATGTCAGCAACATTCTCTACCTTATTGGAGTCATAGAAGAAGCTGATATCAGCCATAAACAGGTCATCGAGGTTTGAAGCATAAGCCTCAAGACCGAGCTCTTCAAGAGTGAACTCTCCCAGACCGTCTACATAAATGTCATAATCTTCCGAAACTGTTGCCTTACCGAAACCGGTTACGCCGGTGATAGTAAAGCTCTTCTTTTCAAACTTCCATACATCTTCTGCAAGAGTCTTGGGAACAGGAAGATATATAGTAAGTCCGCCAAGTTCAGTCTGCTCCGATCTCATCTCGTTCATAGGTGCAAAGAGAGCATTGTAAACGATCTGAGCTACCTGAGCTCTTGTAATTTCCTGGCTACCTGCAACATCGGTAAGATTCTTACCGAGATTCAGATCTCTGAGAGCCTTTGTTCTGACATCAGTGGGCCAGAACTTGGAATCCCAGTCGTTGTAACCGAGAGCACCGCAAACCATCTTGAGTGCCTGGTCATATGTAACATGGTTGTCGGGTCCGAAGTTACCATCTCCGTAACCGCCAACAATACCTCTTGACGAACACCATGAGATATAGCCGGCTGCCCAGTTATCTGCAGCTACATCCTTGAAGCTGACAGCACCTTCGCCTGCATCACTGAAAGTGGTGTAAAGTACGAAAATAATTTTCGCCATTTCGTCACGCTCAACCAACTGTTGGGGCTTGAGCGAGCCGTCGTCATACCCTCCGAATATACCGAGGTCAACAAGAAGCTGAAGGGCTTCATTGTTAGCTGCTTCCTCAGCAACATCAGCGGAGGCTGTGAGAGCTGCACCTGCAATCATAAGAACTGCAAGGAGCATGCTTAAAAAGCGTACGCTTGTTTTCATAGTGAAAACCTCCTAAAAAATTTTGCCCAGTGTTTATTTTTTGGCATTCTTATTCTATCATATGTGGTTCAAAAAAACAAGTATTTTTTTCGTTTGTAACACAACTGTAACACTTTGATGGATTTTTTGAAAATAAATTGTGCACAATGCACAACGTATTTGGAAAATATTTGACAACTATAACCGATTGAGTTGCAACTAATATCCGTATAGGCTCTAAATAAGACGAAAAAAGGCATATTCCGAAGCAGATGGTTGGAATATGCGGCATAAACGGTTAAGAAACTTGTGTACAATTTCCCTATTCTGTCATTTTTCACTTTTCAATCAGGCTGCGGCGAGCCGCCGCCTGCAATTCTCGCCTTTCACTCAAATCGAATATTTACGGGAGGGGCGACCCCTCCCCTACGGATTTCGTATGGAAACCTTGGTTGTAGGGGAGGCGTTTCGCCTCCCGTTCTATCAATGTGAATTTGCATCAGCAAATTATCATCGCCTCTTCACTCTTCCCTCATAAAAAACGGCGAGGTCGTCCTATATAACAAAAAAAGATGCTTCCCTTTCGGGAAGCACCTTGTTATAAACTATAAGGTTTTTAGTTAAGCAACAATGTCCTTGTAGTTCTCGAAGATGATGTCGTTAACAGATACAGGAGTTTCTGTCTCGTCATCTTCAGCAATCTCGTAGATTTCAACGATGATTGAAGAAAGAATCATGTCATCGTTAGCATCCTCATAGTAGAACATGAGAATATCGATTTCAAGGTCAGCTGCTTCGCCGTTGTTCTCGTTGTATTCCTTAACAATGTCGAACATTGCCTTGAGATCTTCGAGTGAAAGCTGCTTGTAAGAATCGTTCTTGTCCTCTTCTGCAAGACCCCAAATAGTAACTGTAGAATCTACAAGGATAGACTCCTTAGCTGAACCGTAAGCGATAAGGCTACGAGTAGGAATTACATTTGTAAGAGTTGAAGCCTTTACAGTCTCAAGAGAAAGAGCTGCTACAGAAGAAGCTGTAATTGCCTTGTAAACATCGTTTTCTGTGTCATAACCATAGAGGTAACCTGCTTCTGTGCCGGGGTTCTTAGTTGCATCGTACTCTACAGTCTTATCAAGAACTGCATCCTTAGTTGTGAGTGTAGCGTTGTCCATGAATACGTACTTGTTGTAACGCTTGCCGCTATCTCTTACAACTTCACTTGTTTCAGGAGCGTACATAATGAGACGACCGTCGTTTGTGAAGTCGATTGTATCATCAGATACACCTTCAATTTCCTTGTCAACGATTGTTGCAAGAAGAGTAGCTGTACCCTCTTCCTCGTCTACGAGGAGGTATGAAATACCGGTTGTCTTAGCTGTGAATCTCTTTGCTGTAAGGCTGTCAGCTGTGTACATACCAAGGTACTCGAATGAGCCGGAAGCTGTGAGAGGCTTGGTGTAGTGATAGTAAATTACTGAATTGCTGTCAACAACTACCATGTTCTGGTCGTTTTCTGTGCCTTCAAGGTCGAATGAGTAAAGCTTTGTTGAAGGATTGTAAATGAAGTCTGCGCCTGCAGCTACAGTTACATACTTATCAGCGTCAAGGTTCTTATCGAATGTAAGAACATAGCCGCCCTTTGTGCTCTCTTCGTAAGCAGCAACGATCATGTAGTTGTAATCTCTCTTACCATCTTCGTTGAAGTTGTGAGCGAATACATTCTTTTCACCGTTCTTAGCTGCAAACATTTCAGCTGCTGTGTAAGGTGTTGTATCAACATAAGCTGCTGTTTCTGTGCCGCCTGCAAGAATAACCTTCTTTTCAACAAGCTTGCCTTCTTCGATAACAAGGAGAGTAACTTCATATGCTGTATCCTCTTCCATTGTTACTTCGTTGAATGCACCTTCTGTTTCTTCGATGTTCTGGAATATTGCGAAGTTGTAATCTGTTGCAGTAGCTGCAGCAGTTGTTCTGATGATTTCGCCGTTGTAGATGTAGTAAACCTGAGCATCATCCTCTTCAAGGATTGTAGCATCAAGAGATACAGTGTCAACACCTGCCAATGTGCGCTCGGTGTACTTAACTGTTCCTACTTCTTCAAGAGTGATTTCGCCGGTCTTAACCTTGATTGAAGTTGCAAGAGCCTCAACGGGCTTAACAACCTCTGCGTAAAGTGTATCACCAACAAGAGCACCTACAAATACATCCTTTTCAGCAAGAGCTACTGAAACGTTTGCTACAGGGATTTCTGTCTGAGATACGCCTGCAAGAGTTGCATAGTATACGTGAGGAACTGCCTTACCGTCAACTGTCTTGTTCTTAATTTCCTTTACTTCGAAAGCATACTTGGGAGTGATAACAAATGCATCAACATCGCCGTCGCCGTCAAAGTCAACAATACGAACTGTGTTCTGTGCATTGGGGTCAAGAGTCTTTACAAACTCTGTATCAAGAAGATCGTCGCTACCGAATACAGTAGTTTCAAGTGCGTTACCCTTTATGTCATAAAGAGCGATCTGATCCTTAGCTGTGCCATCAAAGTTCTTAGCAGTGTATTCAACACCGTTGATCTTGATGAACTTGCGAGACTTGGGATAAACAGCTGATACGCCGTCTGTTACACTACCAAGAATAGTAGCGCTCTCAAGCATCTCTTCATCCTTAGTTACAGTCTTGATGTAAAGGTTGATAAGGTTGTCTGTCTTACCTTCATATGCTGCAAGACCAAGCTCTTCAAGAGTCATAGTCTCTACTTCATATGTCTTTTCGGTTTCGCCATCCATGTATGTTCTTGTACCGTCAGCATTGATCTGCTGGATAGCAAGCTTGTCATCAGCTGATGTCTTGTTACCGTAGTTCTCTGTACCGTTGATTGTGTATGTTGTCTCAACGAAGTTCCAAACGTCATTAGCAAGAACCTTGGGAACGGGAAGATAAACTGTAAGACCGCCAAGTACTGTGGACTCAGACTTTGTTTCCTTCATAGGAGCAAAGAGAGCGTTGTACATGATCTGTGCAACCTGACCTCTTGTAAGCTTGTCGCCACCCTTAACAGAAGAGGGGATGTCCTTACCAAGCTTGAGCTCGTTGAGAGCCTTAAGTCTTACGTCTGTGGGCCAAAGAGTTGAATCCCACTCGTTGTAACCGAGAGTACCTGCAACCATCTTAAGAGCCTGGTCGTATGTAACGTTGTCGGAAGGACCGAAGTTACCGTCGCCGTAGCCGCCGATGATTCCCTTGCCTGCACACCATGAGATGTAACCTGCTGCCCAGTTGTCAGCCTTAACGTCGTTAAACTTAACTGAGCCTGCACCGGCATCTGTGAATGTGGTGTAAAGTACGTAAACGAGTTTTGCCATCTCAGCACGTGTAACGTTCTGATCGGGCTTGAATGTGCCGTCTTCGTAACCGCCTATAACGCCGAGCTGTGAGAGAACGCTAATTGCTGAAGCGTGGTCTGTACCTGCTGCAACGTCTGAAAACGCGGATACTGAAAGTGCTGCGCTTGCAATCATAAGAACTGCAAGGAGCATTGCTAAAAAGCGTGCGCTTGTTTTCATAGTATTGAAAACCTCCTAAAAATTTTGTTTGCCTTTCTTTTGGCACTATCATAATAACACACCGTTTTCAAAAAAACAAGTGTTTTTGCGTTTTGTAACACAACTGTAACATTAGACAAGGATTTATTACATCCTTTGGCACTTTTGTTACATTCAAATACATTTTGTTACATCATATGAAATAATTGGATGATTTTTAAAAAAGTATTCATCTACTTTATTGACAATCGGGTCAAGTTATTATATTATATATAAAAAGGAAGAAAGGAACAAATACCATGGCACAAAGAAAGCGAAGAAGACACCTCAGACCCAGTATAGTCGCCGCCATAATGACAATAATTCTGGCAGCTCTTTTTATCGGACTTTACATTTTTACACGTCAGGATTCCGATTCGGAGAATACAACTCCCCCCGCAGTCAATGTTGAAACGCCCGACTCTCCCGACGCTCCCGATATTGCGGACACCCCCGATACTCCAAATACACCCGATAATACGGATACCCCAAATATCCCCGACACCCCCGACATTCCGACCGAAACCGAGGAAACAAGACTTACCTTTGTAGCCTTTGGAGACAACCTGATTCACAGCTCGATAATCGAGGACGGAGAGCGGCTTGCAAAGGAAAACGGAAGTGATGCAAAGTACTACTTCGACCCGATGTACGAAAACTTTAAAGATATAGTGTCCCAAGCCGACATCGCTTTTATTAATCAGGAAACTCCCATTGCAGGTCCTGACTTCCCCGCTGCAGGCTATCCAAACTTCAATACCCCTGACGAAATGGGTGAAACTCTTATTCGTTTAGGCTTTGATGTAATAAACACAGCAACAAATCATATGCTGGACTGCCGAGGAAAAGGCTTACTCTATCACGCAGACTACTGGGCAGACAAAGCAGACCTTGGAGTTATACAGATAGGCAGCTACAAGAACAAAGACGATTATAACAATATCCGTATATATAATAAGGAAGGAATTAAGATAGCTTTCCTCGGTTACACCTACGGAACAAACGGAATGACAGCAGGCAGCGGATATGAGGACATCTATATCCCCCTGCCCGACAAAGCCGAAATGACAAGACAGGTCGAGGAGGCACGTCAGCTTGCTGACCTTGTATTTGTATCTATGCACTGGGGCTGGGAGGATTCCTTCGACCCCAATTCCGACCAACGTGATTGGGCGCAGACTCTGGTTGATGCAGGAGCGGATGTTATAATCGGTACTCACCCCCACGTTATTCAGGAAATGAAATGGAAGGAAAACGCCCAAGGACACAAGACTCTCATAGCATATTCTCTTGGCAACTTCATTTCAACCATGTATTATCCTTGGAATATGTTCGGAGGCTATCTCAGCCTTGACATTGTAAAGGATGCAGACGGTATCAGAGTAGAAAATCCGCTGTTTAATCCCACGATGTGCCACTACAGTATGACACGCCGTTCCCTGAAAATGTATACACTTGACAATTATTCTCAGGAGCTTTATGACACACACGGAACAACATTGAAAAGCTCTGCATACAGCTACAATAAAATAATTGCAAAAATCAAATCCGTTATATCCGAGGAATTTCTTTCGGACTATTACAAAAACTATACCGTACAGTAAAAGGAGACAAAAATGCTTAAGGATTTAGTTGTAAAAGACCCAACCGTCTTTCAGAAAAAAGAAGGCTTTATATGCGACATGGACGGAGTTATCTATCATGGTAACAAGCTCCTTCCCGGCGTTCCCGAATTTGTTGATTGGCTGAAAAAAGAAAACAAAAAGTTCCTTTTCCTCACAAACTCGCCCGAGCGTTCTCCCAAGGAATTGAGTTTGAAGCTGGCACGCATGGGGCTGGATATAGACGAAAGCCATTTTTATACAAGTGCCCTTGCCACAGCCGCTTTCCTTGCATCTCAGAAGCCGGGCTGTACAGCATATGTCATCGGTGAGGCAGGTCTTATCAATGCACTCTATGACCAAGACATCTACATGAACGATGTCAACCCCGACTATGTAGTAGTGGGAGAAACACGCTCGTACAGCTATGACAAGATAGAGCGTGCGGTACGCTTTGTTTTAAACGGCGCAAAGCTCATAGGCACAAACAGCGACCTTACAGGCCCCAGCGAAAACGGAATTGTCCCTGCCTGCAGAGCACTTACAGCTCCAATAGAAATGACTACAGGCAGAGAGGCATACTTTATCGGCAAGCCCAATCCTCTTATTATGAGACACGCCATTCATCAGTTGGGATGCCACAGAGCCGATACACTTATAGTAGGTGACAGAATGGATACAGACATTGTTGCAGGCATTCAGACAGAGGTAGATACAGCTCTTGTGCTTACAGGTGTTACCAACGATGATAATTTTGACACCTTCTCATACAGACCTCACTATATACTTAACTGTGTAGGAGATATTGCAGGAAAATGCGAATAGTTTATCTTGATAAATATGCCCTCAACCCGGGAGATGTTGATTTTACCCGGCTTACGGCGCTTGGTGACGTAGAGCTTTATGACAGAACACTCTCCTCCGCCGAAGCAATAAAGAGAATCGGCAATGCCGAAGTTGTAATCGTAAACAAAGTACCTATGACAGAGGAAATTTTCTCCGCCTGTAAGGAATTGAAATTTATTACGGTTACCGCAACAGGCTACAACACTGTTGACACAGACTCGGCACGCAGACACGGAATAACAGTTTCGAATGTTCCCGCTTATTCCACTCCGTCGGTTGCACAGCACATTTTCGCACTGATACTGGAGTTATGTATGAGGACGGGCGACCATTCAAGGTCGGTAAAGGAAGGAATGTGGCAAAGCTGTCCCGATTATACCTATCACATTTCAAGCCTCACCGAGCTTTCGGGCAAAACCCTTGGTCTGATAGGAATGGGTGCTATCGGCTGTGCGGCGGCAAAAATAGCACTCGCCTTCGGAATGAAGGTCATATGCTATCATTCAAGACAGCACCTTGAAGGAGCAGAGCATGTTGACCTTGAAGAGTTACTTTCAAAAAGTGACATTATATCCCTTTGCTGTCCGCTCAAAGAGGACAACAAAAGGATAATACGAGCCGAAACAATTTCCAAAATGCGTGACGGTGTAATGATAATCAACACCGCAAGAGGCGGATTAATTGACGAGAACGACCTTGCCGATGCACTTAAAACAGGTAAGGTCTCGGGTGCAGGACTTGATGTTCTCACAGAAGAGCCTCCCGTAAACTCTTCTCCCCTTATCGGGCTCGATAATGTTATAATAACACCTCATATCGCATGGGCGCCCCTTGAATCAAGAAAGCGCCTGCTGGACGTAACAATAGATAACATAAAGGCATATATGTCGGGAAAACCGCAAAATGCAGTAAATTAAAAGGTGGCGAAAGCCACCTTTTTCTATCTCCTAAGAAATTGCATTAAATCAGCCTCGCCGTTTTACTTTATTGGGTTACTTTCAAAGCTTATGATAGGCGAGATTTGCCTGTGGCGGCTCGCCACATTTATTCGAATATCTTCATCCAAGTAGCCTCATCCACTCTTCCTGTAGGTGTAAGCCCCGAATCTCTCTGTAACAGCTCAACGGCACGCCTTGTAGCAATTCCGAAAATATCGCCGCCCATAGCATTTGCATCAAGATATCCCTTTTCAAACAATGCCGTTTTCATTCTTTCCACATCATTACCCACGCTTCCAACACGCAAAGGTCTCTCAAAGGGCACCGACTGACCAAGCCTTCTCACCTCGCGCCTACGGGGTCTTTCCTCCCTTCTTTCTTCTATTCTGTCCTCTATCCTGTCTGCAATATTTTCTATTTTCTCCTCCAGACTTTCCAATCTCTCTTCTGCCTTTTCACCTATTTCCTCAAGCTTCTCCTCGATATAATCAATATTGGCTTCCTCTGCCATAGCAGGCGCTTGCTCCGGTGCAGGTTCGCTGATAACAACATCATTTCTGGGCGTTACGGGAGAAGCAATATTTTCTATTGCTTGATTCAGGGTATCCCATGTAAACTTACCCACAATTCCGTCGGGCAAAAGCCCGAAAAGCCGCTGGAAAGCTTTTACAGCCTCTTCTGTAGACTGACCGAAAATACTGTCTACGCTCACCTGCGGTATATCGGGATACTTGACACGCAAACGCTCAAGCGCCGCCTGTACATATCTTACATTTATTCCCTGCGAGCCTCTTCTGAGGGAAGTACCCGGATAGCTTCGCTGTCCCAGGTCGGGAATATAATTTGTAGCTTCTCTTCTGTAAAGGTCATTCAGATAGTTCCATGTGGCTTCATCAATGACACCTGTTTCGGGAAGTGATACAAGCCCCTGAAAGGCACGTACCTGTCTTGCCAGCTCTTCGTCATACACATCGGTAATATTGACAGGTGAAATGTCGGCATATACATTGCTGAGAGCATCAAGCAAACGTCTGACATAAACCACAAGATTTCCCTCTGCACCAAGATTGAGGGGTGCGCCCGGATACGGTTGCAATTCAATATCCGCACCTACCGACGGCACCTCTACATTATCAAGTATGCCATTGTATACATCAACAAGTCTCTCCCATGTTACTCTTCCCACAATTCCGTCGGGGTCAAGCCCGTAAGCACGCTGGAAGGAAACTACCGAATTAAGAGTGCTTTCTCCGAAAACACCGTCTATGGCAACAGTCTTTACTTCATTGTTATACAGAGCAATAGTGCTGAGATACAGCTGTATTTCAAGCACTTCTACACTTCTGTCACCAAGGCGGATGGGGCTGCCGGGATATTCCTGAGATGTATAGTCAGCTCTTTCACCCTCGCTGGTAAGCTCTGCAAGGTTCTTTACAGCAACATACACGCGGGATATGGCATACCATGTAGCCTTGCCAACTATACCGTCGGGAGTAAGATTGAATATTCTCTGGAATTGTCTTACACTGCGTTCCGTAGACTCTCCAAAGCTTCCGTCAACCGATATAAAGGGAATAGACGGATAATTTATGGCAATTCTGTTGAGCTGTTCCTGTACAGTTCTCACAGGAGCTCCCTGAGAGCCAACTCTCAGAGGATTGCCGGGATAAGACTCAAAAGGCCCTCTCAGGTCATCCGTCTCCACCAGCTCAACATCACCGTAATAATATTCAAGTATTCCCTCGGCATCAAGACCGTCATTAGCCAATGTAACAGTCCCCCACTGTGAAAGCCCGTCGCACTTTGATGTGGTACCGTTGCAAAAAGAGGCAAAATAGGGCTCTTCACTGCCCGGCCTTCTGAGATAAATATTGAAAATTTCGTCAACAAGCTCGCTGATGTTTTTAAAAATGTTTCTTCCCTCAACAAAATATTGGTCAAATGCAGTAGTATTTGTGATGTCGAAATCATACCCTCTGCTTCTGTACCATTCTGTATAAACACGGTTGAGTACAAAGGAAATCTGAGCAATAATATTTGCACGCAATGACTCCTCGGGCCATGTGGGATATATTTCACTGCTTGCTACGTTTTTTATGTAATCCTGAAAGGTCACCGTAACATTCCTTGCCGAAAAATCGGTCGGCGCACCTAAATGCACAGTAATGTATTCGGGAATAAAAGGAAAGGCATGAAGCTGAGTAGAGGGCGATTGAGGTAAAAGTGTGGAAGTGTCACCTTCGGGCTGAGGAGGAAGCCTTAATCCGTTGGGAGGAATAATAAATGTATCGGGCAGATTAGCCGATGGGAAGGAAGCTGTTCTCGGCTGTAAGGGAACCTGAAGCAAAGCCTCTCTCTGAGCAAATACCTGTACCCCGTTTATAAACGCACGGGAGAAATTACCTGCAAGAACCTCTACGTTAAACAATCCGTAGGGTGCAGGTATTTCGTTTTGGTCAAGAGACAGCTCCAAATCGGGTACCTCAAGCTCAAATGCACGGCTTATTCCTTCATTTCCAAGCGGAATGGGAGCTTCGTAGAGAAGCTCTCCCGAAACCGATTTTATTCTGACTACCGCATCATTTACGGGCAGAGCACCGCCCGTTGTAAGTTCTATTCTGAGTGTTCCTGTTTGCATAATCTTCTTCCTTTCGGATAAATTGTTTTACTTCATTATATGAAAAAATGCAAAAACAGTTACTCAAACAGGTTGTTTTTTTCTTCTTTTTCGGAAAAAGGATAAACAAAAAGCTTTCCGTTTTCCACCGTAGCAAGCATTATATCGTGAACACGAAGCTTTCTTCTGTCCAGTTCATTAATCAGCCACCAATCTGTTTTCCCTATCTGTGCCAGATTATCGGACAGTATTTTTCCGTCCACCATCACATTCACAGCAAGCTGACCGTATTCATCACCAAGCTTTTTCAAAAAGCTCACTTTACCGTTTTGCTCCATAATCACGCAGGAAATATCCTTGAGAGAAAATGTACCGTTTGTCCTGCACTGGGTAAGAAACTCTCCCATATCCATACGCACCTTCGCCATATTCTTTTTGTAGAACACTCCGTTTCGGAAAAGAATAACAGGCTCTCCGTTCAGAAAATGTCTGGCTTTCAGTGATTTGTTGCAAATATACGAAATGAGAAATGCCGCAACGCCGTAAATAAATGTAGCAACTGCCGCAGGTATAAATACCTCTCCTCCTATAGCCATTTCAGCCGCCGATGAGCCTATAGTTATACCTACAATATAATCAAAAGCCGACATCTGAGATATCTGCTTGTCACCTGTCAGCTTGGTCATTACGAACAAAAGTAACATTGAAAGCACCGAAGTAAGTGCCGCTTTAAGTATTACCAAAAAATCACCCCATTTCAGTATTCCCGAAACAGGGTGATTTTTTTCATATCATAGGAAATTCCTATTTTTACTTATTTTTTCTTTTTGATTACTATGAACACAACTGCAGCCGCAAGAACAATCACCGCTACAGCAACAGGCAGCACTGCATTATTTTCGGGTGCTTCTGATATATTCGGAATAACAGGTGTCGGCAACTCTGCCTCTGCTGTAATTCTGCCGCTGCCGTTTACATTGGAATAATCAATATTCAGCCCCGGATATTTAATATTAAGCGGAGAATTTGCAGCGCCTACAACCCTGTCAGAAAATCCCGAAATGTAGTTTGCGAGCACCATATAATCCTCAAGTACATAATCAAGCACATTCACTGCACCGTCAAACATATTGAAGCCGTCTCCCAAATCACGGAGAGTATAGTTGTAGCCTGCAAGGTTGTAATCTGCATTCAGGTCAAGGTCATCCCAAGCATTTGTTTCTTTGTTATAAACCTTAACACTGTGAACACGGTATTGCTCAGGTCCGCCCGTCCAGATATCCTTATCGTCCTTGCTCGTTGTATCGGGAATATCGGTTCTGATTTTGTAGGTAAGTCCCGACACCTGCAAAAAGCCTCCGCTTTCGGCAACTCCCACAGAACGTGCACCCCATTCCAGTGCATCCAACAGCTGTTGACCCTTTACAGTCTGCAGACACGCAACATTTCCAAAGGTATGTATTTCCTTACAGGTTAGGTAGGATATATCTCCTGTAACAGCCTTATTACGTACTCCGCCAGCATTCATTACGGCAACGTCAACATCCATATCCATATTATCAAAGAGATAATAGAGAGCATCGGCGCAAAAGCTTCCCGAATTTGTTTCCTGACTTCTTACAAGTCTTGTATCACCGTTATAATTATCAAAAACAATGTCCGTATAACCTATCTTTTCGCCCAGGCGGTCATTGATATCCTTTATCCAAGCTTCCTTGGTGTTACGCACCGATTCCACAACGGGCATATCGGAAAATTCATACAGCCCCTCCTCCGAGGTCAATTTGTAGCCTGTAACCTCGCCGTTGTTATCGGTTATGTTCTCTGCATATATGTGATCTGTACGGATTTCACCCGTTTCATTATCTATTATCATAACTCCGACTCTGTCAAAATACTGACCTGTCTGAGTCAGCAATACCGAATTTCCGTCCTTGTCAAGAACAGTTTTCCTCACTATGCTGTGAGAATGACCGTCAATAAATGCATCAAGTCCGCTTACATTGGCAATAACCCTTTCGCTGGTCCACGCACCTGAGGACTCGTCAATTCCCAGATGTCCCAATGCTATAACCTTTGAAGCTCCCTCAGCCTTGGCATCATCTATGGCTCTCTGTACATCGGCATAAAGTTGTGCACCGTCCTCGCCTGCGGAAATTCCGTATATATAGTTGCCGTTTTCGTCCTGAAAATATGCAGGAGTAGATTTAGTAAAGGTATCGGGAGTAGTAATTCCCACGAAAGCTATCTTTTCGTCTCTGCAATCAAAGATAACATAGCTGTCAAGAACATTTTCTCCCCTTACGCCGTTGTGCTCGTTGTAAAAATTGCAGGAAACATAGGGGAATTCAGCCTTATCTATCACATTCATACAGCCGAACATTCCGTAATCAAATTCGTGATTTCCAAGAGTTGCAAGATTATAGCCTGTCTCATTCATCAGCTTTATTACAGTCTCACCCTTGTCCATTGAGCCGTACGCCGTTCCCTGTATATGGTCGCCTGCATCAACAAGCAATACATTTTCGTATGAGCCTTGATATCTCGCCTTTATATACGCCAGAACATCATAACTGATAGGCTTGTCAATATACGAATGTATATCATTGGTGTGCAGTATCACGATATCCTCCGATAACTCCTTCGGCTTAGCCGCCACTGTTACAGAAAACACTGCAACCAACAAAATCAATACCGCAAGAATTCTTTTCATATGTTTATCCTCCCTTTTAGTTATTATATATTATTTTCCATACCATGTCAACAAAAGCGGAGAGCCTCCGCCCTTTCGGTAGGTGTCATTTGAGCATGAAAATCCAACAAAACATCAAATACTTATGTTTTTATTCTCTCTGTAAACCTTAGGCGGGACACCAAATGTGCGTTTGAAGATGCGGCTGAAATAAAGTTCATCCGAAAACCCGCATGCGTGAGCCACCTCATTTATAGACTTGTTTGTAAATATGAGCATTTTGCAGGCATTTTGAAGACGGTAATCGGTTATGGTCTTTATGAGAGTTTGCCCTGTTTCCCTTTTATATAATACGGAAAGGTAATTGTGATGCAGTCCCATGCGCTCGGCAAGGGCAGACACATTGAATTCGGGGCAGAAGTAATTTTCTTCAATAAGCCTTTTGGCAGAAACTACATAATCGTTATACTCATTAATTTGTGCCATGTCCTTTGCCAGAGTAGAAAACAGCTTATGTATAAGGGATATGCAATATATTTTTGAATGTAAAAGGCTTTTGTCAAAATGCTCGTACATTTCATCGAATATTGCTTCTATGTTACAGCTCTCGTTCAGCTTTATATACGGATTTTGTCTTGTGATTCCCAAAAGAGAAAGGTACTTTCCTATTATTTCGCCGTTTACCATTATCCACTTTATTGTCCAAGGAGTGTTTTCGTCACATTGATATTGAGTGCGGCTTTTAGGGAAATTGACAAAAAAGCCCTTATTTAATATTAAAATCTCTCCGTTTTCCAAGGTAAGTGTTGCTTTTCCTTCTTTGATAAAGTATATAAGATATCTGTCAATTTCATAAGGACCGTAGCTGTGTGCCATACTCCTGAAGCGTTTACCGCAATAATATAGCTTTATTTCGTTTTCAAATTTCTCGAATTCCTTTTCTTCAAAATCCTTTATACAAATCACTCCTTTCAGTTTATCTTAACACAAAAAAGAGAAAAAGTCCATATGTATGTTTGATAATTCCATGTTAAAAGAGATAAAAAGCATATACAATAGGCTTGTACGATAATTACAACGGAGGAATTTTAAATGAACAAGCAAGAGTTAACGGCTGCCGTTAAAAAAATGGCATATGAGCTTGGTGCGGATATGGTGGGAATTGCTCCCGTCTCACGCTTTGACGGACAGCCCCATATGCTTCACCCCAAGGCACATCTTCCCGAGGCAAAATCGGTTATATGTATGGGAATACACCACCCCGACGCATCTGTTGAATGGTGCGGTGAGCCTAATCCCAATTATCCTGAAGCCTTTCAGATAGGAATGATTCCAAAGCTTGATACAATGTGCTACCGTATTACCAAAATGCTTGAAAAAGAAGGATATACAAACGTAGCACAGCCTTGTACTACATATTGGAGGCACAGAAAATATAAGGACATCCCCTATGAGCACGCCGCTTCCTTCAGCCATATGGCAGCCTTCTTTGCCTGCGGTCTCGGAGAATACGGCTATCACGGCATGGTGCTGTCTCCCGAATACGGTCCGAGAGAAAGAATTATATGCCTTATCACCTCAGCCGACCTTGAGCCCGACCCCCTCTATAACGGTGAGCCTCTTTGCGATAAATGTCAGATGTGCGCAAAGAACTGCATAGGCAAGAACTATGAAAAGGATAAGCTTAATGACCCCAATTTCATTGAATTTGAAATAGAGGGTAAGAAGTTCAGCTATCTCAATATAAACCGCTGGCGATGCTTCTACGGCGAGCAGGCGCACCTTGACACCACTCACCTTGCAGACTACATAAAGATGGACGAGCAGACCATATACGATGCCATAGAGACTGTGCCCCGTGTTGCACATCAGGGATATATGTGCAAGTCCTTCAAGTACTGCATGAACAAGCAAAAGCGCTTATGGGACAAGAAATACACACCCGGTGTACGCAGAAAAAAGACTCTGTCGGACATTTCCAAGGAGGAAATGCTTGACAGGATAATCAAAATGGCTGTTGACGGCGGTGCAGACCGTATGTCCATAGCCCCTCTTTCCGATTTTGAAAGTACAAAGCCGCTCTTTGAAAAGGGCTTCCGCACCGAGCAATTTTTCAACACCTTCACCACAGTAATAACCTTCGGCCGTCCCGTACACGAGTACAGACGCGACATACCCCTTGAAGCAAGAAATGCCATTCATGTAGAGCTTCCCACCACCGACCGTCTGACCCGTTGCATCATTGATGTGTCGCGCTACCTTGATGACCTTGGTTATGAGGCAATTCAGGACTGGACTCATACGGGTACTACTGGCTTCTATACCTCCCCAGATCCAAGTATTGTGGGAATATCGGGACAGAATGCCGCAAAGGCAGGCTGGTATAACGAAGATGGTGCAATCTATGCGGTTTCGGTAATCTGCAATGTGCCCTTTGACAGCGAGACCCGAATCATTCGAGATTGGAATCAAAATTGCTTCCCCGAGCTTGACCTGTCATCACCCATTTTTGAGAATGCGGAAATGGTAAGTGTTGGTGATATAGACTCTATAAAGTATGAGGGCATTGAAAAGATAAAGGCAATATATCCCAACTGCAAATCCATTGTCGCCATTGCCAACGAAATTCCCGAAAGAATGGTTGAGCTTGCCTGCAACCAGGAGGCAGAGGACGGTGCGCCCTACGCATATATGCACTACGAAACGCTGAAGGAATGTATCTGGACGGGTGAAGACCTGTGCAGTGTGCTTAATAAACAGGGGTATTTTGCAGTTACCCTTCCCGACCTCGAACCTGATTCGTACCTGACAATAGGAAAGCTTGGACGTCATATGCCCGACCTTTGTGCAAACGCTCCCTACGCCGCGGCGGCAGGCCTTGGAAGTCTTGGCAAGAGCGGTATGCTTGTGCGGCCTGATTGCGGTCCCCGTATGAGATACGTATTCGTCATCACCGATGCTCCTCTCAAGGTAACGAAGCCCATAACGGAAAACCTTTGTGAGGGCAACTGTACCGCCTGCGCCGAGGCTTGTCCCATGAAGGCTCTGTCAACCGAGACCTATACCGATGTCACCATTCGTGACGGACAGACCTACAAGGTAATGAAGCGAGACAATACCCGCTGTATGTGGGCAAGGTCACTTGCACTCTCCGAGGGTGCCGGCTCGGGAACAATGGGCTGGGAGATACCAAAGCTGGAAGTACCAGACATAATAACACCCGAAAAAATCGACGAAGTATTAAACGCCAAGGATAAGATACAGACTCTCTGCTATCAGTGTCCCAACTTTACCGACATCATAGTGGAAAGATGCTTACAGGTGTGTCCCATCGGCAAAAAGCTTAATAACAATTAAGTCCTATAAAAGCACAAAGCTACCCGAAGGCTTTCGGGTAGCTTTAATTTTTTATTACTGTTATATTGCAAACTTGTCCTCCTCGGTAAGACCGAGCATATCAACGGCTCTTTCAAACCTTTTAACAGCCTTGTCAAGTCCGTCGGGGTGATGTGCGTCACTTCCGCAATAGAATTTACAACCGCATTGCTTGGCTATTCTGTAGGGCTTCAAAACGGTATCCGCCTCGCTGTCGGCAAAGCCCATATCACTTGAGTTAAGCTCAATTCCCACACCGAGAGCTGCCGCTCTTGTAAAGAGTATCCTCATTTCATCATCGGGCAGAAGGTCAAGCACCTCAAGATACAGCTGTCTTTCGGGAGCTATCAGCCCGCAGGTGAGATGAGCTATACCAACCTTATGAAAAGGAAGCTTCATATCAAGCACAGCACCAAGTCTTTTTATCCATGCCTCTGCCCTGCCTTTTGCATCGGCGCACTCCTCCTCTGTGAGAGTGTAGCCCTTCATATGAAAATGTGTAGTGGGAATAATAATAAAATCCAACTCGTCATATCTATCTGCCGACACTCCCACTGTAAGATGTCGGTTAAGCTCGGTTTCACAGCCAAAGAGAAAGCGCACATTTTTTGACTGCGGGAGAGGCTTTGAAGCCGAGATATGCTCGAAATTCTGCGGGGCATACCAGCTTGATGCACCTTCTACCCTATCGTCCCAGAAATGATCTGTAAGGCAAAGAGTTTTTATACCGTTTTCCTCAGCATACTTCAAAATGCGCTCCGCCGTCTGCTCGGGGTCATTTGAGCAGGAGGAAAGCCTTGAATGAATATGCAGGTCATTATCAATTATGTATTTCATATTTCACCTCTAATTAATCAAGCTGCAAGGAGATGCTCCGTAATGCTGCTTGAATACTTTTCCGAAATATAATGGGTCCTTGTATCCTACAAGCTGTGCCAATTCTTTAATGGTGCTTACTTCTCCACTGTCAACAATTGATTTGGCATAAGAAAGCCGTTTACTGATAATATAATTTTTGGGAGACATACCGAATTTTGAAATAAATATTTTTCTGAAATAGGCATGGGAAATTCCGCACAGCCGATGAAGCTCATCTATTTTCATGTCACAATCATAAATGTGATAATTCAAATAGTTCTCCGCAGGCTCTATTAAGGAAAATCTTTTTTTATCCTGATACTGCAAGGCTTCGAGATTGGTAATATAAGCAAGCAATCCGTACATTAAAGAAAGACATTGATATTTTTTACTTTGATTACCTGCCTGCCAAAAATCAGCAAAATGATACATAATATAATCGGCATCATAAAAATCCCTGATAGAATAACAGGACGGAGTTATATCCCCGAAATCGCCCTCAACATTGATGATTGTACCTACAGTATCCTCCTCGGAGGTCTTTTTATATTCATAACGGCTTCCTTTGGGTAAAAATATCATTTCACCCTCGCCAACCGTCACGGTCCTGTCATCAAAGCTGTATTGTACAGAGCCGCGCACACGGATACTGAAGCTGTGTGACTTTTTTGACTCGACCCTGCCATATGGCTTACCCGTTCTTTGAAGCACCGATATGATTTTCAAATTTTCTACATTATCAAACATTCATTTTCTCCGATATATACATTTCCCGCTACTATACTATCACATTCCCGAATGAATTACAATATTTTTGAATAATGTTTAGTTGCAAAAATTCCATATGCTTTCATTATTTCTATTTACAATCAATATGCATTTTGATACAATATCCGCAGATATAATACAAGGAGAGCAATATGGATAAGAAAAGCACAAAAAAGCTCAATGTCAATTACTCGTGGATAATCATAGCACTCGGATTTTTGATGGTTGCCACAAGTCTTGGACTTTGCAGCAGCGGCAGAAACCTGTATCTGACCGCTATTACAAACGCATTGGATATTCCAAGAGGCGCATTTTCGCTCACGAATACTATAAGGTTTTTCACAACGACCGTAGTTAATTTGTTTTTCGGTAAGCTTGTATCCCGCTTCGGCACAAAAAAGCTTATCTGTGCCGGATTTGTTTCGTTGATATGCTTCGCTTTAATCAATTCTTTTGCTTCGAATCTTTTTGTTTTCTATATCGGAAGCCTTTTTCTAGGAGTGGGCATTTCATGGACAGGCACAACCATGGCAAGCGCCATTGTAAACAGGTGGTGCAAAACAAATAAAGGAACTGTAACAGGTGCTGTTTTAGCCGCCAACGGTATCGGCGGCGCTATTGCCGTACAGATTATATCCCCGATTATTTTCGAGGAAGGAAAGCCATTCGGTTACCGCACATCCTACCGCATGGTTGCGGTTGTTCTGGCAGTCGTTCTGGTGCTGATGCTTCTGCTGTTCCGCGAAAGACCAAAGGGCGACACCTCGGAAACAAGCATTCAGAAAAAGAAGCGCAAGGCAAGAGGAACAGGATGGGTAGGAATGGAATTTTCCTCAGCCGTAAAAAAGCCCTATTTCTACGTAGCCATTCTTTGTATGTTCTTTACGGGTATGGCACTTCAAGGGCTTGGCGGTATCAGCTATCCCCATATGTATGACCTCGGTCTTGATGTTGCCTTCGTTGCCAACATATCAAGTATAAGCAGTGTTTTACTGACTGTATCGAAATTTTCAACCGGTTTTATGTACGATAAATTAGGAATGCGTCCATCAATGAATATATGCTTTTTCTGTGCATTTATCTCAATAACGGGGCTTATACTTATTACCAATACTCCCGCAGGTCACGCCATTGCCTTTATCAGAGGTATATTTTCCTCCTTTGCACTTCCTCTTGAAACCGTCATGCTCCCTCTTTTTGCAATGGAGCTTTTCGGCAACAAGGAATACGAAAAGTTCGTGGGCATATTCGCTTCTGCCAGCACTGCAGGCTTTGCCATAGGCTCGCCCTTCGGTAATGTTTGCTACGACCTTATGGGTAATTATAATCTTGCCTTTTACATCTTCAGCGCTATGCTTGTCTTTGTCACAGTGGCAATGCAATTCGTTCTCTCTGCCGCCAACCGCGACAGGAGAATAATAGAAGCCGAAAGCCAGGTAACTGCAGCATAAAAATACTATACAAACAAAAAGCGGCAGATGCCGCCCGCGATGCTCGCCTATTGTTACAATAGCAAAAAAACCGCCATGCTTTCGCATGGCGGAATCTTTTTTATTAGTTGCCGAGCTTTGCGGAGTTAACCTTAACACCGGGGCCCATTGTTGAAGCAATGGTACAGCTCTTGATGTACTGACCCTTAGCAGCTGCGGGCTTAGCCTTGATGATAGCACCCATGAGAGCGTTGAAGTTCTCAGCGAGCTTTTCCATACCGAAGGAAGCCTTACCGATGGGACAGTGAATAATGTTGGACTTGTCAAGACGGTACTCAACCTTACCTGCCTTAGCATCTGCAACAGCCTTAGCAACGTCGGTTGTAACTGTACCTGCCTTGGGGTTGGGCATAAGTCCCTTAGGACCGAGCACCTTACCGAGACGTCCGATAACACCCATCATGTCGGGAGTAGCAATGATAACGTCGAAGTCGAACCAGTTCTCAGACTGAATCTTCTGAACGAATTCTTCAGCACCTACATAATCGGAGCCTGCAGCCTCTGCAGCCTTTGCAAAGTCACCCTTTGCAAATACAAGAGTACGAACTGTCTTACCTGTTCCGTTGGGAAGTACAACTGCGCCTCTTACCTGCTGGTCTGCGTGTCTTGAGTCAACACCGAGTCTTACGTGAAGCTCGATAGTCTCGTCAAACTTTGCCTTTGAAGTCTTGCAAACAAGGTCGCAAGCTTCATCTACATCATAAAGCTTTGTCTTGTCAACAAGCTTTACACTCTCTTTATAATTCTTTCCTCTAAACATTGTACTCGACCTCCTTATTCTTCAACGGTAACGCCCATACTTCTGGCGGTACCTGCGATCATGCTCATAGCTGATTCGATGTTGATTGCGTTAAGGTCGGGGAGCTTCTGTTCAGCGATCTTTCTAACCTGATCCTTGGTAAGCTTAGCTACCTTAGTCTTGTTGGGAACACCTGAACCGCTCTCAATGCCTGCTGCCTTCTTGATAAGAACTGCTGCAGGAGGAGTCTTTGTGATGAATGTGAATGAACGGTCAGCATATACTGTAATTACAACAGGTATGATGAGACCCATATCGTTCTTTGTACGCTCGTTGAATTCCTTTGTAAAGGCGGGAATTGCAAGACCGTACTGACCAAGTGCGGGGCCTACGGGGGGGCCGGGCATTGCCTTTCCTGCAGGTATCTGCAGTTTTACGTATCCAATAATTTTCTTTGCCATTTTAAATACACCTCCATGTGGTAATAAATTCGGGATTTTGTCCCTCCCACTGATGCGCATGCCCACAGCCAGCGAATGACGGCGCGGCGGCGTTTTTTCTCGCATACGCATTTATTAATGCTTTACGCCATTAATAAACAAAAATTAAAGTTTTTTAACCAGATTTGACTCTACCTCGATAACTGTATCGCGTCCGCCCATATTTGCAAGAAGCTTTATTTGCTTCATGTCGGGGGATACATCAAGAACCTTACCCGAGGAAATAATACCCTGAAGAGGTCCTCCTGTAATCTCTACGATGTCACCTACGGCAAAATCAAGAGTCTGAACGTCAGTCTCAACTCCCAAAGCCTCTACTTCTTCATCAAGCAGGACTACGGGCATAGAACCGGGACCGACAAAACCGGTTACACCTGTGGTGTTGCGCACCACATGCCAGCTTTCATCGTTCATTATCATCTTAACAAGAACGTAGCTGGGGAAAAGCTTGTGCTCTTCCTTCTTGCCTCCTTCGCCTTCAACCTCCTCAACAGGAACTCTGATGGCGTGGATAAGATGTCCGAGATTTCTGTTTTCGACAATCTTTTCAAGGTTTGTTGCAACCTTGTTTTCGTAACCCGAATAGGTATGAACTACATACCAGTGGGGTGTGTTGTTTTCCTGAAGAGTCATACTGCCTCCCAATTAATTAAATGCAGCTACGAGCAAATCAAGACAAGCCTTAAGACCGCTGTCAACGAGCATGATTGCAACAGCAGCTATCGCAGTTACGACTACAACGACAGTTGTGTTTCTGACAACGTCCTTTTTGGGTGACCAAACGATATTCTTAAGCTCTCTCTTAAGGTCCTTAAAGAACTTAACTACCCTATTGGTCTTCTTTACGTTTTCTTCTGCCATTCCGGATTCCTCCTCTTTCTTAGTAATTGAGATTACTTGGTCTCTTTGTGAAGAGTATGCTTACGGCAGAATTTACAGAACTTGCGCATTTCAAGTCTGTCAGGGTCATTCTTCTTATTCTTGACCGTGTCGTAATTTCTTTGCTTGCACTCCGAGCAAGCGAGTGTGATTTTTACTCTCATATCGGCACCTCCGTTTATTTTTGCGAATAATCGCGCCTCCCTCTCGGCATCAAAGCCCAAAGAGGTAGAGTAATTGTACCACTCTTTGAAGGATTTGTCAAGGTTTTTTGATTAAATATATCTATTTTCACCTATCTTTTAGCAGTCTTGTCGCAAGAGTGCTAATTATTTACCTTGATGTAATTATGCGTTTACTATTTATTCATAAATCAAGATTATAATAAGCACACAGTAAAGGCGCCTCGCCGCCGCTGTCAATTCTCGCCTCTCGTAACCTATGTATGTGCCCAAACATAGTAAAACGGCGAAGGCGGTTTTGAGGATTTTCCCGCATAATAAAAACGAAAGGACGGGCAAATATATGAATGCACAAAAATTTACCCAAAAATCACTGGAAGCGCTCAACAGCGCTCAATCGCTGACAGCAGAGTACTCTAATGCTCAGATGGAATGCGAACACCTTTTGCTGTCCCTTCTTGAACAAAGAGACGGTCTTATCCCCCAGCTTATGATAAAAATGGATATTTCTCCGGAAGCCGCAGCGTCAAACGCAAGAAAGCTTACAGAAGCACTTCCGAAGGTTTCGGGAAATGCAAGAGAGGCGGACCGGATATATATATCAGCCGCTCTTGACAGAGTGCTGAATCAAGCCGAGAAAACAGCCGAAGCAATGGGAGATGACTTTGTATCGGTAGAGCATATTTTCCTTGCGCTCATAGAATCGGGAGTAAAGGAAATATCAAAATTCTTTTCTCTTTTCTCAATCGACAGGGAAAGATTTCTTTCGGCACTGTCCACCGTGAGAAAAAACACAAGAGTTACGGGAGACAACCCCGAGGAAACCTATGATGCTCTCAACAAATACGGAACAGACCTTGTAGAGCGTGCACGCACCAAGAAGCCCGACCCTGTAATAGGCAGAGATGACGAAATAAGAAACGTAATACGTATTCTGTCAAGAAAGACAAAAAACAATCCCGTTCTCATCGGAGAGCCCGGTGTAGGTAAAACAGCCATAGCTGAAGGACTTGCACAAAGAATAGTCAAGGGCGATGTGCCTGCAAGTCTCAAGGACAAAACAATATTTGCACTGGATATGGGCGCACTGATTGCAGGCGCAAAGTACAGAGGTGAATTTGAAGAAAGACTGAAGGCGGTGCTTGGCGAGGTATCGAAAAGCGAAGGCAGAATAATTCTGTTTATCGATGAGCTTCACACCATAGTAGGCGCAGGCAAAACCGACGGCGCAATGGATGCAGGCAACCTTTTGAAGCCTCTGCTTGCCCGAGGCGAACTGCACTGCATCGGCGCAACAACCCTGGATGAATACAGAAAGTATATAGAAAAGGACCCTGCGCTGGAAAGACGTTTTCAGCCCGTGCTTGTAGGCGAACCCACAGTTGATGACACAGTTGCGATACTCAGAGGTCTGAAGGAGCGCTACGAGGTATTCCACGGTGTTAAAATCCAAGATTCAGCGCTTATCTCGGCAGCCGTACTGTCAAACAGATATATAAGTGACAGATTTCTCCCAGACAAGGCAATTGACCTTGTTGACGAGGCGTGTGCCATGATACGCACAGAAATTGATTCTCTCCCAATGGAGCTGGACGTAATTCAGCGCAAAATAATTCAGCACGAAATCGAAGAAGCGGCGCTTTCAAAGGAAACCGACGCACTTTCAAAGGAGCACCTTGAGGAAATAAAGAAGGAGCTTTCGGAAATGCGTGACGAGTTCAAGGAGCTTCACGCTAAATGGGAAAACGAAAAAAACTCAATCACCTCGCTTCAGAAGCTTCGTGAAGAGCTGGAGGGAGTAAACTACGAAATCGAAAAGGCTGAAAACGAATACGACCTGAACAGAGCGGCAGAATTGAAGTATAAAACCAAGCCCGAGCTTATTGCGAAAATCGAAGAAGCCGAAAAAACGGCTTCAGGCGAGCATCAGCTTCTGCGTGACAAGGTCACAGACGAAGAAATCGCACGCATTGTAGAAAGATGGACAGGCATTCCCGTGTCAAAGCTGGTAGAGGGAGAAAAAGACAAGCTTCAAAATTTGGAGGGCGTATTACACCGCCGTGTCATCGGACAAAACGAGGCGGTTTCCTCGGTTGCCGATGCAATTATCCGCTCAAGGGCGGGAATTCAGGACCCCGACAAGCCCATAGGCTCATTTCTTTTCTTGGGTCCCACGGGTGTAGGTAAAACAGAGCTTGCAAAAACACTTGCGGAAAGCCTCTTTGACGATGAAAAGAACATGGTGCGTATAGATATGACGGAATATATGGAGAAGTTCTCGGTATCCCGTCTCATCGGAGCGCCTCCCGGCTATGTGGGCTATGAGGAGGGCGGTCAGCTTACCGAAGCGGTAAGGCGCAGACCCTACTCGGTGGTGCTTTTTGATGAAATAGAAAAAGCGCATCCCGACGTTTTCAATATTCTTCTTCAGGTATTGGATGACGGCAGAATCACCGATTCTCAGGGACGTACAGTTGACTTCAAAAACACCGTCATCATTCTCACGTCAAACCTTGGCTCTCCCATAATTCTTGACTCCATTGAGGAAAACGGAAAAATTACCGAGGAAGCAGAAAACGAAATAAACGCAATTCTGAAGAGAAGCTTCCGTCCCGAATTTCTCAACCGTCTTGACGAAACTATAATCTTCACTCCCCTGTCAAAGGAGGATATCAAGAAGATAGTTGACCTGACTCTCGGCTCCCTTCGTGAAAGGCTTGCCGCTCAGCGCATCACTCTCAACGTAACCGAAGCGGCAAAGGAGCATCTTGCCCAAAACGGATATGACCCGCAATTCGGTGCAAGACCCTTGAAGCGCTATATCAAGCACACAGTGGAAACCCTTGCGGCAAAGAAGATAATCAGCGGTACCATCGGTGAAAATTCCGCTCTCACAATCGATGCCGTAGGAGACGAAATAACTGTTATATAATACCAATGCTTTTTCTGTATTCCGACGGTGTAACACCGACGGTTCGTTTGAACACACGGTTAAAATAAGAAACACTGCCAAAGCCACAGTCAAAGGCTATGTCAAGGATCGGAAGGTCCGAGGTCTCAAGCAGAGCCCTCGCTCTTTCGGTCCTTATTTTATTGAGATATTCGTGGAAGGTCATTCCCGTCTCGGACATAAACAAACGGCCAAGATACTTCTCATTGAAGAAATACAGCTCGGACATCTCCTTCAGGGACAAAGGCTTTTTGTATTCACTCTGTATTCTTTCTTTGATATCCGACACGGGATAGCGGTGAGCACCGCTGTCCTTTACGGGAGCAGCTGACAGAATAAAGCGGATATAGGAATCCACCGCCGAGGCTATCCTCATCAGCTCACCAACCTCTGCCGTCGGGCATTCATCAAGAAGAGCGTAGAGCTCGGGACGGTTATGGCTTTTTGCCCGCCCGAGACTGTCACCGTCTCTCACACCCCCAACGTAGATTATTGCCACCGTCCTTGAATCCACCACTACGGGCTGCACCGCCTCCAAAAGCCCAAAGGGACAGTGCCCCGCAAACGGCTCTTTATTCCTCACCGCCCTGCGATTGCATAGAGTCTTGCATCTCATACAGGTATCGTACCCCTCACGGCTGAGCTTTACAGTATTGCAATAGCTCTTCGAATGTATGCGGTAGTCATATTCAAGCTCCAGATCGGGACGGTGCAGAATACCGCTTACGTCGTGTACGCAAACGTGTATCCCGCTCCTCCCGGTAAGAACGGAAATAAACTCATTAAGACAAATATACTTCTCCATTATACTTTACCTTGCAATTTAAAAATGCTCAATTCTCAATTTTCAATTATAAATTGAATTATAGTAATTTCTACACCCAATCATACCACATAAGTATCCTTTGTTCAAGTGTTTTGAGAAATATGTGCAAGAATATATGTTTGATACACTGTATAATGGAGTCAGCAGGAGGATAAAAATATGAAAAAATACGATCTTTTGGTAGCGGGCGCCGGCTTTGCAGGCGCAAGTGCGGCAATCAGTGCGGCACGTGAGGGCATGAAGGTGCTTATTATTGACAAGAGCAATTGCGCAGGCGGTGCGGCAGTCAACTCGCTTGTAAACCCCTTTATGAGATATTGGGCGATGGATAACGATAACAAGGTGTATCTTCAGAGAGGTATCTTCAGAGAAATACTTGACTCTATTTCCAAGCTTGACTGCTACGATGACAATACAAGCACGGCATTTAATGAGGAATATCTCAAGCTGGCGCTGAACAGAATGTTCATCAAGGAAGGTATTGACATTCTTTACAACAGCTATATCTACGGTGCAGAGCTGGAGGAAGGAAGGCTTGTATGTGTAAAGGTGGCAAACAAGTCGGGAACAGAGGAATACTTTGCCGACTACTTTATTGATGCAACAGGTGACGCAGACGTTGCTGCCCTTTGCGGATTCCCTTATCAGCTGGGACGAAAAAAAGACGGTCTTTGTCAGCCTATGACACTTTTCTTCAGAGTGTCCAATGTTGATGTGCCCCTCTTCAACGAGGAATATTCCGAAATGCAAAAGCTTTTCGTCAAAGCAAAAGAGGACGGAAGAATAAAGAATCCCAGAGAAGATATTCTCTCTTTCAAGTTCGGAGAAATAAATCCAGATACCGTAGCATTTAATACCACCCGTGTAATCAAGAAAAACCCGATAAATGCACATGACAAAACAGCGGCAGAAATAGAGGCAAGAGAACAGGTATTCGAGCTTTTCACACTTCTCAAAGAAAATTTCAAGTCCTTTAGAAATGCAGTGCTTGTTTCAACCGCATCGGAAATAGGTGTAAGAGAGAGCCGTAAGATAATCGGAGAATACGTGCTGACAGAAGATGACCTTATAGCACTCAAAAAATTCCCCGACGGAATTGCGGCAGCAAATTATATGATAGACATTCACAGCCCCGACGGCGCCGGTACATATCGACACCGTTTTCAGGGAATGGAGTATTATACTATTCCTTACCGCTGTCTTGTGCCAAAGAATTCCGTGAACCTTCTTGTTGCGGGAAGATGTATCTCCTCCACCCACGAGGCACAGTCCTCCTACAGAATTATGCCCATCTGCTCGTCCATAGGCGAGGCGGCAGGCGTTGCGGCGGCGGTCGCCAAAAAGAACGGTACAACGGTAAAAGCGGCTGATGTTGAAGAAATACGCAAAATTCTTATTGACAGAGGGCTTCTCATAGATTAAAATAAAGATATATTAAGCTTGGAGGTGTCAGTATGCGTATAGTATTTTTGGGAACATCACACGGAGTACCCGAGCCTCACAGACGCTGTTCATCCATAATGGTCGAAATAGGCGAAAACAGATACATTATAGATATGGGTACTCAGATAATTGAAAGGCTTAAGACGGCAAACAAGCCTGTGGAGTCAATCAAGGGAGTATTCATCACTCATATGCACGGAGACCACTCAAACGGACTTGTATCCTTCTTCGACCTGTGCAGCTGGCATTTCAAGAATGCCGACCCCGCAATCTTTCTGCCGGGACAGGCAGAGGAAGCAATGGCGGCAATAGATGCATGGATAAGATGTAACGGACAGACACCGCGTAAATTCAATGTAAATAAGGTAAAGGAGGGTGTGATTTTTGACGACGGTACAGTCAAAATGACCGCTTACCAAACAAAGCACACAAGTGACTCCTACTCATATCTTCTGGAGGCAGAAGAAAAAAGGGTGTTATTCGGCGGAGACCTGTCCTACAAGGGACCGCAGGAGGACTTTCCCGTGTCGGTATTTGACAGCCCTGTGGATCTCGCAATATGCGAGGCGGCACACTTCCATGCAACAGCCTATCTGCCACTGTTAGATGATTGCAGAAATCTCAGACAGCTCTGCTTCACTCATTATTACACCCCGCGAATTCCCTCGATGTATGAAATGAAAAAGATACTTCCCATACCCGTAACAATAGCAACAGACGATATGGAAATCATAATCTGAAATCCACTATGTATACATCAAAACAAAGTAAAACGGCGAGGTTGTTTTAACGCAATTTCATAAGATATAAAAAGCGGCGAGTCGCCGCTTTTTCTTTATCGCACAAACCGTAAGCAAAAGAAAAAGGCTGTTTTGCAAAACCTTTATGGCAAAAAACGTATTGCATTCAGAAATGCTTTAAAAAGAATTGAAAAGTCCATAAAAACCGTTGTTTTATATCTTGCAAGAACTGAATTTTATGATACAATAGCCTTAGAAAAGCTAAAAGGAGACTGCCTATGAAAAGCTACTGGATGTGGTACCCCGGAGATTTTGAGGTATACCATGCAATGCAAGTACATCTCAGACGCGATGAGCGTGAGCAAACCGTGCCTGCATTCTGGAAAATGTCCTGTCCCGAGGTGAATGTTACATTCTCAACAGTTGCCGGAGGCGGCAGTATGACAGCCTATGCCAACTGCGAGGGCTATGTTACCGTTGACGGTAAAAGACTTCCTCTCGGCAAAAAGCACATTATCCCCGAGGGAGAGCATACAGTAACCGTATCGGCAGCAAAGCCGGGCGGACTGCCCTCTGTTTACGTAGAAAGCGATGTTTGCCCAAGCGGTGAAGGCTGGTATTGCAATACTCACAGCGGCGACAGAATAAAGGCAGGCACAAGGGAATGCTACAGCTGTAAGGATTCCGACCCCGAAGTATTTCCGTTTGAATACAAAAAGTGTGCTCCCGTGTCAAAGGAATTTGTAAACGGCGGTATACTTTATGACTACGGCTGTGAGACCTTCTGCCGTATCAAAGCCTCGAATGTCACCAAAAGCACTCTCATCTGCTACGGTGAAAGCAGAGAGGAGGCACTCGATGCCGATAACTGTATTATTTTTCAGTATATCCGCAGTGACAGTACACTTAAGGCACGCGCCTTTCGCTATATTTTCGTCAGCGAGGATATAGACCTTGAGGCTGAATTCGAATATCTGCCCTTGATACAAAGAGGAAGCTTCCGCTGCGAAAACAGTCTTATCAACAATATATATAACACCTCTGTGTACACCTTTTTCCTCAATTGCCGCGAATGCTTTCTTGACGGCATAAAGCGCGACCGCTGGGTATGGTCGGGCGATGCCTATCAAAGCGGCAGAATAAACGCATATCTCTATGCAGATGCCGATATTGTGAAGCGCACAGCCCTCGGTCTCTTCGGAAAATCACCTGTGGTACAGCACATCAACACCATTGTGGATTACTCCTTCTTCTGGATAATAGGGCTTATTGAATACTACATGACCTACGGTGATATTGAGTTTTTAAGAGCTGTCTATCCCAAGGCGTGCGAGCTGATTGCCTTTTGCGAGTCAAGGCTTAATTCCGACGGTTTTATAGAGGGAATAAAAAACGATTGGACATTTATCGACTGGTCGGATTTTGATATGACGGGTGCCATGTCGGCAGAGCAGATACTGTTTATTGCCGCATACAAGGCGCTGGCTGACATTGCCGAGGCAATAGGTCTCGACGGTGCAGAATACAGAAAAAAAGCCGAACATATGACCGAAAAGGTAAACCGTTGCTATTGGGATGCCGAGCAGGGAGGCTATATTGACTCCTATTCATCGGGTAAACGGCACATCACCCGCCATGCAAATATTTTTGCAATACTCTACGATATTGCCACTCCCGAGCAAATCTCACTTATAACGGAAAAGGTATTGAAAAACGACTCAGTTACAAAAATAACCACTCCCTACTTCAAGGGCTACGAGCTTGATGCATGGGCGAAGCTTGGCGAATTGGACACGGTTGAGGAGTCAATCCTCTCCTATTGGGGCGAAATGATAAAGCTCGGTGCAACAACCGTCTGGGAGGAATTTGACCCCGAAAAGAGTGGCATTGAGCATTACGGAATGTATGCGGACAAATTCGGCAAATCCCTCTGTCACGCATGGGGCGCAGGCTCTGTATACATATTCGGCAGATACTATATGGGAGTTTACCCCACCTCCCCGGGCTATGAAACCTTCAAGGTTGAGCCTGTATTTAGGCTTGGCGGCTTTGAGGGCAGTGTGCCCGTCAGAGACGGCGAGGTAAGAGTGAGGGTTGACGGAGACGTTATTTCTGTGGTCTCCACCGTTTCGGGAGGAACATTTGTACATAAGGGTAAGGAGTATACCCTTGAAATAAATAAAGAAATAAGGAGCGACTTATGAAAAAACTTGCTATGATAGGATGCGGCGGCATCGGCAACTATCACCTCGGACACTTTCTTGGCTTTAAGGACATCGTTGAGCTTGCAGGCTTCTGTGACCTTGTTCCCGAAAAGGCTGAAGCCTTTGTTGAAAAGGCAGGCTGCGGAAAGGCATTCACAGATTGGAGAGAAATGTATGACGAGATACAACCCGACATGGTGTTTATCTGCATTCCTCCCTACTGCCACGGCGAAATTGAGCTTGAAACAATAAAGAGAGGTATCCCCTTCTTCGTTGAAAAGCCTCTCGCACTCGACCTTGACCTTGCCAGAAAAATAAGAGATGCAGCGGCTGAGAAAAACCTTATCACCGCATCGGGCTTCCAGTGCAGATATGCAGATGAGATACTTGAGCCCGCAAAGAAATTCTGCGAGGAAAATCAAATAGTTTATGTTGATGTTACCCGTATGGGCGGTGTTCCCATGGTTCATTGGTGGCGCCACAAGGACCTTTCGGGCGGTCAGGCTGTAGAGCAGACCATACATCAGTTTGATATTGTTCGTTACATCTTCGACGAGCCCGTTGAGGTATTCTCCTACGGTGCAAGAGGCTTTGTAACAGAAGTACCCGACTACGATACCGACGACCTTTCCACAACAGTAGTTAAATTCAAGTCGGGCGCACTGGGTGTTATCTCCACAGGTGACTATTCCACAAAGGGCGCAAGCTTTGATTCAAAGGTAATATTCTCCGCAAGAGATAAGAGATGCGAGCATAAAATCCTCGGCTCAACCACTATCTACGGAGAAAAGCCCGCCGAGCAGAAGGCTGACGGCTTTATTGTATCGGGTGACGGCGCTCTCGGAGCAGGCGGAAGCGAAGTAACCGAATATAAATTTGCAAAGGATGCAGGTATAGACTGCGACAGAACCTTTATCGAGGCAGTTATCTCGGGCGACGGCAGTAAGATCCGTTCACCCTATGCAGATGCCTTCAAATCGGTAGCCTTCACCCTCGCTTGTAACAAGTCAATGGAAACAGGACTTCCCGTTAAGGTAGAGCTTGAATAACTCAACTGAAATCAACCGCAGGCAATTATTGCCTATCGTAATCTATGTATATACCCAAGCAAGGTAAAAAGCAATTAATGTATTTTTGGCTATGAACAAAATTCGCATTAGCTGAACTCTTATCGGCTATCTAACATGAATCAGGGCTGTAAAAAAACAAATAGTGTTTTTTTACAGCCCTTCTGTATATCAAAAAGAATGTATAAAGGGGATTTAGTCATCCGTGTGCGCCTTAATATAACACAGAAGCAGAAGCGGAACTACGGGATGCATTTCTTTTCCCGAAAACTCTTTGGTTAATATTTTTTCCATATATACACGTTTTTTTAATATATTCCGCTTCTTGGATAATAGTAGGTCCTTTTTCTTGCCGAAATCATCAAACACGGTTAAAATGCTTTGCAAAAATACTAAAGCGGAAAATATCATGGATATCCATGATGAAAGAGCTTGCTCTTTTGCTTTTAACGCCACAAAAAACACAATAACCGCCAGAGCAGTTGTGATAAAATCCTTAAAATTCAAAATATTTTTTAGGAAATCGGCTGTTTTTTTGACAATGAGAGAAAATCCGTTATCAAAAAATGAATATCGTATTCCTGTAATATATCGGTTTTCGTATTTTTCTGTGGCATTTTTCTGCTTTTTCTTTATTTGGTATAGATTTTGTTCGATTTCTTGTTCGAAAAGTATATTGAAATGCAATCTTCTTTCCGCTTCCCTATAAGGTCCATTTTGACCCTTCTTGAAGAAGGACGGTGTAGTACCTGTCAGGCAAAAGCCATAACAGTCCCAGTTTTTATGAAAAGATTCCACATTCAACTCTGCCAGCATTTCACGTGAAATTTCTCCGTTGAAATCTATACGGAAAAGATTGTTTATATCTATATCGGGATAGTCTTCCTTTGTCGAAGTTTTGTAAAAAGTTACGTTTTTATCGGCGATTTCCGCATTTCCGTTTACTCCGGGATAAATTGAATTTTCGTCTATTGTGCCTTTCTCTCTCTGTCCAAAAAGCAAAAACCCGTCGGATGAAACAACATTTGCACTTACACCTACCTGTACAGTGCTGACAGTTTGTTTTAAATACTCATTTATGTTGTTCAAAAAATCTTCGTTTGATTCTTCGGGATTTTCTGTTAACAGCATTTGCTTTAGTCCGTCATCGCTCCTTAATATATCGGTTATTACTTGTTTTACTTCACTGCTTAAAAAACAGCTGTTGGTAAAATTGTTAGAAAGAGCATCCACAGCGGCATAGGTGGTTCTTTCAAAATGAATCCTTATTGAGATAACGCCTTGATTTACAGCATCCTCTTCCTGATCTATGTGAAGTGTGCGCAGGAGGACACCGCTGTAATATACTTGTCCGCTTAAATTGTGGATTATACCCGGTTTATTAAAGAGCGTTTCAAGACTGTCTCCCGTATCTGAGAGAAATAAAACCTGACCTTTTGCTTTAAAGCGGAGCTCTTCAAATGCTTTAAAAAAGCTTTCACTTGGGCATCCGCATACATAAAGATAGCGTTTTGTTTCTTTTTTATTCTTTTCTTCAACAAATTTCAGATTTTTGTCAGACAGCTTTTCTGCTATCTCTTCTATAAGCGGGGTACAAAGAAATTTTAAGCCGAATTTTTGGAGCATTCCTGCTGTTATGTATTGCGCTATAACATCAATAGAATCTGCATATTGCTCATGTATCATAAAATGATTGGCATACTTGCAGACAAATTTACGTATCCCGTTTTTTCCTTGAAAGGTTTTTTTGCGTATCTCTTCAACTATAAGCTTTGCATCAATTATAGGTGATACACCGTAATAAAAATCATCCCACTCATCTCCTGTGTGAAGAGAAAAGCCAAACTCGTCTGTATTCTCGTTATAGTCCAACCGTGCATACTTCTTTTGCGTGCGAAAATCTGTGTCATTTGTAACATAATATCCTACAACACTTACCTTTTTTGCCCCATATGGCAAGTAGAGTCTTGCGTAATTAAGTCTGCCGTTGTCACACGCAGTTTTACCCTTTTTCTTTTTTAAACTCAACAAAATATTACGGTTGTTTTTGAGAAAGTTATTTATAATCAGCTTATATTTTGAAAAATCATCGGATCTCATTTTCAATTCTCCTTTTTATACACTATTCCAATGAAATCCGCAAAGCAAAAAGCACAGCGTTACCATAAATGAAGCATTGGAAAAATGAAGATATTCAGACTCTTTTGTAAAAAGCGCTTATTGATGATAAAATGTATATATAAGAATTGCAGATACAAAGGCAATTGCGTACATAAGAGCCTTGTTTTTCATAATTCAACCACCTTCGTGATAATAATCATATCATAAATTCTATCGTTTGTAAATAGCGATGTATCGGCTTCACTAAGTGATGTTTCCCCCTTGGGGTTCAAATCTTACTCATATTCAAACAAAAAAACAACCACCCAACCGGGTGGTTATTTTATTTGAAAAAAGGCTATAAAAAAGTTATTTTCGTACTCTTGCGTTATAGATTTGAACTCTTTCATTTTTAATGAAATCGCGCTTCACACGGTGAAATCCGAGCAAGCACGGATGAAATCTTCGGCGTGCCGCCTCAGATGAAATCAAATCCGCCGCTCTCGCCCCGCGAAGAGGGATTTCATCGCGAAGCGATTTCATCCACCGCAGGTGGATTTCTTCCGCCAACGGCGGATTTAACTGAAAAAAGCCATTCGCGTTAGCGAATGGCTTTTTTCTTGGCTGCGGAACTAGGATTCGAACCCAGACAAACAGAGTCAGAGTCTGTCGTGCTACCTTTACACAATTCCGCAATGTTCAATTGACGGATTAAAGTATATACCAAGAATTGAAAATTGTCAAGATGTTTTTGAAAAAATCTTATTTTTCTTTCAAAAAAACTTTTTCGGCTTTTAAAAAGTTTAATTTTTTTAAAAAAATTTGAAGTTCATTCTGAAATTTTTCAAAAAAATTTACGAAGGCTTTTTTTAAAGCTTTTTTTGACCTCAAAATTTTGTTTCTAAAACTGCACTATTATAATATAATGGTAGAAAGGAGGACGCTTTTGCAAAAAAATGTGCATGCTTGGCAAGTTGTTAAATTCCTTGCCATGCCCATTGTTTTTTGGAATGTATTACGAAAAATCGTAACATTTTTAAGGCACAAAAAATGTCACCAAAACAAAAAATGCTTATTTTGCTTGACAAATTGACTTTTTGCGTGTATAATGTGTCACGAAATCAAATAATTTTACGAAAGGTTGTATTACATGTACGAGAAAAAACTCGACGATGTTATAAAAGCCCCTCATGTGCTGGGAACAATCGGCACACGTAAGCGACGTTTCAATACATCGGCTTTTGTAACCTCTTTTGCAAAATACCTTGCGTATTTGCTGGGCGTTGTTTTATCACTCTTGCTTGTTTTATTGATTTTAAAAACAGTTATTCTTTCCCCGTCATCAAACTATAAAGCAACACCGGTTGTCAACTCCGGCGCAACCGCTCAGGAGGAAGCTCCTTTGAACTCTACGGCTGCTATTTTCCCCAAAACGGCAGTTTATTATCACGGTATCAGACTTGGCGAGTACGAAGGTGAGAATATCACCGTTGCCGAAGTCATGGCACATTTCAATATTGTGCTTGGAATTAACGATGTTACAAACTACGGACTTGAGGATTCACTTTTCTACGGTATGACACTTAACATAGATGAGGTCATATACGATGAGCAAGTAGTTGATAACGCCATCCCGTACGACATCGTTGAGATTGAATCACAGACAATTCCCAAGGGAGAGCGTGTTGTACAGCAAAACGGCGTTATGGGCTCAACACAGCAGGTAGTACGCAACAAATACGTTAACGGCGAGCTTGTTGAGGAGTCTGCTTCCTTTACCCGAAATATTCCACCTGTAAACGAAGAAATTCTTGTAGGTGTCGGCGGTGTATTTACAGCGCCTGACGGAACAGAGTACAACTACTCATACTATATTGATGTTACGGCAACAGCCTATACTCACACGGGAGACCCCACATATATGGGAACAGAGGCAAAGGTTGGTGTCATCGCAGTTGACCCGAGAAATATTGCTCTTGGCTCCGAGGTTTATGTAATAGGTAATTACGGTGATTACGGACTTTGCCGTGCCGAGGACATCGGAGGCGGTATCAAGGGCAAGCGTATAGATGTATTCCTTGATACAGAGGAAGAATGCGTAAGATTCGGCAGACGTAAGATGCGTGCATATGTAATTGAATAAAAGGCGGTCAGTGAAACCTTGCATAAACGGCAACATTGTAAAACGACGAGGTTGATTTAATGCAATTTCCTAGGATATAAAAACACAGAGCTGTAGCAAATTCATTTTGCTACAGCTCATTTTTTATATACAAAGAAATTGCCGCATTTACAGTGTTACAATTTGGTTATATATAACCGTATGGAGGTCATCAAGCTTTACAGCCTTATGCCAATGACCTGAATACCAATTGGTAAAGCTTACATTTTTATCAATGTAATTTGTAAGGTATTGCAATGAGTTTTCGGGAGCAATTTCACCTTCACCGTTTTTGTATTTGTGAGTGAGAATGAAATCCACCTTATTTCCGAAGCTGTTGAGAGTCTTTATCCCAAATGCGATTTCTTCGGGGCTCGGGTCCTCAAAATCATATGCAAGCCCCATCTCAAACCACTTTGCCGAGCTTTTGCAGCCACCCATTACGAAGAAGGTTTTACCCTCAATGGTATATACGTTTCCTCTCTTAAGATACACGATACTGTCCGATAGCCTGTATACGGGCGCACCGTACATTGTATCCTCGGGAAAAGACCTCATATACGGATGATTTTCGTGGTTGCCGTCAACTATTGCTATGGGCTTGTTTATTGACAAAAAGTATTCGGTAAAGCGGCGGTTTTCATCGGTATCCTGAAAATTCAGCTCGATATCACCTAAAATTATGAGCAAGTCCTCGGCAGTGGCTGTGTTTATGTATTCCTCGAACTGTCCCATGTCCTTACCGCCGTGCAAATCACTTATAAAATGTATCACTTGTTCTCGCCTCCCAAAAGCTGAAGCCTTCCTTCAAGCAATGCACTGACATAGTCCTCAATGCATGTGATTTTGTTTTCTGTCATTACTCCGCTGTTGGCTATGTCCTCAGGTCTGTGAGCATCCGAGCCCGAGGTCATGGGCAGACCGTGCTGACGGGCAACCTCCATAACCTTTTCGTCGTAATTTTCGTGCCTCGGATTGTGGTTGATTACCTCAAGGGCATCAACACAGTCGGGCGTGGGAGCATTATTTCCGTCTCTGTATGGGTGTGCCTGTACCACAGTCACACCGTTTTCTTTTGCATATGCGTAAAGCTCCTCGGGAGTCAGGTCCAATAAATCGGCTCTTGAAAGAAATGCTGTATCTATGCCATATACAAGATAATGGTTTTTAGAGCAGTTAAGATGTATTTCCGCACCGAACAGAATATGCATCCCATAGGTCTTGCCTGCCTCTGCCGCAGCCCTGTAGCCTCCGAAAAACCATTCCGCTCTTTCCTCAAGAGTTTTATCCTGCATATCATTGAAGTATCTCTTCATGAAATGGTCAGTTATAATGAGAGTTGTGTATCCCGCCTTGTGATAAAGCTCCACCATTTCTGCGGCGGTAAGCTTTCCGCATTGACTTATTTCCGATACATGCATATGAGTTTCTGTTTTGTACATATTTTTCATCCTCTTGACAATTTTTTATGTTGTAATATAATTATAGTGTACATATATCGCAATGTGAATTGTCGAATCATGCATATACATTGCATTTTTCTACCAAGAGGAGTATTATGTCAGCAAACGATACAGTAAGAACAAAATACAAAGGTGTAAACGGAAATATCAGATACACAGAGTCGGTTACCGAATCAGCCCTGCCCAATTCAGAATTTGAAGCACATATCCATACAAACGAAGTGGAAATGTATCATTTTTCGGAGGGCGACCTGTTTTTTGTATTTGAGGGCAAGCGAATTGCAGTTGAAAACGGAATGGTGATTATTCTTTGCAACAATTCATATCACCGCCCCATTATAAAGAGTCCTTGCAAATACAGCAGAAAACACGTATTTTTGAGCAGGAAAGCATTTTCCGGCTTTGAATCGCAGGGTCTTGAGCTTTATAAGCGCATATGTAAGAAAAGGCTTATTGTCCTTTCTGCACAGATGGCGGAAAGTCTGAACACCTTTGAAGCCTTTGAGGAAATAGGACAGGCTCTTTCAACTGGAACGGCATACGGAGAGTTTTCAGCCGCTGTTTCCGCACTTCGTTTTTTGATACACGCAGAAGCCCTCGGTGACGGAGGGGAGGAATATGCATTTCATCCCTATGACAGAAAGGTATCGGATATCATGCAGTACATCGGTGAACATCTTTCCGAAAGGCTGACTTATGAAACAGTGTCCGAGCAATTCTATCTGTCTCCGAAATATCTTTACAAGTATTTCAAAAAAGAAACCGGAGTAACCCTTTCGAGGTACATTTTGGAACGCCGCATAATCAAGGCACAGTCGGTATTAAATGCCGGCGGTACATCGGGAGAAGCCGCGGTATCCGCAGGCTTTGACGATTACAGCGTATTTTACAGATGCTTTCTCAGGGAAACGGGGATAACTCCCACCCAATATATCAAGCAGCTTAAGGACTGATTCGGGAAAGCGTTTTTGCTTATATATCAGGAAATTTCTCGAAACCAACCTTGCCGCTTTTTGCGAGGGAATGCTTTGGGGGAGAGGTTTGGGGAGGGTACTTTTTGCTAAAAAGTACCCTCCCCAAAAAACTTTTATATGGCTTATTCCAATTCTTCGCCTGTAAATCCAACGGTAAGCTTTCCTCGGAGAATTGCACCGTCAACCGCACTGTCAGCTGTAAGAGCAGCTTTATAGCTGCCGTTATTCACGGTTATTGAGCCTGTAATACCGTCAACGGGTCTTGTGTTTCCGTAGGCATCAAAAATAACAGCATTTGTACCGTCGTATTCAAGATACTCGCTTGAAGCAAGAGTACAGTTGAAGGTTATTTTCTGACCGTTGTCCAGTGTTACAGTCGGATTTACCATAGGTGCATTAATCTGCTTTGACAGCGAAATATCGTCCATATACACACCCGACATATCGCCGTAGGTGTAAATACTCATCTTGCTGAGGTTAGCAAAATCAACGGGACCGCGGTAAATCTTAAAATTGTATTCGTCTCTGTTTGACCAATGAGGGAAATAGTTCTTTGGATAGAGGAAGGTGTCGGTTGCCGCAAAGGTAAATTCCTTCCAGCCTGTGAAATTAAGAGGAATAACATAGTCTATCTGGTTATCGTCGGAAACCTTGGGGCTTTCAAGGCTGATACATATTGCACCACCTCTGCCGTTGCCGCATACTCGCACCTGTACCGCATGGTGTCCTGTAGCGTCAACTCTTTCCTCATACTCATAAACAGTCGGCAATACCGTGAGAGGTCTGTCTGTATCCATATCCGCCATTAAGATAGGATTCTCACCTGTACTCGACCAATCCGCTTCTATTCTTATAAAGGGTGACTGCTCCTTGAAGGGATTGCTGCCCTCTATATAATTGAAGCAGCTGTCCGCAAGGTTATTCACTCTTGCCTTGTCATACGACTTCTGCACCATAGCCCATGCGCCGTTGCCCTTGTCAACAAGTGCATGCTCATACTCGCTCTCCCGCATCTGCTTTGTAATATCATCGGAGAAATAACCCGCCTTACGAAGCTTGTCATACTGCACGAAGCGGTCTATATTCGCCCTGTTCTTGGGAAGTGTGTAGTAGGTTTCGAGGTTTGCAAATACCATCGAGTAGTTGTAAGCCACACAAAGCGAGCCCAGCAGGTCGATATCGTCCGTGTGCTGATACTCGTACATTGTGTTGGGAGGCATTGCGTTGGGATTGTCTACCCAATTGGCAATATCCTTCTGAGGATAGAAGTTGTACCAGCCCATAGTCGCAAAGAAGTATGAATTGAGATATGTCTGATTGAAGCGTGAATGATATCTCATATACTCCTTATAGCCGCGGTTTGCATAGTCATAAGCAGGTGTGTAGCTGTGTACTACATACTGCGTGGGGTTATATACCTCTGTAATGGGCTTCCTGTCACAGTATTCAAGAGCCTCGCGAAGAAATTCTGTTGTGTGATACTGATATCCGCCGTATTTAGAGCCTGACGGAATGTGGTGTCTTACGCCGTCGATAGCATCAAAGTACACCATATCAAATCCGCCCTTGCTGTAAGCCTCACCCGTAAGCTGTCCCACATAATAGTAGAGGTCACTGCCTATCTCGGGAGTAAGACCGCCGTAGAAGGAGCCTATTCGTCTCACCTTTGTGCCAGCCTTATGCTCAACAGCTTCTGTATCAAAACGGCCTCTCTCTGTTGCCGTAAAGGTATTTCCGCTAAGAGAGCTTACATTTACCCTTACAAGCTCATTGTCGATAAGGAGAAGGTCCCATGCTCTGTGAAGCCAGCCCGTTCCCTCGCTTGCTCCGTCAAGGCTTTCCTCAACCTCTATTCTTCTTGTAGTTGCGGTAATATCCTCCGCAAGCGTGTATTCCTCTGTTATTTCAAACTGTGACTGCCACTTGGGGTCGGAGAGAAGTCCCTCACAGCCCTCGTCGATATAAAAGGCATATGTATGAAGTCCCGAAAGGATTCCGTACTCTCTCAAGGGGGCGGACACAAGCGCCTTGAAATTATACGCACCCGTTCCCGTGATATTGATTACAACAGCATCTCTTCCTTCAAAATGGTCAAAGCGCTCAGAGTCGCCCACGCCTCTTTCCGATTCGGTAACACTGCCGTTTTCAAGTGTCGCCTTGATAAGCTCGTTTCCGATTGCTATATAGTATTTTCCCGTAAGAGTACAGCCGTCAAGCTCAAATTTTCTTGTTGACGATTTGATAGCAGACTTGAGCTTATATGTTCCGATATACTCAAATTCCTTTGAATGCTCCTCGGGAAGAAGCTTTGCCCCCTCGGGAGTCATATAATAGGAATAAAGCTGTCTTGTTCCCAGCCCCGCCTGCTCAATATATGCCGACAGAACATTTACATATGCCGTCTGCAGACCTTGATAGTGGAAATAGAAATCACCTTGACGGAAGGTACCTGCACCCTTGTGGAAGGCAAGCATGTCAACGCCTACCGAAACATACAGGTCAATGTTGTCAAACAGTGTCTTGTGGTTTGCATCGTGGCAGATAAAGTAGTTTGTATTTACAAGCCTCTCTGTCTCGGAGTCAAATCGACTTCCCGAAAATATACCCTCCTTGATATCGGTATCATTGGCAAGTGCCTCCAGCGCCGCAAGGTGATACTTGATGGGAGTTGCGATAATAGCATACTTCGCACCGTCGATACCGAACTCGGCAAAGGCATCTGCACCGTAGCGGCGTGCCGTAACCTTGGGCTGATACTGTGTCAGCGCCCTTGATATCATGGATACGCCAAGCACAGATAGATCGTCCTCGCTTGATGTAGTGTAATCGAGAGTTGTGTTTGCAAAGGTGAGCTGTTCAGCCGTTCCCTTGTAATCCGCTATTTCAAAGGATATGTAGCAGTCCTTTACAGTAGGTATGACCGTAAAGGCAGTGCCGTCTGCCATTTTGAAATACAGCTTTGAATTTTTAAGCTGTACGCTGTCGGGATAAATTCTTTCCTCACCCTTTGTCAAATATGCAAAGGGCTCAAGCTCTCCCACAATGTCATTGCCTGTCTGCTTGTCGATTATTGATACAACAACGCCGTCCTCGCTGATAACATATGCAAAATAGCTGTTTTCGAGTCTTATTTCTCCGTTTTTCATACTCATTCCTCCGATGTACAGGCTTCCGTAAACGGGTGTTATATATTCTCCCGCACAGGAATTGGACGCAATCAGAATATTATATCTCGCCCAATGACCTGTAATATCCTTAAAGGTTTTCAGTTTATTGTAATTCTGTCCGAATATGTTCGTGCTTGTATCAATGCTCATCACCCTGTTCATAACCGTCACAACCTCTGCTCGTGTTATGGTGTTATCGGGGCGGAAGGTATTGTCCTCGTAGCCTCCCACAAGTCCGCTGTTTGCCGACTTCATTACAGACTCATAAAAGGGGTGGTCGGGTGTAACATCATCAAAGTTTCTGTCACCGTTTCCGTTACCAGTTCCGCAGGCTGTTACCGCAAGCTCCACAAATTCTGCTCTGGTTATAGGCTTATCGGGATAGAAGCTGCCGCTGTATCTCGTCAGCATCCCCTCCTCTTCAAGACAGGCAATATATTTTTTTGCCCAATGTGAATTCACATCCTTAAAGGAGGATACGCCATTTCCTATGGCGTCCTCGCCCACAAGAAGCCTTGCGATTATAGTTACCGCCTCTGCTCTTGTCATTGTATTATTCGGTCGGAAGCTGTTGTCCTCATAGCCTCCGATATATGCGGTATTGGTGTCTATATCCTGCTTTTCTATGGTTTTTGCGGAAACTGTGGCTGTCAGCAGCACAGCTGTCAGAACAAATAGCATCAAAAGCCTTTTCATGGTTTGACACCTCAATATTTTATTTTAAAAACTATCTTTCTTATATTCTTCTTTTCCTCAAAATGCTTGATACCGGGGGCATGAGGCTCACCGGGGAAGATTATTGCAAGCTCGCCTGCCGACAGCACCGCTGTATCGCAGGTATCCGTTGCAATATCAAAATATATATTGTCGCCCTTGGGAGGAAGTCCCTGCTTGAGATTTTCGGGGACATCGAAGCGGATTTCCTCCTCGCCCTCGAGAATGACCTGTATATCGATGAATTTCTCGTGCATCTCAAATTTTGAGTCCTCGGCATCCTTTGCCTCGTACTCCTGCACCATATAGAAGTATTTATCCTCTTCGATAATGTACTTGCCCACCTCGGTCTTTTCGTCGATGATTTTTCTGATATCCTCAAATGCTGTGGCAAAATAGGGATTGAGCTTGGCATAAAGTGACAGCTCGGGTGAATTGATGTTAGTGATTATCATAGCATTACTCCATTATTTCAAATTTAATAAGATAAGTAGTAAATATCGGCATCTTAACATATGATGCAAATTCATCTGCAGTAAATATTTCCTCGCGCATAAGCTCCATGTCATGCTCCTCGTCAAGAAGGTAATACTCCGTCTTCACCTTTTTGCCGAAGCCCGCAAAGTTAAGCTTTACCGTCTTGGTCTCGGTTGCATCGTTGTCATCGTAGTGTGTGACAAGCACAGCGCCCTTGCCCTTGCCGTCGGTTGCAGCTACCGTGTAAATTCCGTCTGCCGATTCGCTTTCTGCCTGTGTGCCAAGGTCATTGAGGTGTGAGAAAGCCGAAATTGTATAATAGGTCTTGAGCTTCTTATATCCTACCTGGTCGAACATTCCGTTCATTCCGCAGGGACGGGCATCGTAGTACATAAGCATATCCAGAAGCCCTGTAGTCTGGGATACAGCCATAAGTGTTGCATTGAAGGATGCTCCCTTGAGTCCTCTTTCGTTTTGGAGTGAATATGTCCAATCGTCACCCGACCAGCCCTTGATATAGTTGTACTCGTTGAGTATGGTCTCCGCCTGCTTTCCGAAATATTCATCAGCCTGCGCACGTCCTCTTTGAAGTGTTTCAATGTAGTCGCTGACCTTATTTCCGTACCAATGGTATGAATAGAAATCAAGGTAAACTCCATGCTCGGGGAATTTGGGCATAAGTCTGTCAACGGGTGACCATACAGACGCCATTGCAGGTCCGCCTATCTTAAGCTTGGGGAAGGTCTCCTTAAGATACTTTGCCGTAACAAGGAAAAATTCCCTGAAATCCTCAAAGGTTCCCTGCCAACAAGGGTAAGTACCGTCACCGTTACGGCAATCGGGTTCGTTCCATATCTCCCAATATTCGATATCAAGCTCATAACCGTTTGCCCAGCCCTCTGTATAGTGGCGTATAATGTGTTCGCAAATTTTTGCCCACTTGAGGTAGTCCTTGGGAGGATGTGTGCCGTATTTATAGCCATGCTCTATTGCCGCGCCCAGACGGTAAAACACCTTTGTGCCCGCAGAAAACGTATCAAGCACATATTGGTCTGTAGGTCCGAAAACATAGGATTCGGGGTCATTTTCATCGGCATCAAAGTTTTTGAAAATTCTGTGTACGTCAACTGTATGCTCTCCGCCGTAGCCCGAAAAGAAGGAGGCATCATGATTTCTTGCATAAGGAATACGAGCCGCCTCGTAGTCGGCGAAATTGCCCTTTACTCCCCTTACCTTGGAGCCCGCAGGACCGTTGTTTACCGCATTCATAGGCTTTATGGGTCTTATTTTTTTTGAAAAATCGAAATTAAGCTCTGTCATAATTTTCTCCTGATATATACAAAAAATTTAACATTTTCAGTGTAGCATAAATGGATTTTTAAGTCAAGCATTTCCACCAAAAATTATTGACACAAGGTCATCATTGTTGTATAATTAGCTACAAATAAATAAAGGTGAGGTTTTAATATGAGCAACGGTACAAAAGCGCTCAGGAAAATACATCAATATTTTCAATTGCTGAAAAAATACTATTGGAAAAATTCGCGTGAAATAGAAAAAATAGACATATGCTATTGCGGCTACAAAGAGGGAAACACTCCTCCCCCGCTCACCGAATTCAAGCCCTTGGAAGAGGACAGGACATGGGGCGGCGAGGCACATTGCCACGCATGGTTCCACTTTACTCTCGGCAGCACCTATGAAAATGACTGGCTGACCGTGGAAACCGAGTATAACGGCTGGAATGCCGCCAACCCGCAGTTTATACTTTACACCGACGGAATACTCCGTCAGGGACTTGACACAAACCACCGCGAGCACTACCTCGGCAGTGCTGACAGCACCGATGTCTACATCTATGCCTACATAGGCTCTCAGCCCACCCACGCAAAGCTCATTACAAAGATTAAGGAACTTGACCTTGATGCAAGCGGTCTTTATTATGACATTGCCTACCCTCTCACAATGCTGGACTGCCTTGACACGGAGAGCCTTGAGTATTCTCAGATTGAAACACATCTCTACCGTGCGGTGTCTCTTCTTGACATGAATGATGTGGGAAGCGAAGAATTTTTTGCTTCTGTCAAAGCGGCAAGAGAATACCTTGCCAACACCCTATACAGTGACATTGAGTGTCCTCCTCTTGATGCAAGCGTATCAATTATCGGACACACCCACATTGACTGTGCCTGGATGTGGACATTTCAGCAAACAAGAGAGAAGGTACAGCGCTCATTCGGTACGGTAAAGGAGCTGATGAAGCTTTACCCCGAATACAGATTTATGTCCTCTCAGGCGCTTTTATACAAATACCTCAAGGAGGAAGCTCCCGAGGTATACAGTGAGATAAAAAGACTCATAAAAGAGGGTAAATGGGAGTGCGAAGGCTCTATGTGGGTAGAGGCTGACTGCAACCTTACCTCGGGCGAGAGCCTTGTAAGACAGGTGCTTTATGCCAAGAATTTCTTCAAGGACGAATTCGGAGTCGAAAACCGAGTGCTCTGGCTTCCCGATGTTTTCGGATACTCTGCGGCACTGCCTCAGATATTGAGAAAATGCGGTGTTGATTGGTTTGTGACCTCTAAAATAAGCTGGAATGACACAGACCGTATGCCCTATGACACCTTCCGCTGGAGGGGTATTGACTCAACTGCAATAAATACTCAATTCATCACTACACAGCAAATTACAAGAGAGCCTACACTGAACTTCACTACCTACAACGGAAACACCCATGCCGCCACAATGCTGGGCACCTTCAAAAGATACTCTCAGAAAAACCTCTCAAATGAGGTGCTGTCTCCCTTTGGATGGGGCGACGGAGGCGGAGGACCTACCGTTGAATGGATGGAGCTGTCACGGCGAGGTGCAAAGGGAATCCCCGGATGTCCCGTAGTCAAGCAGGAATTTGTAGCCCCGTTCCTTGACAGACTTGCAAAGAAGATAGAAAACAATCCCGAAACCCCCGAGTGGCGAGGTGAGCTGTATCTTGAATTTCACAGAGGCACCTACACCACAGTTGCCAAGAATAAAAAGAACAACCGCTATTGCGAATTTCTTTACACCGATGCGGAAATGCTCTCAGTTCTTGCAAAAGAGCTTTTCGACATTCCCTTCCCCAAGGAAAAGCTTCATCGAGGTTGGGAAGAAATACTGTCAAATCAGTTCCACGACGTTATCCCCGGCTCATCTATCAAGGAGGTTTATGACCGCTGTGACATAGATTACGCTTGGGTAAAAGCCGACGGAGAAAAGATAGCCGCCTCGGTCAAGGAAAAGATAGCCGCCTCTCTTGACAAAAAGCATGGATATGTTGTATTCAATCCCCATTCCTTTGAGGGTAACGGCTTCATAAAAATTGACGGCAAAACCGCCAAGGTCAGCGGCATTGCACCAAAGGGCTACAGTGTATGTAACAGCTTAGTTACCGAAAACAGCATTACCTTTGACTGCAACACAGTAGAAACCGACTGTCTCAAGGTTGTATTTGACGAGTCTTACCGAATAGTATCCATCTATGACAAAGCAAACCGACGAGAGGTGCTGTCAAAGGGTGCGGCGGCAAACGAGCTTCGTGTATATGCCGACTATCCCGATTCCTATGACAACTGGGAATGGCAGGAATACTCAAGAGATTCCTACAAGGTTATAACTGCGCTTGATTCGGTGGAGAGCGTTGATGACGGTGCACGCTTCGGCATCAGAATAACACGCTCATTCATGGGTTCAAAGCTGATACAGACGGTATGGTTTTATGAGGGTACTGCCAGAATTGACTTTGACACCTATGTAGATTGGCATACCAAGCACAATATGCTGAAAGCCGCCTTCCCCGTTGACATCAATTCGGACAAAGCCACCTACGAGATACAGTTTGGCACTGTAGAACGTCCCACACACTTCAACACAAGCTGGGACAAGGCTAAATTTGAGGTCTGCGCTCACAAATACGCCGATATATCCGAGGGCAACTACGGTGTAAGCATACTCAATGACTGCAAATACGGTCATGATATTCACAACGGTGTTATTCAGCTCTCTCTGCTGAGAGGTCCTGAATATCCCGATACAGATGCCGATATGGGCGAGCACACCTTTACCTATTCGATTTATCCTCATAAGGGCAGATTGGAAACGGCAGACACAGCCAAGGAAGCCTATTTCCTCAACTATCCCATGACAGCATTAAAAACAACGGGTGACAGCGATCTTATTCCTGCATCAAAATCACTTGTCACCGTCAATTGTGGCCATGTAATTTGCGAAACTGTAAAGGAAGAGGAAAAAGGCAGCGGCACTGTTCTCCGACTTTACGAATACAAAAACATGAAGGACACAGTTGAAATAGAGCTTGGAATGAAAGCAAAAAAGGCAACTCTCACCGATATGATGGAAAGAGATATAACAAGCCTTGAAATAAATGACGGCAAAATAACCCTGAACATCGGTGCATTTGAGATATTGACAATAAAAATCGATTGATAAAACAAAAATACTCCTTACGCACGGCATTAGCCATTTGTGAGGAGTATTTTTATTTTACATATGTTAACTCTTAATCAGGAATTTGTCAAGGTCCTTGACGATAACGCCACCTATCTCGGAAATCAGTTAGAATGCGAATTCGGCGGAGACAGGTGTTTTGGCGTCGTTGCCAATGTTGACTTTATCCTGATATGCACCTACGAGGAAAACGGCGAAAATCCCGAGCTTGTGATATATAAAAAACGCTGATGTGACGGATAGTGTCGTGACTTGATAGGGCTTTGGCGTTATAATGGTATCACAAAAGTAAGGAGGAACCATTATGACTTTTGGTGAAAAATTAAAAAAGCTAAGAACCGATAACGGTTTAACACAAGACGAGCTTGCAGAAAAGATCTACGTCACACGTACGGCTATCTCAAAATGGGAGACCGACAAGGGATACCCGAGTATCGACAGCCTGAAGGAATTATCAAGCCTATTCAAGATCAGCATAGACGAGCTGATCTCCGATGATGATATCCAAAACAAGCGCTTGCTTGACGAGGCGCAAAGCCGCAAGTATTATTGGTGCGCTATGGCTTGTCTGGCGCTTGCGACCGTGTTTGCTATCGTCAACTACTTTACGCAGTGGCCGTATTTGTACGCTGTCAGCATTGTGAGTGTGATCGGTTATATCGCATTCGGACTGTTATCTAAGCCCAACTATAAGCGAATGGCGGCAAGAAGAACGCTTATCATTCCGTTTATCATTTCACGCTTGGTTATTGCCGCAGTTATCATTGTTGTTATCGTGTATGCGTTTATAGGAGCATAAAAATTGCCGATGAGGAATCAATCGAAACCTCATCGGCTTTTTACGTTCAGCGAACTACTGACGAATGACTATAGATGTAGAACTCCTCTTGGCTGGGCATCCACTTCTTTTCCTTTGGAGGAAAAGTGGCATCAAACGCCTCAACAGCGGCTGTATCCTCGCAACAGTCAGCGGCAGTGCTGGGAATATACATCCACTTTCTGCCGTCAAGTACACCGGGTACAAGCTCGCAAACAAGAAGTGCTGTCGGGAAGTTGCCGTCAAAAACAAAGCTGACATTTTTCTTTTTACAGCTCACAAACCCACGGCTGACATAGTTACCCGGATTGCCGAAGATGATGTTCACGTCATAGCCCATCTTACATGCTATCTCAAAGGAGTGCTCAATCAGCATTTTGCCAAGCTTCTGCCTTTGGTATTCGGGAGCAATGCAAAGCGGACCGAAGGATAGTATCTCCTTGCGGTTGCCATTCTCGTCCTCAAGCCACGCCTTTGTGTACATGATATTTCCGATAATTTCTCCGTCCTTCTCAATCACGAAAGCAAGCTCTGGGATAAAGTCGGGATGTGAACGCATCATATGCACGTAATAATGCTCGTCCGCACCCGGCTTGTAGACATTCCAAAACGCCTCGCGGGTTAATTCTTCAACTGCTCTGTAGTCTTTTTCTGTCTCTTGCCGTATCGTCAAATTATTCATTGTTTTATCCTTTCATAAGTTGTTGACGCTCAAAATACGAGAGGACTTGCGATAATGTATTGCGGGACCTCTCGTTTACAATACAATATCCAAAAGTTTGGTGTTTTTCAAAAAGCACTCTCCAAAAATTAAATTCAAGCCAAGACTTGTAGAACCAGTATATCATAAACTAACGAATTATTCAATCTCCAAAACTATAAAACAATTGATATTTTCATAAAAAAATGATATAATGAATTCTCAGAGAATAAGAATTTGCAGAACGAAAAATGATAATAGGGTTCGGCGGAATAGACAAGTATTACGGTTAATGTACTAAATCCTGATATGGAGAAAAGATTGTTATGGCTATGTGGAATCCATGGCGAGGTTGTAAAAAATGCAGTGACGGATGTCTGTATTGTTATATTCATAAAGGCGACGCAAAACGTGGTGTTAATACAAACGACATTGTCAAAACAAAAGATTTTTACAAACCCATCGAGAAATTGAAAAACGGAAAATTCAAAATGAAATCGGGGATAGTGTATACCTGCTTTTCTACCGATTTTTTGATTGAAGAAGCTGACGGGTGGCGTAATGAATGTTGGTCTATGATCAAAGAGCGGCAAGATTGCACTTTTTTATTCCTCACCAAACGAATAGAACGCTTTGCAAATTGCATTCCTGATGATTGGGGTGACGGATATGACAACGTTGTTGTGTGTTGCACTGTTGAAAATCAAAAGAACGCAGATAAAAAATTGTCGGTGTTCGGGTCGCTTCCCATAAAACATAAATGTATTACCGTACAACCGTTACTTGAAAGAATACATATCCAACAATATCTTGATGATATTGAGCTTGTCGTAGTCGGAGGTGAATCTGATATCAACGCAAGACCGCTTGATTATGCTTGGGTGCTTGATATCCGTGAGCAATGCACCCGAAAAAACGTATCATTTGAATTCAGACAATGCGGAACTCATTTTATAAAGGACGGTAAAGAATATAAATTACAGACAAAAGACTTGTGTAGTCAAGCTAGAAAAGCCGATATTGATTTCAAATCGACGATTGATTATATTTGAATATAACTATGATTTTTTTAATTACATCTAATTTTAAGCGGTGCATTTGATCAGAAAGAAAAGTTTTGCTGTGAATCTTTTCTTTCTGATTTTATTTTTTAAAAGATTTTTTATTTACCTATTGACAAAATAGGCAAATGGTGGTATTCTATTACCAACCTGAACGATAGGTAATTATTTTTTTAAAGGAGAAAAGCACCATGATTAAGTTTTATAACGCCGCTGTGATTATGATGGGGATGTGCATGTGTATTTGTCAGATGTGCATTAGTTTTTGCGCATTTATTTCCGATATGTTCTCCATCTCAAAGAAAAGTTGTTGTACCGCATAGGCAGATAAGCGGATAAACATTACTTTTAATCGGGAGACTTTATCGGAGTCAACCGGTTTTATTTTTTTATATAAGAAGGTGTGAAAATGAGCTTCATGTTTTAGCTTGCAAGAAGCTGCAGATTCGTACAAATACAATTTTAAAATCAAAAAAGCAAACTTTTAAATATGAAAGGATATGAATATTATGTCAGAATATAAATTTGAAACAAAACAACTCCATGTAGGTCAGGAAAATCCTGATCCGGCAACAGATGCAAGAGCAGTACCGATTTACGCTACTACATCCTATGTATTTCATAACTCTGCTCACGCTCAAGCTCGCTTTGGATTAGAGGATGCAGGCAACATATACGGTCGTCTTACCAATACTACACAGGATGTTTTTGAAAAGCGTATTGCCTCTCTTGAAGGCGGTGTAGCGGCACTTGCTCTTGCCTCGGGTGCAGCGGCTATTACATACACTTTGCAGGCGCTTGCTCAAAACGGCGGGCATATAGTGGCACAGAAAACTATTTATGGCGGAAGTTATAATCTTCTTGCACATACACTTCCCAACTTCGGTATTACGGCAACCTTTGTAAATATTCATGACCTTGCTGAAGTTGAAGCGGCAATTCGTGATAACACAAGAGCAATCTATATTGAGACACTGGGTAATCCCAACAGCGATATTCCCGACATTGATGAACTTGCCAAGCTTGCTCATAAATATGGATTGCCGCTTGTTGTTGATAACACCTTCGGCACTCCGTATCTTATACGTCCTATCGAACACGGTGCAGACATCGTAGTACACTCTGCAACTAAGTTTATCGGAGGTCACGGAACAACCCTTGGCGGCGTAATTGTAGATTCGGGTAAATTTGATTGGGAAGCATCAGGAAATTATCCCGCAATTTCTGCTCCTAACCCAAGCTATCACGGTGTATCATTTACAAAAGCCGTAGGCGCCGCTGCGTTTGTTACATATGTAAGAGCAATTCTGCTTCGTGACACAGGTGCAACAATTTCTCCATTTGCGGCATTTCTTCTTTTGCAGGGCGTGGAAACGCTTTCGCTCCGCTTGGAACGTCACAGCGAAAACACCAAGAAGGTCGTAGAATATCTTGTAAATCATCCTCTGGTGGAAAAGGTTAATCATCCGTCACTTGCAGACCATCCCGATAACTCTTTGTATCAGAAGTATTTTCCGGGTGGCGGCGGTTCTATATTTACTTTTGAAATCAAAGGCGGACAAGAAGAAGCACACAAGTTTATTGATAACTTAAAAATCTTTTCACTCCTTGCTAATGTTGCAGATTCAAAGAGTCTTGTAATTCACCCCGCAACAACTACTCACAGTCAGCTTACCAAAGAGGAGCTTGAAGATCAGGGTATCAAGCCAAGCACTGTTCGTCTTTCTGTCGGAACAGAGCATATTGATGATATTCTTGCAGATCTTGAGAGAGGATTTGAGGCGATAAAATGAATACGACAAAGAAAGTTGTAACCGCATCAATGCTTGCCGCTCTTGTTTGTGTGGCAACAATGATAATAAAAATCCCCTCTCCGCTGAAAGGATATCTGAACTTAGGAGACTGCATAGTTCTGCTTACAGGATGGAGTTTATCGCCGCTTTACGGTTTCCTTGCTGTCGGAATCGGCTCAGCTCTTGCGGATATTTTTTCGGGATATATCGTGTATGCCCCGGCAACCTTTGTTATAAAAGGATTGATGGCAATTATTGCTTATTTGGGTTTTAATCTTTTACATAAGCGATTAGGCGGTTTTTTATCAAGAATATTAAGCGGAACATTATCCGAAATAATAATGGTTTTGGGGTATTTCATATTTGAGGGCTTTTTATATGGCTTTATTTCGTCTTTGGTGAATATACCTGCTAACGCTGTGCAAGGAGTCGCAGGACTTATATTCGGAACAATGCTTATTAAAGTGTTTGAGAAGAATAAAATTATATTACAGTAAATTTAAAAGGAGATTTATGTTATGAGTAAAATATATACTTCAAGCGATCAGCTTATCGGCAGAACACCGATTCTGGAGCTCACACATCTTGAGAAGAAATATGAATTGAAGACAAAAATTCTTGCAAAGCTTGAGTATTTTAATCCGACAGGTTCAGTAAAAGACCGCATTGCAAAAGCGATGATTGACGATGCTGAAAGAAAAGGAAAACTGAAATCTGATTCAGTTATCATTGAACCCACATCCGGAAACACCGGAATCGGTCTTGCATCCGTTGCAGCGGCAAGAGGCTACCGCATTATTATTGTAATGCCTGAAACAATGTCTGTTGAACGCAGACAGCTGATGAAGGCTTATGGCGCAGAACTTGTACTTACCGAGGGTGCAAAAGGTATGAAAGGTGCAATTGCAAAAGCCGAGGAATTGGCAAAAGAAATTCCAAACAGCTTTATTCCCGGACAGTTTGTAAATCCTGCAAATCCTAAAGCACACTACCTCTCAACAGGTCCTGAAATATATGAGGATACAGACGGTAATGTGGATATTTTCGTTGCAGGTGTCGGTACAGGCGGTACTGTAACAGGTGTCGGAAAGTATTTAAAATCAAAAAATCCGAATGTTAAAGTTGTTGCGGTTGAGCCTGAATCTTCGGCGGTTTTGTCGACAGGTGTTGCAGGAGCGCATAAAATTCAGGGTATCGGAGCAGGCTTTGTACCGGATGTTCTTGATACAAAGATTTATGATGAAATCATAACGGTATCTAATGACAATGCCTTTGAAACAGGAAGATTGATAGGTAAAAATGAAGGTGTGCTTGTGGGTATATCGTCAGGTGCCGCAGTGTATGCCGCCCTGCAGCTTGCAAAACGAAGTGAAAATGAGGGAAAAACAATAGTCGTTCTGCTTCCTGATACAGGTGACAGATATCTTTCAACGCCTCTTTTTTCAGAGTAACAAAAAGCACCGATTCCATTCAGACGGAGTCGGTGCATTTTTTATATTATAGGAAATTTCATTAAAATAACCTCGCCGTTTTACGATGTTGCCGTTTATGCAGAGTTTGGATTGGCGAGCATTGCCAGCGGTCACTGACCGCTTTTTTATAAAGTACCATTGTTTTAAAAACTGTTGATTTACCCACAAATTTAGTGTATAATAAACTCAAGGTATTTAGGAGGACAAAAATATGCTGATATCCACAAGAGGCAGATATGCCTTAAGAGTTTTGCTTGATCTTGCCGAGCATAAGAGCGACGGGTATGTTCCAATGAAAGCCGTTGCAGAGCGTCAGGGCTTGTCTTTAAAGTACATTCAGGCAATTATGCCCATTTTATCTAAAAACGGGCTTATAGAAGGTGTGCATGGAAAAGGCGGCGGTTATCGTTTGTCAAAGCCGTTGTCTGAGTATAGAGTTGGAGATATCTTAAGGCTTACCGAGGGCAACCTTGCACCTGTTACCTGTCTGGAATGTGATGCAAAGCCTTGCATGCGAGCGGACAGTTGTCCCACACTTCCTATGTGGACAGAATTCCACAAAATAGTCAATGATTATTTTAACAGCATAACCCTCGATGATTTTTTTACAAGATATAAGCAAATATGAAAACATAAATGCACTGCTCAGCCGGCACAACCGAATAAAAGGCGTCACGAGGTCATCATAACTTATTCAGTTTGTCTTTTCTTCATTTTCTGCCAACTGATAAAGCCGTAGAAATCATTAAAAAGAAATGCTACGAAGCATACAACCACCGAAAGATAGCGAATATCCGTTATGCTCGCCAGTATCCACAAAATGATGAGAACGATATCGTTGGCGGCATAAGCCAAGGCAAAATACGGACTTCTGCGGAATGTCAGATAGACCGCAAGAAAGCTGGTTGTGACCGATATGGTACTCGGAATCATATTTGCCGTGTCAAAAAGCTCCAAAACAAAGTAAAAAACAACCGTCACGGCAATCGTCGCAAGCCACATCAGTATCTGTTCCGCTTTGCCAATGCTGTTTACTTTAACCTCGGCACGATTTCCTTTGTACGGATTGCGAAGCCAGGAAATCAGCGCAAATGCAGCCATCGGCATCGTCATACCAAGATAGGTTATCATCTCGCCGTAGTAGGTAAAGGTATAGGATATAATACCGTAGATCAAGCTGAAAATGATCATCAGCACCTGCCCCGTGGGATTGCCCTTTGCATTGAAAATCAGTGAGGTCACGCCAAGCAGAGAAGCGAGCAAGGTCAAATAATTCGTTCGGTCAAAGGCGATAAACGATATGACGATCAACAAAACGGAAGAACTCCAAAGCGTAATTTCAAGCCCCGAAAAATAATTTAAAAGTCTTTTCATAGCATCTCCAAAAAAAGAAGCATCCGCATACACATCTTCAAAGACCTAACGATGTGTAAACGGATGCTTTATTTGCATCTCACTACCCGGTGGCAGTTGTATTTTTTATAGTTATATCACAAAATCACGAAAATGTCAATTATGGTTTCATCACCTTGATAAAACGGAACATCTCGTCGGATCCTTCGTCGGTATCATGTTCGTCATCGGGCATTTCGTGCTCGGGCTGAAAATAATCGCACCAAAATTGATCGATCTGAAAACCACACTTGTTTACGTAAAAATGGATATTGCGCTTTTCAAAATAGGGTGTGCAGGTCTCCCAGACCTTCGTTTCGGGATGGAGCGCCTCCACTGCCTGCCATGCACCGTAGCCGATTCCTCGGCTGTGTTCATCGGGCGAAACGAAAAGAATTTCCAAATGGTTGTGGTTGGTTTCCTTATCAATTTTCAATATCACACCACCGACTTTTTTGCCGTCCGCAACAATGCGGTAGGTTTCATTATGCGGCTCGTCAATGGTCTTTCGTGAGATGATCTCGCCGTCGCCGTCAATATGGTCGTCCCGCTCGCCGAATTCCTGCATCGCGCCGTATTTGAACGACCATTGATTATCAAGAATAAACTGCTCGCGATCGTCCTCTGTCAGGGGAATAAACTCAACCTTTGTGTTTTTCATAAAAGCCTCCTAAAAATAAAAATACTCGGCAACGCAAAAAGCATAAACCGAGCTCACTCGACATCTTATCTGACAGGCGGCCTGCACGATTGCTTTGCAATCCTACGATCCCCTACACTACGGTGTACTGTCCTCCGATGACTTACGGGTAGAGTATAGCATATGATAGCGGCTTTGTCAACAGTTGTCATATGGTGACAATGAATACTGCTTCACAATGGAGCATAAAGAAGCCCCACGTGAGGTGGGGCAAGAGATTATTCAAAGCATTCGGCGTATTTGGGATTCTTACGAATTTCTTCAACAATGTTTTTTTGAAATGTTTGGAATTCCTTTTCCCAAAAATCATCTCCGATGGAGGTAAGGTCTCCCTTGTCTATTTTCGGCAATGCCGCGACCAACGGGGCGGAATATTGATATTTACCTTCATTGCAGATGCGTTTATACTCCTTGCAATGATTAAAACCTTTGTCAAAATAATTCAGAATATTTTTCAAACAGCCATCGTTATCCATTTCATATCCTGCCAAAGTCAAATATAAACGACCGATATCCCAATGCCAGCATCCACATCTATTGTCAACAAAAACTGTTTCGTAAAGATTAATAACCGACAATAGAATTTGTTTTCCGTATTCAGAGGATGATACTACGGGTCTTGTGGCTACAGCTTCGGAAATGGCAAATCCGAGATTTGAAAGAAGTGCCATAATTCTTTCACCTTGATATCTTGCTTTTTCTTCGCCGATTGTTGCCATGGGCAGTAATACTTCTTTGGAAATGACAAGTGCATTTTGAGCGTTGGCAAGCGATTTTGCTTTTTCGTATTCACCCATTCTGCAATAAAGCGGTGTTATTTGACGAATGGCAATTTCACGATCTTCCGGAGATGGATTTGATTTCAAAAGTTTTTCATATGTGCGAACAGCTTCTTGCCAATAGATATTTTTGGAGTTATATTCAATATCGTCTTTTATGATGTCGGATGAATCGGAAGGATACACTTTGGCTCCGTATTTATTCCAGCCCCCACATATGAAGAGCCTGAGCAAGCTTCAAAAGAATTTTGGGTTCATTCGGGAATTCCTCTGAGGCAGCACGAAGCATATTGACACATTCTCCAACATCTTCTGATAAATTTCCTTGATACATTGTAAATCCCTGTTTTGTAAGTGTCTTAGTAGCCTTTTCAAGAATAACTTTAATTTTTTCTTCCCGTTTATCGTGATATCCAAACAGTTCATCAATGGAAACATGGAAGTAATTTGCGATAGCAGGGATCATTTCCATATCGGGATAACTACCGTCTTTTTCCCAACGGGAAACTGCTTGATTTGAAACGCCAAGGGCATTGGCAAGGTCTTCTTGCTTTCTGCCGTCACGCTTGCGTAATTCTTTTATTTTTTCTCCAAGTGTAAGTTTCATAGAAACCTCCGAAATGTTTATTTCACCGGTGCGATTTTATTATATCTTATAATGGCTCGCATTTCAATAATCAATCAGTTGTTTGATAATCGCGTAACAGTTGATTTTGTCTTGAAAATGACAAATGAAAACACTTTTGAGGTTCGAAAGGTGGCGCAAATACGCCCACAATTTGCGACTTCGTTAAACTCTACGCCGAAGCCCGCGACCAGTGCGAAGCCAAGCTCGCAGAGATGATCACCCAAAAGAAAGCAGAGATAGCGGAGGAAAAAGCAAAACTAAAAGAGGGCGACGAGTAAGGCGCCCTCAAAATTTGGTTTGCAGTAAACAAAGAAAGGGATTATGTTTCCTTGCAATATTGTTTTCCTGACTCAGTTACGATTGGTGGAGTGTATCCGTTCATATACATATCCCACTCTTTCCAAAGCCACTTCTTGTTTTTCTCTAAAAACGGAATAATAATTTTCTTTTCATCACGTTCATGTTCTCTAAGATATTCATCGTCTTTAAAACGTTCAAATGTTTTTAAGTAATATCGAGGGGCAATATTGTATTTTTGAACATGAACATGCGGTGTGTATCTATGAATGTCTTCTTTAGGATGTACGATGAATTTGTAGCCATGGTGTTCGCGAGAAGCACCACCAGCAACATATATATAATCAAATTCTAATATGGTTCTTTTAAAATATGAAAAAATATCAGAAAGATATTTGTTCTCTTGTAGTCCGATAAGATAACCATTATACTTAATGTATATGTTTTCAACATTAAAATTCTCTATGCCAAAATCACCTAATAGATCAAATAGGCTATTTGTCGACCTTTTTATATGTGATATTAAGTCACCCATAGTGAATATGTTGTTTCTTAAACAATATGACATATTTATAAATTTTGTAATGGTTTTATAAGGTTTATCAATCATTATTTTACGGGACATATCTCGCTCGGACATACCACAAATATGAATTTTAAAAATTATTACTTTCATATACTAAATCCTCATTCTTCGATTTTAAAAGCCGCAAAGTATCCCTTACTTTGCGGCTTTCGTATGCGGACGAATCCGCAATGGTAACCACCGTTCGGCTTGGAGAATAAGCTTCAAAATGCTTATCCAACGTCCACGACGAGGTTTGGTCGGAGTGACAGGATTCGACGCAACGCTTCTCGTTGCTCTCTCCATGAGGTTCGAATCCTTTAGTTTTTCAAATCAAGGCGTAAGCCTTGTATGGAATCAGTAACTTGTTACTGATTGGAATCATCCCGAAAGGGATGTATGGAATCAATCTGAAGGAAATGCACACCTAAAGGTGTGATGCCATACACTGTCGGTGATGCCATGCACAACAGGGGCGTGATTACATGCCAATCCTTCGGATTGGATGAAAAAATCACCGACGTAAGTCGATGCTTTTTTCTGGTCGGAGTGACAGGATTCGACGCAACGCTTCTCGTTGCTCTCTCCATGAGGTTCGAATCCTTTAGTTTTTCAAATCAAGGCGTAAGCCTTGTATGGAATCAGTAACTTGTTACTGATTGGAATCATCCCGAAAGGGATGTATGGAATCAATCTGAAGGAAATGCACACCTAAAGGTGTGATGCCATACACTGTCGGTGATGCCATGCACAACAGGGGCGTGATTACATGCCAATCCTTCGGATTGGATGAAAAAATCACCGACGTAAGTCGATGCTTTTTTCTGGTCGGAGTGACAGGATTCGACGCAACGCTTCTCGTTGCTCTCTCCTCGGGCATAGCCCTCGGACACAAAGCTAAAAACAGTCCACTGGACTATTTTCTTTACGCTTTGTCCCTCCTTGAGGTTCGAATCCTTTCAACTAATAATGCAAAAACAAAAGAGCACTTTGCGGTACTCTTTGTTTTTGGTCGGAGTGACAGGATTCGAACCTGCGGCATCGACGTCCCAAACGTCGCGCGCTACCAACTGCGCCACACCCCGTTTTATTTGTGCTTTAGTATTGTATATTATTTTGGGAGAATTGTCAAGATTAAAAGGGGAGATTTTTAAAAAAAGCGAAAAAGTATTGACTTTTTACATATTATATGGTATAATTCGCCTGTAATTAAATAAACTATGATGAAAGAGAGTGGTCGCCACTCTCTTTGATTTTTGCAAAGGAAGTGAGATTTGTTGGCAAACGACAAGAAAACAAAGAACATTGCTCAGAAGGCAGACCTGCTTCTCAGACCCGTGGTAGAAGAGCTGGGATATATTCTGTGGGATGTTGAGTACAAAAAGGAAGGCAGTGACTACAACCTTATACTCACTGTTGATAAGGAAGGTGTTGAGCTGACTCTGGATGACTGTGTGGCAGTTACCGATGCAGTAAATCCCATACTTGATGAGGCTGACCCAATTCCCGACAGCTACTGTCTTGAGGTATCCTCGGCAGGACTTGAAAGAGATCTGAAGCGTCCCGAGCATTTTGCAAAATATTTGGGTTGCGAGGTAGAGGTCAAGCTGTTTGCACCGACAGAAACACTCCCTAAGCTTTTCGCAGGAACTCTCGGAGAATACAGCGAAGATGCAATCACCTTTACAGTAAACGGGAAAGAGGAAGCTGTAGAGAAAGCTAAAATTGCATCGGTCAAAAACATTGTAGATTATGCAGAAATATTTAAAAAAGATAAATAGAAAGGAAAAACGTCCCAAGGACGGAAAGAAAGGCAATGAACAAGGAATTTTTTGAAGCACTTGACGCTCTTGAAAAAGAGGGCATTTCAAAAACCTATCTTCTTGAAAAGATAGAAGCGGCTCTTCAGACTGCATTTAAAAAGGAAAACAACGGTCAGAGCAATGTAAGAGTGGCAATCGACTTTGAGAAAAAGACGGTGAGAGTATTTGAACAGTTCACAGTTGTTGAAGAGGTAACAAACCCCGACAGTGAGCTTACCGTAGCCGAAGCCAAGGAAATAAACAAGCGTCTCAAGCTGGGCGATGTGTACGAAAAGGAAGTTAAGACAAAGGACTTCAACAGAATTTCGGCACAGGCTGCAAAAATGGTAATTATTCAGGGAATCCGCGAGGCAGAAAGACAGATGCTTGTAGATGAATATGAGCAGAAGAAGAATGACATTGTATCTGCAAGAATCGTTCTTATCGATAAAAACACAGGCAACGCTATCCTTGAGCTCGGCAAGCAGCAGGCAACACTGTTCAAAACAGAGCAAATCCCCGGAGAAATACTCCGCTCGGGTCAGTATATCAAGGTTTATGTTGTAGACATAAAGACAGACACAAAGGAGCCTGTAATAGTACTTTCAAGAAAGCATCCCGGGCTTGTAAAGAGACTCTTCGAGCTTGAAGTACCCGAAATTCAGGACGGAACCGTTATCATCCATTCCATTGCCCGTGAAGCAGGCTCAAGAACCAAGATATCGGTATATTCAAGGAACAAGGATGTTGACCCCATCGGCTCATGTATCGGCTTAAAGGGCATGAGAAAGACTAATATCACAAACGAAATTTCAGGTGAAAAGATAGACATTATTGAGTACAGTGAAAATGCGGAAGAATTTGTAAAAGCAGCCCTCTCCCCTGCCTCTGTGGTTGATGTAACCCTTACAACGGGAGTCAACGAGGAAGGCAAGCTTGAAAGAGGCTGTCTTGTAACTGTTCCTCAGGATCAGCTGTCGCTCGCCATAGGTAACAGAGGACAGAATGCACGTCTTGCGGCTAAGCTTACAGGCTACAAGATAGATATTAAATCTCAATTCTGATATAAGGACGGAAGAATATGTCAAAAAAAATTCCCGAGAGAAGATGTCTCGGATGTATGGAGTCCTTTCCAAAAAGCACATTGGTAAGAGTGGTACGTTCTCCCGAGGGAGAGATATCACTGGACCTGACAGGAAAAAAATCGGGACGCGGTGCTTACATATGCAAAAGCGCCGAATGCTTTAAAAAAGCCGTAAAGGCAAAACGGTTTGAGCATTCTTTTGAATGCGATATACCCGAAGAAGTCTTTGAGGGTATCAGAAAAGAGCTCGAGGAGGCGGAGTAATGCAGGACAGATTTCTTATGGCTATCGGACTTGCAAAACGCGCCGGACAGGCAAGCTTCGGAACAGAAATGGTACGCAATTGTGCCAAGGCAGGAAAGGCAAAGCTTATTATCGTTGCAAGCGACGTATCGGAAAACACAAAAAAGGAAATATCCGACACGGCAGCTTTTTATAAAACAGAATGCATAATGTCATGTTATACTATGTCGCAGCTGTCAGCGGCAGCAGGACTGTTGAGGAACACCTCATCGGTTGCCGTGACAGACGAAAATATGACAGTTCTCATCAAAAACAGCATTAATACCAAGATGTGAAAACGATTGGAGGAATATTATGTCAGCAGTAAATAATAAAAATAAAGTTGCGGCTCTGGCAAAGGACTTCGGTCTCAAAAGCCGCGATATACTTGCTATAATTCCGGGCAAGGCTGATATTAAGCCATCCCCGGCAACACTCAGCGATGACGAGGTGGATTTTGTCATCAACAACCTTGCAAGCAAATGCAATATAGACAATATAGACAGCTATATTAACGGCGAAATTAAGCTTGCAGGCTACGGTAAGGCTGAAGAAAAGCCTGTTGAAGAAAAGAAGCCCGAGCCCAAGCCCGAAATGAAGAAACCCGAGCCCAAGCCCGAGATGAAAAAGCCTGAGCCCAAGCCCGAGATGAAGAAGCCCGAGCCCAAGCCCGAGATGAAGAAGCCCGAGCCCAAGCCCGAGATGAAAAAGCCCGAGCCCAAGCCCGAGGCAAAGAAATTTGACAAAAAGCCCGAAAAGAAGAACCAGCCCGCACAGAAGCAGGGCGGCGTAAAGCTTGAAATGAATATAAAGCATACATCGGGAGAAACTAAGATGAACGCCAAGAAGGAAGTCAGAGTGGTTGACACCAGAGGTATTGACTCTGCAGTTGACCTTTCAAAGTATGACGAAAAGCTTCTTGACTACGTTCCCGAGTCATCAAACGATTGGGGCAAGCAGAAATTCAACAAGAAGGGCAACCGTCCCTTCGACAAGAGAAAAGCCGACAAAGCCAAGGCAGATGCCAAGAAGAAGGCACCCGAAAAGCCCAAGATACCCGCAGTTATCAAGCTCCCCGAGGAAATGATAGTTTCCGAGCTTGCAAAAGAGCTGCACGTTACAACCGCTGAGGTAGTAAAGAAGCTCATGGGACTTGGAATGCTGGTTACACTCAATCAGACAATTGACTTTGACACTGCAGCTATTGTTGCAGATGAATTCGGTTCAAAGGCAGAGCATATAGTTGTTGTTACCATTGAAGAAAAGCTTATCGATGACAGTGAGGACTCCAAAGAAAATCTTGAAGAACGTGCTCCCGTTGTCTGCGTAATGGGTCACGTTGACCACGGTAAGACATCGCTTCTTGATGCTATCAGACACGCTAACGTTACCTCGGGTGAGGCAGGCGGTATCACACAGCACATAGGCGCTTACAGAGTAAATGTAGACGGTCATGACATCACCTTCCTTGACACACCCGGTCACGAAGCGTTCACTGCAATGAGAGCAAGAGGTGCACAGGCTACCGATATTGCAATTCTTGTTGTTGCGGCAGATGACGGAATCATGCCTCAGACAGTAGAGGCTATCAACCATGCCAAGGCTGCCGGAGTTGAAATAATCGTTGCTATCAACAAGATGGATAAAATGGGAGCAAATCCCGACAACATCATGCAGGAGCTTACAAAGTATGACCTGGTTCCCGAGGAATGGGGCGGAGATGTTATCTGCGTACCCGTATCGGCACACACAAAGATGGGTATAGACACACTTCTTGAGTCTGTTCTTCTTGTGGCTGAAGTTGCCGAGCTTAAGGCTAATCCCAACCGTGAAGCAAAGGGTATTGTTATTGAAGCCAAGCTTGACAAGGGCAGAGGCGCCGTTGCTACAGTGCTTGTACAAAACGGTACTCTCCATACAGGCGACTACATCATCGCAGGTACAACGGTAGGCCGTATCCGTGCCATGATAAATGACAAGGGACAGAATATTAACGTGGCAGGTCCCTCTGTTCCCGTTGAAATACTTGGTCTTTCAGAGGTTCCCACAGCAGGCGACATCTTCAACGCCGTAAAGGACGAGAGAATGGCAAGAGAGCTTGCAGAACAAAGACGTGCCGAGGAGAAGGAAAAGACCTTCCGAGCAAATTCAAAGATGTCTCTTGATGACCTGTTCAATCAGGTCAAGGAAGGTATCAAGGAGCTTAATATCGTTGTCAAGGCAGATGTACAGGGCTCTGCAGAGGCTGTAAAGGCTTCTCTTGAAAAGCTTTCCAACGAAGAGGTCAAGGTACGTGTTATACACAGCGCTGTCGGCGGTGTAAATGAAAATGACGTTATGCTTGCATCGGCATCAAATGCAATCATTGTCGGATTTAACGTAAGACCCGACAAGAGAGCTATGGACTCGGCATCAGAAGCAAAGGTAGATATCAGAACCTACAGAATTATTTATGAATGTATCGAAGAAGTAGAAACCGCAATGAAGGGTATGCTTGCTCCCAAGTACCGTGAGAATGTACTTGGCCACGCAGAGGTACGTCAGACAATCAAGGTGCCCGGAGTCGGCGTTATTGCAGGCTCATATGTTCAGGACGGTAAGATAACAAGAGCGTCACAGATAAGAGTTGTACGAGACGGTATCGTTATATTCGAGGACAAGATAAGCTCACTCAAACGTTTCAAGGACGATGCCCGTGAGGTTGCTCAGGGCTTTGAGTGCGGTATAGGCCTTGAAAAGTTTAACGATATCAAGGAGCTTGACATTCTTGAAGCCTTCATTATGGAAGAGGTTGAAGCATGAACAAATTCAGACAGATGAGAGTAAACGAGGCGGCAAGAGAAACACTGTCGGATATTCTCAGAACAGTCAAGGACCCCAGAGTTTCATCGTCATTTGTTACTATCACCGCTGTAAACGTCAGCCGTGATATGAAATTTGCAAAGGTATATTTCAGCTGTATCGGAGGCACCCCAAAAGAAGTAAAAACCGGTCTTTACAGCGCTCAAGGCTATATTCGTGCCTCTCTGGCAGAAAAGCTGAACCTGAGAATAACACCCGAGCTGAATTTCGAATACGATGATTCGGCAGAGAAGGGCGCAAGGATAGAAAGTGTTCTCAAGAGTCTGGGCATGAACGGCGAGGAAGAAAGTGATGAGTAGCACGCTTGATATAAAAGAGACGGCTCGGCTTTTGAAAAGCCTTGACAATGTTCACATCTATACTCACATTCATCCCGACGGAGATGCTATGGGCTCTGCCTACGGTCTGTCGGCAATACTGAAAAAAATGGGAAAGCGTGCCAAGGTTATATGCCTTGACACACTTCCCAGATATCTCAGCTATATCTGGAATACCGACAACAGCGATGTAAGATGCGACAGCATTGTAACGGTAGATGTTGCGGATATGTCGCTTTTGGGAGACTTTGACAGGGAGAATAAGATACTCCTTGCCATAGACCATCACAATCAAAACAGAGTGGAATGTGAGAATCTCCTGTGTATGAATCATATGGCGGCAACGGGAGAAATAATATTCGAGCTTGCGCAGGAGCTGGATATCTGCCTTGACCGATATATTGCGGAATGTCTTTACACAGCCATTTCCACGGATACAGGCTGCTTTAAATTCTCAAATACCACGGAGCATACATTTTCCACCGTTGCACAGCTGACCCGTTATGTACCGGGAGGAAATTTCGGGTATCTGAATCTGCCCCTGTTCATTACAAAGCCAATAAGCAAAATGCAATTTGAAAGTGATATAGTGGCAAATCTGAGATTCTGCTTCGGAGGCAAGGTGTCTGTATCGGTGGTTACAAAGGAAATTATTGCCAGACACGGGCTTTCAGACGCCGATACGGGCGGAGTCGAACAGCTGGGCAAATCCCCCGAGGGTGTTGAGCTTGCCATCACATTAAAAGAGCGCGACGACGGCTTTAAGGTGTCAATGCGTTCCTCGGATGAGCTGGATTGCTCGGTAATATGCGCAGCCTTCGGAGGCGGCGGACATCATTCGGCGGCAGGCTGCTTTTTTGAGGACAGTGCGGAGAATATAATTGACACAATTATCAGCTACATTAAAGAAAAAGGAATATTATGAGCGAAACAAAAAGCGGAGTACTTATACTCAACAAGCCGTACGGTGTTACCTCACACGATGTTGTGGGCAAAATACGCCGCATATACGGTACCAAAAAAGTGGGACACACAGGCACACTTGACCCGATGGCGACGGGAGTGCTTCCCATTCTTGTGGGCGGTGCCGTAAAGGCGAGCGAATACCTTGTCTCAGACTCAAAAAACTACTGTGCGAGAATGCTGTTGGGAATAGAAACAGACACAGAGGACACAAGCGGTAAAACCCTTGCTTCCTGCGATAACATTCCCTCAGACAGTGAAGTTCTGTCGGCGGTAAATTCCTTTTTGGGAAATTATATGCAGACTCCGCCAATGTATTCAGCTCTTAAAGTGGGAGGAGAAAAGCTTTGCGACCTTGCAAGACAGGGTATCACCGTTGAGCGTGAGGCAAGACAGGTTGAGGTTTTCTCAATTTCCGCAAAAAAGCTATCCGAGCGTGAATGGGAAATAGATACAACGGTATCAAAGGGTACATATATACGAACCCTCATTGCCGATATAGGTAAAAAGCTTGGCTGCGGAGCCGCAATGAGCGCTCTTGAAAGGCGTATTGCCGGCAGCTTTACACTCGAGATGTCCCACACACTTGAAGAGCTTGAAAAAATGAGTGAGGAGGAGCTTTGCTCACTGCTCATTCCCACCGAAAAGCTTTTTGACGGCTGTGACATGATATGTCTTGCTGATTTTTATACAAGGCTTGCAAAAAACGGAGCGGAAATATATCTGTCACGTGCAGGCATAAAGACAGACAAATCTGTGGGTGACCGTGTAAAAATAGCAGATTCACAGGGCAATTTCTTTGCACTTGGTGAGCTGAGAGAGTATACCTCGGGCATTGCAATAAAACCCATAAAATTCTTTTAGGAGTATGTTATGAAAAATGCTACATGCTGTTTTACGGGACATCGGGACATACCCCTTTCAAGACTCGACGAAGTAAAAGACACATTAAAAAGAGAAATTACAGCTCTTATTGAAAATGGATATACCCGTTTTGTGGCAGGAGGTGCCATAGGCTTTGATACCCTTGCGGCAAAAAGCGTTCTGGAGTTAAAAAAAGACTTCACACACATAACACTTCATCTTGTTCTTCCTTGTCACGGGCAGGATAAATACTGGACAGATGAGCAAAAAGCAGAATATGTGCATATCCTTGACAACGCCGACTCTAACGAATATGTAAGCCAAAGCTACACACGTTACTGTATGCATGAAAGAAACAGAAAAATGGTGGATATGTCCTCGGCGGTCATTGCATTTTATGACGGCGGAGAAAAGGGCGGCACAGCAATGACGGTGAAATATGCAATACACAAAGGCATAAATACCGTCAATATTTTTTAAAATACGGAGAGTTGTTCTATAATTCACTATTCGGTCCCATAAACGCGGAAAATGGATATTCAAACCCAAAAAGGGCTATAACAAACATGGAGCTGTAAAAAACTCAATTGAGTTTTTACAGCCCCATGTTTTTTACTATAGATAAGTTTTACAATGTTGACGTTTATGCAGGGTTTGGATAGGCGAGCATCGTCAGCGGTCACTGACCGCTTTTATGCCGTATGTACTTCTATCACAGCCACCGACATATCATCTGTTGCACCAAAGCGCGTGAGGGCTTCGGACAGGATATTTTCACACAGGTCAAAGGCACTTTTGTCACGGTTTGCATCAAGCAGCTCTACCAGCCAAGGATTATCCTCGGGAGCTATATCGGCACAATCAATAATTCCGTCGGACAGCATAACAATAAAATCTCCGTTTTTTACGCTTACCGTTGTTTCCTCTGCGGTAAGCTTGGAAATTATGCCTGCAGGCAATGTAGCTGAATTCACCTTATAAACCTTATCCTCCCTTACGATAAACGAGGGTGATGCGCCTGCCTTCATAAAGCTTGCCTTCATTTCAAACAGGTCTATTTCAACAAGGTCAAGTGTGGTAAAGCATTCATCCTTCTTTGCCATCAGCATTGAATTGAGCATTTCAAGTGTGACCTTCTTATCGTCTGTACAGGTCAGCACCTTCTCAAGAAACACGGAGGCAAGGCGAGAGGTAAGTGCGGCACTTCTGCCGCTTCCCATTCCGTCGCATATAAGCGCATAAAAATGTCCGTCATCCTTTTCAAAAAAGGATATGCTGTCTCCGTTTACCCTCTCCCCTTTTTTGCTCATGCTTTTCTTGGCGCATTCAAGGGTTATTGGGGTACGGCGTTTCATTCTCAACGCCGAGGTAGTCTCCAGCTTTATAAATTCAGGCTCTTCAAACAGCATGGAGCATTCTGTCTCAAAAGATGCAAGGATTTCCGCTGTGGAGCGGTCAAGCTTTTCGGGCTGTACCCCAAAGATATCAATGACACTTTTTCTTCTTCCCCACGCCTCTATTCTCCCAAAGGGAGTTGCCAGCGAACGCATAGCCCTGTATGCTTTCCCCGCAAGCTCTAAATTCTCGGACTCTGCATCGTGAAATTCCCTTGCCGTATTCTGCAAAAGCTTTGAAACCGTATGATATTCGCCTGCTATAAGATTGGCGTGAGTCACATCGTTTGCCACATAGCAAAGAGCGGCGTATTTTTTATTTATCTGCTCCAGTATTCTGTCAAGCTTGATACAGCGCTCGGTAAAATGCTCGGGGAAATCCTCTGCCGACGCCCTTCCGGACTCTATTATCCTTTCGGCAATATCGTTTTTAACTTCGTTGCTGTCTGTGTAGTGCTTACTCCAGCACATACCCGACATAGAGCAGGTTGCACACACGTTGTTATATGCCTTGTCAACCGTTCTTCTCACGTCCTCTACAGTGGGAGTTCTCAGGGTATCAGTCACTGCAAAGAACACCTCGGACAATGTTGCAAAGGTACCCGAAAGCTTTGTCAGCTCTCTCTCAACGCTTTCCCTTTCATGCTTCTCTGAGGTCTTGACAGTATTGGATATAAGGCTGATTCTCTCTTCTGCCACAGGCAGAGCCTTAAGTATGGGATATACGGCAACACATCCGAAAAGGACCTCTGGAAGAACAGTCACAAATCCCGTAAAACCGCCGACATATATAGAAACAGCCGAGGAAATAAGCACAGCTACACTGAGGGCAAGCACATCGGATACGGAAAAGAAAACTGCGGCAACCACTCCGATAACACCGAACACCGAAGCAAAAAGACCGCCTCCGGCAGCAATGCCGCCGAGCATACCAAACACCCCTGCATGCATTGAGCCCATTGTTTTTGCCACAATACAGGTAACGACAAAAGACAGTGCGGCGGCAAGGGAGAAGCCGAATACGGCAAAATCAGTAAGTGCAAGCACCAACGCAAAGAAAATTGCCGCAACGCCAACCTCCACTCTCATCTTCATTCCCGACTCAAAAAGAGGCTCTCCCAAGGATACAAAAAAGCCTGAAAACATATATGCAAATATAGGTGCGGTAACGGCAATACTGATACCTGTAAACACCGAATCAAGGCTGAAGGCTTCTATTATACAGCTGCACACAGAGAGAATGACCGATGCAAAAAATGCCGTAAGAGTCCTGTAGGCGATGCTTTCGTCAAACCGACCTGAGGTAACTACACTTCTCAATATAAAGACAGTAAAGATAACCGTAAAATACAAAAGCCCGCTCTCCCCCATTCTCAGTGTTGACAGCACCACCGAAAAGAAAGCAAGTCCCATAATAAGGCGAGGTGCAAATGCGCTTTTCTTTTTCGTACAGCTTCCTGCAGAGGCTACAATTGCAAGTGACAGCGGAAAAGCTCCCTCTACAAAGGCTGTAGAAGATATCACAAAGCCTATTGCCACAAAAAGAAGAGAGAGCAAAAACATTTTGGTTCTCTTTTTGTAGTCTGCCCCCTCTGTTCCCAGCTCCTCTGACAGCATATCAGACATTTTATCAAACAGTTTTTTTATAATTCCTGTGTAAAGAGCCGAGCTTTTTACTATGTAATTTTTTGCCGACACGAAAAAACTCCGTGTCTCCTCCTTCAGTCTCGACTCCTTTTCGAAGTCGGGTGTTTTTTTATCCGTCCTTTCAGTTTCACGGATCTTGAACATAAATTTTTCCTTTCATATTTTTTTGACTGCAGTGTTTTACGCTTCCATAATATCATTAAAAGATAATATCTTATGTCGAAGTATGGTAGTGTTTCAATATTTTTTCAAATAAAACCACAAAATGTTGTGGTTGGACGAATAAAACCGGTGAGAGCCTTTTCGAGCAATTTCCTATATAATAAAAAAAGCGGCAAGCAGTCGCAGGCAATTCTCGCCTACAGCAAAGTTGAATACTGAATTTTGGAACGACCTTCTCGCATTATATGTCAAATTATTCTTGAAACAAGCAAAAGCATATGATATAATAAACTTAAGTACAAGGGAAGGAGATTTTGAAGTGAAAAGAATTATACTTTTTGTTTTGGTTACGGTGTTGTGCTTTGCTTTGTTTGGCTGTGCCGATACTCCAAAGGTGACACCGAATGAGATTGACGTAGTAATGCCCGAAGAACCTGAGGTTGTGACGCCAGTCGAGCCTAAATCTGAAGCGCCCGACGAAATTAATATTGCAAATTACATCCAAATAATTGCGGAAACAAACAAAGAAAAAAGTGAAAGCTTTTTCTGTTTAGATGATATGGATTTTAAAAACTCATATGTCGCACGCAAATTGGTTACTGCAGATCAATTTAATTTTGGTGATTATTCTCTTTTTGTCAGAATCCCTGCATTTGTTTATTCGTTGATAGATATTCCGATATATTCTTACGGCTTTATAACAAGCAACACTACCAATTCAGTTGAATCTTTTGAAGAATACAAAAGATTTAACGAAAAATATCTGATAGAAGAAGCCTTGCCGGATGGGAATTTCAATGATACAGAGCCGGGTGAACCTTTGTTCTCTGTATACTACGATTTGCTTGCAAAAAGTAAAATCATATATATTTCCGAAGAAGCAGACATAATTGGCAGGCTTCGTTTGACAGACGGCGGAGCATGGGTGAACGAAAAATACGAAAAAGCCAAAGACATTTCGGGAAGAATCTGGAATTCTTCTTACGAACTGTTAAATTCTTCGGGGGAATCAATATACTTTTGTGAGAAAGAAGGTATTGATGCACAAGATATGTACTGCGGCGGTTTCTCCGAAATGTTCGATTTGGAACATTATTCCTCCAACAAAAATTTTTATTTTTCAATTGAATCCAACAAAGCAAAGAACGAAAAAGTAAAAACACACGATAAATATACTGTGTACACCGTCAAGGACGGAATATATGCAGAAGAAGCTGTGCTGGATTTAACGCTCATATCCGACAAAGCTTGTTCAATTAAAGATTACGACGGAAGAGGTAAGCTTTTAATATCCGTATATGGCGATATCGAAGATTATACATTGGTTTATGATATAAACACAAAAGATATAGCTTTATTGGAATATAATGCTTATAATGTCTATCTGTCTCCTGACGGAAATTACCTTGCTTATACCCCTCCGTTTTATACCGAAGAAGGAGAAATTTATGATAAAGAAAAGGGATTTTACATAAAGGAAATAAAGACAGGAAAGACAATCTTTTATGATTATTCGGATGTAATAACTCCACGCAACAATGAATATTTCTTTTTAGGTTGGGGCAAAGAAAACAAATTAAAATAATCAACTAAAAATATCAGGGAGTTTGGGCTCCCTGATATTTTTGCTGTTTTAAATTTCACATAAATCACTATGAGTGTGTTCTAACGGATAAAACACCCCGTTAGGATAAAGCGATGAATTGTCTCCGTAGTTTTCGTCTGCATAAGAAGAATTTCCACTATACGGATTTTGATTGTCATAAATTCTGTCAAGGATAAGTAACACAAAAGAATCAGATAAAGAAATATTGGTGTTATGTCTGTTAACGGTAACTTTAAATGCAGCGCAATGCGTGCATAAGTAAATCGGGCTGCAACATCGATATTAAAACCGTTTTGTTACAGCCCTTGAACAGCTATTATCCTACACAGGAATCAAATATATTTTCGTTTATCGATATAATTTCTTTCCGTGTCATAAGCGACGTTATCAGAGTTAAAATATATCACAAAAAATTCTTCCGGGATAATATCATTAAAAATAAAATCCGAGGTTTCTTTTTTGGTTCTATAACCGCACAACGCACCGTAAAAATCTCCATCTACAGTTGTACGTTTTTGAACAATGTCAAATTCTCCGTATTTCTTTATTATTTCCGCAGAGCCTTTTCCAACTATCCAATCCTCGTTATATTTTATATTCTCAGTCCATGTACAAAAATCCTCTAAAGTGTTAAATAGGAATTGACGTCCAAGGCTTGCAATTCCGGATGCAATAATAAAATATATACTGAGAAATACCAATATTATGATTAGTGCTTTCTTCATTCACACACCACCCCATTTAATCAACACTCACCATGTATCGCTATCTGAGCCTTAACCATATCACTATTTGGATTGTAATATTGGTCAAATATTCCGCTTTCTCTTTTTTCTTCTCCTATTGCCATATCTGCTCGAAGTGCCTTTGAATAATAGCTATCAAAAATGGATAACCAATCAGACAAGGCGTCAGCGTGAAACCATACTTCTGCGGCAAAAGAATTAAATGTTACATTTGCCGTATGCATTGCAAGTATAGCATACTTTTCGTATTGTGTCAAGTTGTTTGAATTTGCTATGTGAAGTTTTATGTCATTCACATCACAATCATCATAAATACAAATTCCTGATTTGTCGTTTATGGCATTTAAAGCATTTGGTATACGCAACAGTTTGACTTTTTAATTGTTGTATATACGTATTTCATCGGATTTAAGAGTGTTGCTTTCTAAAATTGCTGTTATATTGTCAATTTCTAAAAGCAAATTTTTGTACGGTTCAGATGCTTTAATAATAGCATTTTTGCATGAGTTATTTACAATAAATTCAATGTACGTTTCAGCAATTAAATAAGAAGCCTTAGATTCTTCTTTTGCAAAATAATTAGTTATACTTTCGTTATAAGATGGATAGCTTTTACTGTCAGGGCCGGTAACAAGTTCGAAAGCCTGAAGTAAATTGTAACTATTTGATAAATCATTTACTTCAATTGTTGATAACAAACAATCATAATCCAGCCCAACAAAGGAAATAGTAACTCCTGGAGCATCTCCGTCAATGCCATCATTTTCTTGTTCGCGCATTTTTAACAAACCATAATCGGTTCCATGTTCAGACTTAACCCAATATATAAACCAATCATCATAATATGCATTTACATCACGGATATTTACTCCGTCAGATGATTCATAAAGAATTTCTATGCCTGCTTCGATTAAAATATCAGACAAAGACTTTGTACACATGAAGAAGCCGTCATCAGTGCAACGCATATCAGTACATCTGATTAGATTTTTTGTTAAAAGCTCATTGTTTATTACAAAAAGCTTGAAAGAAGAAGAATGCCTAGTTATGGAGTATTCATTACTTACGGTAATTGTAATTGTAATGGTAGTCTCACCGTCAGTTTTTAGATTAATCAACCCATTATCATATATACTTGCGACAGAGGGATTACTGGATGAGCATGCAATAGATGCGTTTGGCACTGATATGTTCCAGTTCAATTGATATGATATTGCATCTAACGAAAGAATTCCATATTTAGGTTGGTTTGTTATTTCTACAAGAATTGGAGACCATGAAGCAAACAGTTTCGTAATCTTGTAGAGTCTGTATTTTTGATTGGGATACAATGTGTATTCTTGCGTATTCATAATAGATACGTCGTTTGTAAGAGTATTTGTTTGAACTGTTCTTTGCAAGTTCATATCACTTGTGCTTATTTCATAGGTTTTCCATCCTTCAAACACATAGCCTTCCTTAGTAGGAATAACAGAGGGAATGGTAATCTCAGCCCCCGGAGCTGCTTCCAAAATGT
>CAZYTA010000003.1:16933-96267 GCA_964650465.1 uncultured Oscillospiraceae bacterium | reverse complement strand
ATCTCATCACACCGAAGGTGTGTATCAAAAACTCTTTCGCAATGATGATATACAAGACTTTGTCTTGATGATATGCAATTTCTTCGAAATTGATGATATACAACGGCAAAGCCGTTGATTAAATATGCGGGAGTTCGAACACATAGATTAATTTTATTATACACCTTTCCAAAATCCTCGTAACGTAAGTTACGGGATTTTTACTTTTCACTGTTTTTATGGTTTGGTCGATTTTTGGAAAGTAATAAGTAATAGTACATAATGTAAGAAGTTTTTTCAATGCTTCGCATTGATTTACATGTGAAAGCGTGCTATAATCACATTAAGGGGGGTGATAATATGGATAAAATCAAAGCGGTAGATTTGATGGCATCTGTTTGTCTTCTTATAGGCTCAATAATTAACATAGTCGAACTTTTTATAGATGTACATTTTATAATTTCCATCGTAGCCACAGTTTTGATTTTAATTTCTTTTTTTCTTTGGTTTGTCGTTCTTAAAAGGATGAAATCCAAAAAACAGTAGCGGTACCATAATGGTCCGTAACAGCCTGAAAAAACGACTTGTTTAGACGAGTCGTTTTTATATCGATAATTGATATAAATTCCTAATGGAATTTGCGATATACCTTCGGTGCGATATATTACCGAGTAATGCGATATGTCCCTTCGGGACGAGAATGAAATTTATATCATATCACAACGTAACGAAGTGTAGTTATAACGAATTTGCGACAGCAACTTTTTTTGTTTACTTTTCGGCGAATGTGTGCTACAATGTAAAAAAAGCAGAGAGCCTCCGTCGGCAATGCTCGCCTATCGCAACCAAATATATACCTCCGGGCAAAGCAAAACGGCGAGGTTGGTTTTAATGCGATTTCATAGCAAATAAAACGGAGATGTGAGGTGCTTTTATGAAAAGGCTGAGAGTATTGCTTGCGTTTATAACTGCTGTAACCCTTTTGGCTTCTTGCTCAGACACAGTATGACATACACCTCGAGGATGGTGAGGCGGAAAAAATCAAGGGATTTTTTGACGGAAAGCGCACCTACGCTGATATGCTCTCCTGCGGCTTAAGGATTGCTCGTCAGGGATGTATTTTAATCTTTCCGAAACAGAAGCAGAGTATATAGAATCTGTTTTTAAGAATTACGGAATATTTTTAAAGGAGAAATAAAATGAGAAATGCACATGTTCGCTATATGTGTTATCCGTCTGTGGTTTGCACAGGAACGGAAACCGAGGTTTGGGTAAAGCCAAGAGATGTATCACGAATTTTCAGAGACGAGTGGGAGTACGAGTTGGGGGTCGTGGGGCTTCTTGACGACCAGCTTGACTACCATGACAAAGTTCCTCTCGACCACGCCTTTGAAATAAAAGAGGGCTGTATCGTATTCCGACACACCTTTGAAAAGGAGCAGGAGTATTCAATCCGCTTCTGTAAAAAAGGAGACAAGGAAATAAGGATATCCCTTTACGCCGTTGAACCCGATTTGTATGAGCTTCGTCCCTTGAAGGGCGACCTTCATACACACACCTATTATTCCGACGGTCAGGACGGTATTTCCATGACTCCTGCGGATTACCGCGAGGAGGGCTATGACTTTTTTGCGCTTACCGACCACAACCGTATGTATACCTCATGTCTTGCCAATGAGCTTCTTGACGGCGTAAAAACGGGAATGCATATAATGCTCGGAGAAGAGGTGCATACCCCCGGGTCAATTGTGCATATAGTTCATGTGGGCGGCAAGGAAAGTGTTTGCGATAAATATATTAAAGACCCCGAGGGCTATGAAAGGGCAGTTGACGAAATTGAAAAAACTCTGCTACATGTGGATGTGCAGTACCGCCGCCGTCTTGCAATGGCTCATTGGGCGTGCAACGAAATACATAAGGCAGGGGGACTTGCAATATTTGCCCATCCCTATTGGTGTCCCAACCGCTATAACGTATCGTCGGAGTTTATAGAGCTTCTGTATGACAGTAAAATGTTTGACGCCTTTGAGGTAATGGGCGGCATACATTATACAAAGATAAATATGCAGCTGGCACTGTGGCAGGATAAGGCTTTACAGGGCAATTATCTTCCTCCTGTGGGCTCAACCGATTCTCACAATCATGACAGCGATGCGGGATTTGCAAGGCGTTTTACCGTAATATTTGCCAAGGACAATACCACCGAGGCAATTCTGGAGGCAATAAAGAAGGGCTATACCGTAGCCGCAGATGCATGCACAAAGGATATAAACGAAGCACGCTTCTACGGAAGCATGAGACTTGTTATGTTTGCTCACTTCCTTTATGACAACTATTTCAACGAAACATGGCGTCTTAGCGTGGGCGAGGGAATACTTATGAGAAGATACGCCGAGGGCGAAGAGGTAGGAGATATACTGTCCTCTCTTGCAGATACCGTCGAAAACTTCTACAAGAAATTCTACGGAATCACAAAGCCTGAGGGTGTCCCCGCACGTACAAAAGCTTTTTTGGATAAGGCACGCAAAATACAGGTGGATTCAGGGCTTAAAACCAACGGCTCTACAGTCTATGTCTACGGTACAAACATCAGCAGAGAGTAACAACGGATGACAAAAACGGTTTTAAAGTCCATATTTTGATTCGTTTTTGCTTTGACATTCAGCTTTTGGAATGTTATAATTGTACCTGAGAATTGTTGAGAGGTAAAAAATATGATAAAAAGAGACAGCTTCTGGATATGGGGACAGGACCCCGGAACACATCACAAGATAACAGCGTGGAATATTCCCGGTGTAAATAAAATGGATGCCGCCGAGGGGGCGAAATATCTGGGCATTCCCAATATATGCAGAATAGCAATGGGAAATCTGCCTGAGCCTCCGTTTGACGGTGAGATGGACAAGCTTACGGATTTTCCCAAGGTAGCATGGTCGATAATAGGCGACAGTGATACAACAAGAACATCAAACGGCGGTTCGGATATAGACGAAGTAATGAAGCTTGCGGATAAGTATCCAAATCTTGTGGGCGGAGTTATGGACGATTTCTTTTCCTATGAGTCAAGGAGAAATGCTTATACTCCCGATGTGCTTCACGGTTATGCAGAGAAGCTTCACTCAAAGGGACTTGACCTTTGGAGCGTTATCTACGAGCGTGAGATAGTTGAAGAGTATAAGGACAGGCTCAACGAGTGTGATATCGTTTCGATGTGGACATGGAGAAGCGAGAATATCAATAACCTTGAAGAGAATCTTGAAAAGCTTGAAAAGCTTCTCACCAAGGGGCAGAAGATATTCGCAGGCTGTTATCTGTGGGATTACGGTAACTGCGGTCCAATACCCATGGAGCTTATGAAAAAGCAGGTGGAAACCTATGCAAGATGGATTGAAGACGGAAGAATACACGGTATTATCGTATGCTCAAACTGTGTTGCGGATGTAGGACTTGATACGGCGGAATATATCAGAAGCTGGATAGCGGAAAATACATATTAACCAAATGATATGGACGAAACAACATGCAAAAGGAGACTTCCTGTTGTTTTGTCCATAATTGTTTTGTCCATAAAAAAGTTGAATTTTCCTCTTGACTATATAAAAAGCGCTATGTTATACTTAACGTAACAAATCATAAGGAGAATTGTTATGAAGGAAAAGATAAAGGTAGGCTATATCGGTCTCGGCAGACGAGGCACCGGAATGCTCCAATACTGTGTTGCGGAAATGAAGGACGTGGAGATAAAGTACATCTGCGACCTGAACGAGAAAAAGATAGACAAGATTCTCGGTATTCTTGCCGAAAAGAATTACCCAACTCCCAAAACCACTACAAACTATAATGACATACTTGCTGACGGGGAAATTGATGCAGTGTTTATCATGACAAGCTGGAATTCGAGAGTAAAGCTTGCAATGGATGCAATGAAGGCAGGTAAATATGCCGCAATCGAGGTAGGCTGTGCTTTTGATATTTCCGAGTGCTATGACCTTGTGAAAACCTATGAGGAAACAGGCGTTCCCGTTATGATGCTTGAAAACTGCTGCTACGGCAGAGACGAGATGATGACCCTCCGCATGATAAAGGAAGGTCTTTTCGGTGAGATAATTCAAGCTAACGGTGCATACCACCACTATCTCAACCATGTTGAATTTTTCCAGAAGGATAAGGACGGAAACTATGTAACCGACCATTACCGTCTTGCAGAGTATCTTAACCGAAACTGCGAAAACTATCCTACACATGAGCTTGGTCCTATTTCCAAATGCCTTAACATCAACCGCGGAAACAGAATGCTTTCCCTTACCGCATTTTCTTCAAAGGCTCGCGGTATAGAAACCTATATGGAGGACCATGTTTCCAAGGACCATCCCTTTGCGGGAATGAAGTTTAACCAGGGCGACATTATCACTACGATTATCACCTGTGCAGGCGGCGAGATTATCCACCTCACTCTTGACACAACTCTCCCCAGAGCCTTCTACAGCCGTGAGTTTACCATCAGAGGCACAAAGGGCATGTGTGACGAGAGCGGAATGGGTAAACACACTTATTTCCTTGACGGAATGGAAGAAGGTAAACACTTTGACAACAAAGAGGAGTTTTATGAGAAATACGACCATCCTCTCCACAAGGAATATGCCGAAATGCAGGCAAAGGGCGGTCACGGCGGTATAGACTGGCTGGTGCTTCGTGCCTTTGTTGAAAGTGTAAAGAACGGCGTTGTACCTCCCATCGACCCCTATGATACAGCAACTTGGCTTGCTATCGGACCTCTTTCCGAAATGTCTATTGCAAACGGAAGCACGGCTGTGGCAGTGCCCGATTTCACTAACGGACGCTGGTTCAGACGCGATGACCCAAATACAGGCAAGTATTCACTTGATGTTATTGTAAGTGACCCCGATACCCCCATAGATCCTCAATAATCATTTCACCCGAAGCATTGCTTCGGGTGATTTTGTACAATATGAAAGCTTCATATTTGTGTGTTATTATACATATTTTTTTTAGAGGTTGACTTTTTGGGAAAATAGTTATATAATAACACTGTTAAAGTATGTACTTCTATAAATTTTTACTAAAAGAGGTAAGGATCATGACAAAAAACATTAAGAAGTTATCACTTGGCATCGTATTTTTTGCTGTAATTTCAGCAATTGTGATGCTTGTGGCTGTTGCCGATTATTCGGGAACCGACACAAATATTTCGTGGACACTTGATACTTCAAACGGTACACTTACCGTAAGCGGAAGCGGTGCTATGCCCGAATACGAAAAGGGAAGTGCTCCTTGGTATCAGTACAAATCCAATGTAAAGAGCATTGTTGTAAACTCAGGTGTTACAATAAGTAAAGCGGCTTTTTACGGAATGGAAAATCTTGAAGAAATAACCGTTCCCTACGTTGGAGACGGCAGTTCAAACACATATTTTGGCTATATATTCGGAGCATCGAATTATTTCCAGAATGAGGCATATGTTCCCCAAAGCCTCAAGAAGGTTGTTATTTCAGGTTCAACTGCGATTGGAAGTTATGCCTTCAACAACGTATCCGGCGTAGAGAAGATTGTTCTTGCCGATACTGTGGCAACTATCGGAGAGTATGCATTCAAGGATTGTAGTTCTCTTAAGTACGCAGTTTTGGGAAGCGGTACCGGTTCAATCGGCAAGTATGCTTTCCAGAGATGCGACGCAATTGTATACCTGTTCTTTAACGGTACTTCTACAGGTTGGGCATCCGTAACGGTTGACTCTACCAATTCAATTTCGCCCGTGTTCCTGTCAGGAGCTACCTTCAGCATAACAGCTCCTGCCAAGACTGTATACACTCTCGGCGAAAGCCTTGACCTTACGGGTCTTGTTGCAAGCTTTGGCTCCGTTGATGTTACAAATGCGGTAGAGGTTGACATCCCCGATATGACAACTATCGGTACAAAGACAGTTACCGTTACCTTCGGTATAAAGACAGCAACCTTTAATGTTACAGTTTCATCATCAGGCACATCGGGAGTATCCGGTGTTCTTACATGGAATGTTGATACATCCGCAGGTACACTTACTGTATCCGGAAGCGGAATGATGGATAACTACACACTTGAAACTCTCGCACCTTGGTATGCATACCGTGATTCAATCAAGACTGTTGTTGTAAGCGAGGGAGTTACTTCTGTAGGTGCTTACGCATTCTACAAGCTTGATGCGGTTACCTCAATCACACTTCCCGCTACTGTAGAGACAGTTGAGTATGCTGCGTTTGAGGGCTGTTCGGCTCTTGCAGAGCTTACTCTTGCAAACACAGCGGCTGTAGTTGATGCTACCGCCTTCAGAAATTGTGAGGCTCTTATCACAACAGTAAGCGGTTCAAAATATGCAAAGGTTTCGGGAAATGCTTATTATGCACTCATAAGCGCAAACCCCGAAGCAACAACCTTCAATATCCCCACAGCTACCGTTGTTATCGGTGAAGGTGCTTTCGAGAATTCACTTCTTACAAGTATTACTGTTCCCGATGCTGTTATATCAATCGGAGACAATGCATTCGCATCGAGTGCGTCTCTTGCTGATGTAACCTTGGGCTCAGGCGTTAAGTATATCGGCAACTATGCATTTTTGGATTGCGGCACTCTTGCGGCTGTCACAATTGATGCTGTTCCCGAATTTGTAGGTGTAGGCGCATTTGCCGCTACCGCAATTACAGGAACAACCTCTGACGGCGCTGTTTATATCGGTGCTGCAGACAATGCATACGCTATTCTTTGGAAGGCTGAGTCAAATGCCGTTACAAGCTGTACAGTGAATGCCGATACAAAGGTTATCGCTTCTCTTGCATTTGCAAACTGTACTGCTCTTGAAGCTGTTCAGCTTCCCGAAGGACTCCTTCATATCGGTGATTCTGCATTCAATTCATGTACTTCACTCTACAGCGTTCAGTTCCCCTCAACTCTCCTTACAATCGGAGATGCTGCATTCAAGGGATGCTCTGTACTTGAGTCCGTTGATGTATCAAAGTCTGTTAAGGTTATCGGAAACAGCGCATTCAGAGGAGCTTCCGCTCTTACATCTGCGGTTATCGGCGCAAGCGTTGAAAATGTCGGCTATAATGCGTTCAGAGATTGTACATCCTTACAGACAGTAGTATTTAATGCCGCAAGCGGTGTAGGCTACAAGACCTTTGCTAACTGTCCTGCTATTACAGATGTTTACCTTGCCGACTCAGTTGTTTCTATCGGCGAATACGCATTTATGTCAAGCAGCTCACTCAAGGCTATAGCAATTCCCGACACCACAGCTTATATCGGCTACGGCGCATTGTACGGATGCGATGCAATTGCTGAAATTGCTGTTCCCTTTGTAGGTGAGAAGGTAAACGGAGCTAATACTGAGTTTGCATACATATTCGGTATGGCTGTTCCCGAGACACTTGACCTTGTTCTTATAGGCTCGGATATTCCCGCAAATGCTTTTGAAGGCATTACCACTGTTACCACACTCATTATTGATAAGACCACAACAGCTATCGGAGCACCTGCCTTCGGCAAAGTTCCCGGTGTAGTTTATTACCTTGGCTCAGAGTCAGAGTGGCAGAATGTTGCAAATAACACAGCATTCTCAAACGTTTCATTTGCTGATTCCGCATTCACTCTTGTTTCCAATAAGGAAACCTACGAGCTGGGTGAGGTTATCGACCGTGCAAACTTTGTAGCTACAATTGAAGCTCTTGACCTTACTTCTCTTCTCAGATTTGTTTCCAACCCTGTTACAAGTGACAGCGTGATGCTTCCTGCGAAGCTCGGTTCTGTTGTTCAGAAGTTCAAGGCACAGATAGTTGATGATATTGAATTTACCAATTACAGCCTTCTTCTTGAAGGAAGCATAGGCGTTAAGTTCTATGTAAAGCTCAGTGAATTTGCAATAGCTGATTTTGAAAATATTACAGCAACAATATCATATTTCGGTAAGGACTATGATGTTGACCTTGTAAAGGCAGAAAACACTGTTGACGGCTCACTTTATACAGTTAAGTTCTATGTTGCGGCTAAGGAAATGCACCAGCCCATCAAGCTTACTGTAACTACAGCAGATTCTTCAGAGTCTGTTACCGAGACAGTTAAGGCATATGTTGACTATGTAAATGCCAATACTGCAGAATACGAGGAGTGTCTCACTCTCATCAATGAAATGTTCAACTACGGTGAGTATTCAAGACAGTACTTTGAAAAGGCGTCTATTACACCCTCACCCGACCTTGCTGATACAGAAGTAACTATTTCCAACACATATACACCTACCAAGAAGGGCAGTGTAACAGGTATTACACTTACTGCATCAAGCTTGATTCTTGAAAGTAATACAATTGTACGTCATTACTTCGAGCTTGCAGAGGGCGCTTCCATGTCGGATTACACATTCACTGTAAACGGCATCAAGGCTACTCCTTGTGAAAAGGACGGATTGTACTATGTAGAGATTGATAACATTATTGCAAGAGACCTTGGAAAGCTTGATAAGACAATTATTTCCACAGGCTCCGAGTCAATGGTTGTTACCTATTCACCTCTCAGCTACGTGAAGCTTGTTCTTGAAGGCACAGCAAGCGAGGATGCTAATCTTGCTAACCTTACCAAGGCACTTTACAACTACTATGTAGCAGCTGCAGAATACTTTGCAGATGTAACAGACGATATCGTTGCAGGCGAGGACGAATCCAAGCCTTCTATCTGGTAAACAAAACTTCACTCCGCAGAAATGCGGAGTGATTTTTTATTACATAGGAAATTGCATCGCAATTGCTTGTAACAAACAAAGTCTACCTCTGAAATTGTGAGCGTTAGCGAACATCAGTTGCCGAAGGCGACTTTTTTATATCATAGGAAATTGTATTAAAACAACCTCGACATTTTTGCAAAATATGCGGAACAAAAAAGTATTCCCACCGTCTAATAGACAAAAGATGAAAGGAATTAAAACAATGAAAAGATTATTGTCCGCTTTACTCGTTGCTTCGCTTATTCTCTCACTGTCCTCCTGTGTCAGTACCTATTCCTTGAAAGAACCGATAATTATCCCCAACGCAGATAAAATTGAAATCGATATTACGCCCGACATTACCCAAAACGCCCGTACTCCCGAGGAGGCAATAACAGATATTGCCGTTGATACAATAAAATCACTTTATAAGGGTGACCGTAACGTGCTTGTCTCTCCTGTTTCTGTTTCAATCGCTCTCGGACTTACCGCAGGCGGTGCAAAGGGGGACACCTACAGCCAGTTTGAAAAGGTGCTGGGCAGAGGTATTTCTATGGCAGAGATGAACGGCTTCTATCAGCGTCTTACAGAAAAGCTTGAAGACAGCGAAAATGCAGAGATAGATGTAGCAAATTCAGTGTGGGTCAGAGATGACGACGGCGCCATAAGAGTAGATGAGGATTTTATTGAATATGCCGACGACGTGTTTGATGCCGATGTTTTCACAAAGCCCTTTGATGACAGCACTGTTAAAGACATCAATCACTGGGTGGATGACAATACCGACGGAATGATTAAAGAGATTATTGATAAAATATCAGTTGATACAGTTATGTATCTCATAAATGCACTTGCTTTTGATGCAAAATGGCAGAGAGAATATACCGAAACATCTGATTATTTCAAATTTACCAACTGTGCAGGAGATACAGAGACGGTAACAGGAATGTACTCAACAGAGGCACTCTACCTGGAAGACGAAAACACAACAGGCTTTATTAAAAACTATAAGGGCGGAGAATACGCCTTTGCGGTGTTCCTTCCTGACAGTGAAATATCAATAAATGAATATGTATCTGAACTGACAGGGGAGAAGCTGATAAATATGCTTTCTGCACCCCAGACAGTAACCGTGGAAGCAAAGCTGCCGAAATTCTCTTATGAATATTCTGCAAATTTGAATGATACTCTGAAAGCAATGGGACTCACCGATGCGTTTGATTCATCTGCGGCGGACCTTTCGGGGCTGGGAACATCGGATAAAGGAAACCTGTATGTCAGCGAGGTTATTCATAAGACCTTTATTGAGGTTGCGGAGGACGGAACAAGAGCTGCTGCAGTTACCTCTGTAGCGGTAAATACAGAATCGGCAGCTGTGCCTCCTGCAAATGTAAAATACGTTACCGTTAACAGACCATTTGTTTTTGCAATAATAGACACACAAACCAATCTTCCTCTGTTTTTGGGAACAGTATTGAGTGTTGAGGCTTAAGCGATTTTATATAAACAGTAGCGGAAAGCAGATATTATCCTTTCCGCTACTGTTTATGTTATAAGAATTCGCATTTGCTAACGCAAATTCACATTAATAGAACGGGAGGCGAAACGCCTCATCTACAGTGGTAATGCTTCAATGATTGTATGGGAGGGGTGATCCCTCCCGTAAATTTTCGATTTGAATGATGGAACGATAGGCAAAAATTTCCTGCGGAGGCTCTCTGCTTTTTTATATCATAGGAAATTGCATTAAATCAACCTCGCCGTTGTGCTGTGTTTGGGTGCAGATATATTGTTAAGATAGGCGAGAATTGCCCGCGGAGGCTCTCCGCTTAGCCGCAGATATCTTCGATAAAGCCGCAGGCGGATTTTATAGCGTGAGTAAAACGTTTTCCGGAGTTACTGCAGTTTTTTATCTTGGAGGCAATGAATGCGCCTGCTGTTCCTCCTATAATCATTCCTATTGCAAGTCCTTCCATGATTTTCACTGTGTTTTTCATATGTTATCTCCTCTCAGAATCTGTTGCTTTTATTATTTGTAACAGCTGAAATTTTATACCGAAAAAAGAATAATTTTGATGTCTGTATCTAAACCTGCAGTAACCCGCAGCCATGAATTTGTCAATATCTTTACCATATTATTTTTAATATTTATCAATTTTGTTGATTTTAGTTATTGATTTTTTTGTAAAACAGTGATATACTTATAAAGAAAGTCAGGTACAACTATTTTAGGAGGCAATTGATATTATGGAATTGAACATAAGCAAAGTAGTTTCTCTTTTGCTTGTCAGATTAAAGTATATATTGCTTGTAGCACTTATTTTCGCTTTGTTAATCTTTGGATTTACAAAGGTATTTATTCAGGAGAAGTACTCCTCCTCTGCTAAAATACTTGTTGTTATGGATGCTGATTACAGTAAAACTTCCGAAGCATCATTCGTAAAGGAAGCTATACATTCTTACCTTGCAATTTTTGAGACGACCAAGTTTTTTAATGAGGTTTCGGAGGTGTATGCCGCTCAGGGCCATAGCGGAGAGCTTTTTACGGCAACACAGCTGATGTTAATGACAGATATTGAGTCATCGGCTAACGTGGATGAGCCTTCATTTACTGTTGAGGTTACTTCTTCAAACCCTGATACTTGCTATGATGTTGCCGAAACTGTTGCAAATTATATGATAACAAAATCTGCTGAGTATCCGGCTTTGAACAAGATAAAGATTATTGATGACCCGATTAAGCCTCTTGTTCCGGTTTCGCCGAATATTATGGCAAATACCTTGGTCGGATTTTTTATCGGCGCTGTTTGCTGTGCTGCATTCTTTATTTGCAAGGAAATGTTTGACAATAAGATTAAGAATCTTGAGGATATTACAAGCATGCATGATATACCGATTTTGGGCGTTGTTCCCGACACAACTCCTGCCGCTGAAAAACGCGCAAGAAAAGGAAGGGAGGACTAATCAATGGCAATGTTCAGAACTAACCGCAACTCAAATGATGGTCCTGTAAGTACAAACAACAGTTCGGTTTCATCAACCACTCTTTTCGCAATCAAGGAAGCATACAAAACCATAAGAACAAATCTTATACTCAACCTTGATGATAACCCCTGTCATCTTATTACCGTTACCAGCTCGGTGGCAGGCGAAGGTAAGTCTACTTCTTCAATCAATCTTGCTATTGCTATTGCACAGTTTGATAAGAAGGTGCTGCTGATAGACGGTGACCTCAGAAAGAGAAGGGCATCACGTTATCTCAAATATCACTCGACCGTTGGCTTGACCGATGTGGTAAGAGGGGAAGCTACTTTTGCCGATGCGGTAAATGTAACAAAATATCCCAATCTTGATTTCCTTTCTTCGGGCGCTTCCGTAAATAATCCCGCAGAGATACTTGCAAGCCGCTCAATGAACCTTTTGCTTGACGAGGTCAGCCAGAAGTATGAGTTCATCATTATAGATACTCCTCCTGTAAATGTAGTATCCGATGCGCTTCCTGTTATCAAAAGGTCTGACGGAGTTATACTTGTAGCCCGTGAGCTTATTATAACAACCAAAGAATTTAACAAGCTTATTACAAGTCTTAAGATGATAGAGGCAAATATTCTGGGCGTGATTTACATCGGAACAGATTCGACACAGCCTTATTATCACAGAAAAGGCTATTACGGTAAGAATTATTACCATAAGTACGGTGGCTATAACACCTACGATTCCGAATAAAAGGTTTTAGGCAGGGCGCAGTTGCGCCTTGCCTGATTTATTCTCTATTAGGAAACTGTATTAAACAAACCTCGCCGTTTACCTTGTTCGGGTACATCCATAGGTTACGATAGGCGGGCATTGTCAGCGGTCACTGACCGCTTTGTTATAGGGTTATATGAAGAACAGTAAACATTATTTCAACCAGACATTACTTCCTTGTGTTTTGCTTTCTGCTTTAACAGGCGTATTCACAGGTGTTTTGATTTTTTTGTTCAAATTTTTGTCAAAGCTGATAATCGGCTTGTCGGACGATATATATATTATTGTAAGAGAACAACCTCGGTATTTCTTGCTTCTTGTTGGCGGCGCGGCACTTCTCGGAGTTGTTTCTTATGTTATTGTCAGCTATATACCAAGCTGCCGCGGCGGCGGAATTCCCACTGCAGTTGCAATACTAAGAGGACACATTCCCTTTGAATGGATGACAACAATGATAGGTATGTTCAGCTCTTCTATCATAACGTTTGCTATGGGTGTCCCTCTTGGAAACGAGGGACCCAGTGTCCAGATGGGGTGTGCCGTGGGCAGAGGAACGGTTAATGTGCTGGCAAAGAGAAACAGAGCATGGGACAGGTATGTAATGACAGGCGGCGCTTCGGGCGGCTTTGCGGCTGCAACAGGAGCACCTCTCAGCGGTATACTCTTTGCCTTTGAAGAGGTACATAAGAGATTTTCACCTGTTATCTTTATGGCGGTCTCTGCTTCTGCATTGACAGCCTCGGCAACAATGCAGGCGCTTTGTAAGCTTTTTGGAACTGAGTTTTCCATATTCGATTTTGCGGTGAATATAACTTTGCCTGTACGTTTTTTTGGAATTGCGGTTTTAGCGGGGCTTTTAGCGGGCGCTTTTGCGGTGCTGTTTGCTAAGGCATACCGTGCGACCGACAGATTAATGAATGATATTTTTTCAAAAAGTCCTCATGCCGCCAAGGTTGTTGTTATTTTTATGGCTGTAACGGTTTTCGGCTTTATTGATATATCCTTTACAGGCTCGGGTCACGATATAATATGTGATATTATGTACGGAAAAGCTCCCGTATGGTATATGATAGTGATATATCTGACTGTCCGCTCGCTTTTACTTCTTTTGGCTAATACTGTGGGTATTACCGGCGGTATCTTCATCCCGTCGCTTGCTTTTGGCGCAATGCTTGGGTCTGCCTTGGCAAAGCTCACGGTTTATCTTGGTACTATGCCCGAAGCGTATGCTCCCGTTATTGTAATCGTGTCCATGACTGCCTTTCTTGCCGCTTCCTCCAAAATTCCAATGACTGCTATTGCGTTTTCTGCTGAGGCATTGTCCGGGCTTTCCAACATTCTTCCCGTTGCTATAGGTACTGCTGTTGCATATATAGTAGCAGAAGCTGCGGGCGCTGTTTCTCTTACCGATTCTGTAATAGAAAGCAAGGTAAAGGCACATACAAAGGGGAAAGAGCATTTTGTTATCGATACACACTTTACTGTAGCCGCCCGCTCCTTTGCAGAAGGCAAAGAAATACGTGATATTCTTCTTCCTCCAAACTGCCTTATTGTGTCAATGGAAAAGAAGGACCCCGATGTAATATCCCTGTGTGAGGGTGATATACTTCATTTGAGATATAAGACATTTGACAACAAAGAAACCTATGCGGATTTGCTTGCCCTCTTCGGTAAACAGCCTGTAAGCAAAATGCATTCTGTTCACAGCGGAGAGGAAAATTATACTCTCCCCGAAATATAACGCAGGTATAACTCCTGCGTTATATTATTATTTCTAAAAAATCATACGACACCTATTGACAATCACGTGACCGTATGGTATAATCATATCGTAATAAATAAAAAGGGAGGTGTAACAGGTGATCACCACTTTCCCGGGGACTACAGTAGAGGTGTCCTCGCTGTCAAGAGGGAGTTCAAGAACTCTGTTTGACGGGATATTTGCCGCAGGCGGCATTACACTGTCGCAGGTGTCGGCAATGACGGGGCTGGAGCCCTACATGATACAGAATTGGGTAAAGCGAGGGTTTATAACCTCACCAGTAAAAAGACTTTATTCAAGAGAGCAGTTCGCAGGAATAATAATTATTAATATGCTGAAGGAAACCCTGCATATAGATAAAATATGCGGCTTGATAGACCTGATAACAGGTCCCACCGAAAGCGAGCTTGACGACCTTGTAAAAAATAATGAGCTTTATCATATGTATGTAGACATGTACAGCGACCCCGACCTGGAGCTTGATGACAGTGCATCGATAGCATCTGCGGCAGAGAAGGCAACAGAGTCCTATGACGAAAGAATACCCGGCGGCAGAGATAAGCTGATAAAAATACTGACAGTCATGTTCTTCGCCCACTCTGCAACACAGCTCAGAAGGTCAGCAGAAGAAACACTTTCCTCATTACAATAATTCAGCCTGTTAGGAGATGATATAATGTTTATAATAGAATGGTGGAATTCACTCAGCATAATATCCCAGATATTTACCTGCATAGCAGTCCCCTCAACTCTGGTACTGCTCATACAGACAGCAACCATGTTGATAGGCTTCGGGGATGACAGTGATATCCCCGATGACACCGAGGTGGAGTTTGATGCCGATGTTGACGACATACCCCACGATTTTGAGGGACTTGACGGACTCCGCATCTTCACCGTAAGAGGCATGGTGGCATTCCTCGTGGTGTTCGGCTGGGTTGGTACAGTCCTTGACAGCTCGGGCGCAGGTATATTGGCAACTGTATCGGTTGCGGCACTGTGCGGATTTCTCATGATGGTGGTTCTTGCATTCCTGCTCAGAGCGGTAATGAAGCTCAGAAGCGACGGAAATCTCGATAACCGCAACACAGTGGGCACCGCAGGAAAGGTATACCTTACAATCCCTGCCTCAAGAAGCGGAGAGGGCAAGGTGCAGGTAATGCTTCAGGGCACCTACGCCGAGATAAACGCAGTCACAGACGAAGCCGAGCCCATTAAAACAGGCACAGAGGTAATTGTTACGGGCGTAAGCGGTCAGACCAGTCTGGTGGTAAAGAGAAAGTAAATAGTAACAGCTATTTATAAATTAAACAAAAAAATTTAAAAGGAGATAAAAGTTATGCAACCACAAGTAATTATTTTAGTATCGGCAGTCGTTTTGGTTCTCGTGTCCTTTTTGGCATGGGTATGCTCAAGGTACAAGAAATGTCCTTCCGACAAGATAATGGTAATTTACGGTTCTATCGGTAAGAACAAGGACGGTACCAACAGAAGCGCCAAGTGTATCCACGGCGGTGCGGAATTTGTAATTCCCGTATTCCAGTCCTATGCATACCTTGACCTGACTCCCATCTCAATTCAGGTAGACCTGAAAAACGCACTTTCACGTCAGAATATCCGAATTGATGTTCCTTCAAGATTTACAGTAGGTATTTCAACCGAGCCCGGAGTAATGCAGAATGCGGCTGAAAGACTTTTAGGTCTGCAGCTCAACGAAATACAGGAGCTCTCAAAGGATATTATCTTCGGTCAGCTTCGTCTTATTATTGCTACAATGGATATTGAGGAAATTAACACAGACAGAGATAAGTTCCTTGCCGCTGTAAGCAGCAACGTTGAATCCGAGCTGAAGAAAATCGGTCTCAGACTTATCAACGTTAACCTGACCGATATAAGTGATGAATCGGGATATATAACAGCACTTGGTAAGGAAGCTGCTGCAAAGGCTATCAACGATGCTAAGGTCAGCGTTGCCGAGCAGGAGCGTTACGGTTCAATCGGTGAAGCAAATGCACAGATGGAACAGCGAATTAAGGTTTCTGAGGCTGACTCTATTGCTATTCAGGGTGAGAACGAAGCCAAGATGAAGATAGCAATGTCAGAAGCCGCTCTCAAGGAAAAGGAAGCAGAGGCGCTGAAGATTGCCACTACAGCCGAGAAGATTCAAGCGGCAAAGGCTCTTGAGGAGTCCTATGCGGCAGAGAAAGCGGCAGAAGAAGCAAGACGCTCAAAAGAGCAGGCTACTCTTGAAGCTGACATTATCGTAAAGGCAGAAGCAAGAAAGCGTGAAATTGAGCTTGAAGCAGAAGCAAAGGCAGAGGAAATGCGCAGAATTGCAAAGGGTGAAGCCGATGCAATCTACGCAAAGATGGAAGCAGAAGCACGAGGTGTGGAGGAAATACTTCGCAAGCAGGCGGCGGGCTTTGCAGAGGTGGTTAAATCCGCAGGCGGCGACGCTGATGCGGCACTCAAGCTTCTTATTGCCGATAAGCTTGAGGACCTCATGCGCGTACAGGTTGATGCAATCAAGAATATCAAGATTGATAAGGTCACTGTATGGGACAGCGGTGACGGCAAGGACGGCAAAAACTCAACCGCAAACTTTATTTCGGGCATGATGAAGGCTGTTCCTCCTCTCGACGAGGTCTTTGCAATGTCAGGTATGCAGCTGCCTTCAATTCTTGGAACAAAGGTTGACGAACCCGCGGCAGAACCTGTAGAAGAATAACCAAACCGATATAAAAACTGTATAAACGCAGATAGGCAGGAAAAATGTATTATTCAAACGTGCAAACAAAAAACAGTATTACACGCAGATCGGTTGAAAAGGAATTGTACAAGGGAATTAACGACACGATAAAAATAAATCTGCTGCTCTGCGGAATATACGTGCTCCTTTTACCTTGCGTTATATTAGCGGTGTATGTTGCTGTAGAAAAGTCGGTTATGGCGGTAGCTGTCGTAATTGCAGTTATATTAAGTTTCCCATTGCTTTTTTTCATTTATTGCATATGTGATGCTTTAAGAGCCAAGTCACTTATTAAAAAAGGCAAGTTCAAGATATCTGTCTGTGAATTGCAATATAAGGAAGAGAAAACAGAACGTAACGGAAAGCATTTTCGCATCTATAAAAATTTGTACTTTGAAGGCTTTGACGAAGTAATTGTGGATAACACTGCCTTTCAGCTTGCAACACTAAAGGATATGTACTATGTAGTACATTACGAAAATAAAAGGGTAGCACAGCTCATATACCCCGAAAAAATGTATAAATACGTAGAAGACTAAATACAAAGACTGCCGTTCTCAAAAAACGGCAGTCTTTGTATTTATCGGGGAAATTAACCGACGATTTCCGTAAATCCATTGACTAATCGCCTATTTTGTGCTACACTCAAATCAGTAAATAAATCCCGAAAAGGAGAAAAAACATGACAAGAATAACACTTGCCAAAATAGGCAGAAACGAAACTGTAAATTATGCAGTTGAGGAGCTTTATACCTACCTCAAAAAAATCGACAGCACACTCTTTGTTGATATCCGTGCATATTCGGATTACGATGAGTCGGTTGACAGAGTTATATGGGTTGGTAACAGTGAGAAGCTTAACTCAAGGCTTCTTGAAGTAAAGGACCCCAAGAGAGATGATTCTATTTTCATTTCGGTTGAGAACAACGCAGGTGTCATTACAGGCTGTAATCCCAGGTCTGTCCTCATTGCCGCATACCGATTCCTCAAGGAGCTTGGTGTCGCATGGGTAAGACCCACCGACGACGGCGAGGTTGTGCCCGAATATACAGTAACAGACATAAATGTAAATGTACAGGAGAAGGCGTCCTACCGCCACAGAGCAGTATGTATCGAGGGCTCGGTTTCCTACGAGCATGTTTTAAATATGATAAAGTGGATACCCAGAGCGGGCATGAGCGGCTATTTCTTCCAGTTCAACCGTCCCTTCCACTTTTTCGACAGATGGTATAGCCATACAAGCAACCCCAATTATGACAGCGAAAATGTGTCGAGAGAGGATGTAGACGCAATAGTTTCTCAGCTCTCCGAGGAAATAGAAAAGAGAGAGCTTCTTCTTCATAAGGTAGGCCACGGATGGACCTGTGAGCCCTTCGGCATTCCCGGCGGCGACGGCTGGGTAAAGGTAAACACCGAGGATGTTTCGCAGGAAATAAGAGACATTCTTGCCATGGTAGACGGCGAGCGCAAATTCTGGGGCGATGTACCGCTCAATACAAACCTCTGCTACTCAAATCCCAAGGTGCGTGACACTCTCACCACTGCCATGGCTGAATACTGCCGCGATAACCCCGAGGTAAAATACCTCCACTTCTGGCTTGCAGACGGCTCAAACAATAACTGCGAGTGCGAAAACTGTGTTGAGCGCCCCTCGGATTACTTCGTAATGATGCTTAACGAGGTTGATGCAAAGCTTGCAAAAATGGGTGTCGATACCAAGATAGTATTCCTTATATATGTGGATCTTCTTTGGGGTCCCCTCAAGGAGAGCTTCAACAACCCCGACCGCTTTGTACTCATGTTCGCACCTATCACACGCTCATACTCACAGAGCTATGACCAGCTTGATATGACAAAGACCTACGATGCACCCGAATATATCAAGAATAAGCTTAACTTCCCCAAGGATGTAGGTGTAAACTTCGAGCTTCTCAAGGGCTGGAAAAAGATACATTCCGAGGACAGCTTCGTATTCGACTATCATCTTATGTGGGATCACCTCTATGACCTCGGTTATTACAAGGTTGCAAATATCCTCTTCCGCGATATGCAAGCCCTTCACAAAATAGGTCTTGACGGTATGGTGTCCTGTCAGCTTACCCGCTGTGCATTCCCCACAAACCTGCCCATGCAGCTCATGGCAGATGCCCTTTGGGACGAGACCTGCGACTTTGACGAAAGGTGTGATACCTACTTCAAGTCGGCATTCGGCGAGGATTGGAAGGCTGTAAAGGAATATATGATGACCCTCAGCGACCTCGTGGACCCTGTGTACTCCCGTCAGGTAGGCAACCGCCCCTATGAAAAGGAAAAGCGTCTTGCACTTGTCAAGAAGGCTTTGGCACTCGTTGCTGAATTTGAAGCAACAGTAAAGAAGAATCTCGCAAAGAACCTTCCTGCAGGTCAGCTCAAATCCTGGGAATATCTTGTTCTTCACAAGGTATATGTTGAATATTTCGTAAATTGCGTAATTCAGGCAATAGAAGGCAACGAAGGAACTGTCGATAAGGCAGTAGGCTCCTTTGTCGATTACCTTATGAGAAACGAAACAAGCCTCCATAAGGTCCTCGATGTTATGCAGGTTCACGGTATAGTCAAAAAATCAATTATGTAATTTTCAAGCAAGCCGTTGTGTCATTCTGCACAACGGCTTGAATAGGTGGATTATGACAAGAATAACTCTTGCAAGAATAGGAAGCAGCCCTGCGGCAGCATATGCCGTTGAAGAGCTTTATAGCTATCTTAAAAAAATCGACAGCTCACTTTTTGTTGATGTCCGTTATTATAACGAATACGATAAATCCGTTGACAGAGTTATATGGGTAGGGGAGAGTGAGGCGTTTTCCTCCCTCCTTCCCGCTGTAGAGGATAAAAGGCTTGATACTTCCATATATATCAATGTAAAAAACAATGCAGGTATCATTACAGGCTGTAATTCGGGTGCGGTGCTTATTGCCGCTTACCGCTTCCTGCGTGAGCTTGGTGTGGCATGGGTGAGACCTACAGATGACGGCGAAATTATTCCCGAATACAAAATAACCGATATCAATGTTGATGTAAGTGAAAAGGCATCCTACCGCCACAGAGCAATATGCATTGAGGGAGATGTTTCCTACGAGCATATACTTAATATGATAAAGTGGCTTCCCCGCATGGGTATGAGCGGTTATTTCTTTCAGTTCTTTATACCTTTTCGCTTTATGGACAGATGGTATACCCATTACGCAAACGAATATATTGACGGCGAAACGGTCAGCCGTGAGGATGTCACAGCTATGTTTGATTCTCTTGTGGAGGAAATGAAGAAGCGCGGACTTCTGTTTCACCATGTTGGACACGGCTGGACAAGCACTCCCTTTGGCTTTGAGGGCAACGGAGGTTATCCCGTCGAGCCGAATTCTGTTCCTGAGGACAGAAAGTGGCATCTTGCCATGAAAAACGGCAAGCGTGAATTTCACGGTAATGTACCGAATTGGACAAACCTCTGCTATTCAAATCCCAAGGTGCGTGAGATAATTGTCAGTTCAATAGTTGATTACTGCAAGGAAAACCCGAAGGTTGACTTGCTTCACTTCTGGCTGGCGGATGGTCAGAAAAATTCATGTGAGTGTGAAAACTGCGTTGAGCGCCCTTCAGATTATTATGTAATGATGCTCAATGACCTTGACAGAAGGCTCACGGACCTTGGCATTGACACGAAAATAGTATTCCTTACTTATACCGACGTTACCTGGGCACCCGTCAAGGAGCGCTTTTACAACAAAGATCGTTTTGTCCTAATGCTTGCCCCCGGGGGTCGTTCATACGAATACGGCTTTGACAGCATCACCGACCCTCGTTCATATGAGAGTGTTCCCTACGTAAAGAATAAGTCTGTATCACCCTCTGACATTGGCAAGTGCGCCAAGCTCCTTTCGGAGTGGCAGGATATATTCGACGGTGATTCCTTTGATTTTGATTATCACCTTTTTGCCCGTCAGTGGAGAGACCTCGGCGGTATGTATATTGCCCGAAGGGTATTCACCGATATGCAAAATCTTGACAGACTTTCCCTCAACGGAATGGTAAGCTGTCAGGTAACAAGAAACGCTTTTCCTACTGCATTGCCAACATATATGATGGCTGTAGCTCTCTGGAATAAAGATGCCGACTTTGAAGCCGAAAGCACCAAATACTTTATGTCCGCCTTCGGTAAAAACGGACTTGCCGTAAAGCAATACCTTGAAAAAATCAGCGGCTTTGTAAACGGCTCCGAGGAAAGCATTGCTAATTTGGAAAATATAAAGAAATGTATCGCATTACTCCATGAATTCAAGCCTGTAATTCAAAAGCATACAGAGCTTGAGGCGGGCAATGTGAAAAAATCGTGGGGATATCTCCTGTATCACAACGAGGTGATGCTACACCTTGCCAATGCGCTGTTATACAAGAATATCGGCAAAAGCGACGAAGCGGATATTCTTTGGTCCGAGCTCGTGGATATACTTAAGCGCAACGAGCCCGTTTACCACAAAATACTTGACAACGATCAATTTATAATCCGCATCGGCGGTATGCTTAAATCGGTGGTTAAAAACGAAATAGTAAACCAATAATCAAAAGGCTGAGTCAACATGACTCAGCCTTTGCTTGCATTCAGCACAAAGGGGAATTTCTTACGGTAGGACAGGGGAGTGTACCCCGTCTGCTTTTTGAACAGCTTTGTAAAATAATTGTACTCCACAATGCCTACTGCGTGGCATACCTCAGATATGGGCATGTCGGTAGTGGTCAGCAGTGCCTTTGCACTCTCTATTCTTTGAGAGGACACATATTCTCCTATGTTCATTCCCCATGCCTTTTGAGTCAGGGCATAGAGCTTGTTTTTCGATATATTGAACTCACTGCAAAGCATTTCTACGGTTATCTTTGATGAAATATTCGACCTCACATATTCGCTTATTCTCTCGCTGATTCCGTCACTGCTTATCTGTATCATATCGGAAAGCCACAGGTAACGGGTAGCCATTTTCAGAATATTTGCTGCCGATTGCACTATGTCGGGCTGGTATTTTGTCAGCTCACGATGGGAGTAAAACAGCTCCTGCTCATCTATTTTCAGCTCGCGGCTTAACTTTTTTATCCTTTGTGTGAGTCTTTTCCCGTCCTCCTCGGGACTTGCCTGACCGAACATCATGTATCCTAAAATGCTGTCCTTGAATTTTATTGGGATTGCGGTATCTATCAAGCCTGCATGGCATATGTGTGTCTGTGCTTCTCCAGTTGACCGACACATCATACATATTTTCTTGTCGCTTTCAAGACAGCGGCTGTTGCCCTCCTTTGTCTCCTTTATCATACGGCAAAAGCCGGGCATATCGGAGGGCTGAAAGGAAAGCTGATTGAAATCCTTGTCCCATACACTGATAGTAAGCCCCGTAAGCTTGTAAAAATCAAGAAGCAAGCCGTTCAGCCTGTCAATATTAAAGTTAATTATCATTCTATCACCCACTCTATATTAACATGACTATATCGAAATTGCAATACAAAAATTATACATTCGGGAAGATTTTATCATACTTTAGGGCAACTTATGCCTATAATGTTTGACAAAATATCTGTATAATGATATTCGAGGTGATAATATTGAAAAAAACTACATTTGCATTATATTTCGGCAACCGAGGATTTTTCCCGGGTGAGCTTATTGCATCGGCAAGAGCCGATATGATCAAGGCTTGCGAGCAGAACGGCTACGGCTATATAATCATGGACGAGTCCCTTACCCGCTACGGCGCTGTTGAAACGCTGACCGAGGGCAAGGCTTACGCACAGTTCCTTGATGACCACAGAGGTGAGTATGACGGCATAATTCTCTGCCTTCCCAACTTCGGAGACGAGAACGGAGCTTCTGCCGCATTCCGCGACATCGATGTTCCCGTGCTTGTGCAGGCTTATCCCGACGAGGACGGCAAGATGGACTTTGACCACAGAAGAGATGCCGTTTGCGGTAAGTTTGCTATGTGTAATGTACTCCGTCAGCTTAACATTAAGTATACTCTTACAAGGGAATTCTGCGTGCATCCTCTTTCTGAGTCCTTTGCAGAGGATTTGAGGCTCTTTGCAGGTACCTGCCGAGTGGTTTCAGGTATGAGAAGGGTAAACATAGGCGCTATCGGCGCAAGAACTACCGCCTTCAAGAGTGTCCGCTGTGATGAAATTGCACTTCAGAACAAGCGTATAAATGTGGAGACCATCGATCTGTCCTTGGTGTTCGACCGAATGGACAATGTGAACAGCACGCTTCTTAAGGATAAGATGAATTACTATGCAGGACTTTCCGATTTTGGAAATTATCCTCCCGAAAAGCTTGAGAACATTTCAAGACTCGGCGTTGTTATCGACGGTCTTATTGAGGAATTTGACCTCCAAGCAATTGCTATCCGTTGCTGGAACGAGCTTCAGACAAGGTACGGTATAGCCCCCTGTCTCATTCTCGGAGACCTTAATGAAAAGGGAATCCATGCCGCCTGCGAGCTTGATATCACCAACGCTGTCATGATGCGCGCAGTCGGACTTGCGGCTGACTACCCCGTAATGCTCCTTGATGTCAACAACAACTACGGCGACGATAAGGATAAGATAATTCTCTTCCACTGCGGTCCCGCACCTATATCTCTTATGAGAAACAAGGGCAAGATTATTGAGCATCTTATGTTCAAGAAGTCTTACGGCGAGGGAAGCGGTGTCGGCGTAAATAAGGGTCAGTTCATTGTTGACGATGTAACTATCGGAAGCTTCAAGACCGAAAACGGCGAGCTTTGTGCCTTCGCCGCAGAGGGTAAGCTTACAGATGACCCCATTCAGAAGGAATTTTTCGGAAGCGGTGCGGTATTCTGTAAGGAGAATGTAAGCACACTTCTCAACTTCATGGCAACAAACGGCTACCGCCATCATGTAGCGGTTACAAGAGGTCATTGGGCAGAAGCGGTACGCGAGGCATTTGATAAGTATCTCGGCTATAAAATAGATATATTGTAAGGAGTATGAAAAATGAATAAGCTTGGTATTTTCGTAAACTTCTGGGAGCAGTCATGGACTATCAACTATAAGTATTACATCGACAAGGTGAAGAAGCTTGGCTTCGATATCCTTGAGTTTCAGGCTCAGCCCCTTCTTGAAATGACCGATGCAGAATGCCGCGAAATCAAGAAGTATGCAGATGAGCGCGGAATAAAGCTTTCCTACAGCCTCGGTCTCAACCCCAAATACGATGTGGCAAATCCCGATGCCGAAATCCGCCGCGGCGGTGTCGAATACCTCTCAAACATCGTCAGAAAGATTGCTGTTATGGAGGGCGAGCTGTTTTCGGGCGTTACCTACGCAGGCTGGGGCGTTCCTACATATTTCATCGACGAAAAGGAGAAGGAGGCTATCACCGCACGCAGTGTCGACAGTATGCAGCAGGTAATGAAGGTAGCCGAAAAGGAAGGCGTTACGGTTTGTGTTGAAGCTGTTAACCGCTTCGAATCTCCCGTTATCAATACCGCAAAAGAGGCTATAGCCTATGCCGATATGGTAAACAGCAAGAACATAGGTATCCACCTCGATACCTACCACATGGGCATTGAGGAGGATAATATCGGAGATGCTATCCGTCTTGTAGGCAGCAGACTCCGTCACTTCCACACAGGCGAGAATAACCGTAATGTGCCCGGAAGAGGACACCTTGACTGGAATGAGATATTCAAGGCGCTCAGCGATATCGGATACAAGAAGGACATCGTATCAGAGCCCTTTCTCCGCATGGGCAACGAGGTAGGCTACGATATCCGCACATGGCGTAACCTCCAGGAAGGTCTCACCGAAGAAAAGCTTGACAGCGAAGCACTTTTCCTCCTTGAGTTCACAAAAACAATGATGAAAAAATATTATATGGCATAAACGGTCAGTGACCGCCGACAAAGCTCGTCTATCCATTGATTGTACTCGCACAGGCAATAGATAGACGGCTTGATTCCATACAAATTCAAATCGAATATAATAGGTGTGTAGCAAAATTACTTGCTACACACCTGTTTTTGTGCAAAAGCGGTGAAAAATTGTAGGGACCGGCGTCCTCGACGGTCCGCGTCTTGTGCATTTTTTTGAATTATGTTACAGTCTCATTTTCATTTGATATTGATATGCGTTCCCGAATATATACCGAGAAATTCCGTCGGTGTCATTTTCGTGTGATACTTGAAGAATTTAAGAAAATACTTGTATTCCTTGAAGCCGCAGGAGGACGAAATTTCATTGAGGGTCATCGAGGTGTTCAGAAGCATGTTCTTTATATACTCGGTTTTTGCCTCGTCAATGTATTCCTTCAAGGATTTTTTATACGCCCTTTTAAAGAGTCGGCTTATATAGTCGCTGTTGTAGCCAAAATGTCGGGATACATCGGAGGTCTTTATCTGCAGGTCACTGTTCGCCCTTATCCAATCTGCCGCTGTGTTGGCTATACGGATATCCCCGTCATTTCCCGACTTGAAATATATCTCACCCAAAATCAGCCTTGCCGTATAATCAAGAATTTCCGACGGCGCTTTTTCAAAGGTGTAATTCAAAAGCTGACTGAACAGTATGGAAAGGTTGTACGGCTTTGATAGGTTAAGCTCCTTTGTGTCGGGAAAAAGCTTTGTATCGCAGGTCCAATGCATCCAATAAAAAGATGTATCACTGCTCTCTCTATATCCGAAATGCCGCAATTCAGGGTCTAAAATAAGCAGGTCGTTTTCCGAAAGGCGATACTCTCTGCCGTTTTCGTTTATAAAAACCTCACCCTTAATTACAAAAATTACCTCATACGAATCAATTATTCTGTCGGGGTGTATCCATTGCCCTCTGGATATGAACTTACCGCCGCTTACATATCTTACGCTTTCAAGCATAGTCGGATTTTAACTCCTATTATACGATTTTTTAGGTTGCTTACAAATCGCCGTTTTGCTATACTGATAATAGCATAACGCGAAATTAATGTCAATAGCCGAAGGGAATCGAACCATTGCCGCCGAGAAAAGCCCTTTTCTGTCTAAATTTCCTTTCGTCCCTTAGAATACATATAGTATTCCTGCATTCCTCAAGAAAATTTATCCTCGAAAATCATCTTTTCTCGGTTCTCGGGAAGTTTCAGACGGAAATTTTTGTTCCTGGCAAGGCACATTTCCCGCAGTCATACTGCCGTATTACAAGGGAATGTAACGATGGCAGGGGCGAAAATTCCCCTCTGAAACCGACAAGGGTTCGACTCTCTTCGGCTATAACGGAGGAAACAATGAAAAACCTTTATTTTGCAAACACAACCATAAAAGACGGATTTTGGAAATATTATACCGACCTTGTAAGAAATGTTACCGTTCGTGCCGTGTATGACAGATTTTTTGAAACGGGACGGTTTGATGCCTTCAAATGTCAGTGGAGGGAAAGAGACGGCGAGGTGAAGAAGCCCCATCATTTCTGGGACTCCGATGTAGCAAAATGGATAGAGGGCGTGGCTTATCTCACAGAGGTACACCGCGAACCAGAGCTTGAAGCCCTGGTGGATAAAACCGTTGACGAAATCGAAAAAAATCAACGGGCAGACGGCTATTTCAACTCCTACTATCTGACCCTCGAGCCCTCAAAAATATTTACAGACAGAAATATGCATGAGCTTTACTGTACAGGTCATCTTATTGAAGCGGCTATCGCATATCATAAGGCAACGGGCAAGGATAAGCTTCTCAACTGTATGCTGAAAAATGTTGAGCTTATCTACCGCCTTTTTGTTGAGGAGGGAAGTGCTTCCTTTACCACTCCTGGACACGAGGAAATAGAAATAGCATTGCTGAAGCTTTACGAATATACAGCAGACGAAAAGCATCTTGAGCTTGCCCGATTTTTTATAGATAAAAGAGGCGTCTGTGAAAATGATAAGCTTGATTATGCTGGTCCCGAATACTTTCAGTCCGAAATGCCTGTACGCAAGATGACTCATGCCAAGGGTCACGCAGTCCGCGCGGGATACCTTTATACAGCTATGGCAATGCTTGCCCGCATCGACGGTGACAACACACTCAAATCAGCCTGCGACAGACTGTTCGCTGATATCATCAACACAAAAATGAGCATAACGGGCGGCGTGGGCGCTCAGAGGTTTCATGAAGCCTTTTCCTACTGCTACAATATCCCAAACCGCGAGTCCTACAATGAGACCTGTGCCGCAATAGCCCTTGCAATGCTTGCCGCTGAGCTTCAGCAATCAGAGGAAAGCTCGGTTTACGGCGATGTGATTGAGAGAATATACTACAACGGCTTTATATCGGGAATGTCCCTTTCGGGAGATGAATTTTTCTATACCAATCCCCTTGAGCTTGACCTGAAGAAATACGGACACGAGGGTGCATATCAGCCTGTTGCAGAAAGGGTTAAGGTGTTCGGCTGCTCCTGCTGTCCTCCGAATGTTGTAAGAATGCTGTCCTCTATTCCGAGATATATGTACACAGTAGAAGGAGATACCGTCTGGTGCAATCAGTTTGCCGACTCCGAAACAAAGCTTACCGTCGGAGGCAGGGACGCCACCCTCATTCAGAAAACTGCCTACCCCTTTGACGGTCATATAGAATTTGAGTATCACGGCGAGCCGATAACCCTTAATGTAAGAATACCCGATTGGTGTTCGGAGTATGACGGTGTGACCGAAAACGGTTTTGCAAAATTCAATCTTACCGATGGCGGTAAGGTCTCACTTGACCTGCCCATGAATATTCACTTTATTGAGGCAAACCCCAATGTACAGGATGACTCGGGCAGATATGCTGTTACCCGCGGTCCTATTGTTTATTGCATGGAGGGTATCGATAACGGCGAAAATCTCCGCGATATCACCCTAATTGAAAACGAAAATACCGAGATTGTTACAGAGGAGGGGATCCCCGCGCCCGTAATATATATGCGTGCAGAGCGCAGAAAGCCTTCGGAAAAGCTCTATTCACTGAAGTCGAACGAGCGCATATCCTTCAGGGCAAGATTGATACCATATTTCGCATTTGCAAACAGAGAAGCCACCGACCTGATAATATGGACACAGGTAAAATAACAATAAAGTTCAAGGAAATGTCAATATTTGTCTTGTGAAAAGTAAATATTTGTTATATAATCAAATTGTAATATTATATCAACAGGAGAAAAAACATGAAAAGACTTTTATCACTGTTTCTTTGTCTTTTGGCTGTTGCAGCGGCTCTTACGGTGAGCTCACTTGCAAAAACGGCAGTCCTTGAAGATGATTATGCCAAGGAGAGTGACTTTGTAGTTGCAAGCTTCAACGGTACAAAGCCATTCTTTGCAGACGGCTTGAATCTTACTCCCGTCGAAGATGCGTGCTATTGGCTTGGTGACCTTGTGTCCCGCTATGGGCTCAGGTATGTCAGCTTTATCGGCAACATGTCCTCGGGACCCAACTTTGTACACGCACAGTATGTTGCACAGCAGGGACATACCGAAAAAGAGCTTGTTGAAGCAAACGTTGCCGACGAGGAATGGATGCGGGATTTTGAGGCTCTGAAAAATACCGCCTCTCTTCTTACCGACATGGAAATAGCCTACGGTGTTTCCATCGGACAGAATGACTATTGCGGCGGCGGTTTTGAAAGAAACAACCATCTTCAGACTGTTTTTGATTCCGGTGATTATATAGGAACTTCGGGCTATGAATACGAAATGTATGACAGCAATAATATGGTTGTCTACATCAAGGACGGAAAAAGCTCATACCTTGTGTATCAGCTTGAGGCTTTCCCGAGACAGTCTGTTTTGAATTGGTTCAATACAGTACAGGAAAACAACCTTGACAAGCGTGCGGTGGTGTTCACTACATCCTTCCTTGACCCTAAAGGAGAGATGTATACCCAGCATGACTGGAATCTTTCACAGTCCGAGTGGCTTGCGGTATACACCAAGTATTCCACTACCGTAAGAACCAGAATTCTCCACAACGATAAGCCCCGTGACGGTACAAATCTCTGGGAATATGCTTTTTCTAAGTGGGACAATATCGTATGTATTGTTTCGGCGACAGGTAACTCCGGAGCAGAAATTGTTACAAATACCTTTAAAAACAAAAACGGCTACGATGTAGCGGCAGTCATGGCAAATCTTGAGGGCAATCTTGCCGCCTCGGGCAACGCCTATCCTCTGCTGATAAAATTCTCCGAAGAGGATAAAACCGTAGATGTAAGATTCGGTGTTCCTTACCACAATAAGACAGGCGGTTACATTGAGGATACTCACAAGGTTATAAAGCTTAATCTTGCCGACCTCCCCGCCCCTGACCCCGTAACAGTTCTTCCCAAGGTCGCAACACAGACCAACGGAAACAATAAGGCATACATAAACGGCTATGCAGGAAACCTGTTCAAGCCCAATGATAACATGACAAAGGCAGAAGCCTGTACAATATTTGCAAGGCTTCTCACAGGCTCACAGACAATACCAGACGGCTATACAACCCGATTCACGGATGTTAAGCACGGGGATTGGTTCTACAATGCAATTGCTTATCTTGATGAAACAGGATATTTCTTTACCAATACATCGAATAAATACAATCCCAATGCAAAGATAACAAGAGCCGAGTTTGTTGAGTTGGCATACTTTGCATCTAATCTTACAGCAAAATCAGATATCACCTTTACCGACGTTGATGAATCTAACAAGTATTATGACGCCATTGTTGCCGCGGCGGCAACAGGTCTTGTAAACGGCTATGGCGACGGCTCCTTCAAGCCCAATGCCACCATTACACGTGCAGAAGTTGTAACGGTTATAAACCGTCTTATTTCTGTGCTTGCCAACGCTGATACAGTCAGCAGAACACATCTTGATACAGTGTTCTCGGACATTGGCGGTCACTGGGCAGAATATCAGATTCTTATGGCATCCAACAGCAATGTACACGGTGATTACTATTATGATGCCGACCTGACTCAGCTTAAAAAGTCGGGTACCGAGGTATACTTTGAAAACGATTATATAAAGGTATCCATTGCAAGAAAGGGCGGTAAGGTTACCTCTGTTATCAATAAGATGACAGGTGAAGATATGAATCTTGCTTCTGCCTCTCCCTGGTTCTCTTATATTATCAATGCCTCAGGTGCTACTGTTCAGCCTGCCGAGGTAGATGTGGAAAACGGCAGACTCAAAACTACATATAAAGACGGAACCGTTGCTTATTATATCATTGATGTTAAAAAGGACCATTTCACGGTTACTCTTGATACCAACCTTCCTTCTTCTTTGAGCGGTGCAGTAATCTGTAATCTTACTGTAAATGCCCCCTGGGAGCTTGACAATCCCGAGGCATACGGGCTCTCGGGCGTGCCTATGACCACAACGGTCAACAACCACTACTACCCGGGCGGCTCATCCAAAGCGGCAAAGGGTACTACTTATACCTATCTCGGCGTACCCACCCTCGGAGCAAAGCTCGGCGTTGCATTCTCCCGTATGACTGAGCACCGCAACCACCTCAAGAGCATTGCGGATGCAATCGACCCTGCAAAGGGTATAACCTCTACACACGGCGGTGCGTATGCTCTTGACAATTCCGATATATTCGGAGATTACGTTATCATCAACAGCGGTCTTTATCCCGATAATGCAACAGAGACTGCACAGCTTGCCAACAAATACAGCATCGAACAGATGGACCTCCACCAGGGCTCCAACTTCATAACCGCTGACTTCAACTTCATTACGGCAAGAAACGAGCAGGAGAAGAAGGACGAGACCTTCATCACTGCCAAGGTGTTCAAGGAAAGAATTGCTGACAAGGTAAGAGCAGAGGGCATACAGCTCGGTCTCCATACCTATTCGTCACTTGTTCCCTCAAATGCAAAGAATATCCTTACCAATCCCAAATGGCAGCAGCAGCTTTGCTTCGATGAGGAAACCTACACAGTGAGAGGTAAGCTTTCCAAGTTCAGAACAAACATAAAGACCAATGAGGATGCATCAAAATTTGTGGTGACAGGCTCATCAATACCGTGGAACAATGTTCACACCAGATATATCCTCATCGACGAAGAGATTATCTACGTTCAGTCCGGTTCCTCCTCGGGCTTCCTTAACGTAAGACGAGGACAGCTTGGTACAAAGCCTTCTGAGCACGCAGACGGCGCAGTTATCCGTCAGCTTCTCGGATGGTACGGCATGTTCCAGCCCCAGCCTCTTTCAGAGTTGTTCTACAAGATAGCCGAGGATACTGCCAAGGCTTACAACGAGGGCGGCTTTGAGATGATTTATCTTGACGGTCTCGAGTCCTTTGCACACAATGGACTTTATGATTCAAGACAGGGATATTATATCTATGCCGAGTTTGTACGAACGGTCGTTTCAAACTGTGAGGTCAAGCCTCTTATCGAGTTCTCTACCTTCGCGACTTACCTTTGGAGCGCAAGAGCAAGAGGCGGTGCTACAGACTATGCATACAGAGCATATAAGAACCATAAGGAAGGGCATCTCAATGCAATGCTCAAGACCTATCCCAATATTTTCTATACCGCAACTCTCGGCTGGTTCAACTACCTGCCCGACAAGGACTCACAGTTCAAGGATACCACCACAAGAACCATGTACCGTGATGACCTTGACCATATGGGCTCAATCGGTATAGCCTACAACTTCTCAACAGTTTGTCAGCCCTTCTCCATTTCGGCATTTAACGAAAAGACCAGACTTTCCGACAACTTCATGTACTACGGACTCTATACCAGACTTCGTGAGGCAAACTACTTCTCACCTGAGGTAAGAAATACCATAAAGAACGGCAAGTACGAATATAAGGTATTCATGCAGGAGGACGGAAGCTGGGCGTTCAAGGAAATGACGTATTTCAAGCACAAGATATATGATATTTCCGAGCCTAATTTCGCAAAAGGAAGTGCCAACAACCCATTTGATGCACAGACTCCATTCATTAGATTGGAGCAGAGATATTCAACCAAGGGTGAAAACGGAACGGTTATCTACGCCTTTGACGAGAATAAGCCCGTTACGGAAATAAAGGGCAAATACAGCTTTTCCAACATTGATGCTACGGGCAAGACAGCACTTAAGATAAGGGTGTTCGGAAACAATTCGGTAAGCGATGCTATCCTTATTACGCTCAGAGGTGTCAATACAGCGGAGGCAGGACGAAACGATTACTTCATTCCTCTTAATTTCAGCGGTTGGAAGGAGATAATCCTCCTTGAAGCCAACAATGACGATTACGAGGGATATACCTTCAGCGGTATTTCGACTGGCGGTATCAACTATGAGACATACCGTGCTCACGCCAATTTCAGTGCGCTCAATTCCGTAACAGTTACCCTTTGCGGAAGCTGCAGCGGTGTCAAGATTGACGACCTTGTGGCATTTGAGCCTATTGATGCACCTGTGAAAAATCCTTCTCTGACAGTTGACGGCAAGACAATTGCCTTTGATGCAGAGCTTCACGGCGGTGATTTCATTGAGTATTATCCCGATGAAAACAAGGCATACCTTAACTACTACACTCAAATCTACGATGCAGAAGGCAAGTGGGTAGACGATGAAGCTCATGTTAAGGAGATCACCTTTACAGGTAAGCTTGAAGTTCCCAAGGGCAAATTTAACTTCTCCTACAAGGCAGAGGCTATGACAGACCTTACCACACGTGCTCATGTGGTTATCGGTGTCAGCGGTGCAACTGTTGAAAATCCCTCGGATTGGACAGAGCCGAAAGTGGATATGCCTGTAGATATTGAAAAGGTCAGACTCTATTAAAAGCATAAAGGGGCTGTTTAAAAAAACTTTTGAGCTTTTTTAACATCCCCTTTATCACAGTTGAAATGAGGTGTTATAATGATTTGGTCTTTATATGCCACACTTGGCGTCGAGATGTGGCGAAAAAAAGTTGATTATCTTGAATTCCATGACGAAGCGTGGGAGCGCATAACCGCAGAGGCTCAAAAATCAGGCATCAATATGATTGTCCTTGATATAGGAGAGGGAATAGAGTGGAAGAGCCACCCCGAGCTTGCCGTTGACGGTGCATGGAGCTATTACCGTGTGAAGAAGGAGATAGAGCGATTGCGCAATATGGGAATTACTTTGATACCCAAGCTCAATTTTTCTGCTACTCACTGTCTATGGCTTGGCGAATACCGCAAGCTTCTCTCAACAAAGGTTTATTATGATGTTTGCCGTGACCTGATACAGGAGATATATGACCTTTTTGAAAAACCCGAGTACATCCATTTGGGAATGGATGAAGAGGGTAATGTAAATATCCTCAGAAACTACGAGGGGCTTGTTAATTTCAGAAGGGGAGAGCTCCTTTGGCACGATTTGAAGTTCCTTTGCGACACAGTGACCGACCTTGGTGCAAAGCCCTGGATATGGGCAGACATTTGTTGCGAACAGCCGGAGGAGTTTAAAAAGAGGTTTGATACCGACAGTGTGATTCTTTCACCTTGGTATTATTTCGCCTTCAAAAGAGAGCATTTTAAAAAAATATCCGATTGCAGACAGGCTGATATTGATTTTTATGCAAACACCTTCCCGTATAATCAAATGAATCTGACTTATATTGAGGAGGACCCGGGATATGTTAAAATGCGTGAGGACATGATAAACAGTGCGCCTCTGGGCTACGGACTTGTGCCCTGCTTCTCAAAATGGGGCGAAACTCCCTACAATGCACCCGATATGATAGAGGTGTATAAAAAAATAGCACCCGAAGGTGCTTTAAAGGGCTTTATGGTTGCCCCGTGGTGTCATACTTTAAACGAAAATGCTGATGAGATAATTGCCAATATACATTTGATGGCAGAGCATATGAAGGACTTTTAAATCATACTGTCCTTCCTGATTTCTCTGGGCGTCATTCCGATATGCTTTTTCAAGAGCTTTCTTAAATAGGAGGCAGAGCTGATTTTCAGCATTTCGCTTATTTCTTCAACCGTTTTATTGGTCGACAGCAACAGCTGTCGGCCTTTTTCACATATGAATTTTTGTCTGTAGTCATTTGGCGTTGTGCCAAGATGCTTTTTGAACAGCACATATACATAAGGCTCACTTATATGAACAGCTCTTGCAATATCTCCCACGGAGCAATCGGCGTTGAATTCTATGTAATCTATAGCTTTCTTCAGCAACAACTCATCCCTCTTTATTTCTTTTTGCTCCATTACGGGAAGCAGCTCGGACATAATGCTGTAAAATTCAGCCAGTGTTTTACAGGAGGTGTCGCTAACCGAAAGCTGCATGATACGGTCACGCAGAGCCTCGGAGCATTCTATGACTTGCAGCTTCAGCTGAGTTTTGTCAGACGTGTCCAGCCTGTCAAAGCCAAAGGAAAGAAAAGAAATATCATCGTTACCGTACCAGTAGGATTCGTACGGCAGACCTTTGGGGATATAGAAGGCTTCTCCCTCATTTACTTCAATGGTGTTTTCGATGCTTGCAATTTTGCATTTTCCCTTGAGCATACATGCAAGATAATTCAAGGGCGACCCCTTTGTGTTGTCTGTGTATCTGTAGCCCTTGTAATGATATTTGTTAAAATAGAAGTTATTATATAAAATATTGCGATTCATTCAAAATACGTCCTTATTCAGTATAGAATATTACCCTTTTTGTATATTATATGGTATTTCGCAAAGCTTGTCAATATGCTACAATTGAAAATACGGAGGATATTGACATGAAACAAAACAAACAAATCGTTTTTACAAAGGTGAATACAGCAGAACTGCTTGATGCACCTTATACAGAGCCGCAAGACAGACAGGTGGTTGTGGAGACAGCCTTCAGTGCCGTAAGTCCGGGTACCGAAAGAGCAAACCTGACAGGCGACCCGAATGTTGCGGGAAGCAAGGAAGGCAATGTTGTTTTCCCCAGATATCTGGGCTACAGCAGCTCAGGCATTGTTGTAGCCAAAGGCTCGGCGGTTACAGAATTTGAGATAGGTGACAGAGTGGCGGTATTTACAGGAACTCATAGCCGTTACAAAACAATGAACGTGTACAATGTTGTAAAGATTAACGATAAAATATCACTTTCCGAGGCGGCTATGTGCTATATTGTGACCTTCCCCCTTGCCGCTGTCAGAAAGACAAGGCTCGAAATAGGAGAATCAGCTCTTGTTATGGGATTGGGACTCCTTGGACAGATTGCTGTCCGTCAGCTGAAAACGGCAGGCGCCGCACCGATTATTGCTGTTGACCCAGTTGAAAGCCGCAGAAAAGAAGCTCTTGAAGCAGGAGCGGATTATGCCTTTGACCCTTATGATGAGGGCTTTGCTTCAAAGGTCAGAAAAGTGTCGGGCGGCGGAGTAAATGTGGCTATTGAGGTTACAGGTGTAGGTGCAGGACTTGACGGCGCTCTTGACTGCATGGCAAGATTTGGCAGGGTGGCGTTGCTTGGCTGTACAAGAGATAAGGAATTTACCATAGATTATTACAGAAAGGTACATTTCCCCGGCATTACTCTTATAGGTGCTCACACAATGGCACGCCCCGACTTTGAGTCTCACCCGGGTTGGTTTACACACCCCGATGATATTAAGGCTATGTTCAAGCTTATAGAATACGGCAGAATTGACATTAAGCCTCTTATAAAGGAAATCCATTCTCCGGAAAATTGCGGCGAGGTCTATACACGACTTGCAACAGACCGTGAATTTCCGTCAACTATCTTGTTTGATTGGAGCATGTTAAAATGAGAAAAATCAGAATTGCACAGATAGGACTCAATACTCTCAGCCATGCAACCTCGATTTTTGCATCGCTTAAGAAGTTTCCCGATGTATTTGAAATAGCGGGCTATGCACTTCCCGAAAACGAGCGAGAGAAGTTCCCCAAATCTCTTGGAGTTCTTGAAGGTTATCCCGAGCTTACTCTTGATGAAATACTCAATGACGAAACTATTGAGGCTGTTACAATAGAGACGGATGAGATACATCTCACCAAATATACAATTCTTGCCGCACAGCACGGAAAGCATATACATATGGAAAAACCGGGCGGCACAGACCTCGCTTCTTTTGAAAAGATGATAGAGGCTGTCAAGAAGAGCAAAAAGACCTTCCATACAGGTTACATGTACCGCTACAATCCTTATATTTCACAATTGATTGACGCTGTAAAAAAAGGTGAGCTTGGCGATATAATCAGCGTTGAAGCGCAGATGAACTGTCTCCACACACCCCAAAACCGTCAGTGGTTAGAGTGCTTCCCCGGAGGTATGATGTTCTTTCTCGGCTGTCATCTTGTTGACCTTATGCTCACCTTGCAGGGAGAGCCGCAAATGGTAATTCCCTTGAATAAGTGTACAGGGGACAGCGGCGTTACAAGTAAAGATTTCGGCATGGCTGTTTTTGAATACGAAAACGGTGTTTCTTTCGCAAAGACCACCTCTGCCGAAAAGGGAGGATTTTTAAGACGTCAGCTTGTGGTAACAGGTACAAAAAAGACGGTGGAAATCAAGCCCATGGAGAAAAATGTGCAGGGCGGACAGATAACAGGTATGACAGTTTCTCCCGAAATTGATGATTGGAGAACAGAGGGCACATATACCGAAAGTCCCGTACATGACCGTTATGACCCGATGATGCTGTCCTTTGCATCAATGGTAAGAGGCGAAAAAACAAATCCATACACACCTGATTATGAGCTTATGCTTTATAAATATGTTTTAAAGGCATGCGGAAAGGATATTGAAATATGAAAGCAATACTTGTAAATAAAGATAATTCACTGTCGTGGAGCAATGTTCCCGACCCTGTGATAAAGAGTGAAGAGGTGCTTGTTGAAATACACTGCGCAGCGCTTAACCGTGCTGACCTTATGCAGAGGGCAGGGGATTATCCCCCTCCTCCCGGCTGTCCCGAATGGATGGGACTTGAAATTTCGGGTGTCATTACAGAAATAGGCGAGGAGGCAAAGGCAAAATCGTCCTGGAAAATCGGCGACAAGGTATGTGCACTTCTGGGAGGCGGCGGATATGCGGAATATGTAGCCGTGAAGTATGATATGCTCATGCCCGTTCCCGAAAACTGCTCCATGGTAGAAGCGGCGGCTATCCCCGAGGCATTCGCCACAGCATACCTTAATCTCTTTATTGAAGGCGGTATAAAAGAGGGTAATACACTCCTTATGCATGCGGGCGCTTCGGGTCTTGCCAGCGTAATCATCCCTATGGCAAAGGCGTTTGGAATACGGGTAATCACCTCAGTGCTTAACGAGGAGAAGAAGAATTCAATAAGTCACCTCGGAGCAGATGTGGTTATTGATATGTCAAAGGAAAAGACAGCGGATGTATTAAAGTCCGAGCTTGAAAACGGAAACGGTGTTGATGTTGCCATAGACTGTCTTGGCGGCTCCTACATGGGCGAGTGTCTCCATTACCTTAAGCACGGCGCAAGATGGATAATGATTGCCGCACTTGCAGGACAGAAAACTGAAATAGATTTGAAAAACATCTATGTCCGCAATGTAAGAATAGTCGGAAGCACACTTCGTTCAAGAACCCCCGAAATGAAGGCGTTCATACTTTCCGAGCTTGTGAAAAATGTTTTCCCCAAGATATCGGAGGGAAAGGTAAAGCCTACTATCTATAAGGTGCTCCCCATAACCGAGGCGGAAGAAGCTCATGCCATTCTCGAAAGAGGAGAAAACGTCGGCAAGGTAGTGCTTACGGTTAAGTGAACAAATTTATTGTATTAGGGCTTTGCCCTAACACCCACCAAGAAACTTTTTGTAAAATGTTTCTTGGAACTTTAAAAACTTTGAATGTGATTTTTTATAAATTAAAGGGGCTGTAGCAAAATACATTGCTACAGCCTAAATTTTGTCTAAAATGACAAATAAATTGTAGGGACCGGCGTCCTCGACGGTCCGTAATTTGTATATATTGCGAATTTTGCTACATCCCCTGCATTATTTTATTACCACTGCTTTTTCCCGTCTCTCCATAAGTCTCAGAACAACAGGTCGGTTATAGCGCTGGACTATAATGAACTGGGCATCGAAAAGAATAGCCAGAATGGCGGTTATGAGGAAAACGGGAAAGAGCCCCCATATAAGTGAAAAGAAGATACCGCCGATGGAGATTGCCACATTTATCCAATGGTCTGTTTCACTTTTAGCCATGGTCGAGGCAAGCTCGTGAAGTGTTCTCTCTTTAAAGTTGTATGCATCGGGATTGAAGGTAAGCACCTTATCCTTCCATTTTCTTACTTTAAGCAATTTGTAGAGCTTTACTTCAAAGCTTTTGCGTGTAAAAAACGGATGCCTGTAGTTGAATTTGATGTGGTCGGTTATTTTGCCGAAGAGGATTCGGAGTCCGAACTGATAGAGTATCATAAAGGACACAACACCCGACCATAGAACAATGCCGCTATGGGTATATCCCCCGTAAAAGAGCACAAAGCACACCGCCGACAAAATAAAGGTCAGGGCGATAAAGCTGTACATGAATATAGCAGGACCGCTTAATTTAGAATTCTTCATATTTAAATCCATTTTTATTTATTAAACTCATATTCAAAATTTTTGGAATTCTAAAAACCTTTTTACAAAAAGGTTTTTAGTGGGTACAGGGTGAAACCTTGTTATAAATAAATCAATTCCTAAAAAAGGGAGTGCAGCTATACACTCCCTTAATTTTGATTATTTAAGATATTCTTTTACATACTCTATCTGAGCTTCTACAGAATCGGGACCTGTACCGCCCTGTGAGATACGCTTCTTTACGCAAGTGTAAAGATTGATTTCATCATACAGATCACTCTCGAACATATCCGAGAAATTCTTGTAATCCGCAAGAGGCATATTGTCAAGCACCAGAGAATTGTCGATACAATATCTTACTATCTGACCTGTTATTTTGTAAGCCTCACGGAAGGGCATACCCTTCTTTGTGAGGTAGTCTGCAAGGTCGGTGGCATTGATAAAGCCTCGGTTTGCCGCCGCAAGGGTATTCTCCTTCAAAACGGTCATCGTCTCTATCATCGGAGCAGTTACCTGCAAGCATACCTTGACTGTATCAAAGCTGTCAAAGATTGACTCCTTGTCCTCCTGCATATCCTTGTTGTATGCAAGGGGGAGACCCTTGAGCATTGTGAGAGTCTGCATGAGGTTACCGTATACTCTGCCTGTCTTTCCTCTTACCAGCTCTGCCATATCGGGGTTTTTCTTCTGAGGCATAATGCTGGAGCCTGTAGTGTAGGAGTCATCAAGCTCAACAAACTTGAATTCCCAGCTTGACCAAAGGATTATTTCCTCGGAAAGCCTTGACAGATGCATCATGATGATAGACAGAGCCGACTGAAGCTCAATGCAAAAATCACGGTCGGATACTCCGTCTATACTGTTAAGGGTATAGCCGTCAAACTCCAACAGCTTTGCAGTATGCGCTCTGTCTGTGTTGTAGGTAGTACCTGACAGCGCACAGCTTCCAAGGGGTGATAGGTTCATTCTCTTTACAGCATCCTCGATACGTCCTGCATCTCTTGTCAGCATCATGGCATAAGCGAGTATATGATGTGCAAAGGAAATGGGCTGAGCTCTCTGCAGATGTGTATAACCGGGCATGATTGTGTCACGGTTTTTGTCTGCCTGCTCACATATAGCCGAAATCAGCGATTTGATAAGGTCGATAACCTCCTTCGCTTCATCTCTCAGATAAAGTCTCACATCCAGCGCAACCTGGTCATTACGGCTGCGTGCGGTGTGAAGCCTTTTGCCTGCATCACCTATGCGGGAGGTCAGCTCGGTTTCCACAAAGGAATGAATGTCCTCGGCATCACTGCTTATTTCCAGCTTGCCCGATTCTATATCATCAAGAATGGAGGCGAGTCCGTCAACGATGGCAATTCCCTCGCTTTCCTCTATGATACCCTGTTTAACAAGCATTGAGGTGTGTGCCATTGACCCTTGTATGTCCTGACGGTACATTCTTGAGTCGATATCGATTGACGAATTGAAGCCGAAAGCTATCTTGTCAAGCTCTTTAGTGAATCTTCCTGCCCAAAGCTTTTCCATTTTTACCTCTTATTTCAAGTTGTTTTTTGCCTTCATCTTGGCATATACCTTAACAGGAAGTCCGTAAAGGTTGATAAATCCTGCAGAGTCTGCTTGATTGTATACTTCATCCTCGTCGAAGGTTGCGATTTCGGGGTCGTAGAGTGAATAGGGTGAGGTAACGCCTGCGTTTATCATATTGCCTTTGTAGAGCTTAAGCTTTACATCACCTGTAACTGTTTTCTGTGTTGTCTTAACGAACGCTAAAATTGCCTCTGTAAGAGGAGTAAACCACTGTGCGTTATATACAATCTCCGCAAGCTTCTGAGCTATAAGAGCCTTGTAGTGAGCGGTCTCCTTGTCAAGAGTAATAGTTTCAAGAACCTCATGAGCCTTGTAAAGAATTGCTCCGCCGGGAGTTTCATATACGCCGCGGCACTTCATACCTACAAGTCTGTTTTCAACAATGTCAAGAAGTCCGATACCGTTAGCACCGCCAAGCTCATTGAGCTTTGTAACAAGAGCTACGGAATCCATTTCAACTCCGTCAACCGCAGTGGGAACACCCTGCTCAAAGTGAATTGTTACATATGTGGGCTTGTCGGGAGCCTGTTCGGGGGAAATGCCCATTTCAAGGAAGCCTTCCTTGTTGTAAAGAGGCTCGTTTGCAGGGTCCTCAAGGTCAAGTCCCTCGTGTGAAAGATGCCAGATGTTCTTGTCCTTTGAGTAGTTTGTTTCGCGGCTTATCTTAAGAGGAACATTGTGTGCCTCTGCATAGTCGATTTCTTCATCACGTGATTTAATGTCCCATTCTCTCCAGGGAGCAATAATGGGCATATCGGGAGCAAATGCCTTGATAGCAAGCTCAAATCTCACCTGGTCATTTCCCTTACCTGTACAGCCGTGACAGATTGCATCTGCACCCTCTGCAAGAGCAATTTCTGCAATTCTCTTTGCAATGGGGGGACGTGCGAATGCAGTACCGAGGAGATAGTCCTCATACTTTGCACCTGCCTGTACGCAGGGGAATACATATTCTTCAAGAAATTCCTTTGTAAGGTCCTCTATGTAGAGCTTGGAAGCACCTGTCTTGATAGCCTTTTCTTCAAGACCCTCGAGCTCGCTTGCCTGTCCTACGTTGCCCGATACAGCAATGATTTCGGGATTGTTGTAGTTCTCCTTAAGCCACGGAATGATGATTGAAGTATCAAGACCGCCCGAATAAGCAAGAACGACCTTTTTGATTTTTGTTTTGTCCATTTTAAGCACCTCTTGTATTTTTATTCATTTTGTTTAAATAATTATACAACCGCTTCGGCAGATTGTCAATAGTTAAACTAAAAATATATATTGTATTATCTCACGATATTGTGAACACATTTTGAACAAAACAGTGCATTTTCAACAAAAGGTGAAAATTTAATAAACATATACGAATTATGTTGAAAAACAGGTCTCTTCGTGTTATAATATGCCATATTGCTATAGGAGGTATTTGTATGAAGAATACGCCTTTTTTTAAGATATCGCTTAAGCCCAAAAGGCTTTTTTATATAACATTTGCGCTTGTTTATTTATTTGTTGTACTTTGTGAGTGTGAGCTGCTTCCGTTTTCACGCAGGGGATATTCACTGATAGCACTTTTTTTCATACTTTTTTCGTGGATAAGATTTGAACTGAGTGAGAATCCCTTCTGGGATATACTTATTCCATTAGGAAATTCTGTTGTTGTTACATATGTTTTACAGATAATGTTGTCTGCAGACCCCAAGCTTCTCAACACTCCCACTCTTATCGGAAATATAGCCCTGAATGCAGGCATAACCTATTTGTTTTTGCTGATTACAAACAGAGTCAGACCTGCCGTTACAATCTCAAATACGTTACTTTTCGGTTTTGCTTTTATAGATTATCTTGTTATCAGCTTCAGAGGCAGTGAGATAAAATTCAGTGACATCTATTCACTGAAAACAGCGGCTTCTGTTGCGGGTCAGTACAATATTGAATTTACAACACGTGTAAATTATTCATTTGCAGTATTTGCTGCCATACTTTTTGTGCTCTGGGCAACACGTATTAATCGCAAGTCTAAGAAAAATCAGTTCCCGAGAATCTCGGCAGTGCTTTGTATCGGCATCAGTCTTTTTACTGTTTCCCAGTGTATGAACCATTCAACAAACTATATGCAGCTGTGGGCATCAGACGGAGTAAAATACAACGGACTTACATATAATTTTCTTATCGAAGCACGTGACAGCCGAGTAGTTCCTCCCGAGGGGTATTCGGACAAAAAGGCGGAGAATATTCTCGGTGCATATCCTTCCGAGAACTCCGCGCAGGATACTCCAAATATAATTGTTATTATGTCCGAGGCTTTTGCGGACCTCACTGTGCTCGGTGATTTTTCGGTAAGCGAGGACCCTATGGAGTTTTACAACTCACTTTCCGAAAACTGCATAAAAGGTTATGCCATGTCGTCGGTATACGGCGGTAATACAGCTACCTCCGAATGGGAATTTCTAACGGGAAATACACAGGCGTTTTTACCTTACGGCTCTGTAGCGTACCAGCAATATATCAAGAATAAGGCTCACAGCATAGTTGACATAATGAATGCAAACGGCTACACTACGGTCGCAATGCACCCGTATCCTTCAACGGGATGGAGACGTAATGTGGTTTACGATGTGTTTGGTTTTGATGAAATGTATTTTCAGGACGAGCTTTCAAAGGACAGTAAGATACGCGGACTTGTGAGCGACTCAACGTTTTTCAAAGATATTACCAAACGCTTTGAAAACAAAAAAGCAGGGGAGAAGCTCTTCACCTTTGCTATAACCATGCAGAATCACGGCGGATATGAATACGGTAATTTTCCGTCGGAGGTTACTGTAGACGGTGTGGATATTCTCAGCGTTAATCAGTATTTGACTTTGCTGAACAAGAGCGACGATGCTCTCCGAGAGCTGATTTCGTATTTTGAGGGCTACGAAGAGGATACCATGATAGTAATGTTCGGTGACCATTTCCCTGCAATAGGCGGTCAATTCTATACACATGTCATGGGAGAAAACGCCAATACATATGAGGGCACAATGGCAAAATACACAGTCCCCTACATGATATGGACAAACTATGACATCGAGGAGAGTGAAGGTGAGCTTACAAGCCTTAACTTCCTGTCTGCGATTGTAATGGAAAAGGCGGGAATAGGTTTTACTCCGTATTTTTCGTATCTTAATGACCTGAGACAAAAAATGCCTGCAATCAGCTTTTTTGCATATTATTCCAAAGAAAAAGAGGGCTTGAAAAGACCGTCCGAGGCAAGCGGAGAGGAGCTTGACCTTATAAACGAGTATAAGACGGTGCAGTATAAGAATATATTTAAACCGTAAAATAATAAGGACAGCATTTTATGAAATGCTGTCCTTGTATTCTCTCGGGGACATATTCATATATTTTTTATACAGCCTGTAAAAATTGGAATAGTTGCTGAATCCCGCTTTATAGGAAGCGGCTTCGATTTTCTCTCCGCACTTTATTCTGTCGTTTACATAAAGTATGCGTTTGAATACAACATAGTCCCACAGGGAAACTCCCACATGCTCCTTGAACAGCCTTGACAGATGAAATTTACTCAGATGAAATTCCTGTGCTATCTGAGTGCAGTCTGACAAAGCAGTGAAATTGCAGTCAATATATTCAAGCACTAAGGCTATGGTCGGATTGTGTATCTCTTCTGCGGAAACATCGGATTGACAGTCTGACAGCCTGACGGCAAGCTCTGCAATGCGGCAGTCTGCAAGTATACTTTTTCTGGCATCCTGTTCTATGCTCAGTAAATGTATTTCTTCAATCAGCTTGTTGATACCGTGCTTTTTTACACACGCTGAAGACAGCTTGTTTTTTCTTTGATAAAAGGCTTTGAATATAACGTCTGTATTGCTTTTGTATTTATCTGCAATGCTGTAATTTATGTACAGCGTTATTCTTTCGCTGTATATTTCGCTGTCAAAGCTTGAACAGTGTATTTCTCCTCCGTTAAGCAATATTACGTCTCCGTCGGATATCTCGTAACGGTTTCCGTTGATTTTTATTTTTCCTTTTGCCTTTTTGAAATAAGCCACTGTAAGACATGGATCGCAGTGCAGTGCCTTTGAAAAAGCGTTTCCGATGTCGTATCCCTCAACATGATTTATGCTGTAATTTTCATTTGTTTTGTACTCTGTTTTTACAAATCTGTTCATAACAGCAAGATTATACATCTTTTTGACAAAAAAGTCAATTCAATTTTTTATATTGCTGTTGTATCATTACCTTCAGAACCAACTGCAGCAGCGAGCCGCCGTCGGCGTTAGTATCTTGTTAAATAAAAAATAATCTCAATTTGCTTTTCGAGTATGCGGGAATTTTTGCTAAAAAGCATTCCATTGCAAAAAACGGCGAGAGTATTTTTGTGAAATTCTCAATAAATTTAAAAGCCGATAGGGAAAAGAGGTACTTATGAAAGACATTATAAAAGAATTATCATCGGGTAAAGAGGTGTATTGGGAAAACCCCTTTAAATTGCCCTTTGAAAAAGCGCCTTTTCCAATTACTGATGAACAGATAACAGATGCAGAAGAGAGGCTTTTGCGCTTTGCCCCGTTTATAGAAGAGGTGTTTCCCGAAACAGCTGACAGACACGGTATTATCGAATCCGAGCTTGTGCCTATCCCCGAAATGCAGAAGGCTCTGAAAGCAGACGGAAAGCTGTGGCTGAAAATGGACTCACATCTTGCGGTAGCAGGGTCTGTCAAGGCACGCGGAGGCTTTTATGAGGTAATGAAGCACGCCGAGAAGCTGGCAGTTGAAAACGGCATGATTACCTATAATGACAGTTATAAAAAATTTGCTTCCCCCGAAATGCGTCTCTTTCTGTCACGCTATACAGTGCAGGTGGGGTCTACGGGCAATCTCGGTATGTCTATAGGAATTATGTCTGCGGCACTGGGCTTTCACGTAATTGTGCATATGTCAGCCGATGCAAAGGAATGGAAAAAAGAGCTGCTCAGGTCACGGGGCGTTGAAGTAATTGAGTATGCCGACGATTATTCCAAGGCAGTAGCCGAGGGCAGACGTAATTCGGAAGCCGACCCGATGAGCTATTTTATCGATGACGAAAAATCCGTTGACCTGTTTCTGGGCTATGCGGTAGCCGCACGCCGTCTTGAAAGGACTCTGGCGCAAAAAGGAATCACAGTTGACGAAAAGCATCCCCTTATTGTATACATCCCTGCAGGTGTGGGCGGTGCCCCCGGCGGCATTTCCTACGGTCTTACACGAATATACGGTGACAGTGTGAAATGCTACTTTGTTGAGCCTGCAAACTGTCCCTCCGTACTGCTGGGTATAGCAACGGAGAAGTACGAAAATGCCAATGTCCGTGACTACGGACTGTCGGGACAGACACACGCCGACGGTCTTGCCTGCGCTTCACCATCCTCTTTGGTAACAAGAGTGATGAAGCCCATAGTTTCGGGAATATATACCGTATCGGATTCAAAGCTTTATGATTATCTGCGTATGCTTCATACACTTGAAGGAATAGACATAGAACCGTCAAGCTGTGCCGCATTTGTCGGGGCTGAGAAAAACTCTGTCCCCGATACAGCTACTCAGATTGTCTGGGCAACAGGCGGAAGCATGATTCCCCGTGAGATAAAAAAACAGTATCTTGAAACGTATTTGAAAAAGGAGTGAAGTAAAGCTTCACTCCTTTGATATTTTGACTGCTTCTTTTGAAAATCTTCTGTACTCTGAGGGAGAACAGTTTTTTAATGTCTTGAAAACCCTGTTGAAGTATGACACCGAGGAGAATCCGTTTTCCAAAGCTGTTTCAAGAATACTTTTGTCGGTTTCGGAAAGCATTTCCTCAGCATGATATATTCTCACCGAATTGAGATAGTCGGTAAAGCCCATATTCAGCGTATTTTTGAAAAGCCTGCAAAAATAGTAATTGCTCATTCCCACAGTTTCACAGACATCCGAAAGCGAAATATCATATTTGTAATTATTTGCGATGAACTCAAGGGCGCCTATCAGTTTTTTAGCCTTTTTGCGGTCAATGCCTTCGCTTTCGTCAACTATGAATTTACATTTGTACAGAGAAGCCATAAGACCGTATACTCCCGAGGTCAGATACAGCATTCGCGACGGTTCTTCATCCTTTGCGTGGCTGAAAAGAAATTCGCAATATCTGTTAACCTCTTCGTTGCGGAATATTTCAATCTGCTTTCCGCTGTTCTTTTGTATTACATTGAGATATCCGTCTAAAGAATGAGTGCTTTTTTTGAACACATCTGCTTTGAACTGAATCAGCCCTGTATTTATATCTTCCGAATTGGCAGCAAAGGTCGAATGAGCAACATTTGAATTTATGCAAACTACATCACCTTTGTTTGCTATATGTTCAGTACCATCAGCCAGTCGTGTTGCGAAGCACCCTGAAAAGATATAGAGAAGCTCTACTTCGCTATGCATGTGAAGGCTTGAATACTGTTTCCCTGCTTTTGCATTGCAGTCACAATGATTATTGCTTATTTTCAATGGTATACCGTCTACGTTAGGTATAACTTTTTCTTCCCACATATGACAATTTTTTCTCTTTCTTAGTTGTATTTCTTACAAAAATAGATTATACACAGCAATTTTGTTTTGTCAATAAAAATAAAAATATTTTTAAGTTTCATGTTGACTTTTAATGGTGGAGAGAATATAATTGTATTGTAAAATTTTTGTTTCAGGGCGAGGTGCAAATCCTCACCGGCAGTTATAGTCTGCGAGCTTTGGCTGAATCGGTGAAATTCCGATACCGACGGTTACAGTCCGGACGAAAGAAACGAAAGAGGTATACCTCTTTTCCGTACCCTGAAAGGAGGTAATTTATGAAAACATCACCAACAAGGAAAATTGTGGTTACGGGACTTCTTGCGGCACTGTCAAGCGTTTTGATGTACCTGAACTTTGCCCTGCCGATAGCACCCTCGTATCTGAAAATAGATTTCTCGGATTTTCCTGCATTGCTGGCATCCTTTGCTGTGGGACCTGTCAGCGGCTTTGCTGTCTGCCTTATAAAGAATCTTGTCAGTCTGCCTGCATCCACCACAGGCTTTGTAGGTGAGCTGTCCAATTTCCTTCTCAGCTCCTCTTTTGTTGTTTTGGCAGGACTTTACTACAGAACTCATAAGACCAAAAAAGGTGCACTTGCAGCATCGCTTATCGGTGCTTTTTCAATGGCTTTTGTAGCCGTTATAACAAATTATTTTCTTGTTTATCCCGCTTATTCGAGGATAATGCCTATTGAAGCCATAATAGGAATGTCATCAAAGCTGATTCCTTGGGTTGACAGTGTGTTTAAGGTTGTTATTGTGTTCAATTTCCCTTTTACCTTGTTAAAAGGGCTTCTCAATGTGCTTCTCACTTTTGCTGTATATAAACGCATATCTCCTGTAATTCAAGGAAGGAAATAATGGAAAACATATTTTACGGTAAAAACAGAAAAATATTTATATCGGTATATATTCTGGTGCTTATTTTTTGGCTGTCATTTATTTTTTACAATTCCATAGCCAACGGTATTAAATCCACAGAGCAGAGCAATAAGGTGGCGGAATTTTTGCAAATGATTGTCCGCAAGTTTGACCCCGAAGCAATGGTGGATGTGTCAATAGTACGTACAACAGCGCATTTTATAGAGTTTTTTGTTCTGGGTGCGCTGTATTACATAGGCTCGTTTTTTATCAAGATGTCCCGCGTTTCACTTTTTTTGCATTCGCTGTCTCTTTCTTTGTTTACTGCCTTTACAGATGAGACGGTTCAGCTGTTTTCAAGCGGCAGAGGTGCCGAGGTCAAGGACATATGGACAGATTTTTCGGGCGCTGTTGCGGCGCATATAATAGTTTTTGCAATATACTACAGCTACAAGCATTTTAAAACCGTCTCACGCTGAGACGGTTTTAATTTTTTTATAAAACATATAGCAATTTTTGTAAAAGTATGATAGAATGAATATTCAGAAGGAGAAAATGAAAATGGATGTAAAAATAAGAGTACTTGGTGACAGCGATTTTGAAGAGGCTTCAAGGATGATTTTTCATACCTTCTACAAATACATTATGCCGACCTATACCATGGAGGGCATAGAGTTTTTCAGGGACACCACATCTGCAATGTCTTTCAAGATGAATACCTACGACGGAAGTGTCACTCTTTACGGTGCTTTTGACGGAGAAACCCTCTGCGGAGTGCTTGGCTGCCGAGGTACAAATCATATATGTCTTTTCTTTACCCACAAAGACTATATGGGAAAGGGAATAGGCAAACAGCTTTTTGAGCATTTTATGTCACACACCGACCCGTCTGCCCCTGTTACCGTCAATGCCAGCGACTACGGAATTCCCATATACAAAAAGCTTGGCTTTGAGGTTGTGGGAGAGCGTTACGAGGACCACGGCACAGTACATACGCCTATGAGGTTGAAGAATAATGAATAGAGAATATACTGTTTTACCTGCCTTTTACGATGAGCTTAATTCCGATGTGAACTATGAGGAATATGCAGATTATCTTGTGTCACATTTTAATGTGCAGGGTGCCGCTTTACTTGATTTGGGGTGCGGCACAGGTGACCTGTCTCATATACTCGCAGGGAGAGGGGCAACGGTCATCGGACTTGATGCATCCTCGGAAATGCTTACTCTTGCAAATCACAAAGCAGAAAAAAAGAGACTGAATGTTTTTTATACCTGTCAGGATATGACCTCCTTTTCCACAGGTCACAAATACGATGCCGTTATTTCCACCTTTGACTGCCTGAACTATCTTCTCACAAAGGCGGACCTTACCCGGGCTTTTGCATGTGTTGCAAATGAGCTTAAGGCGGACGGCGTTTTTCTCTTTGATATGAACACAGAATATAAATTCAAGTCAGTTTATGCCGATAACAGCTATGTACTTGAGTCGGATAAAGTATTTTGTGCTTGGGAAAACTATTATGACGAAAAAAGCAAGAAATGCGATTTTTATATAAACATATTTGCAAAAGAAAACGGATTGTACCGCCGTTACAGCGAAGAGCAGACCGAGCGCATGTTCACTCTTGCCGAAATAAAAGCGGCATTGAAAAAGGCTGGACTCACGCTTGTTTCGGTTGCCTCGGATTTTAACGGATCTCCCGTTACCGACACCACAGAAAGGTATTATTTTGCGGCAAGGCTGATTTCGGAAAACATCACAGGAGACACAAAATGAATAATTCCAAAATAACACGTTTTATCACTTCGGACGGTTCTGCAAGGCTTATATTTGCAGACACCACAGAAATTGTAAATACCGCTCATACACACCATATGACAACACCTACCGCTACGGCTACGCTGGGAAGAGCGCTTACTGCCGCCTCTCTTATGGGATGTCTTATGAAGAATCCAACCGACTCTCTTACCTTTCAGCTTAAAGGAAACGGACCTGCAGGTACGGTAACCTGTGTTTCCGACTATTCGGGAAATGTCAGAGGTTACATGGAAAATCCCGCCGTTGACCTGCCGCTGAAGCCCAACGGAAAGCTTGACGTCGGAGGAGCAGTCGGAGAAGGATACCTTTGCATAGTACGAGACCTTGGCGCAGGCGAGCCGTATGTGGGAATGTCAGAGCTTGTCAGCGGAGAAATAGCCGAGGATGTAACAGCTTACTATGCAAACAGCGAGCAAACCCCGTCTGCATGTGCACTGGGAGTTCTTGTTGAGCGCGATTATACCTGCCGTGTTGCGGGAGGCTTTATTCTCCAGCTTCTTCCGGGAGCTGATGAGACTGTAGTTGACAGACTTGAAACCAACATGGCACTTATAAATTCCGTAACCGAGATAATGGACAGGGGACACGGTGCGGAAAAATTTGCAGAACTTGTTTTCAACGGTATAGAATATGAAGAATTTGACACAATAGATATATCGTTTAAATGTACCTGCTCCAAGGAGAAATATGAAAAGGGGCTCATCAGCCTGGGCAGAGAAGAGGTCCGGTCCATGATAGATGATGCCAAGCCTATTGAAACTGTTTGCAGATTTTGTAAAAACAAATATATTTTTTCACTTGAAGAGCTTGAAAACATACTTAATAAAACTGCTGAATAAAAAGGAGAGACTATGAAAAAGAACGCTGTAATAGGTCAGTCAGGCGGTCCTACTGCCGCTATCAATGCCACTCTTTCAGGCGTTGTCAGAGAGCTTAAGGCATCCGAAAAGGTTGATACTGTGTACGGAATGCTCAATGGAATCGAAGGCTTTATGAAGGAGGAGTTCTGCAATCTTTCAAAGCTGCTTTTCACAGAAAATGATTTTGTAAGACTTGAAAAAACTCCCGCCGCCGCACTGGGCTCCTGCCGTCTCAAGCTGCCTTCGGAGACCTCCGAAAAGGCAGAGGATATTGAGATGTACAATAAAATATTTGAAATACTTGACCGCAATAATATAGGTTATTTCTTCTATATCGGCGGCAATGATTCAATGGACACTATCCGTAAGCTGTCGGCATATGCAAAAAAATTGAATTCCGATATTCGCTTTGTAGGTGTACCCAAAACCATTGACAATGACCTTGCCTGCACAGACCACACACCCGGCTACGGTTCTGCGGCAAAGTACGTTGCAACCTCCCTTGCCGAAATACTCCGTGATACTGCTGTATATAAGATAAAGGCTGTTACAGTTGTAGAGATAATGGGACGTGATGCCGGCTGGCTTACTGCTTCTGCTGCGCTTGCCCGCCCCGACCTTGTGTACCTGCCCGAAGTGGATTTCAGCATTGAGGAATTCCTCGAGGATGTAAAGGCTGAATTTGAAAAGAAGCCCAATGTTGTTGTAGCGGTATCCGAGGGTATCCGTGACAAAAACGGCAGATATATCAGCGAGGACGGAAGCAAAACAGATGCCTTCGGTCATAAACAGCTGTCGGGTACAGGCAGAGTTCTTGAAAGTATTCTTAAGGAAAAGCTGGGCTGTAAGGCGAGAACCGTTGAACTTAGCATTCTTCAGAGATGTGCCGCTCATATTGCTTCGGGTACGGACATAGAAGAATCTGTCAAGATAGGCTCTTTTGGTGCAAGACTTGCCCTTGAGGGCGAGACAGGATGTATGGCTACCTTTGTAAGAACCTCCACCAAGCCCTACTCCTGCAACTGTCAGAAGGCAGAGCTTGATTCTGTTGCAAATGTTGTACGACAGGTACCACGTGAGTTCATAAACGAACGCGGAAACCATGTTACCACCGAGTGCATCGAGTGGATACGCCCCCTTGTTCTCGGAGAGAGTATTCCCGAATTTGAAAACGGACTTCCCGTACAGTTTATAATCTAACGAATAGGATTTGAAAATTTATTCTTAAATTTTCAAATCCTATTGACTTTTTTTCTCCTTTGTTCTATATTTGAGGTGGATAAAATCTTAATTCTGAGAGGTGCTTTATGTTTCGTATAAAGAACAATGTCCGCATTGATATCATGCTCGTTATAACTCTGTTCTTACCTGTATTCTGGGAACAGCTTGCCTCCATCGTTCTTTCAATGATATCAAGCATGATATCAACCAATATTGATACCAGCTTTCTTAATGCTACCTCTCTTGTGGGAAGCGTGTTCGGTCCCTTCACTACTCTTTACGGATGTGTTGCCTCTGGCTCGGCTATACTTATAAGCCAGTATATCGGAGCTGAAGACAACGAACGTTCAAGAAGCTTGTTTTCTACCTCTATGCTTATCGGAACGGTTATATCTGTTTTGATTTCTGCAGTTATTATACTGTTTCATGACCCGATTCTTCGCTCTACATACCCTGATATGTCAGAGACCTTCTTTAAGAATGCAAATATTTATTCTGTGTTTTATGCCATAACTCTTCCGATGGGATTTTTCCGTACCAATATGATTGGTATTCTCAGAGGCTGTCTGAATACAAAGGGTCCTCTCTACATATCCCTTTTCGGAGGAATTATTGATATTGCTCTGAAATGGCTTCTTATGGTTGTCTTTGAAATGGGAATTGTGGGACTGGGTCTTGCAAGTGTACTTACAAACCTTTTCTTTACAGTTATTTGTGCCGTTATAATCGGCAAAACAGGTAACTTCAAGGGATGCGTCAAGGGTACCTTCAAGCTTTACCGAAGCGATGTTGCCGTAGAGGTGGTAAAGATAGGTGCTGTAATGTGTGCGCAATCCTTTGTTGTGTCCATAGGCGGTCTCGTGCTCAGTAAAATATTCTCAACAATGGGAGATGACCACGTTTCGGCTTTCAGTATAACTACCTCGGTAGAATCGATTATTCATCTTGTACCGTTGGCTCTTGCTTATGTTGTACAGATACTTGCAGGTAAGCACACGGGTGCAGGCGAGAAGAAGCAGGCACTCAGTATTTCAATATGGGTCACAGCCGCATCAACAATCATACACGTTGTACTGTCGCTCATAGCTTTTCTGTTTGCAAAACAGCTTGTCGGAATGTATACAAGCAACGAAAATGTAATAGAAATTGCTACCCAAACGCTCAAAATAGGACTTTTGATAATGCCTATCGGTTGGTCGGGCGGAAATGTACTTCCCGCAGGTATCAGAGGTATGGGCAATGTAAAATATCCCGCACTCATACTCATACTGTCTCTCTGGCTTTACAAAATTCCTGCCACATGGTATGCATGCTCTGTTCTCAATAAAGGCGCGCAGGGCAGAATGCTCGTCTATGCATTAGAGTTTATAGTTTACACACTTTGCTTTATTGGATATACTGTTTACGCAGCTTCAAAGATTAAAAAGGAGTCTTGTGAAAAACAGTAATATAGTTTTATTATTTCGTAAGATAGTTGTAGAAACTATCACGAGTAATATGCTATAATTCTTAAAAAAGGAGCGACAATGAATATGAAAGAATTTCTTCGCAATAACCCTGTCTTTTGGTCGAGACTGGGCTTTGCTTACGACCCGCCTCTCAGAGATGAAAACGGTGAATTGATAGTATTCAATTCTTCACTTGAAAGGTACGGAGACTATCACCGCAGCTTTACCCAAATCGGTGTCAATCTTCATACCTGCATACTTCCGTCGGGGTGGACAGGCGTTGACGAATATGATTATTCTCTGACCGATAAGGTTGTGGATGAGATATTTTGCAACAACGAAAACGCATATTTTATCCCTCGTATCAAGCTGAATGTTCCGGTTGATTGGTGCTGTGAAAATCCCGAGGAGGTGTTTGTCTACTACGGAGGACCTCAGACTGCCGATGAAATCCGCAATACCGTTGGTACACCCGGACACGATTACATAGGCTACGAAGCTCCAAACGGATATTATGCCGCAGGTGAATTCAAGGACCCGAGACCAAATGTGGGAGGCGTAATCGCACGGCAGAGCTTTTCTTCCAAAAAGTGGCTTCGTGATGCGGGAGAAGCACTGGAAAAAGTAATTGACCGCCTTGAAAACGGAAAATACGGCAGAAGAATACTGGGCTACCACATAGCCTACGGCACAAGCGGCGAAACTGTGCTGTGGGGGCGTGTGTCCAATAAATACGGCGACTGGGGAATAACAAACAGACGTGAATTTTATAATTGGGCGGTGAAAAAGTACGGCAGTGCAAAGGCTGTTGAAGCGGCATGGGGAATGGAAGGAATAACCCCCGATACAATGCCTATACCCGAGCCTGAACGCAGATGCCCCGATAATTCCTCCCTTGAAAGCTTTGTCAGGGCAGATGATATACTTGCCATAGATTATGACATGTATATGTCAGAGATAAATGCCAACGCCCTTGAACATTTCGGTAAAATCATAAAAGAAAAAACGGGCAAGCCGGCAGGTGCTTTCTACGGGTATTATCTTCATGTTGACAATGCCGCTTATACAGGGCATCTTGCTCTTGAAAGGCTTTTGAATTCTCCGTACATAGATTTTTTTGCCGCTCCAAAATCCTACTACAGATGCAAGGCAGGAGAACCCGGAGGCGAGCTTTGCGCCGCACAGTCGGTAAATCTTAAAAAACTGTGGCTTGATGAGCTTGACAACAGAACTCATCTTGACTCCCTTGATAACCGTCCCAACTATTCTGAGGACGAAACCGAATGGGAGTCAAAGGGAATGAGAGATACCACGTCTGTTTTCTGGAGAGAATATGCAAAAAATCTTTCCCACAATTCGGGCTTCTGGTGGATGGACCTTGGCGGCGGCTGGTTTGATGACAGAGAGCTTATGGCGGAATTTAAAAGAATTGCCGAGCTGAACGGAGAATTGAGAAAAATTCCCTGCAAAAGTATATCGGATGTACTTATCGTTACCGATGAACGCTCAGCCTTTTATATGAGAGCCAACCGAGACATGCGGTGCGGCTTTGCTGAGGATTTTATTGCCGAGGCAAGGATGACCGGTGCGCTTATCGATACCTACCGAGCCAATGACCTTTTTGACATAGACCTTTCAAAATACAAGCTTGTTGTGTTTGCGTACAATATCTATGCCGACAGCGGATATTTTGAAAAGGTGCTTCCTATGCTTTCTCACGCAACCGTAATGTTCAATTATGCGCCGTCTGTCTGGACGGAAAAAGGCTATTCGCTTGATAATGTAGAGAGAATTACAGGCTATAGGGTTGTGCCTTGTGACAATCCCCACAATTACGATTTCCCTCAGCTAAGAGCAGTAGGAGAGGGAAAATACCTTCTCAACACAAAGCCCTATATGAAGCATAAAGAGCTTCGTGAAATAATAAAGAGTGCGGGCTGTCATATATATACAGATGCGGAGGGGGTAACTCTTTACGGAGATAACCGCTTTATAGGAGTCTTTAATTCAACTCCCGCCAATATTACAGTTAGATTTCCCGAACCTCGCAAGGGTGTTGACGTAATCGGTAAAACCGAGTTTTACGGCGCTACCTATAATTACGGTTGCGAAGAAAACGGAGCGTGCTTTATCAGATTTATTTAGCTTGCGCCGTCAATTCTCAGCTATTCATACTCAAGCTATAAAAAACGGAGAGCCTCCGCTGGCAATGCTCGCCCATCGCTACCAATGTATAAAACGAAGCAAAGTAATACGGCGAAGTTGATTTAATGCAATTTCATAGGATATAAAAATGTGGATGTAAAAAGTTTTTTACATCCACATTCTTACTTTATAGGGAATTTTATTTAAGACGTTTAACTGCGTTTTCAATATCGGCTACCATGTACAGTGAGCCGTATGCGATTACGGCTCCACAGCCGTTTGCCTTTTTCATAGCAAGTGCAACGCCGTCCTCAATTGTTTGGCAGGGGGTTGCATTTGCTCCGAGCGTCTTTAAATATTCAGCCAGCTTATCGGAGGTAAGCGCCCTTGGATTTGGGGGTGTGACTGTGACAAACTCGTCGGCAATACCTGCCATTTCTCTGTACATGCTGTCATAGTCCTTGTCGGCGAGTACGCCTGTGAGAACTATAAGAGGTCTGCTTGTAATATAGCTTTTAACATTTTTTACAAGTGATTCGATACACTGAGGATTATGACCACCGTCAACAACAAAGAGGGGAGAGCGGCACACTATTTCAAATCTGCCCTGCCACACAGCACTCTCGAGACCGCTTCGTATATCGGCATCGGTTATTTTGCAGCCTTTATCCCTGAGTACCTCAATAAGAGTGAGCACCGTGGCAACGTTTTTCAGCTGATGTTCGCCTAAAAGAGGAAGCTTAATTTCCTTTATTTCCTTCCAGTTAAAGGACTGGTATTCAAGGCTTGTTTCAAGCGGAACAACCGCATCAAAATCTGCCTTTATCAGTGCTGCATTAACCTCTCGGCATCTTGCTTCTATTACAGCCTCCACCTCGGGAGTTGAGCGGTAGAGAATAGCTGCAGAGTTATTTTTTATTATCTTAGATTTCGTTTTGGCTATTTTTTCAAGCGTGTTTCCGAGAAAATCTGTATGGTCCAACCCTATGTTGGTTATTACAGAGGCAATCGGAGGGTCAATTACATTTGTTGAGTCAAGCTCTCCGCCCATACCTACCTCAAGACATACAATGTCACAGCCGTGACGGTAAAAGTACTCAAAAGCAATACAGGTGACAAGCTCAAATTCAGTGGGCTTGTCCTCCATTGACTCTGCAAGGGGCTTGACAAAGGCGGTTATTTCGGCAAGCTCGTCATTGGAAATGTTTACGCCGTCAACACGCATTCTCTCGTTGAATTCAAAAATGTATGGTGATGTATAAAGACCTACCCTGTAGCCTGCTTTGAGGAGTATGTTTGCAGACATTGAGGCAGTAGAGCCCTTTCCGTTTGTACCTGCTATGTGTATGAACTTCAGCTTCTTTTCGGGGTTTTTCATAAGAGAGAGAAGCTGTTTTGTTCTTTCAAGTCCGGGTCTGCTTCCTTTCCAGCAAACCGAGTGTATGTATTCAAGAGCCTGTTGGTATGTCATTATTACCTCCCGGAGCTTTTAAAGCCTGCCGTTAGATTTTTGAAATTTCTGTTCTTGTATAATAGGCACATAATAGCAATTTCAACCGTTGCAACAGCAAAATACAAGGGTATTCTCCAAAGTATTGCAATGCCGTAAAATGTGTACAGTCCTATGGATTTGATTATCACAGAGCCGATAAGATGAGCAAGAGCGCCCGAGGCGGCAAGCTGAGCATATCCCTGCTTTTTCACAACGTATCGGGAGACAGCGCCTGATATTGCACCTATTGAAGCCGCCCCCAGTGTAACGATGAGATTTGGGGGGTATATCTGCGAGGAAAGCAGATAGCTTATAAGGTCAGTGGCACAGCCCACAAGCGCACCTGCGAGGGGACCGAAGTATACACCCGACAGAATTATGGGAAAATTCTCAAAGGTTACTCTGAAAAGTCCTCCGCCAAAGTTCATGAAATTCTTGCAGAAAATGCCGATAATTACACTCATAGCCGTGAACATTGCGGCACAGGTCAATTCCTTTACGCTGTCAATTTTAAATTGTTTTTTGGACATAAAAATACCTCCTTAAAGTAAGCTACCATTAAGGAGGCAAAAAGAGTCTCTTTAATTGTAGCAGCGGGATGCGAGCCAAACTACCGCGGAAAACCTTCGTCAAATCGGCAACTCCCCGTCCGATAAGCACTTTACGCAGTTGACTCTACTCTGCATGAGATAAATATATCACATTGAAACCGTTTTGTCAATATCGTGGAACAAAATCCCGTTACTTTCGTCTAAGCCGAAGAGAATCGAATCATTGCCGCCGAGAAAAGCCCTTTTCGGTCTAAATGTCCTTTCGTCGCTTGGAATACATATATGCAAGGGAATGTAACGACGGCAGGGGCGAAAATTCCCCTATGAAACCGACAAGGGTTCGACTCTCTTCGGCTTAACTGATTAAAGGAGGTAAATCTATGAAAAGAATATTGTTAATATTGCTTTGCACTGTGTTTTTTACTTCGTGCAAGGAGGAGGTTGTGACCTGCTATGTGGCTGATCCTGTTGAGGTGAGCGAGCCTTCGGAGGTTGCTGTATTTGTAACCGACATAGTGGATGCCACAAAAACAGGAGAGATTGACTGTGCACAGGCAGAGGAGCCCTTTTACAGCGACGGTGAATACACCTATGTATTCAGTTGTATCAAGAGTCAGCATGTGACAGTGTACTACTCCGACGGCACAAGTGAAAATGTGGCAGATGCCCTTGACAGCGGACGGATAGGAATTGAAGAGCTTGACCGCTTCGGGATAAGCTACTTCAAGGAATGTCATGTTCCCGAAAGCAATGATAATGTCATAGAGCATGAAGAAACAGCATACTGCGGAAATACGCTTACAACCGTAAAATACAAAGGAATTGATACAAGCTGGGAAAAAACCTTTGCCGGAAGCGATTCTGTAGCTATAACCGATTTGCTCAGGTTTCTTGACTACAGAGACGAAATTTGTAAATGCCTGCCCGAATATACATTTGAAACGGAGTTTGGTACATACGGAGTAAATATGTCCGAGGGATATGCAAGATTCGGTGACAAACAGGTATCCTTAACACAAGAGCAAATAAACGAAATTGGTGAAATTATAGACAGACAATGGGCGGAATAAATCCGCCCATTGTCTGTCTTGTGCTATTGTATAGATGTAAAATCGTTCTTTGTTGTGGTCATTACCACCAGTGTTTTTGTGTGGCTGACTCCGTTGATGCTTTTAACAAAGTTGATAAGCTGCTCCAGTGATTTACTTGACGAGGTGATTCCTTTAAGCATATAGTCATAATCGCCTGTTACATAGTGGCATTCAATGATTTCTTCATTGCATGAAATAACTTCTCGGAAATTTTCGTCAAACTTCGGATGCTCAAGGCTTACCGATATAAAGACCGTAATTCCCTTGCCGATTTTTTCGTTGTCAACAATGGTGGTGTACTTTACTATAACGCCCGATGATTCAAGCTTTTTGATTCGCTCAAGCACCGCCGATGTCGAGAGATTTATCTTATCTCCTATTGCGGTTGCATTCATTCTTGAGTTTTCCTTAAGGCAGGAGAGGATTTTTGTATCAATATTATCCATTTTTGTTTCCTTTTACAGTTTTTTTGATAAGTACGATTGCATAGTGTACAATGAGACCTGCTGCGATTGCTACAACAAGGTCAAAAACAACGGTGAGGACAAATGTGAGTACCAATACAAGGGTGTCTGTCAAGGGATTCTTTTTTATTATCTTTACAAATTCACGCCATTCGCTCATATTGTAGGCTACTACAAAGAGTATTGCGGCAATGGTCGGCATTGGAATGAGGGAAGCATATGGCATAAAGATTGCCAGTACACCTAAAAGCACAACGGCGTGTACCATGCCTGCAATCGGTGTTCTTCCGCCGTTTTTTATGTTGGCGGCAGTACGTGCTATAGCACCTGTGGCGGGAATGCCGCCAAAGAGTGCCGAGCCTATATTTCCTATACCTTGAGCTACCAGCTCCATATTGGAATTGTGCTTTGCGCCTATCATTTTATCGGCTACAACACAGGACAGGAGAGATTCAACAGCGGCAAGCACCGCAATTGTAACAGCATCCGGGATAAGTCCCGCAATATCAATTGCTTTGAAATCTGGTAATGACAGCTTTGGGAGCGTCAGCGGCATATCGGGATAAAGCGAGCCGATGGTGTTTACCTCCCAGGGGAGAAACTTTACAGCCAAAGACATCAGGATAACTGCAATAAGCGAGGCAGGAACCTTTGGCAGAAATTTGGGAAGCACTATAAGTATTATCAAAGACACAATGCCTACCGCTACCGCCGAAAGATTGACTGTGGAGAAGCAGGCAACGACCTCAGAAACCTTTTCGACTGTCTCAACGGGAGAGTGTGTGAAGGTAAGTCCGAAAAAGTCCTTAAGCTGTCCGATTATAATGGTTACGGCAATTCCCGAGGTAAAGCCTGTGGTTATAGTCTGGGGGATATATCGGATAAGTCCGCCCAGCCTGAAAAGTCCCATAAGAACGAGTATTGCACCTGCAATAAGTGTGGCAACAACAAGTCCGTCCATTCCTTTTGTGGCAACTATACCTGCTACAATTCCTGCAAATGCGGCTGTAGGTCCTGCTATCTGGACACGGCTGCCGCCGAAAAGTGAAATAAGGAAGCCTGCAACTATTGCGGTATAAAGACCGATTTGGGGTCCTACACCCGACGCAATGGCAAGTGCAATAGATAAAGGAAGTGCTATTATTGCAACGATGATACCTGCAATAAGGTCGCGTACAAGCTGTTGCTTGGAATATGAGCGCATACACTCAAAAAACGATGGAATAAAAGTCTTCAATTTAATACGCCTCTTTTACTTTGTAGATTAGTTTTTTGACGAACAATTTATATTGTAGCACCGCACGGTGATTTTTTCAAGAGGAAAGTTATTTTTTCGTCAGTTTTTTTAAACTGTTCAATATTTTCCCTGTCAATGTCTTATAAATCCTTGATTTTTTTATATTTCGTATGATATACTGTAGAAAACCATACGGTGTATGGACACACAGAATGATAGAGGTATAAAATATGGAACTTGGTGTTTTTATAAGACACGACGGAGACGTTCTGAATGACAGAGAAGGAATTGAGGCAAAATTCCGCGATGTTGCGGAAATGGGTTTCCCCACCTGTCAGCTTGAAATAGTTTACGGACAGTATTACACAGAGGAAAATGCAAAAATAATAAAGGAGACAGCAGAAAAGTACGGAGTGAGAATATCTGCCTTCTGGTGTAAGGCGCCTCTCATGATAGGTCCTTGCTTCTGGAATATAGAGCATGGTCCCCGCACTATAGGTCTTGTGCCGCTTGAATGGAGAGCGCAGAGAATCGAGATGCTTCTCCGAGGCTGTGATTTTGCAAAGGCTATGGGAGTGCAGGATGTAGTCATGCATGTGGGCTACATATCGGAATTCCCTTCGTCCGACGATTTTCAGTCGCTTGCAAGAGCCCTTTGGTATGTGGCAGACTATTTTAAGAAGCAGGGACAGTATTTCCTGTTCGAGACAGGACAGGAGACACCCATAGCACTGCTGAGACTGATTGAGACTGTGGGTATTGACTCGCTTGCCATAAATCTCGACCCGTCAAATCTTATTACCGGCGGTAAAGCCAATCCCATTGATGCCCTTACTGTATTCGGTAAGTATGTAAAGGGTGTACACGCAAAGGACGGAAGGTATCCCACCGTCGGCTGTCAGGACGGCAAATATTCCAACGGAGTACAGACACCGCTGGGGGAGGGGCATGTGGATTATCCCAGATTTATCGCAAAGCTTCGTGAGGTAGGCTATGACGGACCGCTTACCATTGAAAGAGAAATAACGGGTGAACAGCAGAGGCTTGACATCATAGAGGGCAAAAAATATCTTGAATCAATTTTAAATAACATATAAGGAGAAAAAACTATGTTAAAGTATGCAATTATCGGCTTCGGCGGACTTGGTAAGGTTCATTTCAGAGCTTACCCCGAGGTTAAAGAAAAGTCCTGCACAGAGGTTCAGCTCGTTGCTCTTTGTGACATTCGCGAGAGTGTTTTCACAGAGCAGACAGCCACAAATCTGGGCGACAGCAATGTAGACCTTGACCTTTCAAACTTCAAGCTTTACAACAACGTTGATGACCTTCTCGCAAACGAGGAGCTTGACTTTGTTGTAACAGCACTTCCCACCTACCTTCACGAGCAGATAGCCGTTAAGGCTATGAAGAAGGGAATCAATGTATTCTCCGAGAAGCCTATGGCAATCAATCTTGAGCAGGCAGAGAATATGCTGAACACCTCAAAGGAAATGGGTGTAAAGCTTATGATAGGTCAGTGCTGCCGTTACGAATCGGCATACAAGGCGCTGAAGGAGATTTATGACAGCAAGGAATACGGCGAGCTTCTCCGTGCTGATTTCTGGAGACTTTCCCCCACTCCCATCTGGTCTTGGGAAAACTGGTTCCTTGACGAGAAGAAGAGCGGAGGTGCGGCACTTGACCTCCACGTCCACGATGTTGACATCATAAACTGGATAATGGGTATGCCCAAATCGGTTATGTCCTTTGCTACAAACTACAAAACAGGTCACGATTCCATAGTAACACGCTATGAGTATGACGACAAGCTTGTAACCTGTACAGGCGAATGGGGCTGTCCCTCAAACTCTTATCCCTTCAACTCGGGCATCTTTGCAAAGTTTGAAAAGGCTACCGTTGAGCGCAGAGCAGGCAAGTTTATGATATACACCGAGGATGGACAGAAGATAGAAAAGCAGCTTGAGAAAGTCAACGATTATGCCCTTGAGGTTATCGACTTCGTTGACTGCATTGTAAACAACAAGACCTCTGCAATCAACCCTGCAGAAAGCACACTCAACACCACAAAGATTGCTCTTGCGGAAAAGGAATCGGCAGACAAGGGCGAAAAGGTAATGCTTTAATATCATTTGACCCAATAAACACATCACCCCCGATACTTTCGGGGGTGATGCTTTTATATAGGAAACTGCACGAAACCAATTTCGCCTTTTTTCCTTGATTCTATAATTTGACTTTGTTAAGGAAATACCTCTGTGGGGATATGCCATAATGCTTGATAAAAGCTTTGTAAAAGTAAGAATAGTTTTTAAAGCCCGATTTATATGCGGCAGTCTCGATGCCCTCTCCGTTTCGAATAAGGGAGATAGCATTCATCAGCCGTTTTTGTATGATGTATTCGGTTACTGTCATCCCGGTATTTCTGAAGAATACTTTGGTTAATTGATATTCACTGACCGAAAAGCGTTTCTGTAAGTTCTTATATGACAACTCCTCGGTAAGATTTCCTGTTATGTAATTACATAGTTTCCATACTACACTGTCCCTGTTTTGATGCTCTTCGTGAGGCGTTGAGGTTTGACAGGCATCGTAGAATTCAAACAGGAGACGGAGAATTAAAAGGTGAATACGGGATTCTCGCATATGGATGTTACTGTTACTGACGGCAACTTTCAGGTCATTAAGCAGAAAACTTACTTTCTCGCTGTTATATTCAGATACTTTGATATTTTTTCTGGCACGGAAAATATCGAGCAGTGAAATTTCACTGTTGCATATCCCGGAAAGAACCGAGCAGGAAAAATATAAAGAAATTCTTTCGTGATATCCGCTTTTTTGGAATTTGTAAGAGCGTATCTCGTCGGGCGAAATCAAAACAGCGTCACCGTCGGACAGAGGATAAGTTGTGCCTTCTATGTAGCAAGCACCTTCACCCTTCAGAACTATGGTTACGGTAAAGGTGTCATCGTAATAGTCATAAGGAATTGTATTGTGCGGTCCTGATTCTTCTACGGTGTGGGTAATACGGAACAGGCTTCCCTTGAACTCATTTACAGACATGAGGTGTTCTTCCTTTCTTCAAAATATATCCGCCTGCTGTGCATATAAACGCCGCTGATGCAGCCATAATAGGCAAAGCCGTAAAAACAGTACTCCAATTCGTTTGCTGAGACAGCCAGCCGATTCCGAGAGAAGCGGTAAAATCTCCGCAATGAACGGAAAAGTTTATTATTCCGACCATAAAGGGGAGGGTTTTTTTATTAAAATATGCAATTGGGAACAGGCTCAGTAAAAAGGTGAGAGCTGTTGTCATACAGACCGCATTAACAGCAAAAAAAGCAACCGACAAAAACAGATTTGCGTTGCCCGATATGCCGATAATCGCAAGGGAGCTTCCTGACAGTAAAAAAGTAATTGCCGAAGCAAACAGAAGGTTGTTTGTTTTACGTCCGAAATATCCGCCTGCGAACGCACCGCATATTTGCAAGCACGGAACAAAAACAGTGGCAATAACAGAGCTGGCAGTGCTAAGGTTGAATACTTCGCTTATGTATGACGGTATCCACAGTGAGACACTTTCCCTAAGTGTACCGATGAAAAATGCGCCTGCAATGACAAAAACGGGAACTGCTTTTGAAAGAGGAGCAGATGAAACAACAGGTTCGTTTTCTGCTTTATTTTCAGCCGTTTTGTTTTTACTTTCGCTTTTGCAGAGCTGCGGCATGGCAATAAACCATATGACGCACAAAAGCAACAGAGAAAAGGCAACCGATGAAAATAAGTATCTCCAATTTGAAAAAGATATAAATACCCACGACAGAACGTAATTCAACAATCCGCCCGCGGCACCTACCGTGTTCAGGGCAACAGCACCTCTCGAAAGGTAAGGCTCGGAAAGTGTATTTGAGAAAATTTTGGTAATACCGCTGAGAAGTGTGGATTGTATGCATCCGTTTATTCCCCACAAAACAGCCATCAAAACAAATGTGTCGGAACGGGAAAACAGGAAATTTATGCACGCCACCGACAAAAGCTCAGCACCTATCACCTTTAGCGGTGACAGCTTTTTCATACAAAAGGCACTGATTAACTGCCCTGCAGAATAACAGATTGCAAACGCAGACGAAACGGTGCCTGCAGTGACTCTTGATATGCCCGTCTCTCTTACTATTTCTACAAGACAGGCATTATAGTCGGTTCTGCCTATGTACGAAATTAAATATGCCGTCCAACACAGTGCTATAATTAATATACTTTTATTAATGCATGGGAAATTCTTTGAAACCAATCTCGCCGCTTTTTTATTCTTCAATGTTATCAACTCCATGGATAACATTTTAGATAACATCCTGAGGAAAGTCAATTTCATATTTCGGTAAATACATTTCCTATTTTGTATATTACCACTAAAAAGCCAAACAGTCAAGAAAGCCGTTGCCGTCCTGACTGTTTTATGTATTTATATATAGTTTTCGAGGTCGAAGAGCGCAAGCCGTATATGCTTTCTCGATACGGTATATGACATTGCCATTGTATTACCATAATATTGAACAAAGGGATAAAAACAGCTTGTGTCCATTTTTGCTTGCAGAAGTATTTCGCTTTTTGAAATATCTTCTGTGTCAATTTTTACTATTCCGATATGGCTTCTGTCAATAGGTGCGTGGAACAGATAAAGATTGCCTTTATAATAAATGAAATCAGAACGTGATTGACAGTCGCCTATGTGTACAGGCTTGTCCCATGTGCCTTCGGTAAGATTATAAGCTGTGAGAAAGCCGTATTTGTTCGAATCCTGCTGACGAACAAAATAAAAGCATTTATCTCCCACAACATAGGTCGCATTTTCCCACTTTGAGTCATTGATAAAATCGGGTTGTGAAACATATTCCCAGGTGATGAGATCACGGCTTTTTATTATTGCGGTAAAATCTCCGCTGTATGTACCTGTGTAATAGTAGCTTACTCCGTTTTCTTCTCGGCAGGACAGCTTTTGCATAATACCTATGTCCGAAAACATTTTTTTGCAGGGGATATCATTTTCCGCCAGCGCACTTCTTATGCCCGTTGCGCTGAAGTCATTTGTGATGTTTCCTGCTTTAAATCGGTTTACTCCGATTTCTCCCAATGTTTTTGACGAAATGCTAAAAGGACAGTAAAATCTGTAATAGTTTTCTTCCACACGTGCTGTCCACATAACATATATTGTGTCAGCATCCTTTTGCATCATAATGGTGTCGTATACCATTTCCACACGTTTTCCAAAAACTGTGTCACCTGCGGTTTGAATGTCTATGTACACCTTATTGTCGATATCGTCAGCGGATGCATAAACCAAACGTGCTGTTTGATTGTTCGGGTCCTCCGACGGCTCCTTTGTGTTGGCATAATATGTCATATAAACTGTGCCGTCGATGAGCATAAAGGTGGATACATGTGCCATTTTATCACCGCTTTTTTCAAAATCCGATACAAAACGGGCTGTTATCTCCCTTGCAAAAGAATCTCCTTTTTTTACAGCTTCTTCCGAGGCATTAGTATCAATTGTACGGGAAACATCATCAATGAATGCGCCCTCACTGTAAAAAAGCTCTTTGTCTGTTATAAAATCATTTGCAAACATCTTTTTTCTCCCTCATAAAATATATTATTATTGAAGCAATAGCAATTGCTTCGTTTATTATACCGACATACGACCCCACAAAAAAGTCATATATCATAAATGCCGACGATACAGGTATTGATATAAGCTTTGTAATTTTCGGGCGGTCTATCCACAGTGATATTGTTACAATAGATGATGCGGTTATCGGAAGCAGATCATAAAATGCATCAAAGGATATAAGTCCCAATGTTAAGTTAATGCATATGAACAGAACAGGGAAGAAAACATTGTTTGCCCATTGTTTTTCTTTCCTCTTTAAAAAGATTATTTCACGGAATACTCCAACACCGTTGGGAATCATTCCCGCATATCCGCCCAGAAGCAGATAGTGTATAACCCAAAAAATATCTGCCGAAAGCTTTGCCCAAAGCATACCCCTTCTGCTTTTTTGCTGATATATCAAAAACAGCGATAAAGTAGCTCCTATTCCAAAAAGCTGTGCAAGTATAGTCATTTTTTTCTTGAACCTTCTGAATTTTTGTGTTATTATTATATTGAATTTCAATGTGAGTTTCAATAGATTATTTTGGATATTATTAGCACTATATTGGAGGTTGTATGATAGGAACACGATTTGAGGAATACAGCTCGGCTGTTAACGGTTTGCCTTTTGTGCTGCACAGGGATTTGGAAAGAACATTGTATTCGTATAGCAAGGAGCAAAATTGGCACGAAGATTTGGAAATACAGCTTTGTATTTCGGGGAAGGGAACAGTGTTCTTAAACGGTGAAAAATACAAATTTGAAAAGGACGATATTATTGTTGCAAATTCAAATGAAATTCACTACACAGGCACGGATACAAAGCTCACCTACAGCTGTTTGATTATCAGTCCGTCTTTTTGCAAACAGATGGGGATAGATTTGAACAGTCAATTGTTTTTGCCTTATATAAAGAGCACTAAGCTCAAGGAACTGTTTTTTCAATTGTGCGAAATGTACAGTTCGGATGTATTGTATAAAACAGCAAAGCTCAATGAGATACTTTTGAAAATACTCATTGAGCTTTGTGAAAATTATTCATTTGTGAAAGAATCTTCCGTGAGCACAAGAACCGTTGACAAGGTGAAATCGGCAATAAATTATATTAGGAATAATTATAATCAACATATATCTCTTGTTGATATTGCTGTTGGCATTAATACCGATAAGTATGCCTTGTGTCGTGATTTTAAGCGCATTACAGGGCAGACTGTAGTGGAGTATTTGAATAAATATCGGTGCTTACGTGCAGCGGAATATATTTCGTCGGGATATTCGGTATCTCAGTCGGCATATAGTTGCGGCTTTGAAAACTTGTCTTTTTTTACAAGGGTGTTCAAACACCACATGGGAATCTTGCCGTCAAAGTATCAATTGTCTTGAGAATTATTCAAAATACACATTTACCTTTAGCTCTTTATGACACTTGGGACACACAGCGCTGTGCTTTCCTTTTTTTCTGGGAAAACGCAATGTAGCCTTACAGTGGGGACATTTTTTGTAAATGTGGCTTTTGTCCTTTATTCTGTCCTTGATTTGCCTGAATTCCTTTAAAGCTTTGTTTTTTAACAAAAGAAATTTAGCATTTTCCTTCTGTCTTGCCGATATGTTTTTGGACATAATCCTGTACAGCGCATAAATCAAAATCAGCCACAGCGCAATGCTTATACCTGCTGAATGCACGAAGCAGTTTACAATCAGAAGTACAGTGTATAAAGCCAGAAGCAGATAATAGAATTCGTCAATTCCGTAGCGCCCCATCATAAAGCATTGAAGCTTATATCTAAGTTTGTTCAATTTTGTCACCTCTTTTTAGATTATATACCGATTTTTTGGAAAATCAAGCAAACTTTACAAACATTTACAAAGAATTAAAGTGCGTGTCAAAAAGACACGCACTTTAATTTATGCTTTTGCAATTATCTTGTCAAGCGCTGTGGAAATTTCTGTAAAAAATTCATTCATGTCTGTATCTGCTGCAGGGAAAAGCTCAGCAGTCATAGGACCGTCATAGTATTTTGCAAGCTTGGGAATAGCAACATCCCAGTTAACATCACCCTCAAGAAGCTTGCAGAAGGTTCCGCCTGCATGGCATCCGCCGTTTCTCTTGAAGTCCTTGATGTGTACCTTTACTATGTACTCACCGATGATGTCAATCCACCATTCAGCCTCGGAGAACTCAATCATGTTACCTATATCAAAGTAGATACCTACATTCTTGTCACCGATTCCGTCAAGAACATACTTTGCATCCATGGGAGAAGAGAAGAAGTTGTTCCATACATTTTCAAGTCCTACTCTTACACCTGATTCTGCTATCTCGTCCTTAAGAGACTTGAACACTTCAATAGTGTTGTCAAAGCTCTTCTTCAGACCGATTTCGTTATCAACACAGGTAACAACAAGAATGCCGTCAGCGCCGATGCCCTTGGCACATCTGAGCTGAGTTCTGATAACCTTGAGAGCTTCTGCTCTCTTTTCGGGATTTTCGCTTGCGAAAGCACCCGATGACCAGTACAAACCTGTTGAAACGCTCTGTACGTCGATTCCGTATTTAGCCTTAAGTGCCTTTACTTCTTCAATCTGAGCATCTGTTGTTTCAAAGTTGAAAGAGTGCTTGTTGGCGCCTACTGCATCAACATTAAGCTCCATAGCCTCAAAGCCGTAGTCTTTTGCTGTTTTAAAGATTTCCTCAAAGGTCATCTCTGCAGGGAAAGCCCATGCGTTAATTGACTTTTTCATAATTTTATTCCTTTCGTTTATAAATTTATTTTGCTTTGTAAATTATAGTTTTTACTGCTTCGTTTACCGATGCTAAAAATTCGTCTGTAGTTTGATCCGGGGCAGGAGATACCTCAGCTGTTATGGGACCGTCATAGTATTTTGCAATAAGAGGGGAAACCACATCCCAGTCAACATCCCCCTCAAGAAGCTTACAAAAAGCTCCGCCTGTGTGACAGCCGCCGTTTCGTTTGTAATCCTTGACGTGAATTTTCAAAATATACTCACCGATTATATCAAGCCACCATTGGGGATAGGAATAATCCATCATGTTGCCTACGTCAAAATACATTCCCACGTTTTCATCACCGATAGCCTCAATGAGATACTTGAAGTCCATGGGTGAGGTGAAGAAATTGTTTCCTACATTTTCAATACCAATCTTTATACCGTAGTCTGCAATTTCGTCTTTAAGGCTTTTGAATACCCGAACCGTGTTGTTAAAGCTTCTCTCAAGTCCCAGCTCCTTCACGGGGGAAGTAACAACAAGCAATGTGTCGGCACCGACAGCCTTTGCGCATTTGAGCTGAGTACGGAGTATTTTCAGCGCTTCGCCAAGCTTTTCTTTGTCCTCATGAGCAAATGTGCCATATGACCAATAGAGTCCGGTAGATACACTTTGCACCTGGATTCCGTACTTTTCCTTGAGTGCATTTACTTCGTCAAAAATCTCATTTTGTGTATCGAAATTAAAGGAGTGTGCATTTGCACCGACAGCATCAACATTGAGCTCGATGCATTCAAAGCCGTGCTCCTTTGCTTTTGCGAAAATCTCTTTGAAAGTCATCTCCGCGGGGAAAGCCCATGCATTAATTGAACGTTTCATATCACTTTCCTCCCGCCATTTCGATTATTTTGTCAAGCACCGAGGAGAGCTTCGGATAAAACTCGTCGGTATCTCTGCTTCCTTGTGAAAGCTCGGCGGTCAGCGGACCGTCATAATACTTTGCAAGGAGGGGCATTGACATTTCCCAGTTGAGGTCGCCTTCAAGAAGGTCACAGAAAGCTCCGCCCGAGCGGTACGCCTTCGCGCGTTTGAAGTCCTTTACATGTACTTTCACTATGTACTTGCCCACCATGTCAATCCACCATTCGGTGTCGGCAAATTCTACCATATTTCCCACATCGAAATACAGTCCCACATTGGAGTCGTTGATACCGTCAAGTACGTACTTTATGTCAAAAGGGGAGGAGAAAAAGCAGTTCCACACGTTTTCAAGACCTACCTTTACGTTGTAGCCCGCTATCTCGCTTTTAATTGAACGGAATACTTCAATGGTATTGTCAAGGCTTTCCTTCAGCCTCAAGCCGCTTCCGATATGAGGAACCGCAAGTATGCTGTCAGCTCCTATATCCCGTGCCAGCTGTAAATGCTTTTTCAGCAGAGCTATTGCCTCGTCTCTCTTCTCGGGCTCTCTGCTCGCAAAAGCACCGACCTTGCCGTACAAACTCGAAGAAATACTTTCTACCGATATTCCGTAGTCGCTTATAAGACTTTTGATTTCGGCAATTTCCTCGGCGGTGGTTTTGACAGTGAGACTGTGCTTGCTTCTTTCGGGAGCATCCAGATTAAGCTCTATGGCGTCAAAGCCGTATTTTTTTGCCGTGTCAAATATCTGTGCAAAGGTCATTTCGTTGGGGAATGCCCAAGCGTTTATTGACTTTTTCATATATTTTCCTTCAAAAAATTATTTTGCCATTTCAATCATTTTTGCAAGTGCCGCATTTACCGACTTGTAGAATTCATCGGGGTCAACACCCTCACCGGGAAATACCTCTGCTGTCATAGCGCCGTCATAGCACTTGCCGAGCATAGGACATACAACCTCCCAGTTAACATCACCCTCGAGAAGGTCGCAGTCATCACCTGTGTAGTACCTGCCGTTTTCTCTCTTGTAATCCTTAACATGTATTTTGATGATGTGTTCGGCAAGCACCTCTATCCACCATTCGGCATCGCTCATAACTATCATATTACCCAAATCAAGGTAAATACCTACATTCTTGTTTCCGATTCCCTCAATGACATACTTTGCATCCATAGGGGAGGAGAAGAAGCGGTTCCATACATTTTCAAGTCCTATCTTAATTCCCGAAGCATTGATTTCGCCCTCAAGCTCACGGAAGGTCTTTATGGTGTTGTCGTAGCTCTTGAGAAGCCCTGTTTCTCTGTCAATGCAGGGAACAACGAGAATGGCTTCGGCACCCACACCCTTGGCACATCTTATGTGATTGCGAAGCATCTCTACTGCGAAATTCTTCTTTTTGGGGTCATTGCTTCCGAACATTGCCTTATTCCAATATGTAGAGCAAGCAACACTTTCAACTGCAATTCCGTATTTTTCAATGAGTCCTTTTATCTCTTCAAAATCCTTTTCGGTCGATTCAGTGGAAAGAGAACGGCTGCTTGAGCCTACTGCATCAACTGTAAGCTCAATTGCTTCAAATCCGATTTCCTTTGCCTTTCTGAACATATCCTCGAAGGTCATTGTACCGGGGAATGCCCATGCACTTATAGCTCTTTTCATTTTTTTGTCTCCTTTTATATTCAAATAATAAATGCATCGCTCTTCATCTCACCTAAGTGAGTATCGTCGGAATATCTTTCTACTCTGCCGACTCCGTTTTCGTATACTATTTCGGTTATTGAACAATTTGTCGGAACAGAAGTACGGTTAAATATTTTGTCATCACACTGTGCAAAATAAGAGGGAACTGTTTTTATTACACCTCCGTGACAGGCAACCAAAACGGTCAGCCCCGAGCATTCCTCTGCCAGTCTGTCAAGAGCTTTTCCCATGCGAAGGCGTACCTGAACGGCGCTTTCACCGTTTGGCATTGTGAGATTTGCGATATCGTTGCGCCAGTAATAATATTCCTCGGGATAGCTTTCCTTCAGAGTGTTAAAGCGCATGCCTTCCCAGTCGCCCGCTCCCCACTCTATAAAGTCACTTATACGCACTACCTCAAGTCCCCTCATTTTTGCAAAGGGCAATGCGGTGTCATATGCTCTGTCAAGTGAGCTGGAAAATATCCTGTCAATGTGCAGGTCCTTCAAGGACTCTGCGGCAAGCTCTGCCTGTCTGACTCCGAGCGGGGTCAGGGGAATATTGGTCTGTCCCGCAAAAAATTTTTCTACATTTGCAACACTCTGACCGTGTCTGAGCAGTAAAATTCTTGTGTTCATTACATTAGCTCCGTTGATTCTATATTAAACCAAAACGTCGGAAAGTTCAATAAACAATTCGACGATAATTATGGACAAATCACCTGTTTGTAAAAAAGCGGCGAGCCGCCGGCGGCAATTCTCGCCTATTGTAACCCATGGATATGCCCAAAAGAGGAAAACGGCGAGGTTGATTTAATGCGATTTTCCATGTAATAGAATTATAATCCTTAAAAATAGGTTTGTCAATCATTTTGATAAAAATGAAATTAATTCAACGAATATCAAAAATCCTATTGACAATTTATGTCGAATTCGTTAAAATAGTACGTGTATGTAAAAGAAATTTTACAATAAAATTTAGCCAAAAAGGCAAGGAGAAAAGAAAAATGAAAAAGTTCTTAGCAATCCTTATGGTAGTAGCTCTTTCACTTTCTTTGTGTATGACATTTGTTTCATGCAGCAGTGATGAAGCTACAGACGACATCAAGGTAGGATTTATTTTCCTCCACGATGAAAACTCAACTTATGACAAAAACTTCATGGACGCTGCAAAGGCAGTTCAGGAAAAGCTCGGCCTTACCAATGACCAGGTAATCATGGTTACAGGTATTCCCGAAGGTTCTGAGTGCTATGATGCCGCTATCGACCTTGTTGACAAGGGATGCGACGTTATTTTCGCAGACAGCTTCGGACATGAGCCCTTCCTTCTTGACGCGGCAAGAGAGAACCCCGATGTTCAGTTCTGCCACGCTACAGGTACAATGGCTCACACAGCAGGTCTTGCTAACTTCCACAACGCTTTCGCTTCCATTTACGAAGGCAGATACCTTGCAGGTATCGCAGCAGGTATGAAGCTCAACGAAATGATTGCAGAAGGCAAATTCACAGCTGAAGAAGCTCAGATCGGTTACGTTGGCGCACATCCCTATGCAGAGGTTAAGTCCGGTTACACTTCATTCTTCCTTGGCGCAAGATCAGTTTGCCCCACAGCAACAATGGAAGTACAGTTCACAGGCTCATGGTACGATGAAGCTCTTGAAAGAGAAGCTGCAAACGTTCTTATCAGCCGCGGTGCTAAGCTTGTAAGCCAGCACGCTGACTCAATGGGCGCTCCTTCCGCTTGTGAAGAAGCAGGCATTCCCAACGTATCATACAACGGTACAACTCAGGCTGCTTGCCCCAACACTTATATCATTTCTTCAAGAATTGACTGGGCTCCTTACTTCGAGCTTATGATTACTGCAGTTCAGAACGGCACCGAGATACCCACCGACTGGTGCGGCGGTATCAAGGAAGGTTCTGTTAAGCTTACAGACCTCAACACAGCAGTTGCAGCAGCAGGCACACAGGAAGCAATCGATGCTGCTAAGGCTCAGTTCGAGGAAGGCACTCTCAAGGTATTCGCAACCGACACATTTACTGTAGGCGGCGTAGCTCTTGACGAAGAGACTCTTGCAGACGTTGACACAGATGACACATGGCAGAAGGAAACCAAGGTAGTAAGCGATGGCTACTATCATGAGTCCGAGAAGCGTTCAGCTCCTTACTTCGACCTTGACATCGACGGTATCACTCTTCTCAACTAATTCACTACGTTTTGGGGGCGGGCAAAAGCCCGCCTCTTTTCCAATTTTTTTATAATAGAAAATTTCTCGAAAGCAATCTTGCCGTTTTACCTTGTTTGCGGGCATAATTAGGATATGATAGGCGAGAATTGTCAGCGGCGGCTCGCCGCTTTTTACGGAGGTATTTTTGTGGATAATACATACGCTATCGAATTGAAAAACATATCAAAGCGCTTCGGAACAACACTGGCAAACAATAATGTAAATCTCAGTGTCAAGCGCGGAGAGATAATGGCTATTCTCGGAGAAAACGGAAGCGGAAAAACAACGCTTATGAATATGATTTCGGGAATATATTACCCCGATGAAGGACAGATTTTTGTCAACGGTAAAGAGGCTTTGATTGCTTCTCCCAAGGATGCCTTCAGATACAATATCGGTATGATTCATCAGCATTTCAAGCTGGTTGATGTATTTTCCGCTACCGAAAACATTGTTCTCGGTATCGATGACGGCAAGAGATATAAGCTTTCCGAAGCACGCCGTCAGGTGCTTGAAATAACTGAAAAATACGGATTTGACATTACGCCCGATAAAAAAATATATGAAATGTCGGTTTCCGAAAAACAGACAGTTGAAATCATTAAGGTGCTCTACAGAGGAGCCGATATTCTTATCCTCGATGAGCCCACAGCGGTACTTACTCCTCAGGAGATAGACAAGCTGTTTGCCGTACTCCGCCGTATGCGTGACGACGGCAAGTCTATAATCATTATTACACATAAAATGAACGAGGTTCTTTCTCTTTCCGACAGAGTTGCGGTTCTCAGAAAAGGCGAACACATCGCTACGGTGGAAACTGCCGAAACCTCGGTATCTCAGCTCACAGAGCTTATGGTTGGTAAAAAAATATCTCTCAACATCAACCGAACTGCCCCTCACGACACATCCGATCGCTTGATCGTTTCAAATATATCCTCTGAAAATTCAGAAGGCGTAAAGGTTCTTGATAATATTTCCTTTACGGCAAAAGCAGGAGAAATCCTCGGTATTGCGGGCATTGCGGGAAGCGGACAAAAAGAGCTTCTTGAAGCAATTGCGGGACTTCAGCCTCTGACCGACGGAGAAATCAAATACTATTCCCCGCAGGGAGAGACCTTCAATCTCCGAAAGCGTACTCCCGAGCAGATAAGAGAGCTTGGCGTAAGGCTTTCCTTTGTTCCCGAGGACAGATTGGGAATGGGACTTGTAGGCAATATGGATATTATCGACAATATGATGCTCAGAAGCTACAAGAAGGGCAACTCCATATTTCTTAACAGAGCAAAGCCCAAGAGGCTTGCCGAAGAAATAGTTCATGACCTTGAGGTTGCCACTCCCGATGTAAAAACCCCTGTGCGTAAGCTTTCGGGCGGTAATGTTCAGAAGGTGCTCGTAGGACGTGAAATTGCTTCACATCCCAAGGTACTTATGGCGGCGTATCCTGTAAGAGGACTTGATATCAATTCATCATATGTAATATATAATCTTCTCAACGAACAGAAGGAAAGCGGAGTAGCAGTAATATTTGTAGGTGAGGACCTTGATGTGCTTCTTGACCTTTGCGACAGAATTATTGTTATTGCTTCCGGTAAAATCACAGGCGTTGTAGATGCAAGAAACGTAACTAAGGAAGAAATAGGACTTCTCATGACCAAGAATAAGGGGGTAAGTGAAAATGAATGATGTAAAAACAGTTAAAAAGCACGAGCCTCTTTTCCATATCGTAAAGAGAAATGCACTTCCGTGGTGGAAAGCTTGGATAATTCGTGCAATTGCAATTCTTGCGGCAGTTGTTGTCTGTTCTGTTGTGACAATTCTGCTTACAAAGCAAAACCCCGTTATGGTATGGGCTGCAATGTTCAAGGGTGCTTTCGGCACTGACAGAATTATATGGCGTTTGTTCCGTGATGTAGCGTTACTTCTCTGCGTTGCGCTTGCTGTAACTCCTGCATTCAAGATGCGCTTCTGGAACTGCGGTGCAGAAGGACAGGTTCTCATGGGCTGTCTTGCCACATTTGCTGTTGTACGTTTTATGTCCGGCATGGTGTCGGAGATTGTTCTCCTTCTCATATCTCTTGTTGCCGCTCTTGTTGTAGGTGCAATATGGGGACTTATTCCCGCTGTTTTCTTTGCGTTTTTCAAGACTAACGAAACTCTGTTCACTCTGATGATGAACTATGTTGCAAAAGGACTTATCACGCTTTCAATTATCGGCTTCCAGTGGGAAAACACCTTTGGCTCCCAGATAGTATCTCCATATAAGATAGGCAGACTTCCCAGAGTATACAACGAGCATCTTATCATTATTCTTACAGTCGCAGTGCTTACGCTTGTAATGTATATATATCTCAATTATACCAAGCAGGGCTATGAAATATCGGTAGTCGGTGAAAGCGAAAATACCGCAAATTATATCGGTATCAACGTAAAAAAGGTTGTTATCCGTACAATGCTCATATCGGGTGCTATCTGCGGTCTTGCAGGCTTCCTTCTTGTCAGCGGAAAGGACGGTACTGTTTCCCCCGAAACAGCCGACGGCAGAGGTTTTACAGCCATTATGGTTTCATGGCTTGCAAAGTTCAACCCTGTTTATATGATTATCACATCTCTTCTGTTGGTGTTCTTTGAGTTTGGCTCAAAAGAAATAACTCAAACCTTCCGTCTCAATGATGACTTTTCGGAGATACTTACAGGTATAGTAATTTTCTTTATAATAGGAAGCGAATTCTTTATAAATTATCAGCTTAAAACACGCAAGCATTCAAAGGAGGTAAGATAAATGTCTGTATTTATTCAAGGCGCTATACGTCAGGCAATGCCCCTTCTTTTCGGTGCTACGGGCGAAATACTTACCGAAAAATCAGGTAATCTTAACCTTGGTATCCCGGGTATAATGTATGTTGGTGCTATCAGCGGTGTTATAGGTGCTACCCTTTATGAACACACAGTCGGTTCAGCGGCTATTGTTCCTGCCGTTGCTATAGCTATTACACTCATTTCTGCAATTTTGGGCTCTCTTATTATGGGATTGATATATTCTTTCCTGGTTATCACTCTCAGAGCAAACCAGAATGTCACAGGTCTCGCTCTCACTACCTTCGGTGTAGGTATAGGCAACTTTTTCGGCGGCTCTCTTACCAAGATTATCGGTTCTCAGACAGCCAATATTTCATTGGGTAACATTAGCAAGTATTTTAAGATGACTCCTCCGTTTGCCGACAAGCTTGGCTTCTTTGGAGATTGGTTCCTGTCATACGGATTTTTGACATATGTAGGTATAATAATTGCAATTATTGCAGGATATGTGCTCAAATACACAAGGGTGGGACTTCATCTCAGAGCCGTAGGCGAAAACCCCGCAACAGCAGATGCTACAGGCGTAAATGTTACTAAGTATAAATATATGGCTACCTGTATCGGAAGCGTAATTGCAGGACTGGGAGGTCTTTACTATGTGTTCGAGTACACAGGTAACTGGTCTAACAACGGCTTCGGTGACAGAGGCTGGCTTGCTATAGCCCTTGTTATTTTCGCACTCTGGAAGCCCGTGGTTGCTATTGTAGGCTCTATCCTTTTTGGTGCTCTTTATATGCTCGGTATTACCACAACGGGTATCAGCCGTGAGCTTAAGGAGATATATGAGCTTCTCCCTTACCTTGCAACCATTGTCATTCTCATTATAACTTCAATCCGTAACAAGAAGGAAAACCATCCCCCCGCATCACTTGGACTTTCATATTTCAGAGAAGAAAGATAACGTAAAAACGTACAGGACAAAAATCCTGTACGTTTTTGTATTGATAGGACAACATATCACAACCTACACAAACTGTCAATAGTAAAAAATCCCTTTCAGAAAAAGCTATAGCACTACACAGGGGGGAGACAGCAGACTCGAAACAATAAAGAAGCTCTACGAGGGCAAGAATGCCGACGTAGAGGCAGAGCTGACAGCCGACCTTGTAGGTGACTTTATCTTCTCGGATGCGGACTTTGTAAACCACCTTACCTCAAATCGCAATCTGTTTGAAAAAGTGTTCAATGAGATAAAATACCTCGCAAGAATTGCAACCGCAGGTTCAAAGGAAATGAAGCGGCTGGAAAAGGCAAAAATGCTGTTCGAGAGGGCGTATAAAGAACTGAACATGGCTTCAATAGATAATAGGTTAAAATATTCCGTAAGCAAAGAGAGTAAGAAAAGCGAAGATGTAAAAAATGCTGAGGACTTGACAGAAGAGGACCTTTACTCTTTACTTTATGATACTCTATACGGTGTTTTAGAAGATTCTACATATATTCCTTTGAGAATTTCTACTCCTGAATTCTTTAGAAGTGTTGTTTACGAACATTCCGAGGGTAAATATAATGTTATGTCTGTTCCGTTAGCAGCTAAAGTAGAGCATTTGAGACAAAATATGGATGAAGATGACGGGACTTCTTACGGAGGAAAACGCCCTCACAATCTTACTCCTGACGATATTGTTGCTATATCAAAAGAGATGGGGCATCCTGCTTATATTGTTCTTCAAAATAATGGAAGATATGCTATGGTGGTATCTTTCTATAATGAAAAAAACAAGAAGATTGTTGTTTCGATTGACTTTGCAAGCGACAAAGATCCAAAGAAAAATTACAAACATCAGCAATACATGAACGGGTATAACGAAGGATACTATAATATTGTTGTCACACAGTTCGAACCTGATGATTTATCAAAGTATTTAGCAAACAACGAAGTAGTATACGATAAAAAGAAAATGAACGGAAAGTATCAAGTCGGATCTGGCCGTATAGTGACCTTCACGCATGACACCCCGTTCATCAATGATACTATACCACAACCAAACAAAAAAGTCAATACCAAAATGTCCCTTTCAGAAAAAGCTATAGCTCCTATAGGTAACTACACGGGGGACAATATAGCTTATCGTCCTAATATAGTGCCCGCAGAAAACCACACAACTGCACATATGAGTATGGAGGAATTTGCTAATAGCAAAAGCGACGTGTGGAGAAATGTTGATTATAGTGATAATGAAACAAAACTAAACATAATGCGCGAAACTCATAGCCGTATGGTAAAAGAAGGAAATGTAGTTGTTGTTTCTGATGGAGTAAGAGCAAGTGTAGCAGAGTCTTTTCCTAATTTGCGTGAAGTAAAAAAGAAAGAACGCACAGCTCTGTTAAAAGAATCGATGGCTAAGCTCAAAAACAATCTTCGGCAATTTTTAAGTGGTTTAAAAAACCAGTCATTTGAATTTGAAGTACACGGTAAAGTGTTGGAAGCTAAACTTTATAGCACAGGAATAAATGAAGTCCTTGAAAAGATAACCGAAGATAAAGCAAATATGCTATATACAACAGAAGAGATTTTTAAAAATGCACGTTATTTGTATTCCACACCCGATTATGATTCAGACCCTAACGTGTACAGGTGGAATTATTTTTATACCCCTGTACAAATAAGTGATGAAACTGTAGGTGTAAGAATTGCCGTTAGGGATGTTACCCAAGGTCAAAATCACGTTCCCGAAAGTCAAATATATAATTGGGGAATAAAAAAGGATGCAACCTTGGGTGATGTGCAACCTGTCAATTTTGACTCATCACACGGTACCTCATCAGATGCATCTTCAGGAATGTCCTTGGACGGTGTAAGATACGATGATGAAAATCGCGAGTCTTACGATGTCTCATTGAATACTCCTAAAGGTAGTATAGCACCGATAGTCAAAACTGTCAATAGTAAAAAATCCCTTTCTCCCGACAACATAGCGCAATCTCGTTCATTTGCGCGTGCCTTCCGTTAGCAAATCACGCCAACGGCGTGTATGGAATCCGCAGCTTGTCTGCGGTATGGAATCATCACGAAGTGATGCATGGAATCAATCCGAATGGAATACACGCTAAAGCGTGATGCCATACACCTACGGTGATGCCATCCGCCTGACGGCGATTTCATGCCAATCCTTCGGATTGGATAAAAATAACGGACTTCATTGAAAGTCCGTTATTTTTTGGCCTTCCCTACAGGACTCGACGCATCCCGTCGGTCTGCTCACTCCTCGGGCAAAGCCCTCGGACACGTAGCTAAAAACAGTCCACCGGACTGTTTTTTTAACGCTACGTCCCTCCCCGAGGTTCGAGTCCTCTATGAAAACAAAACAAGCACAGCACCAATGGCGCTATGCCTGTTTTGTGGCCTTCCCTACAGGACTCGACGCATCCCGTCGGTCTGCTCACTCCTCGGGCAA
>CAZYTA010000003.1:0-16833 GCA_964650465.1 uncultured Oscillospiraceae bacterium | reverse complement strand
AAAAACAGTCCACCGGACTGTTTTTTTAACGCTACGTCCCTCCCCGAGGTTCGAGCCCTGTATGAAAACAAAACAAGCACAGCACCAATGGCGCTATGCCTGTTTTTGGCCTTCCCTACAGGACTCGAACCTGCCGCCTTCAGAATCGGAATCTGACGCTCTATCCGGATGAGCTAAGGGAAGATATGTGCTGAAAAAATCAGCACGTTTATTAGATTATAGGAAATTGCTTTAAATTGACCTCGCCGTTTTACTCTGTTGGATTATTGTCAAGGCAAGGATAGGCGAGCAATGTCAGCGGCGACTCGCCGCTTTTTTGAAAATCTTTGATAGAAATACAATCAGCACAACAACGCTTATGATGATGAGTGCAATAGATGCTATATCCATTGCGGTTGCTGTTTTGTTTCCTTTATTAAAGGATTCAAGAAGGGATTTGTTGCTCTTTTTCTCAACATCTGAAAAAGCAATGAGATTTTTTGTAAAGCTTTCTTCTCCGATGGTTACGGTTACACTTCCCAGAACATCACCTGACTTTATAGGAGCCTTAACCTCTTTGTTGTAGTCAAGAGAGATAATCGGCTTTTCGTCAAGTGCTGCAAGTGTTTCAACAGAGCCATCGGCTGATACCTCAACAAACTCTTCTGTGCCGCCTTCAACACTGACGGAACCCAATACAGTGTTGGCTTCAAGAACGGTTTTAATTGAGTACTGTGCAAAGTGGTATTCAAAAAGTGTCACAGCATCTGTAAATGCCATGTTGCCTTCATAGTACCTGTCACGGTTTGCGCCCAGCGTTACAAGCAGATAGCTTTCTCCGTTTTTAGTTGCCTTGGTGATAAGACAACGGCCGGCTTCATCTGTAAATCCCGACTTGACTCCCGTTACATAGGGATAATACAAGGGACTTTCGGGATTTTCTATGTCCATCGTTGTGTACAGCACTCGTTCATCTGATTTGTTTGTAGCAGGTATCGTGCAACTGTACTGGCTTATTATATCACAGAAGGTTTGGTTTTTCAAGGCATATTCCGCAATTAAGTACATATCTTTTGCGGTGGTATAGTGATTGTCCTCGTGGAGACCGTGTGCATTGACGAAATGCGTGTTGGCGGCTCCGATTTCCATAGCCTTGCTGTTCATCAGCTTTGCAAATTCCTCAACGCTTCCCGATACATAATACGCCAATGCGCTTGCAGAGTCACAGGCAGAGCGTATCATTGTTGCACGTATCAGGTCACCGACACTTATTTCTTCTCCGTATTTCAAGGACATATTAGCACCGCCCTGAGCGTAAATATCGTCGAAAATGCCCGACGGTATTGTTACTGTTTCATCAAGGGATTCACAATGCTCGATTGCAAGAATACAAGTCATTACCTTTGTCAGAGATGCCGGATATATAAACTTTTCGCTTTCAAACTCATACACAACCTTACCCGTGTCGGTGTTTACCATGTAAACATGGTCGGAATATATATTTTTACCGTCCTCGAAAAAGTTATCTGCGTTGACAGTAAGCGATAAAAGTGTTATAATTAAAAATATAAGGGAACAAAGCTTTTTCATATTTTACCCTCACAGCTTTCTTGCAGACATGAATTTTGCGGCAAGACAGAGAATTTCGGTGTATTGTGAGCTTTTGATTTTCGCAAGCTCTTTCATAGCGCAGTCAATGTAGCTTTCTGCCAACGCTTCGGCACTTTCCAAACCGCCTCTTTCAAGGAATATTCTCTTTACTTCTTCAATATCGGCGGCACTTGCGTTGTGATTGCCTACTGTTTTTTCTATCAGCGCTCTTTCGGCAGGGGAAGCGTTTTTATAGGACTCCTGCAGTATAATTGTTTTTTTGCCCTCGCGGATATCAGAGCCTATGGGCTTGCCAAGGGTCTTTTCGTCGGAAACTATTCCGAGTATATCATCCTTGAGCTGAAAAGCAATGCCGCACAGCATGGCAAAGTCTCCCAAAGCCAAAACCTCTTTGGCTTGCGCATCATCTGTATCAAGACCGAACATGGCGCCTGCCTTTGCACTGTATGCAAAAAGCACTCCTGTTTTTCGGCGCATGACCTCAAGGGTTTCCTCGCTGCTTCCGACATCGAAGCCGTCACGCTTGATAAGACCCATTCTTGTGTCATTTGTTTCGCCCGCAAGCAGTTGATTTATACATTCGCCTTCAAGAAGCTTCAAAACACCGATAACTGTTTCGGGTGAAAAGCCTTTGCATTCAAGAAGCATTTTAACAGCCATTGCATGAAGTGTGTCACCTGCAAGTATGGCAACATCTCTTCCGTAGTCCTCTGCTCCTTCAAAGCCGTCAAAAAGGTCTTTGACAAGAATATGTACGCTCTTTCCGCCTCTTCTTGTGCTGTCATTGTCAATAATGTCGTCATGCACAAGAGTAAAGGTGTGAAACAGTTCTACGCTGACCATTGCGGGAGTCACAGCACTTTCGGCAGTTGCTCCGCCCATAGCCCCTGCCGCAAGCGACAGGAAGCCGGGGCGAAGTCTTTTGCCGCCCCTTAAAAAATATTCGGTTGCACCCAGCTTAAGCTCGGGCGGCTCTATATCGTCTTTGGGATAAGCTTCAAAATATTGAGCACAGCGCTTTTCGCAATTGCTCAGGTACTCTTTTAATCTTTTCATAAAAACATCACTTTCGATAGAATATACAATAAGTATAACACACAAAACGCATTTATTCAATAGTTTAAGGAGATGATTTTTTGCTCTCATTTATATTGGCACCCTCAGGGTACGGAAAAACGCATACTGTAATAAGCGAAATTAAAGAGCTGATTGACAGAAACGAAGAAAAAAAGATATATGTAATTGTACCCGAGCAGGAAAGTGTCAAAATGGAATTTGAACTCCTTGAGGTATGCAAAAACAAAATTAATACTTGTGTTGAGGTTATTAATTTTTCAAGACTTGCCAACCGTGTGTTCAGAGAAGCAGGCGGTATGACATACAAATACATAGATAAAGCCGGTAAGGACATTATGACAGCTGTTATATTGGAGCGTATGAAATCTGCGTGTCCTGCCTTTGCAAATGTTTCGGGTGATACGAAATACGTTCAGCTTATGCGTACCGAAATGGATACCCTCAGAAGCAGAGGAATTCACAGCGCCGATATAGTAAAAGTAAAAAATAAGCTTTCCGAAAAAGACAGCGGCGGAGCGGCACTGTATCAGAAGCTTGACGACTTTGCGGCAATATTTTCCGCATATGAAAAAGCATTAAAGGATAACATTACCGATACAACCGATGATATTGTACGTCTTGCCGAGACACTTGGTGATTTTGATTTTTTTGAGAATACTTATGTTTTTGTTGACGGCTTTTATGACTTTACGGTACCTCAGTACGATGTAATGGAAAAAATAATGAAAAGCTGTAATAAAATGACAGTTACGCTTTCCATGGCAAGACCGGACCCCGAGGAGATTTTCAGAAAGACATCATATGCATTTGATATACTCCGTCAAAGAGCAGAAAAGAATTCAATTGAGTATACATGCACAGAGCTGAAGAAAAATTACCGCACAGTCAATGAAGGCATAAAGGCGTTATCCCAAGCAATAACGACAGGCGAAGAAATCTGTTTTGGCAATTCTGACGGAGTGACCGTGACACGAACAGGCTCGCCGTATGAAGAATGCGTATTTGTTGCCAGAGAGATAGTTAAGCTTGTTAAAAACGGTGTCAGGTTTTCGGAGATTGCCGTATGTGCCGCAAATATTGCAAGCTACGCTTCAAATCTGGAAAATGTCTTTGACAGCTATGGAATATCACATTTGAACTGTACCGAAAGAAGTATAGTGCAGATGCCCGTTATTTCATTGGTTCTGTCTGCTTTGGATGTAATTAATTCGTCGTTTTATTCTCAGCATATGAAGAGCTATCTGAAAAGCAATTATCTTGGTCTCACCGAGGATGAAGCCTATCTTCTTGAGAATTATATAACTCTGTGGAATATTGGCAAAAAAAGCTGGTATTCCGAGGAAGAATGGACTATGCATCCAAGAGGGTATGTGGAAAAGCTCACCTCAACCGACCGTGCAGAGCTTGAAATTGTCAACAGGGCAAGACATAAGGTATTTCCGCCTCTGAAAAAACTGGAGGAGGGCTTTTCGGACCGTTCTTCTGTTTTGAAAAAAGCACAAAGCTTAGTTGGATTCTTTGATGACCTTTCGCTTTCAAAACAAGTGGGGAAGTATAATGCAGAGCTTGCCCAAAGCTTTGGTGAAGCTGATTTTGATGACGAAATAAGCGCATGGAACTCCTTGCTGGATTCTCTTGATATTATGGTAGAAGGAGCAGGAGAACTGAGTATCGGTAAGGACCGTTTTATAAAGTATTTGCGGCTGGTGCTTTCCGATTATTCCTTTGGCAAAATTCCATCCTCTCTTGACGAGGTTGAAATGGGCGATGTGGAATTTGTGCGGAATAAAAACATAAAGCATTTGTTTTTTATCGGCTTTAATGAAGGCGTATTTCCGTCTGCATCCGAATCAAAGTCGGTGTTTACCGAAAGTGAAAAAAAGTGGCTGTATGAAAATGACATAAAGCTTGATGACAGTGCCGAGGATAAACTTAAGGACCAAGCGTTTCATTTCCTTTTGGCTGTCCTTCGTCCATCTCAATCGTTGCACTTTGTTTTTCATACCTCTTCATCAGAAAGCGCAAAGGCAGTTTCCTTGCCGTCCTATTTCTACTCATACTTAAAAGAAACACTGGGAACCGAAATTGAGGAAAATACCGATGTTATACCTGTTGTTCCCCATGAGCTCAGAGAATACCTGGTCGCATGCGATGCAGATATGTCCGATTGCTTCACAGGAGAAGACGAACAGTTTTACAAGGAAGCAATGTTGCTTAAGGATTTTGCCGCCCGTACTCAAAAGCCATTCAGAATAGAGCTTGACACAGATATCATTCCTTTTGAATACAATCTTACTCAATCCCGCCTTGAAAGGTATGAGAAATGCCGTTTTTCTTATTTTGTAGAATACATGATGAATGCTCGTACCCGTAAGAAGGCTGAATTCAGCAGAGCCGAAATCGGAAGCTATGTACATAAAATTTTGGAAACCGTTTTAAAAAGCCTGACGGAATCGGGACAAAGCATTACCGAGGCTCCGCGTGATATGATAGAAGAGCTTACCGTAAAGTGTGCCGCCGAGTATATTGAAGCTGTGGCTTCCAATATAAACGAAAACAGCCCGAAATATAAATATCTTATGGATAATATATGTTCATTTGTGCTGCTTATAATAGAAAACATCAGAGAAGAGTTTTCTTCATCTCTGTTCAAGCCCAGATACTTTGAAGAAAATATCCGTGATTCGGATGTGGTAAAGCCATATGAGGTTAAGCTGAACGACGGAGGAAAGCTGTTCTTCTACGGAGTGGTTGACAGAGTTGACAGCTACATTGATGACACGGGAACAGAGTATATCAGAGTGGTTGACTACAAGACCAAAACAGGAGGAAAAAGCTTTTCTCTTGAGGATGTTATCAACGGTATGAATTTGCAAATGCTCATATATCTGTACGCTTTTACAAATACGCCGTCACAGAACCCAAGAGCAGAAGCAGGTATTATGTATATGCCTGCATCCAAAGAAGAATTCAAGCCCACAGATAAAGAGCTTGGAGATTGTGTACTAAGGGCACAGATAGACAAAAAGCTTATGAGAAGCGGAATGTATCTGGATGACCGCCGTATTATTGATGCTATGGAAATCGGAGAGGAAAAGCGGTTTGTAGGCTTGAAATACGATAAAAAGCTTGACGAATATGCTTCAAGCGCTTCTTCAACACTTGCCACCGTTGAGGAATTCGGAATTATTCAGCGTTACATCGATATGCTTTTCAGGAACGTGATGGATGATATGAAGGCAGGCAGAATAGAAGCCGACCCGATAGAGGAAAACAACAGCGGAGGCTCAGCCTGCTCCTACTGTCTGTACCATCCCATATGCAGATTTGAGGGCGAGCCGCGTCAGAAAATTAAATGTGACAAGCCTTTGCTGAAAATGCGAGAGGACTTGGGAGAGACAGAAAACGAATAAAATTTCTTGGGAAGGGGTACTTTTCAGCAAAGTACCCCTTCCCAAATCTAACCCAAAAAGCATTAATATGTCGAAAATATTTCTAATCGACCTCGCCGCTTTAATCTGTTATAATTTCGTCAACATCATCAACACGGCAGATGTTATACATGTATTTTTTACCCTTTTTACTGCTGTCGCAGAGGTAGCAGGCTTTAGCGGAATTTTTCAGCATTGCCTGTCTTACCGATGCTTCTTCCACCGACGAGTCGGTTATCATTCCGTCCTCGGTGTATCCTCGGCTTGAAAAGAAGAAGATATCTGCATTTATATTAGATATAAAACGTTCTGCCTCGCTTCCTACATACGCAACAGAATGTACAAGCATAAGACCGCCCGTGCAGTAGTTCTTTATTCCCAGCTCGCCTAATTTCATGGATGTTTTCGGACTGTTTGTGACAACAATGATATCCTTGAGCTTTTCGAGGTGAGGCACAAGATAGGATACAGTTGAGGAGGCATCCAAAAATATAACACTGCCGTTATCGATAAGCCCCGATGCTTTTTCTGCAATTATTTTTTTGGACAGATTGTTTTGGCTTTCACGCCACATTAAGGGTATCTCACGGTTTTGAGTATCACGCAATACCGCACCTCCGTGTGTCCTCATTACCGCTCCTTGCTCCTCTAATATGCCAAGATCCCGTCTGACTGTCGGCTGACTTACATATAGTAACTCCGAAAGCTTTGCTACACTTATGCTTTTGTTTTTTTGTAAAATCTCTATAATCAGATTTTGTCTTTCCAGATCGTACATGAATATTCCTTTCGTTTGCTTTCGTATTTATTCGTATGGTTGCGTAAAAAGTTTGCTTTTATCAATATAACCGCCAATTGTTGTCATTTGCTTTCGTTTACATTATAATACAAAAAAACAGAATGTAAAGAGGATAATATGAAAAAAACAACAAAATGTGCAAATCTTCATGCAATATGTGACCTTCGTGTGGAAGAAAAGGAAATACCCGCCGTACTTGATGACGAGGTGCTTCTGGAAGTAAAAGCCTGCGGTATCTGCGGAAGTGACGTTCCCAGAGTATACACAAAGGGTACATATCACTTTCCTACCGTAATCGGTCATGAATTTTCAGGCAAGGTAGTGTACGACCCGCAGGACAAGCTTACAGGTAAAAAGGCTGTAGTTTTTCCGCTGTTGCCTTGCTTTGAGTGCGATTCCTGCAAGTCGGGAAATTATGCAACCTGTAAAAGCTACGATTACTACGGTTCAAGACGTGACGGCGGTATGACAGAATATCTTCCGATAAAACGCTGGAATATTGTCGAAATGCCCGACAGTCTCAGCTACCGAGAGGGAGCAATGTGCGAGCCCATTTCCGTTGCCCGCCATGCTGTCAAAAAGCTTAACATCAAAAAAGGTGACAGCTTACTAATATCGGGAGCAGGACCTATAGGTATCATAGCCGCACAGTGGGCAACCTCTTTCGGTGCCGATAAAGTGTATTTCTTTGACATTGATGAACGCAAGGTAGAGTTCGCCGAGAAAATGGGATTTTTCCAATACAAAGAAGGTGAAAGAATTACCTGTGTCATTGAAGGAACAGGCAACTCCAACGCCCTTGCACGTTGTCTTGAAGCCATAGAGCCCTTCGGCAGAATGGTGCTTATGGGAAATCCCGCAGGAGATGTGGCAATGTCGCAAAACACTTATTGGCACATTCTCAGAAAGGAATTACAGCTCTTCGGCACTTGGAATTCCTCATATAATGACATTGAAAATGACTGGCGCGAGAGCATTAAGGCACTGTCGGAAAACAGAATAAATGTAAAGCCCCTCATAACACACGAGTTTGCTCTTGACGACGTAAACACTGCTTTTGAGTTAATGAAAAACAGAACAGAGTTTTTCAACAAAGTAATGCTGATAATGAATAAGGAGAACTGAAATGAAAAAGCAAATCTCACCATCGATTATGTGTGCCGATTTCTTCCAGCTTGGCGAAAGCGTAAAAGCATTTGAGGAAAACGGAATTGAATACATACACGTTGATATTATGGACGGCGGATTTGTGCCCAATTTTACACTTGGTACGGATTTTGTAAAGAAGCTTAAGGCGAATACTTCCATTCCTTTGGATATTCACCTCATGATAAACGAGCCTGAGAGCAAGCTGGATTGGTTTGAATTCGGAGAGGGTGACTATGTTGCCATACATTACGAATCAACAGCACATCTCCATAAGGCTGTTTTGGCTATAAAAAACCGCGGTGCAAAGGCAATGGTTGCAATTAACCCCGCAACTCCCATAAATGTACTTGAAGCAATCCTTGATGATATTGATGCTGTTCTTGTTATGACCGTAAATCCGGGCTTTGCGGGACAAAAGCTTGTACACTCCACCTTAAAAAAGATAACATCACTTCGTAATTACCTTGATGCAAACGGCTATTCACACATTGAAATTGAAGTGGACGGAAACGTAAGCTTTGAAAATGCAAAGCTGATGAGTGAAGCAGGCGCTAATATATTTGTAGCCGGTACATCAAGTATCTTCGCAAAGGGAATGGATATGTCCGAAAGTACCCAAAAGCTCAGAGAAGCTATTGACATTAAATAAAACAAATAGTATAATAACCGAAAAGAGCCGAATTCTTTTCGGTTATTACTTTACTTAGGAGAACAATATGGATATAAAAGTTATAAGCTTCAATATTCGCTGTGCAAATGACCCCGAAGGGCATTCCATTGCCGAAAGAGCCCCCAGACTAAAAAAGATACTCGATTCCTGTGATGCCGATATAATAGGCTTTCAGGAGTGTCAGCTCGATTGGGAGAAGATAATCGAAAAGGATTATCTTGATAAATACGAAATGTATCTTGTACAACGAAAAGACCCTGAATCATGCCCGATTTTATGGAAAAAAGACAGATTTGACTGCCTTGACAAGGGAGTTTTCTGGCTTTCCGATACCCCAGATGAAATGTCGGGCGGTTATGACGAGCTCTACCACTGTTATCGCATTTGTGTTTGGGCAATACTCAAGGACAAGGCAACAGACGAAAAGCTTCTTTATATGAATACACATTTCGGCTTCGGTGATGACTCACAGTCAAAATCGGCTGAGCTCATCGCTAAGAGAGCAAAATCCATTGCTGACCTTCCCACCGTACTTACAGGAGACTTTAATCTGACCCCGAGCTACAAAGCCTATCCTGTACTCACAAAACACTTTACCGATGTTAACGCCGCAACTGCAAAGGATATGAGAACTACTTATCACGGCTATTATTTCAAGGAACTAACAGATAATTTCCATATCGACTTCTGTTTTGTAAATGATAAGGTAACTCCTGTATCGCAAGTAATCCTTGACCAAACCTTTGACGGCAAATATCCCTCAGACCACTACGGAATACTTTGTGCATTAAAAATATAACAAAAATGGCATACAAATCTCTGATGAGATTTGTATGCCATTTTTAGTGACTATTACTCAGGATCCCATTCATACTGGTCTGCATAGCCCTTAATCAGCTTGTAAGCTTCAAGGATGTCCTTGTTACGCTCACTGCCTTCCTGAATTTCACGCTCAATTGTGAGATGTCCTCTGTAGCCGTGCTCGTTGAGTCCCTTGATAACGGCAGGGAAGTCAACCTCGCCCTGACCGATAGGAGCTTCCTTGCCAAGGAAACGTCCGTCGGTAGGCCAATGTCCGTCTTTGAGGTGGAGACACTTAACATAATCACCTACAACCTTTATGGCATCAACGGGATTAGCCTTGCCGTAAGCAATGATGTTAGCTGTGTCAAGATTAAGACCTACGTTTCCTGTTCCGATATCCTGAATGGTACGAAGCAGAGTAACCGGAGTTTCCTGTCCTGTCTCAAGCAAGAACCACTGGTCTCTTGCCTTGAGTGTTCCGCAAATATATTTCATCATGGGAATGAAGGAAGTATACTTGGGGTCATATGGATTCTCGGGAATATAACCGCAGTGCGTTACTATATACTTAACACCCCAGAGCTGAGCAATGTCGGAAGCGTTGAGAATGTACTTCATTCTTCTCTCTCTGTATTCGGGAGGAACAAGACCGATAGTGTGCTGTCCTTCGTAGAAGTTCCAGTAGCATGGCTGTCCCCAAGCTGCCCAAATAGCATTGATTTCGATGCCGTATTTTTCAATGTAGCCCTTTACTTCCTCTGTTCTTTCGATGAACTGTTGTTTTGTTTCGTCTGTAAAGAGCGCACAAAACATTATGCTGTCAAAGCCGAGGTCGCGGGCAAGTCGGAACATATCCTCAAGATTGTCATCTGTGTAATCGCCGCGCCAGGTGGACATTACACCAAATTTCATGTCTGCCATTGTTTTCTCCTTTATTCGGGATCCCACTCATACTGTGAGGTAAGATCCATAAACATATTCTTAGATTCGAGTATATCACGCTTTCTTTCGTCCGTGTCGCCTCTTTCACGCTCAATGGTGAAGTGACCTCTGTAGCCGTGCTCATTGAGTCCCTTAATAACAGCAGGGAAGTCAACGTCGCCTTCGCCTATCTGTACCTGCTCACCGAGGTTGTGACCGTCTGTGGGCCACTTGCCGTCTTTAAGATGGAGACATTTAACATAATCGCCTACTATCTTGAGAGCGTCAACGGGGTTAGCCTTACCGTAAAGAATTACGTTTGCTGTGTCAAGGTTAAGACCTACGTTACCTGTTCCGATATCCTGAATGGTACGAAGAAGTGTGATAGGAGTTTCCTGTCCTGTCTCAAGACAGAACCACTGATCTCTTGCCTTCATTGTAGTACAAATGTACTTCATCATGGAAATGAATGATGTATAAACGGGGTCGAGAGGATTTTCGGGAATGTAACCGCAATGTGTAACTATGTACTTAACACCCAGTGCCGCACCTACCTCAGATGCATTGAGAACTCTCTGCATTCTTCTGTCACGGTATTCGGGAGGAATGAGACCTATTGTGTTCTGTCCCTCGTAGAAGTTCCAGTAGCAGGGAGCGCCCCAGCTTGCCCAAAGTGCGTTGATTTCAACACCGTACTGCTCAGAGTACTTTTTGATGATAGGTGCATCTGCAAGCATTTTTGCTTTGAATTCATCTGTGACATGCATATTGATCATAAGGCTGTCGATTCCGATTTCAGCAGCATCGCTGAACATTTTTTCGAGATTTCCTTCATAGCCCCAATAGCTTGCCATCATACCGAATTTGATTCTTGCCATAGTTTTTTCTCCTTAACTCTTTTTATGTTTTATATTCTGAATGGCTATCGATAAAATAACCAAAATGATACCGAAATACTGTATGAGCGAAAGGTCATCGTGGAATATGAGTCCTCCGAGGATTACCGCAACCACGGGTTCGATTGCCGCAACCACCGCCGCCTTACCCGACTCAATTTTTTCAAGTCCCATTGTGTAAAAGAGATAGGGGAGAACAGCGGTCACAAGACCCGACAAAAGCATTATGACACAATTTGAGGGTTTTGTCAATATACTGTTTGTAATTGTTGGAATATCAACAAAGAAAGCAAGTCCGGCGGTTGCAAATATAAAGGTATAAGCCGTTATTGTAATGCTGGGATAGCTTTTTTGCAGGGCAAATCTTGAAAATATACTGTAAAGCGCATAGGCAAAGCCCGATGTAATTCCAAGTAAAAAAGCCGCAAGAGTTATCCTTGTGTCGCTTCCGATAATTCCAGAAACAAAGGCAGAGCCTGCAACACATACGATACAGGAAATTGCTTTTATTTTTGTTATTCTTTCTTTGAAAATAATCAATGACAATACAATTACAAATACAGGAGAAGTGTAAAGTAATACCGCCGCAACGGACATGGAAGAAAGAACAATGGTTCTGAAATAACAAATGGTGAATATCATAAGACTTATCAGTCCGCTTCCTATAAAGCACCAAATGTCACGCAAACGGAATTTCAATAATTTTGGATTTTTTATAAGTATAAACAATACCACTAATACAGAAGCAAAGAATACTCTTACTCCTGCTATGTCAATTGACCCCAAGCCGATTGAGTCAAAATAGTTTACAAACACTCCCATTGTACCCCAGAGAATGCCTGCAATAAGTACATAAAGTATGCCAAGTGTGTCTTTTTTCATGTTTTACCTCATATTTTTTGAAATACAGGCTGTCTGCCTTTAAAGGTGTATATTCTGTCGAAGCCTGCTTCTTTTATCATTCCTACCGCACTTTCAAAGCGGTATCCGAGTACATTCGGCTGATGAGCATCCGAGCCAATTGTGACTATCTCACCGCCAAGCTCTCTGTATCTTTTAATAACCTCAAAGGAGGGGTGAGGGGAGTCGAAGCCCTGCCTGTAACCCGCTGTATTCACCTCGAGTCCGCATCCGTTTTCGATAAGAAGCCGCAATGCCTTGTCATACAGCTCCGAAAACTCTCCGTAATGCATAATCCTGTCAGGATACTTTCCGTATCTCGCTATGTAATCAAGATGTCCGTATACATCAAAGTACTTTGCATAAAGCTTGATGTTAAGACAGACCTCCTCCAGATACTGTCCGTATGCTTCCTGCTTTGTCCGAGGTGAACAAAAGGAGTCATCATGCGATACATTGACTCCGCAGACAATGTGCGACGACCCGATGATAAAATCATAGTCGAACAGCTCCGATGCGGTTTTCACAGCCTCCTCGGTGTCGGGTCTGAGTCCTATTTCTACCCCTGCAGATATATACCCCTTGTACCTGTCCTTGATATTCCACAGCCTTTCCTCGTAATCGCAGATGTCAAAGGGCTTTGCCTTCTCATCGTGCGGGTCCATACCGTCAAAAATATCGTAATGCTCGGTAAAAGCAATACCATCAAGCCCCAACCTCTTGCCCGTATCAACAAAATCCCCGATACCCGAGCACCCGTCAAAGCTTATGTCACTGTGCACATGACTGTCTGTGTACATTTCTTTTCTCCTGTTTTTGTTTATAAAATCACTGTGCCTGCCACATCTTTACACAGCATTCAACATGCCTTGTTCCCGTGAACAGATTAACGGGATACACTGCAGAAAATTCATATCCCTTTTCCTTCATATAGCCCATGTCCCTGGCAAGTGTAGCGGGGTCACATGAAATATAAAGTATTTCCTTTACCTGTCTTTCTGCAAGAAAATCAAGCAGCTCTGTGGTCGTGCCCTTTCTCGGTGGGTCAAGAATGATAAGCGAGGGGGGATAGCGGTCAAACCAATCCATTTTCGTAATGTCTGCAGAATCACTTGCAGCAAATTCGGCGTTGTCAATGCCATTGAGTTTTGCATTTTCTCTCGCACATTCTGCAGCCTTTTCTACTATCTCAATACCGAAAAGCCTTTTAGCGCTTGCGTTAATTCTGCCTTTTTTCATTTGATTAAAAAGGGTTATTCCAATAGACCCTATTCCGCAGTACAGGTCATATACGTTTTCGTAATGTCCGTTAAGCAGTGAAAAGCCTATTGAATATATCTTCTCGGCACCCAAACGGTTTACCTGAAAAAATGAATCGGGAGACATGTTGAGCTTTGTATCAAGCAGAAAGTCATAAAAATACTTTTCACCCCACAACAGTCTGAAATCATTGCCCAATACAACATTGGTGTCGGCGGGATTATAATTCAGATAGATAGACACTGCTTCGCTAAATTTATTGCAAATAAGCTGAATTAGTGCTTTTTCGGTTTTGTCGGATATAAGACTCGGAGTATTTGTGACGATGCATACCATTACTCGGTTATCGGAATTTATTCTGAAATAAAGGTGACGGACAATTCCTGTCCCCGTTGTCTCATTGTAACCCGGTATGCCTTCTTTTTTCATAAAGTCAAGAATACATTTTGCCATATCTCCAAAAATCTTTGGAGTCGTAATGCAATCTATGCTTCCGTCAACTATTCTGTGAGAATGAGAAGCATAGAAACCGCAGTGAAGTCCTTTTTCATCTTCGGTTACAGGTAGCTGTGCCTTATTTCTGTAGCCCTTGACAGATGGAGTAATACAGTCCTTGACTTCAACATCTATATGTCCTATGCGCTTCATTGCGGATTTTACGGTTTCGGTTTTTATTCTTTCTTCTTCGCAAGTGTCAAGATGTCTGAAAACACAGCCGCCGCATTTTCCAAATACTGTACAGTCTGCATTGCATCTTGAAGGGGAAGGGGACAGTATCTTATTTACCTTGCCAACCGCATAGCTTTTTGTGACCTTAATAACGGTGATTTCAACCTTGTCACCAACAGCGGTAAAAGGAATGAAAACTACTTGTCCGTCACAACGGGCAATGCCGCTTCCGTCTCCCGAGATGCTTTCTATTTCAACTTCTGCTACAGAGTTCTTTTTTAACATACTTTTCTCCATAATAAAATTTATTAAAGTATACACCATATTGCCTTTTTTTTCAAGTAAAATGCAAAATAAAGTGTATAAAAAACGTTTATATGAAAATACTACCGATGTAGAAAATTTGAAAGGCGGTAAAAACTGTGGCAACACTTACAACCAAAGAGCTTGACGCAATAAAGTCAAGCCTTACAGGAGAAGAAAACATCATTGCAAAGTACAAGATGTATGCAAATGCAACATGCGACCCCGTATTAAAGGAAAAGCTTAACGGCATTGCTGCAAAGCATCAGCAGCACTTCGACAAGCTTATCACATTACTTCAGTAAGGAGATATCAGTATGGCAGATTGTATGACAAATTACACCGACAAAAATATTATGACTGACGCTATTGAGACACAGAAGTTTATAACAGGCGGTTATAACTGGTCCGCCAACGAGTGCGCCCACCCCAATATCAAAAATGCGTTTATGGACATTCTCAATGAAGAGCATTGTATCCTCCACGATGTATTTGATGAGATGCATGCGAGAGGCTGGTATCCGACAGAAGAAGCCCCCGCAACCAAAATCAACGAAGTAAAGAGCACCTTTACGGGCGTACAACAGTAAAAACAGCGGCAAAACGTTTTAGCGTTTTGCCGCTGTTTTACTGTGTAACAGAATATCCACAGCAATGTCGGTGGTTTTAAGGCGGTAAACAAAGGAAATCAAATAACTTAGCGGTTCTCACAAAAAGAGAATCGCTGTAATTTTGTATAAAATAAAAATAGTAAAGTACCACTACATCTGTTGTATTGCATGTATACAGGTGAGTGATCTTTACATTAAAGTCAAAAATTTCTCTTTGGATTATTGGTTTCACCTAAAATGTAGTCGATGCTCGTTTCATAAAATCTTGCAAGCTTTATTAAAACATCGGTAGGAACATCATTTTCACCGGTTTCATATTTTGAATATCCAGTTTGAGACATACAAAGCATTTTCGCAACTTGTGTTTGATTCAAACCTTTATCTTCTCTTAGATCTCGCATCCTTGGATACATAATACCCCTCCCATTTTTTATTATATAATAATCTGAATTAGGGTATTGACATTTAACCTGAAACAGGTTATAATTGGCTTGTTGAATGACACGATTCAATAAAATTTAATAAAATATGAGGTTTATCAACATGGGAAAGTATGTAGAAAACAATCTTGGCAAGAATGAAACAATTGTAAAGGATGCAGAATTAAACAAGCTCTTTCTTTTAGGTGCATGGATAAAGGGAATTCTTTTCTTCTGGGTTTTCCTTATTCCGACAATCAAGGCAGTTATTGAAACCGTTAAGTTTACACGTATTGAACTTGCTATCACCAACAAGCGAGTTGTTGGCAAAGTAGGTGTACTTAACACTAAGGCTCTTGATGCTCCCCTTAACAAGATACAGAATGTATCTGTAAATCAGCCTTTCTTCGGCAAGATGTTTAATTTTGGTACTGTTTGTATAGACACAGCTGCAGGCAGATTCGATTTTGGTGCGGTTAAGAATGCAGACGCATTCAAGAGCGCAGTTTTGGCACAGATAGACCAGTACGAAGAGGAACGTGTAAAGCAGCAGGCAGCTGAGATGGCTACTGCAATGGCGTCAGTTATGAACAAGTAATGCTGGAATATAAAAACTTTAAGGGTATATACTTAAGGGCAGAAGAAAATGTAATTAAAGAGGCTGAAATATCAATTTCGGGTCTTGTTGTAGCTTGGGCTTCTATTCCTGGAGTTTTTTTGATATCTTTAATATTTTATATTATTGCACGTTTACCCCGATATATACGTATGGTATTTTCAAGAACTGTAAAAAAAGCTATTTTGAACACTTTTGATGTTTCGACAATTAAAGAGGATGATATCGCGGGAAATATGTCCGAACAAATTTTCGGCTCAATTCCGGATGCGGTACTTTTGTTGTTGAAAATTTCGGTTATTCTTTTGGTTGTAGCGTGGTTGGGATGTTGTTTAGTAATGACTTACCGTCATTTCCGATATTGCTTGGCTATTACCGATTTTCGTGTCATCGGCAAGGCAAATGGCAAGGAGTTGAGTTCTCCTCATAACGAGGTTGTCAATGTCTTTTTTGAACAATCACTTTGGGGGAAGCTTTTTAATTACGGAAATATTACAGTGCATACAAAGAAATGTTCCCTTACTTTTCGCAATATTAAAGATCCAAAGGATATTCACTATATGCTTATGAAGTTTGCTGAAAATTATTGTGCGCATTGATAAATATCACCCCGCTTGAAACGGGGTGATATTTGTTGGTATAAGAAAAACTAAATCCGACGAGCAAACGCGTGATGTCCTTAACGGAGAAATCACAAACAACCGAATAGGACAACAGA
>CAZYTA010000002.1:0-100245 GCA_964650465.1 uncultured Oscillospiraceae bacterium | reverse complement strand
ACATCATTCTTACTTTGTCAAGTACTTTTTTAAACTTTTTTCAAAGTTTTTTTCGCGCCTTTTCTATCTCTCTCGCTCTCGCTGAGTGTCCCTATATTATCACCTTTTTCTTCCTTTGTCAAGGAAAAAAATCGCCTTTTTCCGAGTTTTGCCAAAAGTCACAAATTTTCTCGGTTATTGAATTGTTATCTTTGACCTTTTTCACATTACTCCAGCTCTCGGGAAGCAACTCTATATTCTCTTCGGTCAAAAATCTATCATCTATAATCAAGAGAAAGCCTTTATCCGTTTCGCTTCTTATAACTCTGCCGCCTGCCTGAAAGACCTTGTTAAGCCCGGGATAATGATACGCAAACTTTTCACCGTCAAAAAACAAGTCGCTGAAATAATTGGAAACAAGTACTCCCTTTCTGCTGGGCGGCAGCGAACCGAGTCCTACAACCACTGCTCCCGACAGCCTGTCACCTACAAGGTCAATACCTTCAGAAAAAACTCCGCCAAGAACGGCAAATGCATAGAGCGTGGAATTAGGATTACTGTCAAACGAAGAAATAAAGTCTGCTTTTTCTTCATCTGTCATAGACGACTTTTGATATATAATTCTTTCGTCAGGAAAAAGACGGGCAAAAGCATTAAGTGCCATCGCCATGTATTTATATGAAGGAAAGAAAGAAATGTAATTGCCTTGTTTTACTCTCCCTGCTGACCAAATTGCTCTTGCCACATCCTCGACTGTTTCTTCTCTATCGGAGTATTTGGTACTCAGGGGATAGCCGAGCACAAGGAGATTATTGCTATCAAAAGGAGACGGAAAAGAAACATATGCATCATTGTCACGAGCACCAAGCATATATTTATAATACTCTTCCGGAAACAGCGTAGCTGAAAACAGCACGAGATTTCCAAGCTCCTTAGACCTTTCGAAAAGTACATCCGAAGTATTAACCATAAAAATTTCAGGGTTACCGCTGTCATTATAAAACGCAAGATACTTATCGCTTCGCAGGGTTAAAAGGTCAACAAAAGCTTTCAAAGAATCCGACAAAGACTTTATATCAGAGGTCAATTCGTTATTTTCTTCAAATTGTTCTTGAAACTCGGAAAACAAAGCATTAATTTCTCTTTCAAAGCCATCAAGAGATTGCGATGACAAGGGCTCGCAAGCAAAATCAGAATCTTCTGTATCATTCTTTACAAAATCCAAAAAAACAGAAACGGCATTTTTGAGCTTTGCGGAAAGGGTCTGATTCTCAGAAAGTTTTTTCAATGCACCGATATCTATTTCGGCAGAAAAAATCCCTCTGATACGGTCAATGAGATTATGAGCTTCATCGACAAGTATTACATCATTTCCCGATAAGCAAGACGAAATTTTCACTGCAACCTCAGGGTCAAAAACATAATTATAATCACATACAACAAGGTCTGCAAACCATACAAGCTCCATTTCAAGCATAAAAGGGCAAACATTGTACTTGGCGGCATACTCAGTTATAAGCTCTCCTGTATAAATCTTGTAGTTACGGGAGATTTCCAAAACAGCCGACATTACTCTCTCGTGATGCCCTTTAGGAAAGCTACAGGTCTGTGGCGAGCAAAGCCGTTTTGTACAAACTCTCGCTTTCGCGCTGATAAAAGAAACCACTGTATCGTATCCTGCTTTTTCAAAAAGTTTTATTGCATCGGCAACAGATTTGCTGCCCGAGTTTTTGGCTGTAAGATAGAATACTTTATCGCAAAGTCCTCTCCCTTGTGCCTTTAGCGAGGGATACAGGGCGGCAACTGTTTTTCCCAAGCCCGTCGGTGCGTTTATAATCACATTATGCTTGTTTTTAACAGAAGAAAATATTTCCTTTGAAATTTCCTTCTGCCCGTCACGAAGAGATTGGAACGGAAAACCGGCAGATTCGCTTTTTTCATTTCTGGTTTTAATATGCGATAAACATATTTTGAAAAAATCAGAAAAGACTGCTAAAGTATTTTTAAAAAAAGCTTCAAGGTCAGAAAAAGTGCATTTATAAATATGATTTTTTCGTTCAAGTGTCTCTGTATGGAAAACCGACACCCTAACCGTTACCGCATCAAGAGCATGCTTGGATGCAAGAATAAAGGCGAGACATTTGGCTTCACAAAGCCAATCGTGAACAAATGCTTCCGTAGCAAGTCTGACCGGATAACGTACCGACTTTACAACATCTACAGTATATTCACCGTCTTTTACAAGAACAGAAGCTTTACCGCTCAAAGCTATATCGGTTTCTGCAAGCTTGAAGAAGCAAGAAAGGGTGGTATTGGGATAATATGTATTACCTGCTTTCTTTTCCTCGCGTTCAACAACACTTATTGCGAACGCAGGGTCATCCTTAAGAGCGTTGTCAAACCTCTTAAACCGCTCTCTTCTACGGCACGCAACAAACACCATATCCGTGACTGTTATATTCACTTTTTTGTCTGCCGTATTAATAAACATTTCTACCTCTTATATTTTTTCTGCCTTTTTTACTAATTCGTATATAAGCTCTGTACAAACGGCTATAGGATCTTCGTTGTCGGGAATAGCCTCCATAAAATCCCAAAGCTTATTTGTATGAAGCATTTTATAAGCACCGTCGGACAGCCCTCTGAATTTCAGTTTATTCCATCTCACTCCCCAATCAGCTATTGCAAATCCAATAAAAACAGGGTCAAGCTTATCTTTATTTTCAAATGCAAAATCAACATATTCGCCATATAGAGAAGGAGTATGTTCGAGCCAAAAACGTCTGTACAGCATGGCATTTTTTAATTCAAACGGGTCCGAAATATATTTTTCCAAAGGAAAATCAGCATCGTTGCAAAACAAGTTCATAGAAGAGCGGCTTACAGCTTTTTCGATTTCACTTTCCTCGTAATCAATCTCTTCTCCGTTCATTGCACGCGCAAGCAACTCAAACATTTTGGAAAAGCTGTAATACCCCGGTTCATATGCTTCGTAGCACACACCGCTGACACCAAGCTTACTGTAAAGCTCCAAATCCTTCAAATAAGAAGCGGTACCATATTGGAAAGTTCCGAAATAAGACTGTTTCATTGCATTTTCATGGATATAAACCTTACCGGGAAAAGCTCCGGCCCATTGGTAAAGCTTCTGCGAGTAATACTCATTTGGAGTTTTAGCCGTTATAATTTCGTTTGTTGATGCCGCATAATTGAGTAATTCAGCATTGCAGATGTCAGCATTACTGCCTATAGGAAACGCTGTGTGTCTGTAAAATGTATCAAACATTATATTTGACATTTCAGAAAAAGAATTAATTCTTTCGGGAATACTATATCTTTTTACATATACATCGGTTTCAAACTTCAATTCGGGTCTTGTTTCAAGCACTGCTTTTACGAAAACATCTACAAAAGGCTGCCACTTTTCCTGTTCGGGCATATTTTTGCAGATATTGCAGCGGCAAAAATTCAATCCGTCTGCCGCACGCATATGTACATGCCGAATCTGTTGCGGCAAAGACATCAGCCATTTCTTTGCACCAAACTCATACGCTTCAAGCACTCCCTTTTCATGAGGACAAGGATAAGTTTCGCACTCAAGTGTTTCGTTGAAAAGTGTTCCGTCAGCTTTTTTTGCAAACCATCCTTTGTCATAATCAACGTATGACAAAAATGTCCGCGGGCCAAAGGTCATAAGAATAATTTCGATGCCGGCTCTTTCGCATTCCTCAATTATTATTTCCTTATACCGCTTCCAGCCATAATCATAGTGAATTATAATTGTATTCATTTGAAGCTTTTTCATCCTTCTGATAAAAGCTCTGAGCTGCTCGGGTGTATGCCTCAACAGGCTTTCACAAGGGTTAAAACCTCGTATTTCAAATTTCTTCATCTTCATCACCTTCAGCTTGCGCCAGATATGACAAAAGTGCCAAAACAAGATTTCGGTATATACCCATACTACCGATGAAAGAAGTTTTAAATTCGCAGGGGTAAACAATCTTTTCACAAAACAGTATGGGTCTCCTGATACAAACAACAGCAGAATCCTCTGATATGCTTGAGAAAGTTACGCTGTCAAGTCTCTGCATTCCGCAGGAAACCGCGCTCTTGACATTTTTCAATTCCAGCACCTTCAATGCATTGCTTCCGTCAAATATGCAAGTATCAATATTACAATCAAAAAAAGCAGTAATATCGCTTCCGCCGTCAAGAACAAGCACATCTATGTTTTTAGGCGGCGGAGCAAAAACCTCAAAAAAGCCTTCAATACTTTTTTGGGCAGCTTTTTTTATTCCGCTTTTGTCAGATGTAAAGCATATGTTCATAAAGACACCTCCTCGGATATAATACCCATATCCGAGGAGAAATATCAAAGCATAGATGCAATTCTTTGCCAAACCTCATCCTTACCTGTTTTCTTTAAGGAAGAGAATTCAATTATGTCCGCATCGGGTGATATGTATTCACAGCTTCTCAAAGCTTCCAATGCGGCTTTTTTGTTCGTAGTATTGAGCTTGTCGGATTTTGTTGCCACTATAAAATAAGGCACATTATTGGCATTCATCCAATCAAGCATCATGATGTCGTCCTTTGTTGGTCCTACCTTTAAATCAATAAGTTGTACAATACATCTCATCTCTGCGCTTTCAATATAAGTGTTGACAAGTTCAGACCACTTAGCTTGCTCGGAAGCAGAACGTTTTGCATAGCCGTATCCGGGAAGGTCTACAAGATATAATTTGTCATCAACTTTATAGTAATTGATTGTTATTGTCTTTCCCGGCTGTGTGCTGACACGCGCCAAGCTTTTTCTGTTAAGAAGTGTGTTGATGAGAGAGCTTTTGCCTACGTTAGATCTGCCGGAAAAGGCAAACTGAGGTACATTATCATGTATCAACTGTTTAGGCAGTCCTGCTGTCAATACAAGCTCAACCTTGGAAGTATTCAGCATAGTTTTCTCCTTTAATAATCAAGTGCTATATTCAAAGCATCACGAAAATCAGATACACCTATTATACTTATACTGTTTTTGACAGCTTCATCAACCTCTTCAAGGTCATCAAGGTTATCTATTGGTACAATCACAGTTTTAATACCGTTTGAATATGCCGCCATGGTTTTTTCTCTGAGTCCTCCTATAGGAAGCACATCACCTCTGAGAGTTATCTCGCCCGTCATAGCTACACTACTCTTTACGGGAATTCCCGTAAGCTCCGAAACAAGTGCAGTAGTAATGGTAACACCTGCGCTGGGACCGTCCTTTGGTACCGCTCCCTCGGGAACATGAATATGAATATCGCGATTCTTGTAAAAATCCGGATTTTCAACACCGAGTTCTTTGGCTCTCGATCTGCAGATGCTTACAGCAAGTTTAGCCGACTCTATCATAACATCGCCGAGTGAGCCCGTAAGCTCGAGCTTTCCGCTACCTTCAAAGGTGGCTGCCTCAACCTCAAGCATATCACCGCCGACCTGTGTCCATGCAAGTCCGTTTACCACTCCGATGCGTGATTCCTTAGGATTCTTTTTTTGCTTTATCTTCTGTCTTCCGAGATATTTTGATACATCACCTTTTCCAACAGAGTAATGCTCTGTTTTTTCGGTTACAATATTTTTTGCAACAACTCTGCATAAATGTGCAATCTCTCTTTCAAGATTACGAACACCGGCTTCTTTTGTATAGCCCTCGATAAGCTCTTTGACAGCCGCATCGGAAACGGTAAGATTCTCCTTTTTCAAGCCGTGACGCTCCATTTGCTTTGGAATTAGATACTTTTTAGCGATGTGGAGTTTTTCTGTCATTGTATAGCTGGGTATTTCTATTACCTCCATACGGTCAAGAAGAGGTCTGGGAATTGTTTCGGTAGTATTTGCCGTAGCAATAAACATACACTGCGAAAGGTCAACCGGCATCTCTATAAAATGGTCTCTGAAAGCGTTGTTCTGCTCCGAATCAAGAACTTCGAGAAGTGCAGATGACGGGTCGCCGTGCGCGTCACGTGTAAGCTTATCCACCTCATCAAGCAAGAAAAGCGGATTCATACTTCCTGATTGCTTAAGAGCTGATATTATTCTGCCCGGCATTGCACCTATGTATGTTTTTCTGTGACCTCTGATATCCGCCTCGTCACGAACGCCGCCAAGCGAAGCTCTGACATAGTTTCTTCCAAGCGCCTCGGCAATGGACCTCGCAATAGATGTTTTTCCTACACCGGGAGGTCCGACAAGGCAGAGTATCTGTCCTCCAAGGTCTGAAGAAAGCTTTTTCACGGCAATAAATTCAAGAATTCTTTCTTTAACCTTCTCAAGTCCGTAGTGGTCGCGCTCAAGAATTGCTTTAGCTCTTGAAACACTGAGTTTATCCTTAGTGTAGTTACACCAGGGTATGTCAAGGCAAGTTTCAATATAGTTTCGTATAATAGTAGCTTCGGGAGAACCTACAGACATCCTTGACATCTTAGCATACTCTTTGTCCAGCTTATTGGCAATTTCGGCAGGAAGAGCGGTTTCATTGAGCTTGACAAAGAGATCATCGTCGTTATCATCTCCAAGCTCTGACTGTATCACTCTCATCTGCTCTCGGAGAAAATTCTCCTTTTGGATGCCGACAAGCTTCGATTGAACCTTATCAAAAAGTTCTTTTTCAAATTTTAAATTAATTCTTTCTTCGGCAAATATAGATTGAAGGAGTTCAATTCTGCTATAAAGGTCATATTCGGAAAGGAGTCTGATTTTATCCTCTGTTTTATAGCAAATATACGACCCAACATAATCACAGAGTATGCTCGGGTCATCTATGCTGTCAACAAGCTCTACAAATTCAGTTGGAGCCTTGGTGAAAAACTCACTGTAGTTTTTCATAAGCTTGCGGATGACTCTGAGAGCCATCTGCTCTTTTTTGGGATTGTCCTCTTCAATTTCTCTTATTTCTGCATAGCAATAAGGAATTTTGCCGACATAATTTATTTCTTTTATTTCGGCACGGGAAACACCCTCAACAACTACAGTAAACTCTTCTTTGTTTTCCTTTTCGATTATCTTCTTTTTGATATTGACAACCGATGCTGTAGTATAGACACTTTCAAGAGTAAGACTGTCTGTGCCATCCTTCAAGGTCGCAACAATCATTTGTCTTGAGTTCTTATTGGCTTCACGGATTACCTTAAGCACTTCCCTGTTGTCAAGGTCCAGTGATGCTGTAACATGCGGATATATAACAAAGTCCTTCAAGGCAATAATCGGAAGGTTAATTGTTTTTATTCTTTCTCTGAAAATAGACATAAAATCACCTGTTTACATTAACAAAAATTAACAGTAATATTTTTTGGGTTTCGACTAACAATAATAGCGAAACCAAAGGGTTTCAATCAAAACAAAAAATCAATTCATTTCACAAGGAGAAATATCATGGCTAGTAACAAGACACTTGTTCCCGAAGCAAAGGAAGCTCTCAATAGATTTAAGATGGAATCAGCAGCTGAAGTAGGTGTAAACCTCAAGCAGGGCTACAACGGTGACCTCACCTCTAAGCAGGCAGGTTCAGTTGGCGGTCAGATGGTTAAGAAAATGGTAGAAAGCTACGAGAACTCAATCAAGAACCGATAAATCCTGAAATAAATTTATGCCGTCGATAATATCGGCGGCATATTTTTGCTTTGTAGGAAATTTCTCGAAAACAACCTCGCCGTTTTACTTTGTTCGGTATACTCACAGGTTACTATAGGCGAGCATTGCCATCGGAGACACTCCGATTTTTTGTAATTAATAGGCCTTGCCCCAGTATACCATCTTAGTGGCCTTTTTGCCGCAACACACACAGGTGTCTCCGACATTCTCACCGTCAAAAGGCATACATCTGGAAGTAACATCAGCAACTTCCTTGAGTTTTTCCTCACATTCAAGGTCTCCGCACCACATAGCTTTAATAAAGCCGGGCTTATTTGCTGCTACTTCGCACATCTCATCCATGTCATGAGCGGTATGTGTCATACTTTCGCGTCTTACAAGTGCCTTTTCATAAAGAGAAGCAGTTATATCCGCAAGAAGCTGAGGTACAGCTTCTTCAATTTTATCAAGAGCAACAAAAGTCTTTTCACCTGTATCACGTCTTACAAGGACACACTGACCGTTCTCGATATCCTTGGGACCGATTTCAAGTCTGAGAGGTACTCCCCTCATTTCATATTCTGCAAATTTCCATCCCGGGCTGTTATCGGAATCGTCAACATCAATGCGAACTATATCGGAAAGGCGGGCACGAACAGCCTCTGCAGCCTCAAGAACGCCCTCCTTGTGCTGAGCGATGGGAACGACTATTACCTGTGTAGGTGCAATAGCCGGAGGAAGAACAAGTCCGTTGTCATCTCCGTGAGTCATTATGATACCGCCGATAATTCTTGTTGACATTCCCCAAGAAGTCTGATGGCAATATTTAAGCTGATTATCACGGTCAAGATAAGTAATATCAAATGCCTTTGCAAAACCGTCGCCGAAATTGTGTGATGTACCCGACTGAAGTGCCTTGCCGTCATGCATAAGAGCTTCAATTGTATAAGTAGCCTGTGCGCCCGCAAATTTTTCTTTGTCGGTCTTTCTGCCCTTAACTACGGGGATGGCAAGATACTTCTCGCAAAATTCAGCGTAGACATTAAGCATCTGAAGTGTCTCTCTCTCCGCATCCTCGGCAGTTGCATGCATTGTATGTCCTTCCTGCCACAGAAATTCACGGCTTCTGAGGAAGGGACGTGTGGTTTTCTCCCATCTCACAACCGAGCACCACTGATTGTAAAGCTTGGGAAGGTCTCTGTAAGAGCGTATGATTTTTGCATAATGCTCGCAGAAAAGAGTTTCTGATGTAGGACGTACGCAAAGTCTTTCCGCAAGTCTCTCGCTTCCGCCGTGGGTAACCCACGCTACCTCGGGAGCAAAACCTTCAACATGTTCTTTTTCTTTATTGAGAAGAGATTCGGGAATAAACATAGGCATCATAACATTCTGATGTCCTGTTTTCTTAAACATAGAATCAAGAGTTTTCTGTATATTTTCCCAAATTGCATAACCGTAGGGACGGATAATCATACATCCCTTAACACTTGAGTAATCGACCAAATCGGTCTTTTTAACTACATCTGTATACCACTGAGCAAAGTCCACATCACGGGGAGTAATTTCCGCAACAGCCTTGCCTGTATTCTTTTCAGCCATTTTGTCCTCCAAAAAATCAAATGTTATCTTGTTATATCATATACCTTTTTTTGAAATATGTCAAGAAGTAAAAAATGTTTTTATTTCAAAATAAATGAAAGTTCGCATCAACAGCTAAGATTTACAGTTTCAAAACTCAAATACAGAGAAAAAGTACACCTCTCTGCTTACACAAAGAGATGTACTTATATGCAAAAAGATTTTCAATCAGATGCTGAACACACCCATGCCCTCGAGCACAGAGGAAATAAGAATGAGAAGAATACATATAGGAGCAACGTACTTTATCATTACTACAAAAAGCTTCTTCTGCTTGAATTTACCCGATACTTCAACCTCGTCAATTACAGTATCCGTCTTAACAACATAACCGATAAAGATGCAGGTAAGCAGAGCAACAACAGGCATAATGATACTGTTGCTTATAAAATCAAAGAAGTCAAGGAACTGCATTCCGAACACAGTTACATCAGCCCATAAACCGTATCCGAGGCAGGAAGGCAGACCGATAAGAATACTGAGAATGAGAACTCCGAGACAACATGCCTTGCGGTTTATGTGGAGTTTATCGCAGAAAATCGAAACAACGGTTTCCATAAGAGAAATGGAAGAGGTTATAGCAGCAAGAAGAACCATAGCAAAAAACGCAAATCCGATTATTCTGCCTGCAGGCATCGTCTCAAATACCTTGGGCAGAGTCGCAAACATAAGGCTGGGTCCTTTACCGAGAGCCTCGGGTGTTCCTCCGGAGAAGGTAAATACGCCGGGGATTATCATAAGTCCTGCAAGGAAAGCTATACCGGTATCAAAAAGCTCTATATTTTTAACTGACGATTCGATATTAACATCCTTTTTCATATACGAACCATATGTTATCATAATACCCATTGCAAGAGACATAGAGTAGAACAACTGTCCCATAGCCGCAAGAACTGTTGTTGCGGAAAACTTAGAAAAATCGGGAAGCAGATAATACTTAACACCGTCCATGGCACCGGGCATAAGCAAACAGTAAACCGCTACAATAACGGACAGTATTACAAGCACGGGCATCATAAACTTACTAACCTTTTCAACGCCCTTTTCAACACCGAAAAATACAACAATTGCCGTAGCTATAATAAATACAAGGAACCAAAAAACAGGTTGCGTAGAGTGAGAAATAAAATCACCGAAGAAAGAATCCGATGCTGTGTCCGCAACATTACCTGCCGCAAATTCAACCATATATTTTGTTACCCAGCCGCCAATAACGGAATAGTAAGGCAAAATGATAATGGGTACAATCGATGCAAGATATCCTACAAACGCATATTTCTTGTTAAGTGATTTAAAAGCTCCGACAGCACTGATACCGGTCTTTCTGCCAAGGGCGATTTCTGCTGTCATCAGAGAAAATCCAAAAGTTACAGCCAATATTATGTATACCAGCAAAAATATTCCGCCGCCGTATTTAGCAGCAAGGTATGGAAATCTCCAAATGTTGCCAAGTCCTACTGCAGAACCTGCCGCCGCAAGAACGAAACCTAATTTACCGGAGAAGTTGCCTCTTTTTTCATTCATAAACTTAAATCCTCCTTGATGTGATTTGTGTTTGCGCTATTTTACCATAAACTTTGCGAAATTTCAATCATTTTTTAATTTTTTATGTCAAAATATTATTTCATAATTCTTGATTATACACAAATTGTGTGTTATAATGTGCTATAAATCTCCTATATACAGGAAGGAAAGGCAAATGAAGGTAGTTTTAAAAAATCTCACTAAAAAGTTTCCTAACATAAACAAAAAGAACAAAACAGATATCACAGCAGTTGATAACTTTGATTTTGAAATCCCCGACGGTAAGCTCATTGGTTTGCTTGGTCCTTCCGGATGCGGCAAAAGCACTACGCTGAACCTTATTTGCGGTTTGCTTAAGCCCACTTCGGGAAGAATACTTTTCGGAGACGACGATGTAACAGATCTGGCGCCCGAGCACAGAGGTGTGGGACTTGTATTTCAGAATTATGCCTTGTATCCCCATCTGACCGTAAAGCAAAACATCACCTTCCCTCTTGAAAATCTAAAAGGTAAAGCAAAAATGTCAAAAGCCGAAATGTCTGAAAAAGCTCTCGAAATCGCTAAGCTTGTGCAGATAGACGGACTTATGGACAGAAAGCCCTCCGAGCTGTCAGGAGGTCAGCAACAGCGTGTTGCCATAGCGAGAGCACTTGTAAAAATGCCTAAAGTTCTTCTCCTTGATGAGCCTCTCTCAAACCTCGATGCAAGACTGAGACTGCAAACACGAGAAGAAATCAAGCGCATACAAAAAGAAACGGGCATTACAACTATTTTCGTAACGCACGACCAAGACGAAGCAATGAGCATTTCCGACATGATAGTTGTAATGAAGGACGGCGTTGTTCAGCAAATCGGCGAGCCTCAGAATGTATATGACCAGCCTGTAAATCTCTTTGTAGCCAAATTTCTCGGCACACCGCCAATCAACGTGTTTAACGCCGAGGTAAATGACGAAAAGCTGTTTATCGGTGACAGTGCAGTTCTTGAAGTAAAAGGCATCAATAATCGCAAGGTTACAGTAGGAATACGCCCGGAGGGCTTTATTATCGATGACAACGGTCCTCTTTCCTGCGAGCTTCAGGGAGTTGAGGTAACAGGAAGAGACGTGAGTATTGTTTCGAAGCATTCAAGCTGCCTTAATTCTTCGGTGCGTTCAATCGTACTGTCTGACGGAAAGCTTAAGCTTGAGGGAACAACCGTAAGCTTTTCGCTGAATCCTTCAAAGGTATTTTTGTTCGACCCCAAAACAGGCAAACGAATCGTGGGCTGAGGAGGATTATAATGGAAAAGAATAACCTTAAAGCCTGGCTTTATCTGTTACCTGCAATAGTTTTTATCGGTGTATTTATGGTATACCCGCTGATAGACGTATTTGTTTATTCATTTGAAGAAGGATACAATTCGGCTTCTCAGACATTTTTCGGCACGGGAACATACAATTATTCTTATGTTCTTCGTGATCCCTATTTTATTCAGGCGCTGAAAAATACGCTTATCCTGGTATTCATCACAGTACCTGTTTCCACACTTCTGTCATTGCTCATTTCACTTGGTCTTAATTCAATAAAAAAGCTCAGACAGCTGTTTCAGACTGTTTACTTCCTGCCGTATGTCACAAACACCCTTGCTGTCGGTCTTGTGTTTATGATACTGTTCAAGCCCACAGCCTACTCCGACGGACTTGCAAACCTTATTCTCGGTCTTTTCGGAATAAGCCCGATTGATTTTATTTCGGGACCCTATTGGGCTAAGATGTTTGTTTTGTGTTTTTACACAGTCTGGGTAGTTTTACCCTTCAAAATTTTGATACTTACAAGCGCACTTGCTTCGGTTAAAGAGGATTATTACAGCGCTGCTAAGGTTGACGGCACTTCAAAATTCAGAATATTCAGAAAAATTACCCTTCCAATGATATCTCCAATGCTGTTTTATCTTGTAATTACCGGCTTCATCGGTGCATTTAAGGCATACAGTGATGCTGTAGCTCTGTTTGGAACAAATTTGAATGCCGCTGAAATGAATACACTTGTAGGCTATATTTACGATATGCTCTACGGTGACGGCGGAGGCTTCCCTTCATACGCATCGGCGGCAGCTATTATTCTATTTGTCATCGTTCTGACAATAACCTGCATAAATCTGATAATCAGCAAAAAGCATGTACATTATTAATTAAGGATACAAAACATGAATAATACTCATTTTCAAAAAACCGAAAAAAGAGCGGAATGCAGCCGACGTATTACAAAAGCCGTGGTATATATACTTCTTGCATTGTGGGCGTTAGCCGTTCTGTTCCCGTTTTATTGGATGGTACTTACCTCCTTTAAGGAATATTCCGCATATAACTCCGAATTCATTCCAAGATTTTATACACTGTCACCCACACTCGAGAATTATAAAAATGCATTTACCTCTGTTCCTCTTGCCGACTACTTCCTGAACACAATCATATTCACAGTTGTCACAACAGCCCTTATGCTCGCTGTAATTATCCCTGCAGCCTTTGCGTTTTCGAGGCTTGAATTCAGAGGAAAAAACTTAGTTTTCACTTTGTTTTTATCACTCATGATGATTCCAAATGAGCTTGTTATCATTACTAATTTTACCACGATTACCAACCTTGATTTACGAAACACATTTATGGGACTTATACTGCCATCTGTTACGTCTGTATTTTACATTTATCTTCTTAAGGAAAATTTCTCACAAATTCCCGACCAGCTTTATTATGCAGCAAAGGTTGACGGTACATCCGATTTGAAGTATATGTTTAAGGTCATGATCCCCATATGCAGACCCACAATTATTACAGTAACCATTCTCAAGGTAATTGAATGCTGGAACTCATATGTGTGGCCCAGACTGATAACAGACAATCCCGATTACTATCTTGTGTCAAACGGCATACAGGAAATAAGAGAAAACGGCTTTGGACGTGAAAATATACCTGCCATGATGGCGGCAGTTGTTGTCATTTCTGTTCCGCTCATAATCATATTTCTTATTTTCCGCAAAAAGATAATGGCAGGTGTCGCAAGAGGAGGTACGAAAGGATGAAAAAACTTTTACCCGTATTGTTACTTCTTGCCATACTGCTCACTGGATGTCACGGCACAACAAGAATTGATTCATTTGATGTTCCTGACGAATTTGACACAACCAGAAATTACGAAATAAGCTTTTGGGCAAAGAATGACACTAACGTAACTCAAGTCAACATCTATCACAAGGCTATAGAAGATTTTGAAGCGCTGTATCCCAACATAAAGGTAAACCTCAAGCTGTACACTGATTACGGCAGGATATACAATGACGTAATAACAAACATAGCAACGGGAACAACGCCGAATGTTTGTATTACATACCCCGACCATATTGCCACCTACATGACAGGTGCCAATAATGTGGTGGCGCTTAATTCGCTTTTAACACACGAAAAATACGGGCTTGGCGGTAGTGAAGTAAAATTCGATTCTCCCACTCTTGATGAACTTATACCTAAATTTCTCAAAGAATGTGCCTTTGGCAGTGAATACTATGCTCTTCCGTTTGTACGCTCAACAGAAGCTTGCTATGTAAACCGTGATTTTGTGGAAAAGCTGGGCTATGAGCTTCCGGAAACTCTTACATGGGATTTCATTTGGGAAGTATCCGAAGCGGCAATGGCAAAAGACAACGAAGGAAACTTCAAGGTAAACGGACAGAAGGTAATGATACCGTTTATTTACAAATCAACGGACAATATGATGATAACCATGCTCAAACAGCAAAACGCAGGTTATTCCACCTCAAACGGTGACATCAAAATATTCAATGATGCAACACAGGAAATTCTTGAAACGGTTGCATATCATGCCGGAACACTTGCTTTTTCTACTTTTAAGATATCAAGCTATCCGGGTAATTTTCTTAACAGAGGACAGTGCATATTCGCAATCGACTCAACTGCCGGCGCGACATGGATGGGAACAAATGCTCCAAACATAGATGTTCCGAAAGAGGAGCTTGTAAATTTTGAAACTGTTGTCATGACTGTACCGCAATACGATGTAAAAAATCCCGCAATGATATCTCAAGGACCGTCAATGTGTATATTTAACAAGGAAGATTCACAGGAGGTCCTCGCCTCATGGCTGTTTATGCAATTTTTGCTTACAAACGAAGTGCAGATTTCATATGCTTCAACCGAAGGCTATGCTCCTGTAACCTCAAAAGCACAGAAATCCGATGAGTACATCGATTATATGTCAAAGGAAGGCGATGACAATGAGCTTCATTACAGTGTTAAAATACAGGCTACAAAGCTGTTGATAGATAACACGGAAAATACCTTTGTGACACCTGTGTTCAACGGCTCTGCAACACTGCGAAACGAAGCAGGACAGCTGATTGAGAGCGTAGCTAAATCGGCGAGAAGAAAGGAAACCATTGACTCTGAGTATTTTGAGAAGCTGTACGATACAGCAAAGCTCAATGTAGACAAAACAAGCACAGTCAGCAAAGCAGAACTTGGAGATATGCCTTTTGTATCATCATTGCTTATATTGACACTGGCAGCCATTTGGATATTACTTTTTGTTTATATTGTACTAAATGCTGTCAAAAAGAGAAAAAATAGACACTAAACTCTTGACATATCGGCTTTTTTGAATATAATATTTGTCAAGGTTAAAAAATGAAAAAGGAGAATAAAAAATGAAAAAGTTTATTGCAATTCTTTTGACCTTTATGCTTGTGTTCACTTTTGTTGCATGTACTGACAACGAGGGAACAACTACACCTTCAAACATCGAAGAAAACAACGAGACTCCCGAAACAGTGTTTGATCCCGCACTTAAAGGCGAAGGCGTTATGACATATGCTGAATACGCTGCAGCTGAGCTTGATGCTCCTGTTGTTATTGAGGCTTATGTTCAGGCAACTCAGTCATGGTGGGACAATAAGATTACAGTTTATGCACAGGATCCCGACGGTGCCTACTTCATCTATGAGCTTGCTTGCTCCGAAGAGGATGCTCCCAAGCTTACAAAGGGTACAAAGATCAAGGTTACAGGTCACAAGGCTGAATGGGCAGGCGAAGTTGAAATAATCGACGCTACATTCGAAATTCTTGAAGGCAACTGGATTGCTGAAGCAACAGACGTTACTCCCCTTCTCGGCACAGACGAGCTTATCAACAACCAGAACAAGTTCGTTTCCTTTAAGGGTATGACTGTTGAAAACATTACATACAAGAACAATGAGCCCGGTGACGATATCTATGTTGATGTTTCTCTTGACGGCAAGCTTTACAGCTTCTGCGTTGAGTACTATCTCACAGGAACAGAAACAGATGTTTACAAGGCTGTTCAGGCTCTTAACAAGGGCGACAAGGTTGACATCGAAGGCTTCCTTTACTGGTACAACGGTGTTAATACCCACATCACAGGTGTAACTGTTGTTGCTGCAGAAACAAAGGGCGAAGGCGTTATGACATATGCTGAATATGCTGCAGCTGAGCTTGATGCTCCTGTTGTTATTGAGGCTTATGTTCAGGCAACTCAGTCATGGTGGGACAACAAGATTACAGTTTATACACAGGACCATGACGGTGCATACTTCATTTATGAGCTTGCTTGCTCCGAAGAAGATGCCGCTAAGCTTACAAAGGGTACAAAAATCAAGGTAACAGGCTACAAGGCTGAATGGGCAGGCGAGGTTGAAATAGTTGACGGAGTATTTGAGATTCTTGAGGGTAACTGGATTGCTCCCGCAACAGATGTTACTGCACTTCTCGGAACAGATGAGCTTATAAACAGCCAGAACAAGTTTGTATCCTTCAAGGGTCTTAAGGTTGAAGCTATCACTTACAAGAATGACGAACCCGGTGACGATATCTATGTTGATGTTTCTCTCGACGGAAACACATACAGCTTCTGCGTAGAGCGCTATCTTACAGCTCCCGAAACAGATGTTTACAAGGCATTTGAGACAATCAACGTTGGCGATATTGTTGATATCGAAGGCTTCCTCTACTGGTACAACGGTGTTAACACTCACATTACAAGCGTAACCCCCGTAGTTATCGCAGCTGAAATTCAGGAATAATTATTACTGATAACAAAGAATTCCGTTTGGGCAACCAAACGGAATTCTTTTCTTATAGCCGAAGGGAGCCAGAACTATTATCGCCAAGAAAATCCCTTTTTGGTCTAAATATCCCTTTGTCGCTTGGAATACATAGAGTATTCTGGCACTTCGTAGGAATATTTATCCTCAAAAATCATCTTTCCTCGGTTTGAGGGAAGTTTCAAGAGTTCGGCTCTCTTCGGCTATACCTAAAAATGCAACCACCAAAAGCAAATTTTGATGGTTGCATTAAGTTAGTTTGAATTTTACAAGAATGACGGCATCATTACCGATGTGTAGGTTCAATCAATCGGCTGATAAAAGCAAGCTTCTTTTATTTAAGCTTAGCCTTCGCTACTCTCACACAGGTGGACATGCCGTAGGGGTAGCCTGTTGCAAACAGCTCGACGGTGCCGTTTTTCTGCTTGAAATCAAAGGTCTCGCCGTTATCCAACCATTGAACAGACTCTATTTCCTCGGATATTCCGTCAAAGGAATAGTCATTTGATGCCTCGCCTCCTACGGTTACATTTACATTTCCGTTTCTTCCTATGTTGTGCATAAAGAAGTAGAGACAGCCATCAGCCTTGAGGACAAAGTTCTTTTCATTTTTGCATGTAGCGGAATGAGGCTTACCTTCATATATTGCTTCGCCGTAGAGCTTCATCCACTTGCCCATAACCTCCATTACAGACTGCTGATACGGGTCAATATCGCCCTGTGCTGTAGGACCGATGTTAAGCAGAAGATTTGCACCTACTTTGCGGCAAGCGCAAAGAGTTTCTATAAGCTCGGCGGGTGACTTATAGTTAAAGTCATTCTCGCCTATTCCCCAATGGTCATTGAGAGTATAACACATCTCGGCGGCAACATATTTTTCCATTCCGTCTCTGTCAAGAGGTGTGGGTCTGCCCTGCTCAAAAGTCACCGAATCAATTTCGGGGTTACCTGTTTTTCCTCTTTCGCCAAGTCCTGTGTTGTTGACGATTATTGCCTCGGGCTGATGCTTACGGATGGTAGCGTAAAGCTCGTCCTCCTTCCAATCGGTTCCCTTAGGCTTGCTCCAATTACCGTCAAACCAGAGACCGCCTATTTTTCCGTAATTGGTGCAAAGTATTTCAACACTCTTTCTGAGGTACTCAAGGTATTTGTCGAAATCCTTGTCAAAATCCTCATTATACCAATCAAGTGTGGTATGATAAAACATAGGCATTATGCCATGCTTGTTGCATGCATCAACGAATTCTTTTATAAGGTCTCTGCCCGCAGGAGAATGAGGAGCATCGTAGTCATTGAGTCCCTTTGTGTCATAAAGAGAGAAGCCCTCATGGTGACGAGTGGTAAGAGTGATATATTTACAGCCTGCATTTTTTGCTGTGAGAACAAATTTCTCGGCATCAAAATCCTCGGCAGTAAAGGTATCCTTGAGCTTTACGTAGTCCTCTTTTTTTCTCTTGTGTATAGCATAAGTCCACTCACCCATACCAAGCTGTGAATAGAGTCCCCAATGGGCAAACATACCGAAGCCCATTTTTTCAAAGTCTGCTACATATTTTTTCGGAGTTGGTATCATTATTGCACCTCAATAATTCTTTATTATGGCAGTTTCGTTTGCTTCAAGCACAAGCTCTGATGCGGCAAATCCTTCATCTTTCATAAATTTGTTTTCGCCTATAGTATAAACCTTGAAGGAGTTATCAAGATTTGTGCTAACAGTTGTTTCACTGTCGGAATAATTGGTAACCAATACTGCTTTTTTATTTCCGTCTGCGGCGGATATTGCATATACACCGTCACAGTCGCATTCTGTCTCGTTTCCAAGTGCATACAGTTCACCGAAAGCAGAAATCGCATAATAGACACTGACCGGCTGTCTTGTATAAGCGTTAAACATACCGCAATACGATGAAGCGGTATTTATTCTTGAGTCATAGTAAAAGAGCATATCAGTATTTGTTTTGTGCATTGCACACATCATAGCAGTAACGGCTGCAGATGCTTTGGAGCTTCCCATAAGTGACAGCTCGTGAGCATTATTCCATTCGTTAAGATGGGTTTCAAGACCTGTATATCCGTATTTTTCCAGAACTGTGTCGAGGAAGGCTGACATTACAACAGTCTTTTCTACATCGGCATAGCTGTGCCATGTAAAGAAATCTATAGGGCTGTTATGAATGCTTATGTATTCAAAAAAGCCGTAAAGAAATTCCACTCGGTAGGTGTCCTTTTCATAACGTTCGTCAGGCTCTCTTTTGGGGACATTTACATTATACTTTTCGGGGTGATAGTATATTCCGTAAAACCCGCAGGCGCCGTATCCCCCAACCTTTATACTGTTACCGAAGCACTTTTTAAGATGCTTTGATGTTACATCGTACATTTCATAGTACTGTCGGGCAGTACCCGTCCACATCTGGTTTTTCCCCTTTAGACCGTTTTCGGGTTCGTTCCATATTTCCCAATATTCTATACCGAAGTAAAAGCCGTTTGCCCAGCCCTCATTATAGTGGCGGACTATATGCTCACATATTCTTGCCCACTTTGCATTATCTTTCGGCGGATGAATGCGGTAGGCTCTGATGTGCGCCTGATTTTCAATAGTGACTCCAAGGCGGAAAACGGGCTTGATACCATATTGGTACATTGCCTTGATAAGCTCATCGGTAAAAGCGAAATCGTATGAATCAGGGTCATTTTCGTCGGCATCGAAATCACGGAATATATTCGGTATATCCACAAATCTGTTACCGCCGAACGCTCCCCCCACATCGTGAAGCCTTGAATACGGTACATTAGCTTTTTGCAAAAGCTCGGTGTGAGAAAAATTCAAGGTCAGAAAGCCGCCTGTAAACGGTGGCTGTCCTGTAGCGTGCATCGCTTTGATTTTACCTTTAATTCTATCAAAATTAACTTTAACTTTACTCACTTATTCACCTCATTATTTTTTAAAAAGAGGACCGAAGTTAGCGCAAGCACGGTAATCTGCACTTTCTTTATCCATACCGAAAGCATTCCATGCGGCAGGACGGAAAATCTTTTCCTCGGGGACATTGTGCATGCATACGGGTATGCGGAGAATTGAACAAAGAGTAATAAGGTCGGCACCTATGTGACCGTAGGAAATAGCGCCGTGGTTTGCTCCCCAATTATTCATAACATCGTATGCTGTCTTGAACATTCCCTCTCCTGTACATCTTGGTGCAAACCAGGTACAAGGCCATGTATAATCTGTTCTCTTCCAAAGAGTATCGGATACTTCCGAGGGAAGCTCAACAGTCCAGCCTTCCGCTATCTGAAGGACAGGACCAAGACCTTTCATAAGATTTAGTCTTATCATGGTAGCGGGCATTTCGGCTCTTGTTTCAAATCGAGAGGAATATCCTCCGCCTCTGAAATACCCAAGGTCTACATAATTCCATGTGGTGTTTTCCATTACTGCTTTTTGGTCAGACTCTGTCATTTCATACCAAGGCTTCATTACCGCATTTCCGTTTTCGTCCTTTACAGCTCCGTTAGCATCAAGGCAGCATGCGCCCGAGTTGATAAGGTGGATAACGCCGTCGGCATCCTTTGCTCTGCCGTCGATATCATATCCTGTAACTCGTCTGATAGAGTCACCGCTCCAATATGTGCGGACATCGGCAAACATCTGAGTTCGGTTGGTGAGAAGTTTTCCGAAAAGCATTCCGAGTCCGTTAAGCACATCATTTTCTGTAGCGAGAATATAAGGCTCCCTTGCGCCGTTCCAATCAAAGGAAGTATTGAGCATGGCTTCGGGAAAATCACAGTTAGGATAGAAATCGGTCCACTGTCTCTGCCCCTGGAAGCCGGCAACTATTGCATTGTGACCTACCCTTTCCTCCTCACAGCCCTCGGGAAGCTTGTCATTACCGTTCATAAGGTCCTTGATGATGACCATCATCTTGACAACGAATTCCCAATCGGAGTCCTTTTGCTCTCTTGTTTTCTGCAATGCTTCGGGATTCTTGTCAAAGCCTTCAATGCAGTTTTCTTTAGCCCATTTGAGAGCCTTTTGATATTCCTCTTCGTCGTAGATCCCCTCAGTCATTCGTCGGATAACCTCAACTTCATCAACGGATTCAACACGCATACCAAGGTAATCCTCGATAAAGTCTGTATCAATGATAGAACCACCAATTCCCATACAGATAGAGCCAATTTGAAGATAGGACTTTCCTCTCATTGTAGCTGCGGCAACTGCAGCTCTTCCGAAGCGGAGAAGCTTTTCCTTAACGTCTTCGGGAATTGTGGTATCGTCGCAATCCTGTACATCGTGACCGTAGATGCCAAAGGCAGGAAGTCCCTTCTGTGCGTGGGTAGCAAGAACAGATGCAAGATATACAGCACCGGGTCTTTCGGTGCCGTTAAAGCCCCATACCGCTTTGATGGTATCTTTGTCCATATCCATTGTTTCGGCACCGTAGCACCAGCACGGAGTAACAGTAAGTGTAATATCCACACCTGCTTTACGAAATTTATCGGCGCAGGCTGCCGCCTCTACAACTCTGCCTATCGTTGTATCGGCAATAATTACCTTTACAGGTTCGCCGTTTGAGTATCTGAGATTTTCTTCAAAAAGCTTTGCGGCACTCTTAGCCATATTCATGGTTTGTTCTTCCAATGATTCGCGTACACCGAGAACGCCCCTTCTTCCGTCAATAGTTGGTCTTATTCCGATAACAGGATAATCTCCGATAAGTCTTGACTTTGCCATAAATTTTCCCTCCGTAACATATATTTCTGTTTCAAGTCTAACAAAACAGGTCAAAGATGTCAATATCAAAAGTATAATGTACAACACAAAAAAACATAATGTACTACATTTTTGTTGGAAAAGCAGTATTTACATATTTTTTCGCAGGATTTACCTTGAAATATATCTGTATTGGTGGTAAAATTTATTGAAGTAAATCTGGAGGATAATAATTAATGATAGATCTTAAGCAATATTACCAGCCGAAATCCTTGGACGACGGAATGATACGAATTGTAAAAAAGCCTCATGTCACTGACATTGCTCACCTTGAATCGGCTTGTGTTGCCCCTTCTACCGCTGTGTATTATTTTGTTTCACGCTATCTTGATATAGATATTGACGGTGAGTTGATTTTGACCGAACTTTCAAAACTACAGGATATCAATCCTGAATCGAGGACATACGGATGTATGAAGTGGTACAGAGAGTCGACACGAATTCAGGACACCAACAGTGCATTTTTTACTCTAAGAAGCGTTTGTTATACACTAAAATTCTGCCCTGAAAAAGTACCTCCGGCGGAACTTGACATTATTATGCCTATGCTGAAGCACGCAGTTCATTGGTTCAAACATGAGTGTAAAAAAGGTGGTTTTTTCTACCCTAATAAAATAATGAGTGACGGTGCTATGCTTATGCTACTCGGCGACATTCTGAATGACAGGACACTGATTGATGACGCTCATGATTTTTGGACACGGTGGATGGATTATACCCACGAGTACGGCTGGGGCTGGGGCGAAAACACCAGTAAAAACTATACCGCTGTTATGAAGGATGCACTGATAGTAGCACTAATGTGCATTGAAAAAGGCTCAGTATTTTATAACAGACTGCTCGGCTTTTATAAAAAAATGCTGGATTACTGTGCTTATCACGGAGATTATGAATTCACGCCTTCTATCAGAACATACAACTTTGAAGGAAAAACAAACATTTGCAGAAATCCTGCAAACACCGACTTCGAAAATTCGAACAACATTGACAACGAAACAATAGCAAAAATAATACTGCACCGTAATGCCCCGATAATAAAGCTTACACCGGACACTTCGAATTTCCATAAGGAAAGAATTTTCGGAGATTCCTACGCTGTGACCTACAAGGGAGAAAATATCAGACTCGGTACGGTTTCAAAATTTCCCGTTATGTGTAACTGCTATGAAGGCAGAGGCTGGGGACTCGGATGGCAGTCAATGCCTGTAAGTGCAATAGCTCTTAAGCATGAAACGAGCTTTATGAGGTTTGTAACAGTTTCAAACGGAGAATTCAGAAGCCATATGTCAACGGGCTGGAAAAACAAAAACCTATTCCCCGATATGAACATCCCTGATATCTATACATATTCAAAACAGGAAAGAAACATGGCTGTAGTTGTCAGGATGGCTGAGCATATCGCAAATACATCATCCTATTTCGGTGATGAGTGGTTCTTCCAACACTTTGACGGAGAATTGAAAATAATTCAAGGCTGGCATGTATTTGACTACGGCGACTGTGCTTTGTGCATAAAATTTCTCGACGGAAATCCCGAAATCATACGCGATGGTGAAAAGATACGGCTCGTCAACAAGCTTTATGAAGGCAATGAAAAATTGCTTGTATGCTCAAGGTTTATCAGCTCATGTGCGATAGTTGCTCTTGATAGCTGTGAGGATATAGAGAGAGAACTGTACAGGATATCCGTATCAAAGAAAAATATATACGACCCGAGATACTCCAGAGAAGCTTCGCCTTTCACACTTACATGCGGGGATGCAGTGCTTGATTTTGATCCCGACAAAACTTATCTTATATAGAGGTGTAAAATGAGTAATATAAAAATACTTGCGGTCGGCATTGGCGGATTTGCAAATAACTATCTTACAAAAATGTTTTCTGAACACGGAAACGGCTTTGATATAGTCGGAGCCGCAGAGCCCTATCCAGAATCCTGCAAATGCCTGGACGAATTCAAAAGGAGAAATATCCCCATCTATCCCGACATAGACAGCTTTTATAAAGGCAACAGTGCAGACCTTGCAGTTATATGCTCACCTATATTTATGCATACAAGGCAGACACTCACAGCGTTAAAAAACGGTTCAAACGTAATGTGCGAAAAACCTCTTTCGGGAGTATCCTCTGATGCTGAAATAATCGAAAAAGAAGCCAAAAAGCAAGGCAAATTTGTTATGACAGGATATCAGTGGAGCTATTCTGATGCAATACTTGACTTAAAAAAAGATATCCTTGACGGAAAGCTCGGCAAACCCGTAATGCTTAAAACTCTTGTTCTCTGGCCGAGAGACACCGACTATTTCAAACGCGGCTCGGGGTGGGCAGGAAAGCTTGCAGCTGAAGACGGAACGATGATAAATGACAGTGTAGCAGCAAATGCTGCCGCTCATTACCTTCACAATATTCTTTATGTCACAGGACAAGACAAAAGAAGCAGTGAGGCCATAAATGTCAAGGCTGATTTAATCCGCGTGAATGATATCGAAAACTTTGATACAGCAGTAGTTACATTTGATCTGGACTGCGGAGGAAAGGGATTATTCATTGCTTCTCACAGCACAAAGTGCAGTTTAAATCCTGTTTTTGAATACAGATTTGAAAAAGGCACTGTCAAATACAACGAGGATGAAGGCATATTGAGAACGTTTTTTTCCGACGGAACAGAAAAAAGCTACGGAGCACCGTCAAAAGATGCGCATACAAAGAAGATATACGAAGCAATCAATGCTTGCAAAAAGCCTAATTACCAGCCTGTTTGTTCACCATATACAGCAGCACCTCATGTCAGGTGTGTGGAGGCTATACAACGTGAAATAATTCTGACGGCTAAACCATCCCATGTTATAAAAAAAGACAAGCTATATTATATCGACAATCTTGATAAGATATTGCAAGCTTGCTACAATAATGAGCAAATGCCTCGGGAAAATGGTCTTTTCAGGGAGATAACGTTATGACACATGATGAAATTTTCACATTCAAAAACGAAAAAATAAAACCTATTGAGCAAAGATTTATATTTGCATGCGCTGGACTGGCTCACTCACACATTTACGGAATGACAGACTCGCTCATAGCTGCAGGTGCAGAATTAAAATGGGTATTTGATACAGATAAAAACGCAATAAATCAATTCAAATCCAAGTATCCGCAAGTAAAAACAGCATTAAGCCTTGATGACATACTTTGTGACAGCGAAGTAAATCTGATAGTTTCTGCAGATATCCCATCAAAGCGAGCCGAGCTTGCAATTAAATCAATGCGTTCCGGTCACAATTTTTTTGTTGACAAGGCACCGGCGCTGACATTAGATGAGTGCAAAGCAGTTAAAAGAACTCAAATCGAAACAGGAATGAAATACTTTGTTTATTACAGTGAGCTTATAACAAATCCTGCAGCCATATTCGCAAAGCAATTGGTAGGCAGAGGTGTTATAGGCAAGATATTTCACATAGATATTTTTGCACCTCACAGACTCAACCCAGAAACTCGTCCTCAGTGGTTCTGGCGAAGAAAAGACACAGGAGGTATACTGACCGACATAGGCTCGCATCAAATAGAACAGTTTCTTGAATTTTGCGGCTGCCCAGAGGCAAATATAACCAATGCTCGTGTTAAAAATTACTTTCATCCCCAATATCCTGAATTTGATGATTTCGGTGATATAATACTTGAAAGTAAAAACGGCGTTACCGGATATTTGAGAGTGGATTGGCTTTCTCCTTCCGGAATAAAAACCTTCGGTGACCTAAGAATGACCATAGAGGGAGAAAAGGGCTTCATTGAGCTTCGAAAAAACTGCGATCTCGGTAACTCGCAAAATACGAATAATGTTATAGTTGCGCTTGATGACGGAGTGTTTGCAGAATCAGTTTCCGACAAAGTTACGATTACATATTTCAACAGACTTATAAATGACTGTCTTACCGGAAGTTGCACAGCTATGTCTATGGACTTCATATATTCTGCAATGGAGCTTACCGTTAAGGCTCAGGAAACAGCGCTGAATTATTATAAGCAGGAGAAGTAATATGTTAGTTGACATAACTTTAAAAATAACGCCGCAAATACTCAAGGACTCGTCGCAGGACACAAGCATATCAATTGCAGGACATCTCGGAACGCATTTTGACGTAATGAATAAGGAATTCCCTCTCGAATATACAAAGAGGAAAGGCTTGGTTTTTGATGTATCCAATGTCAAAGAACGTGATATTGATATAGAAAATATAGATATCAGAAAAATAGAAGCAAATATGTTTATAGCTTTTTATACAGGCTATATCGAATCAACAGGTTACGGAACAAAAGAGTATTTCTCATGTCATCCACAGCTATCAAAGAAGTTAATAGACTTACTTCTTGAAAAGCAAGTTTCGGTTATCGGAGTAGATTTTGCAGGAATAAGACGCGGCAGTGAACATATCCCAGCGGATCAACAATGCGCAAACAGAGGAACATTTGTTATAGAAAATCTGTGTAATCTCAAATCGCTTTTTGACAAAAGTGAGTATTTTACCGCACACACGTATCCGCTTAACTATGCCGAAGTTACGGGAATCCCCTGCAGAGTCATCGCAGAATTTTGACGGTCTTTACAGACCGTCTCTTTTTTTACATGAAGCATTAATAAAGGTTCTGCTTTTCACCTAATCAGAAAACCTGTATTTTTTGGTTAAATGTAACAAGTCGGTAAAAAGATTAGTGTTAAAACTCACATAAATGCAACAAATCGATTGACTTTTTTAAAATCAAACTGTAAAATAAAATCAGTATAATATATCATGGAGGAAAATTATAATGAAAAAACTTAAATTCATTATTGCGGCGGTATTGACTGTTATGGTTCTGTCGGCAGCATTTGCCATAACTTCATTAGCGGCGATAAGTGTTGAGAACGGCACTGTAGTCGGACTCGACCCCAATTCGGAATACGAGTACGCACAGGTAACGGTTACCAATTACAGCAATCCTTCTTACATTAGTCTTGAAAAGGGTGCTACAAAAATTGAGGACTTAAGCACAGGTCTTTGGAACATTCGTGATACCTCTACCCTTTCAATAACTACTGTTTGGATTGAAGGCAACCCCGATGACAGAAATGATATTGGTGATGTCTACTACAGTGAAACAGCAAAAAAAGATGTTGTCAGAGCACAAAATGTACAATACTTTGTATCAGGTGTATGGACCGGTAACGGATGCTTCAATCACTCCAGCTTTGCTACATACTATCTATCTGATATTGGCGGAAACCATCTGACTATAGACGATGCACAAAAAATCGAAGCCGGAACTCTGTCCAGAAGCGCTGTCAGGACAAAAATTCAAAAAATTGTCTATAAATACGCTTATACATCCGAGGAAATTATTCCTGTTGATGAGCTGTACTCCATGGGATTCAACATCGGTGTAAGACAAGGCTCCATTATGCTCAATTACAGTGATACAGCTACTGATCCTGAACCCAAAACCAAATATGTACTTTATACTATGGGCACGGACGGTACTGTAACAACACACACTGCACTTATGCCCGCATTTTATGAAATCGGCACAGCCTACTCAAAAACAAGCCACAGTATATTTGTAAAAGAAGCCTTTCCGAATGCAACAGGCTGGGTAATAGGACTTGACATATACCCTTACGGAGATATTCCTCTTTCGGGACTCAGCTTTTCTCAAGTCGGCGACAAATATATTAACACTATATTTTTTATCGAATATGTTCCCGGCGGATATACAACAAAATATAAAAGCGGAACTATTAAGCTTCCTTTTCAGTATAACGGTGCAAACAAATCATATATAGAAGGCTACTCCGACGGTACTTTTTTACCCGACCGTGATATAACAAAAGCCGAAGTCATAACTCTGCTTGCAAGGCTCCTTAACAACGGCGATTATTTTGGGTATACTAAAGGCACATCCTTTGTTGACTGCAGTGTAAATGACTGGTTCTATAATGCTGTAAGCTATCTTGAATATGCAGACGGATTAAACTACATAAACGGAAACAGACTAAATCCGAATAAAGCCATCACAAGAGGTGAGCTTGCACAGATGATTTATTCTGTTTCGCTACCCGACGCTTCTGAAAAATGCAGTTTTACAGATGTTGATGAAAGCTATGAATATTACACCGCCGTCTGCTCTCTTGAACAAGCCGGAATAATTGACGGCTACAGTGACGGCTCGTTCAGACCCTATGCTACCATTACAAGAGCAGAAGCTGTAACTATGCTCAACAGAATGGTTAATCTTACAGCCAACAGTAACACGGTAGTCAAGGAAACTTTATCTAACAGCTTTTCTGACATAGACGGACATTGGGCTGAATATCAGATACTTATGGCTGCCAATGACAACGTAAAGACGCCCCACCATCTTGAAGCGAGTGCTTCCGGATTGTTTGATACAGGTACAGCCATTCAATTTGAGACAAACCATGTCAAGCTTACTGTCAACAAGAGTACCGGAAGAATCACTTCTTTGATAAACAAATACGATAACACTGATATATTCAGTGCTTCTGCAACTCCGTGGTTTACATACATCGTATCAAATTCAGGGCTAACGTTTTATCCCATCAAGCTGGAGATTGTTGACAACAGACTTCACGTAAACTACTCAAATGACACAGAAGCATATTTTATATTTGATTTTACCGATGACTTTTTCACAGTAGAGCTTGATTCCGAGCTTCCTATTGGTGTTAAAGAGCTGATTTTTTCAAATCTGCGCGTAAACACAGAATTTTCTGATGAGGATGAGTCTTCGTACAGAATTTCAGGCGTTACTATGACCGCAAACACCAACTCCTCATATTTCCCCGGAGGTGCGTCCAAGGCGGTTAATGCAAAGGTTATGAGAAAATTCGGTGGCTTGGGTGCAAAAATAGGAGTAGTTTTCTCCAAATTCGGCGGTAAGGTCGAAGGTGAGCACAGAGCTATACTTAAAGACATTGTTTATGAAATAGATCCGACTTTAGGTACTTTCTCCAACAAGGGAGGCGCTTTCACAGCAGATCACAACGATGTGTACGGCGATTATGTTATTCTGTCAAGCGGCTTTAATGCAAGCACTGCTCTGGAAACCGCCCAAGTTATGAAAAAATACAGCATTGACCAGCTTGATATGCATCAGGGCGGCTCTACCTTCATACAGGGTGAATTCAACTTCAAATGCGCTGCCGTTTCGGGCGAAAGCTTTACTACTGCATCTCAGTTCAAAGACAGGGTCGGATATATTGCAATCAACGAAGGTATCCAGCTTGGTATGCACACATATTCCTCTCTTGTACCTTCCAATGCTACAACAATTCTCAAAAACCCCAAGTGGCAAAAGCAAATATGCTACGACGAGGATAATGTTCTTACGCTTGCCTCCGATATAAACAGCTCTGTTAGAGTATTCCCCACCAACGAGGATGCAAGCACGCTTACAATGGCAGCAAGCGGTGTTCCGTGGAACGGACCTGAAACAAGATACTATCTTATAGATGAAGAAATAGTTTATGTAACTGCGTTTGATTCCACCGGTCTTACAACGGTAACAAGAGGACAGTGCGGAACTACAGCCGCATCGCATCAGGCAGGTGCTGAAATCCGTCAGTTCCAGTGCTGGTACGGTATGTTCCAGCCAATTCCCGGCTCTGAACTCTTCTATCACATAGCCGACCTTACAGCACAGGCATACAACGAAGGCGGCTTTGAGATGATTTATCTTGACGGACTTGAATCATTTGCTCATTTTGTAAATTCAAGTGAGTCTTGGTACTACTATGCAACCTTCATTCAGCGTGTAGTTTCCGGATGTCACGACAGTCCGATTATTGAAGGCTCTGCCTTCCCGCTCGGATTCTGGACAGCACGTGCAAGAGGCGGTGCCTGGGACCACTCACACAGAGACTATAAGAATTTCAATACAAACCATCTTAACTCAAACAAGGGACTTCTCAATTACTATTGCACGGCGACACTCGGCTGGTTCCACTATTCACCCGATATGGGAACAACCCTTAAGAACACATCTGTAAAGACTGTATTCAGAGACGACCTTGACCATATGGGTTCAATCGGTATTGCATACGATATGACAACCGTTTGTCAGCCCTTCTCGGTTTCAAACTTCAAAACATACAAGTCGCTTGCAGACAACACAATGTATTACAGTCTTTATTCAAGGCTCCGTAAGGGCGGATACTTCTCCCCTGCAGTTAAGAAAACACTTCGTCTCGGAATAACCGAGGGTAAGGAATACAAGCTTGAAGAACAAAGCGACGGAACATGGGCGTTCAGGGAAATGACATATCTCAAAAACAAGGTGCTTGATACAACAGATTCACTGTTCGTTACAGGCAATGGAACAAACCCATACAACGAACAAACTCCTTACATAAGAATTGAGCAGAGATATTCAACTCTCGGAGAAAACGCACAGATACTCTACGCATTTGACGAGACAGCACAGATAACAGCAGGCACATACACAACAACAGCGACAGGCGGCTCGTCGAGATGTGTATACAAGGTTAAGGTTTACGGCAACGGTTCGTCAACAGATGCTGTTATGCTGTCCCTTAATAACAATCTCAATTTCTGTATACCCTTGAATTTCACAGGCTGGAGAGAGTTTATTCTTGCGGACGCGGATAACTCGGACCACCCCGGCTACAGTTTCTCGGGCGAAAATGAATACTTCAGAGGTACAACAGATTACAACATTGCATCTGTAAAAGTAATACTTTGCGGAAAATGTACGGGTGTAATGCTTGATGATTTGATAGCATATACCGCTGTCAACTCACCTGCGGTCTCACCTTCCGTAACTGTAGGCAACAGTACAATCACATTTAACACTACGGTCAGAAGCGGTGAGTATATAGAATACTTCCCTGAGCTTAACAAAGCTTATCACCACTCATATGCAGTAAACACCGACGGAACAAACGGCGTGGCAAAAAGTGTTACAGAAATAACCTTCGTTGGCTCTCTTACAGTACCCGAAGGGGATTTCAGCTACACCTATAATGCGTCTGCAGAAACCGAAGCAACTCTGAGAGCACAGGTTGTACTCGGACTTAAGAGTGCTGAAATTATTGCAAACGAGGATACATGGACAGCTCCTCAAATAGAGCTTGAAGAGGATCTTCAGTGGGTAACAATTAAATAACTGTCAATTAAATAACAGTCAATAAGCTGCAAAAATGCATTTTTTGCAGCTTATTTTCTTTTTGCAAATTGTGCAAGAGGTACAAATAATTGTTGTAAGATTTTTCTTCACTGTACATTGACTTTTTAAGAAAAAAAGTGTAAAATAATAATGATTATTTATGAAAATTAATTTTTGGAGGAAAAAAATGAAATTCAGAAGCTTAAAATTTCTGCTCACTGTAATTGTATCTGTAACACTTCTTTGCTGTGTTTTTGCTGTTACATCCATGGCTGCAATTACAGTAGAAAGAGGAACTGTTGTAGGACTTGATTCAACTAAGTCTTACGAGTATGCTCCTGTTACATTGGCAAATTACACATCCCCTGTATATACAGCGGCACCTTCGGGGGTGACGAGTATCGAAGGACTTGATGCAGGTATGTATTACATCAAGGAAACTTCATCAGATACAGTTACAGCTGTATTGGTTCCCGGTTCTGCAAGTGACCGTAACAGTATAGGTACTCTTGTGTACAATGAATCTTGGGGTAAGGATGAGCTCCAGGCGCAAAATGTTACATATTTTGTCCCCGGTGTCTGGACCGGTACAGGTACAGCCTCAAACAAGGCTTTTGCTACCTATTACCTTTCCGAAATAGGTGGCAGCCACATTCCTTCCTCATACTGCTCTTCTCTTGTTGAAGGATCTATCAGCCGAACAAAAGTAAGACAGAAAATGCAGAGTGTAGTGTTTAAATACGCATATAATCCCGAAGAAATAATAGCGGTTGATGAGCTTTACACGATGAGCTTCAATGTAGGTATCAGACTTGGCTCGCTTCTTTACACGGGGACTACTTTGCCTCAGACAAAGTATGTTCTTTACACAATGGACGAGACAGGTGCCGTAACAACACACGAGGCTCTGTTCGAGACAGCTCACGAAATAAGCGACAGCAAAAGAAGCTGTTCTACTTCGCACACTGTTGTTATTGAAACAGCATTCCCCGATGCTACGGGCTGGGTAATCGGTCTTGATGTTTATCCCTACGGTAAGGTACCCGTTTCGGCTACCTTCGATGTATGTCCTGATCCCAATTATGTCCATACATACTACAATACAATGTACTTCATAGAATACAGACCTACGGGATATGCAACAAAGTACTCAGCTAAAACAAGTGAAATTCCCGTTCAGTACAACGGTATTAACAATGCCTACATTGAGGGATACGGCAACGGTACATTTGCTCCCGATGCTGATATAACAAAAGCAGAGACCGCCGCTATTCTTGCACGTCTTACTTTGAACGGCTCAACAATGCCTACCGAGCTTACTACAAAATTTGCAGACGTTTCAGTTAACGATTGGTTCTATAACGACATAGCCTACATTGAATCAATTTACGGCTTTGACTATCTTGACAGTGCTCTTCTTCATCCCAACAAGGCAATAACCAGAGGCGAATTTGTTCAGATGATATTCAGCACATCGCAGGCAGACGCGGTGACGGGCAACTATTTTAAGGATGTCAGCGAAACAGATGACTGCTACGAGGCAGTCGCTACACTGGCAAGCATGGGCGTGCTTGAAGGCTACGGAGACAAAACATTCAGACCTGATGCTACAATTACAAGAGCTGAAGCGGTAACTGTTTTCAACCGTATCATCAATCTCTTGGCAGACGAAAAAACAGTTTCCGAAGACGGTCTCGAAACAGTATTTAATGACATCGGCGGACACTGGGCTGAATATCAGATTCTTATGGCTTCAAATGATAATGTCAAGAGTATCCACCACTCCGAAGCTGATTCTTCGGGAATTCTCTTAACAGACTCTCTTGTAAGCTTCGAAACCAACCATGTCAGAATTGAACTTGACAGAAGCACAGGTAAGGTTTCAGCTATAATCAATAAATATGACAACACCGATGTTAAGGCTGCTTCTACCGCTCCCTGGTTCTTCTACCTTATTACAGATAAGGGCAACTACTTCTACCCTTCTGCAATAGATGTTGTTGACGGAAGACTCAGAGTAAAATTCGGCAACAAGATGGAAGCGTATTTCATTGTTGAATGCAATGACAACTACATGACATTTGAGCTTGACTCCAAGCTTCCTTACGGTGCCAAAACTCTTTGTTTCGGAAAAACAAACATTTCGTGTGAATTCTCCGAAGATGCCGATTCATACAGAATTTCTTCTGTATCAATGAATGCAAATACAGACTATGTTAATTTCCCCGGAGGAAAAGTAAAAGAAACCGTAGGAAGAGTAATGTCAGGAACCGGTACCACAATGGGCGGTAAGATGGCAATTACCTTCTCAAAGTACGGTGACAGAAAAACAGGTGAACACAGAACATATCTCAAGCAGATTGTTGATGCAATCGACCCGACCGTCGGAACTACATCAACACATGGCGGTCCTTACACTCTTGACAATCAGGACTTGTTCGGTGATTATATTATCACATCCGGCGGACTTTCGGCTTCTAATGCTCAGTCTATTGCAGATACACTCAATACCTACAGCATCGACCAGCTGGATATCCATCAGGGCGATTCAACCTTCATTCAGGGTGAATTCAACTTCAAGTGTGCGGCTGTTACAGGAGAATCCTTCACAACTGCGGCACAGTTCAAGGAAAGAATCGGTAACACACTCACTGCAAGCGGAATACAGCTTGGTCTTCACACATATTCTTCCCTTGTATCAAGCAGTGCTACAACTATTCTTTCAGACCCCAAGTGGCAGAAGGACCTTCTTTACGAAGAAGATTATGTTTTGACACTTGCCGCAGATGTTACATCAACAGACAAAACATTCCTTACTAACGAAGATGCTTCCGGACTTGTTCTTTATGGCGCAGCTGCAGGAGGCGGTACTTCTACCCTTCCTTGGAGCGGTCCCAATACTAACTACTTCCTTATCGACGAGGAATTGTTCAGAGTCTCCACTGCATCAGACACCGGACTCACAATTTCTTCAAGAGCTGTTTGCGGAACAAAAGCAGCTCCCCACCTTGCAGGTGCAGAAATCAGACATCTTTTAGGTCACTACTCAATGTTCCAGCCCAAGCCCGGCTCAGACCTGTTCTATCACATAGCAGACCTGACAGCTAAGGCATACAACGAGGGCGGATTCGAAATGATCTACCTTGACGGTCTTGAATCTTTTTCAAGAGACACCATGATTGACACTTCCCTTTCATGGTACTACTATGCTTCATTCATTCAGAGAGTTGTTTCGGGCTGTGAAGTGGATCCTATCATCGAAGGCTCTTCACTTCCCACAGGCTTCTGGGCAGCAAGAGGACGTGCAGGTGCGGTAGATAACGCAACCCGTCAGTTCAAGAAGTACAACTACAATCACGCCAAGGGCAACTACGGCTCACATTACGGCTATTACTACACCTCGACTCTCGGCTGGTTCAACTACGGTGCAGACGTTTCACAAGCTTATAAGAACACTTGGTATAAAACTATGTTCAGAGATGACCTTGATCACATGGGCTCTCTCGGTATAGCATACGATTATTCGACAGTTTATAACCACAGCGTTAGTTCATTTACCTCAAACAAAACTATATCCGATAACAGTATGTACTTTAACCTCTATTCAAGACTCAGAAAGGCAAATTACTTCTCTGACGCAGTAAAAGAAACGCTCAGAAAGGGTTATGATGCAGGTAAGGAATATAAGGTTGAAGAACAGAGCGACGGAAGCTGGGCATTCAGAGAAATGACCTATGTCAAGAACAAGGTATTTGACATGGCAGACGATATGTTTGTAACCGACACTGCCACTAACCCCTATAATGAACAGACACCTTACATCAGAGTCGAGCAGAGATATTCAACACTGGGAGAAAACGAAACAACAGTATATGCATTCGACGAGACAGCTGATGTTGCTGCGGGAACATATAGCTTTGATGCTATGAACCTTACAAACACACGCTCATTCAAGATAAAGGTGACAGGTAACGGCATTGAAGGAAGCGCTCTGCTTCTCACAATGGGAACAACTGCTACCAGCGAAGCGGGACGTCTTGATTTGTTCATTCCCACCGACTTTACAGGTACACGCGAGTTTATTCTCTTTGATATGGACAATGCTGATTACGACGGATATACCTTCTCGGGCGTTACAATCACAAGTACAAACTATACGGCATACCGTAACAGCTTCTACATCTCAGGTGTTAACAGTGTGAAGATTACATGTGCCGGTGACTGTACAGGTGTTAAAATTGACGACCTCAGAGCTTGCACACCCGTCAATGCTCCTGCTCAAAATCCTTCCGTGACAGTCGGAAGCAACACCATCACCTTCAACACAACTGTAAGAAGCGGTGAATATATCGAATACATCCCCGAGTTGAACAAAGCTTATCTCCATTCGTATAATGTCCTTACAGACGGTACAAACGGTAATACTCCCACAGTAACCGAAATCACATTTACAGGCTCATTGACTGTCCCTGCAGGTGAATTCGACTACACTTATAATGCTACAGGTACAACAGAAGCTCCTCTCAGAGCCCAAGTAGTTCTTGGACTTATGAGTGCAGAGCTCATAGCAAATGAAGACACATGGGCGGCTCCTACTGTGGATATTCCCGATGATATTCAGTACGTTACACTTAAGTAATCCCCCAAAAACAGCAAAGCGAAAACGCTTTGCTGTTTTTTTTCAATACTAAACTATTTGTATCGAACATTTGGCATTTTAAATAAACAATTAACGGTAAATGGCACATTTAACGTTATATTGTTACAAAAAGATTGACTTTTGAATTTTGCTGTGATATAATGTGAATGGCTATATATAAATCGTTTTTTAGGAGGAAATTATGAAAAACAAGAAGTTCAGCTTTGTCTTAACTTTTGTTTTGGCTTTCATGCTTCTTTCTGCAGTATTTGCAGTGAGTGCATCTGCTGAAATCACTGTTAAAGACGGCGTTGTAATTGGTCTTGATGCCTCTGCTAACTATGAATATGCACAGGTAACAATCGCCAACTATGAAACTCCCACCTACACAGCCCTGGAAACAGGAAAAACGGAAATATCCGGTCTTACGCCGGGTATCTGGTTCATCAAAAACACCGATACAAGCGCTGTAAAGGCTGTATGGGTCGAAGGTGACGCCGAAGACAGAAATGATATCGGCGAGGTTTATTACAGTGAATCCTGCGGCAAAGACGTAGTACGAGCACAGACAACAACATCTTGGGTAGATGGTGTTTGGACCGGTACCTCTGCTATCAACCACAGTACCTTTGCTACATATTATATTTCGTCGCATTCGCACATCTCATCTTCCCAGGCGCAAGGACTCAGTGAAGGAACTGTATCTCAGACAAACGTCCGCAGTCAATTCCTTAGCGTTTTTTACAGATATGCCTATGCACCTGAGGAAATCATTCCCGTTGAGGATTTGTATACACTCGGTTTCAATGTAGGTGTAAGACAGACTGCTTTCACTGTTTCTTACAGCAGTACTGCTACAGACCCCAATCTTAAAACAATTTATAATCTTTATACAATGGACGAGACAGGTGCGGTTACTGTGCATACAGCTAAAATGAACATAGCACATAAGACAGAAAACACACACACTCTTTCTGTTGCAGTTGATTTTCCCGAAGCAAAGGGATGGGTATTGGGTATTGAAATATATCCTTACGGCGAAATGCCCAGAAACGGACTCACAATAACATCGTCAAAGAATTCCAACAATATCTGGATCAATTCATGCTTCTACGTACAGTACATTCCCGATGTTTACACAACAAGAAATAAAGTAGGCTCCATCATACTGCCCTTCCAGTATAACGGCGTTAACACTGCTTATATACAGGGCTACGGCGACGGTACCTTCAAGCCTGACGGAGATATCACAAAAGCCGAAATTTCAACAATTCTTACAAAGCTTCTTTTGAGAAGCGATAACATCCCCTCGGGCGGCACTACAAAATTTACAGATTATTCGGTAAATGACTGGTACTATGATGCTGTCAATTATCTCGAAAAGCTTAAAGTTTTCGATTATGTTACGGGAACGAAGCTGAATGCAGCAGAGCCTGTTACAAGAGGTGAGCTTGCACAGATTATATACGGTCTGGTTACCTTAAAAGGAAGCGGCACATCAAGCTTCTCTGATGTTACCAAAGAAACACCGTACAGCACAGCAATTCTGGCTCTGGCTGATAACGGTATAATCAACGGTTACGGTGACGAAACATACAGACCGGAGGCATCCGTGACCAGAGCCGAAGCTGTAACTATTGTCAACAGAGCAGTGAATCTTATTGCTGATGACACAACGGTAAACGAAGAAGCACTTTCTAACGGCTTTAGTGATATTAACGGTCACTGGGCAAAAGCGCAGATACTCATGGCTGCAAATGACAACGTAAAGAGCGACCGTCATATTGCTGCCGATGCATCCGATATTCTTGAAACAGATTCTGCCATCCAGTTCGAGACAACTCAACTGAGGGTAACAATCAACAAAACAAACGGTAAGGTAACAAGTCTTATCAACAAATATGATAATTCCGAAATCCTTGGAGCTACAGTAACTCCTTGGTTCGCATACATTACCGTTGATTCAGGCTTCAGCTTTACACCCAAGCTTCTTGATATAGTTGACGGCAGACTCAAGGTTGTTTTTGCAAACGGTGTTGAAGCATACTTTATCATCGACGTAAATGATAATTACTTTACCATCGAGCTTGATTCCCAGCTTCCATTGGGAGTAAAATTAATCCAGTTCGGTAATATTACTGTAAATACTGCTTTTTCAACAGATGTTGATTCATACAGAATATCCGCTGTTTCAATGCACATGAACACAAACATGGTAAGCAGACCCGGCGGAGCTGCTAAAGCAACAACCGGATATGCAATGAGAAAATTCGGTACTATGGGTGCAAAGCTTGGTATCACATTCTCAAAATTCGGCGGAAGCAAAACAGGTGAGCACAGAGAGTATCTCAAGGATATACTCGATGCCATCGACAGAAGTGTTGGTATTTCTTCCACAAAGGGCAGTGCTTATACATATGACAATACAGACGTATTCGGCGACTATGTAATTCAGTCAGGTAATCTGACTGCAAGCACAGCAACAGAGACAGCACAGACCCTTAAAAAGTACAGCATCGACCAGCTTGACTTCCATCAGGGCGGTTCATCCTTTATTCAGGGTGATTTCAACTTCAAGTGTGCTGCTGTAACAGGCGAAACCTTTACTACAGCGGCTCAATTTAAAGAGAGAATAGGTAACCTTGTAACTGCTGAAGGCATACAGTTAGGTCTCCACACTTACACTTCACTTGTAGATGCATCAGCAAAAACAATTCTCACAAATCCCAAGTGGCAAAAGCAGATAATGCATCTTGAAAGCGAAAATCTCACACTTGCTTCAGATGTTGCTGCCGATGCAACTGTATTCCCCACAAACGAGGACCCCTCAGGCATCAAGCTTGTAGGTGAAAAGGCAGGCGGAGGCACATCTTCTCTTCCCTGGTCAGGACCTAACACAGGATACTTCCTTATCGATGAAGAAATAGTTCTTGTAACAGCATCCGACACAACCGGACTTACAACTGTTTCGAGAGGAAAGTGCGGTACCACTGCTGTAGCACACAGTGCCGGCGCTAAGATAATTCACTATCTCGGTCACTACGGTATGTTCCAGCCTATCCCCGGCTCAGAGCTGTTCTATCACGTCGCAGACCTGACAGCTAAGGCTTATAATGACGGCGGATTCGAGATGATATACCTTGACGGTTTCGAGTCCTTTGCAAGAAATATTTTTGCTCCTTCGGAAGAACATTGGTACTATTACGCATCCTTCCTCCAGAGACTTCTTTCACAGCTTGACAGAGACCCCGTTATTGAAGGCTCTGCATTCCCTGTAGCCTTCTGGAATGCACGTGCAAGAGGCGGTGCTGTTGACCACGGAACACGTGAAACCAAGAAGTACAATTATAACCACTTGACTTCTAACAGAGGTTATCTCAACGCATATCTTACAGCAACACTCGGTTGGTTCCATTATGCACCCGATATGAGTGCAAGCTATAAGAACACATACAGCAAGACTATGTTCCTTGATGACCTTGATTATATGGGCTCAATGGGTATTGCATTCGATATGTCAACGGTTGCTAACGGATTTGCAGTTTCAACCTACAGCAGTTATCCAACAATATCCAACAATACCATGTACTACAGTCTGTACTCCAGACTCCGTAAGGCAAACTACTTCTCTGACAATGTAAAGGCAACACTTCAGGAGGGTATCCTGAACGGCAAGGAATACAAAGTTCAGGAGCAGAGTGACGGAAGCTGGGCATTCAGAGAGATGACTTATTTCAAGAACAAGGTATTCGACCTTGAGGACACGACATATGCAACAGGCAGCGGCACAAACCCCTATAATGCTCAGACACCGTACATCAGAGTTGAACAGAGATTCTCAACCCTCAGCAAAAACGAAGTAACGGTTTTGGCATTTGACGAAGCTGCTGAGGTAAGTACACTTACAGGTACTCACTCATTCACAGCTACCAACCTTTCAAGCACACGTGCGTTCAAGATAAAGGTTTATGGTAACGGTGATTCATCCGACGGTATACTTCTTACTCTCCGCTCTGCATCTGTCAGCGAAACAGGCCGTCTCGACTTCTTCCTGCCGACAGCTCACACCGGATGGAGAGAATTCATACTAATTGATGCAGACAATGCAGACTATGACGGTTATGATTTTGCCGGCGACTCAATTACAAGCTGTGACTACTCAACCTTCCGTAACAGCTATGACTTTACCACAGCTAACAGCGTTGCGGTAAACATTGCAGGAGACTGTGCAGGTGTAATGATTGATGACCTGAGAGCATACACAATTACCAACTCCCCTGCTGTTAATCCTTCTGTTACAATCAACGGAAGCACAATAACCTTCTCGGCTACACTGAGAAGCGGTGAGTTCATTGAATACTTCCCCGAGCTTGGCAAGGCATATCATCATTCATACAATTACAGCACAACATCTCCTACGAACAACGGTAATACTGCAACAGTATCCGAAATCAGCTTCTCAGGTTCCGTTACAGTACCTGTAGGAGACTTTACCTACACATACAACGCTTCAAAGAAGACAGGCTCAGACGTAACCTTGGGTACAGTCGGCGGTCCTCTGAGAGCAAAGGTAGTTATCGGACTTCAAAGCTCCGAGCTTATCGCAAACGAAGATACATGGACAGCGACACTTCCCGAGATGGAAGACGACCTTCAGTACATTACCTTAAACTAACACTTTATCGGGCGAATTCATTTCGCCCGATATTTTTATTTACAAGGAAATTGCATTATAGCTTACAATAGGCGAGCACTGCCAGCGGTGGCTCGCCGCTTTTTTTATTTCCCGAAAAATTGTATTAAATGAACCTCGCCGTTTTACCTTGTTTGGGCTTCCACATAGGTTACGATAGGCGAGCATTGCCAGCGGCGGCTCGCCGCTTTTTTATTTCCCGAGAAATTGCATTAAAACAACCTCGCCGTTTTAACTTGTTTGGGTATATCCATAGGTTACGATAGGCGAGCATTGCCAGCGGCGGCTCGCCGCTGATTTGTTTGGGCAAATTGATAGTAAGCGGGTTGACATTTTATCTTGTTTTGTGTACAATTGATATATAAATTGTGAAAGGATAAATGTTATGAAACGAACAAATTCAAAAAGGCTTTGGCTGATACTTACATCTTTGGCTGTGTCGGTATTTTTGCTGGCATCCTGCTCTGCAAAAGTTGAGGATGTCACGGAAGATTCTGCCATAGTTTTCGCAAGTATAAACTCACCTGAGGGAATTCCCGAAGGAAATTCCGAAGAAATAAAAAATACTGTGCAGTGGATTATTGATAATGCAAGCGCACAGAACATTTCATATGTCAGCTTTCTCGGCAGCTTCACAACAAAGCCCGAGGATACATATTCCGATTATGTTAAAAATAAACTCGACACAAAAAAACTTATCAATATAAACAAAGAAGACGAAGCCTTTATGGCGCATACAGATGCTTTAAAGGATGTCTTCGAGGTACTTGATTCTTCGCCTCTCCCCTACGGTATGACCTATGCGGCAGAGGATAATTTCGGATACGGCGGATACAGGGAATCAACCTATCCCGATGTATTTGACGAAGATGCTTACAACGAAAAAGTTGAAGAGCATTTCGCCTTTGACGAGCAGAACTACTATACTGCATACACTGTAAACGAGCAAAAGTACATTGTATTCCAGCTTGAAAGTATGCCCACAACACCCGTACTCGATTGGTTTAACCAGACCATGAAGGCTAAGTGCGACTACCGCGCTATCGTCTTTACAGAATCACTCATTGATGCTAACGGAGAATTCTGGAAGATGTGGGACTGGGCTGACGGCTATCCTTACAAAGCCGAAAACAGAGGAAACACAAAGCTCAGGAACTTTAATCTTCTCTGGACAGACAAGCCCTGTGACGGTACTGCACTTTGGAATTATGCTCTGTCACAGCATGACAATCTAATACTTGTAGTCACATCAAACGCTGATATTACAAACGAAGCAGTTACAAGAGTGGAAAAGACTGCGGGTGGCTGTGATGTTGCCATAGTTGCCGCCAAAACAAGAAACAATGCTCTTCTTATCGGTATTTCCAACGACAACAAAACCGTAAGGGCAAGCTGTGTAAACAACAGCGGTGAATGCATTTCTGAACTTATTGAAATAAAGCTTGATAACCTCCCCGAACTTAAACCGCCTGTAAATAAAAGCATTCCCACAGTTATAGGAATGCAGCCAAACGGTGCAAATATAGCATATATGCCCTTTGAGGGCGAAAAATTCCAGCCCGATAAGGCAATGACACGAGGCGAGGTGCTGAGTATCGTTGCATCGCTCATAGGTATTCATCCCGAGCAGAGAAGAGAGGAAAACCGATTTTCCGATATTGATGATGGTGATGCACTTTACGATGCTGTGAATTTCCTTGATTCGCAGGGACACCTTGACTACATATATGATGAAGAAATAAAGTTTAACACTGCAATGACAAGGGGCGAGCTTGCAAGGATACTTTACAGGACAGCAAATGTAAACGATGCCTTTGTAGGTATAATTGCCGATGTAAGTGACGATGACGAGCTTTATTATGAATACACACCTGCTGTTTCATCGGGATACATGGAGCTTACAGACGATGGCAGGTTTGAGCCCGACAAAAAGGTAACACGTGCCGAGTTTGTTACAATAATGAACAGGGTTGTGGGACTCAAAGCAAATGAAAGGACAATTGACAGAGAGCTTCTTGACAATACCTTTACGGATATTGAGGGAATACCCGAGGAATACGATATTCTTGCGGCTACAAACAAGAATGTTGAAGCACCTTATCACAAGAGCATCCGCACAGAAGGAATAACAGAGACAGATGATGCCTTTATTTTTGACAACACACTTACGACCATGACCATTGAAAAGGACGAGGCGATAGTGGTAAGCATTGTAAATAAAAAAACAGGGGAAAACATTCTGTACACAGCAGGGTCGCTCATGGAGCTTGACTCCCCTGCCACAAGGTCCACCTACCCCGTTACAATGGAAAGAGACGGAGACCGCTTCAGATTTACATTTGAGGGCGGAGAGGTAGTGTACATGATAATAGAGGCTCATGACACCTTCTTCACCTTTGAGCTTGATACAGAGCTTCCTCTCGCTGAAAGCTCACTCACCTACTGTTCGTTTGATACAGCCAAGGAATTTTCAGAGGAGCCAAACTCAATCCGACTCAGCGGTATGCTGATGAACACAAACACATTCACAGAATACTACGGAGGCGGCTACGCAAAAGTAACAGGTGCTACAGTAACAAAGGGTTATTTAGACACTATGGGCTCAAAGTACGGAATTGCCGCTTGTGAATACAGTGACTTTGTGGATGCGATGCAGGCACTTGCAGACGATATTGACCCTGATGTAGGTATTACAAACAAGGCAGGAGGCCCCTATTCCACAAGCTATCCCTCAAACTACGGAGATTACTGTATAATCAGCAATATAAACACCTCCAAGGTTGACGAAGAAATAGAGCTGGCTCTCAAATATAATCTTAAGCAGATAGATATTCACCAAGGCGGCTCGTCATTCATTCAGGGTGACTACATTGAAGGCGAGGGCTTCCGCTTCCCCAACATGAGACAAGGAACAGCAAGTGAGTTCAAGACTCTCGTTGCAGACAAGTATCATGAGGCGGGACTTGAATTGGGACTTCATATTTACTCCTTCTATGTTTCTCCTTCGGCAGTAAATGTGCTTTCTGTTCCCGAATATCAGCAGCAGCTTGAATACAGTGAGGTATTCACACTGGCTGAGGACCTTAACAAAGGCAAGACTGCAGTTTCTACGGTAGAAGATTGCTCGAACTTCGACCTTAAGACCTCCTTCACCTACAAAAACTCCAAGTACATACTTATCGATCAGGAGATAATGCTGGTTGAGGCTGTTGACGAAACAGGTATGACAAGAGTATCACGCGCACAGTGCGGCACAGAAAGACAGGAGCATAAGGCTGGTGCTGAGATAAGACATCTCATTCACTACTACGGAATGTTTGCACCCATTATAGATTCGGACCTTTTCTACAATATGGCAGAATGGGTTGCCGAGACCTATAACAAGGGCGGCTTTGACATGATATACTTTGATGCTCATGACGGCATGGGAATGCACACCACAGAGCAGTGGTACTACGGTGCTGAGTTTGTAAGAATAGTTCTTGAAAACTGTGAGAAGGCACCTATCGTTGAGCTTTCCACACATTATCCGTCTCTCTGGGGCGCAAGAAGCCGACTTATTGCATGGGATACTGCGACAAGAGCCTACAAGCAGTTCAATCTCAACCATCTCAACACCAACAAAACATGGATGGAAAGAATGTATCCCACAACATTCGGATGGTTCAATTATGCACCCGACCAGAGCTACGCGGAAAAGAACACAATTGCAAAGACGCTCTTTGAGGATGACCTTGACCATATGGGCTCTCTTGCAATTGCATGGAACATTTCAACCGTTTACAACAGCTTCCAATCGGTTGCAACAAACAAGGTAATGGAGCATAACATCTCCTACTACAACATTTATAACAAGCTGAGACTTGACGGCTACTTCTCAGAGGAGGTAAGAAAGCAGATACGTGAGGGTCAATATGAATACAAGCTTGTGGAAAGAGCCGACAGTACATGGGCGTTCAGAGAAATGCAGTATTCAAAGGGCAAAATTTACAATGCCGCTGATGATGCGCTGAACAAGGGTAAGGGAAACAATCCCTTTGAGGAGCAGACTCCTTTTATCCGAATAGAGTCCCGATACTCTACCCTCTTTAAGCAGGAAAAGGTACTGCTTGAGCTTGACGAAACACAGCCTGTCACCAATTTTGCAGGTAAGCGCACAGACCTTGAGCTGCCTAACCTTACAAACTCAAAGGCTATTGCAGTAAATGTTTACGGAAACAATACCGAAACCGATGCGATCATGATAACCTTGACCTATACAGGTCCCGGTGAGTATGAGTACACAGACTACGTTATCCCTCTCAACTTTGAGGGCTGGAAGGAAATCGTTCTGGTTGACTCCGATTGCGGTGACTACGGTAATTACACCTTCTCGGGAAGAAATATCAATGCGGTAAGCTGGGATATGTTCCGAGAGATACCCGATTACAGCAAGATTAACGGAATTGACATAACACTTTGCGGTGAATGTAACGGTGTTATGATGGACGATATTGTGGCATACAGACAGACTGTTGCACCTGTAAACAATCCTTCTGTTACCATCGGTGACAATACTATCACCTTCAATACGAAGATTGAGGCGGGTCAGTACATCGAGTATGACCCCGAAGCTAATACAGCGGTTCTTAACTACAACAATGGAGAAACAGAGGAAATTTCCTTCAGCGGTTCAATTGCCGTTCCTGCAGGTGAGTTTGAATTTGTATACTCTGCCGAGCCTGTTACAGATGCGCCTGTGAGAGCACAGGTGGTCATCGGCTGTCAGGGCAAGGAAATAGCAAATAATTGAACTTTAGTAGCAATTAATTGAACACGATTTGTCCATAAAGATAAAACAAAATTATACATTTTTTAGTAACAAAAAGCACTCTGCAACAAATTAGCTGGGTGCTTTTTGTGTAAGATGACTAATTGCAAAAAACTAATCGGCGTTTTGTCCATAAGCACAGGCGTTTTGTCCATTGCTATAAACTGGATTATTTAGTACAATTACTATGTGACAATATTTAAAAAAAGGAGAAACAAACAATGAAAAAACTGACTTTAGCTTTAGTTCTTCTCATGTTGGTGCTTTCATCCATTGCAGTATCTGCGGAATCTGTAAAGTTTGAAGCCGACTATGTGAAGGAGGGCGAGTTTGTTCTTGCAAGCTTTCATGCGGTAAAGGACTTTACCAGTGAAGGCAAGGACATAACTCCCCTTGAGGATGCTTGCTATTGGGTAGGTCTCAATGCAAATGACTTCAATATCAAGTACACCAGCTTTGTCGGCGCTATGACAAATGGTACGCGTTACACCTATCCCGGATGGGCTGTTCCCAACAAAAAGACAGACCCCGAGCTTAAGGAAGCTAACCTTACAGACAAGGCATGGAACGAAGAATTCAAGAATGTCAAGAAAATGGGTGAAATCCTTACTGACTGTGAGGTCCCCTACGGTATTACCTTCTCACTTAAGGAATACTATGCCGACGGTATGTGGAGAGACAACCTCATGCAGTCACTGTTCGAGCCCGCTGACTTCACAGACGGTTGCGAGGTAGTTGAGTTTTCGGATTACAACATCAACAACTTCTATATCATCATAGAAGAGGGCGGAGAGAAATATCTCATATTCCAGCTTGAAGCATATCCCGGCGCACCTGTTATTGAGTGGTTTAATGCCACAATGCAGGCAAATCCCGACAAGCGTGCCATCGTTTACACTCACTCTCTCCTTCAAAACACCGGTGAGATGTATACACAGCACCCCTGGACAATGAGTTCAAGCGAATGGCTAAAGGTCTACGGTACATATAAGACCACAATCAAGTCAAACCTTTTGAACATAGACAAGCCTCACGAGGGCGACCAGCTCTGGAATGACGCATTGTCACTTCATGACAATCTTCTCTGTGTTGTAACATCAAATGCTACAACAGGCAAAGACATTGTTACCAAGGTTTATAAAAACATTAACGGCTACGATGTGCTTACAGTAGTTGCAAGTCTTACTGACGGCGGTTGGGGTACAGAGAACAAAGCATTCCCCATTCTTATGAAGATTTCCGCTGACAACAAGACTATCGACCTCCGTTATGCAGATGTTGACGGAATGACATATGTAAAGGACTCTGCGGTTACTGTTACTCTTAATAACATAGCAACACTTCCCGAGCCCGAACCCGTATCTGTACTTCCCAAGATACCTTATCAGTACAACGGCGCAAATGCTGCTTATATCAACGGTTACGCAGGCAATGTATTCAAGCCCGGTAACAATATGACAAAGGCTGAAGCTTGCACAATCTTCGCAAGACTTCTTCTCGGTACACAGGATATTCCCTCAGGATATACCACAAGATTTACCGATGTTAAGGAAAGCGACTGGTTCTACAATGCTATAGCTTATCTCGACCAGACAGGCTATTTCTACACCATTGAGGGTGACAAGTACAACCCGAATGCTAACATTACAAGAGCAGAATTTGTTGAGCTTGCTTATCTTTCCTGCATACTTTCCGAAAGCAAGCAGGTTTCATTCAAGGATGTTGATACCTCCAACAAGTATTACACAGCTATAATGGCAGCAGCTGCTTCTGGTCTTGTTAACGGCTACGGTGACGGTACCTTCGGTCCCGACAAGACAATTACAAGAGCAGAGGTTGTTACCGTTATAAACAGAGTTCTTGGACTCCTTTCTAACGAAGATACAGTTAACAAGGCAAATCTTGAAAGAGTATTCGGCGATATTTCGGGTCACTGGGCTGAATATCAGATACTCATGGCTTCAAACAATAATGTAAGAGGCGCATACTTCGACAAGATTGACAAGACTGCTGTTAAGGAAACCAAGACAACAATCGAATTTGAGACAAAGCATGTCAAGGTGGTTATCAACAAGAAGGGCGGTAAGGTAACAGAGCTTATCAACCTTGCAACAGGTGAAAATGTAGTAGGCACATCCTCTACTCCCTGCTTCGCTTATCTTATTTCGGGCAACGGTGCTAACATTGCACCTACAGAAGCAGACCTTCTTGACGACGGAAGAATTCTCATGACCTTCAAGGGCGGTTATGAGGCATACTTCATCGTAGAGGTATATGACAACTTCTTCGCAGTTACTCTTGACTGCAATCTCCCCGCTTCTCTCAAGGGTGCGGCTATCGGTGTTCTTTCCACAAAGGAAGAATATTCCACCACAGATGCAAACTCATACAGACTCTCTGCAATGCCCATGAACACAAACACAAACAGTGCAAACTCGACAAATGGCTCAGCTAAGGCTACAATAGGCCGTACATATACCTTTACACCTCAGACAATGGGTGCGAAGATGGGTATTACCTTCGGTACTTACGGTAATATCCGCGAGTATCTCAAGGATATTACAGATGCCATTGACCCCAATGTAGGTCTTACATCTACAGCGGGCGGTCCTTATGCACTTGACAATCCCGACCTGTTCAAAGACTATGTTATCATGTCAAGCGGTATCAACCTTGACAATGTAGCAGAGGTTTCACAGCTTGCGTCCAAGTATGCTGTAGGACAAATAGACATTCACCAGGGCGGCTCTACCTTCATTCAGGCAGACTTCAACTTCAAGTGCGCTCTTACTGCCGAAGAAAAGGAAAAGGGTGTATTCGGTACTGCGGCAATGTTCAAGGAGAGAATTGCTGATGTTGCACATAAGAATAATGTACAACTCGGTCTTCATACCTACTCATCACTTGTTCCCACAAGCGCTGTGAACATTCTTACAAATCCCACATATCAGAAGCAGATATGCTACGATGCTACTACCTACACACTTCGCGGTAAGCTTACAAGATTCCGTACAAATATCAAGACCAACGAGGATGCTTCCAAGTTCAAGGTCGGCGATTCCGCTGCTCCCTGGAACGGTCCTTACACCAGATACATTCTTATTGACGAGGAAATCATTCTTGTTCAGCAGGGTACATCGTCAGGCTTCCTCAATGTAAAGAGAGGACAGCTCGGAACTACTGCAACCGTACATGAGGACGGTGCTGAAATCCGTCAGTTCCTCGGACACTACGGCATGTTCCAGCCCATTCCCGGCTCAGACCTGTTCTATCACGTTGCAGACCTTACAGCAAAGGCTTACAACGAGGGTGACTTCGACATGATCTATCTTGACGGCTTTGAGTCATTTGCAAGAGATGCATTCTGTCCCTCTGAGCAGAGATACTACTACTACGGTGAATTCGCAAGAAGAATCGTTTCACAGTGTATCAAGGCTCCTATTATGGAATACTCATCAGGCGCTCCCACATGTCTCTGGGCGGCAAGAGGACGAGGCGGTGCTACCGACTCTGCTAACAGAGCTTATAAACAGCACAAGATAAATCATCGTTCTACCAACATGAGTTATTACAACAACTTCTATACTTCCACATTCGGTTGGTTCCACTTCAACCCCGATGTAAACACAGAGTATAAGAATACGCTCAGAAAGACAATGTTCCGTGACGACCTTGACTGCAAGGGCTCACTTGCTATTGCATGGGATATTTCAACAGTTAACGACTCCTTCTCACCCAACGCCATCTACAATCAAACACGCTCGGAGGACAACTTCGCTTACTACACAATCTACTCCAAGCTTCGTGTAAACAACTACTTTGCGCCTGAGGTTAAGGAACAGCTGAAGGCGGGCAAGTACGAGCATAAGGTATTCCGTCAGAGTGATGGCACATGGGCATTCAAGGAAATGAAGTATTCCTTCAACAAGGTGCTTGACACAACCGATGATAAATTTATTACCGGAAGTGACACTAACCCATTCGATGAGCAAACTCCTTATGTAAGAATTGAGCAGAGATACTCAACTCTCGGAGAAAATGAGGTTGTAGTTCTTGCACTTGACGAGAACGCTGAAATTTCAACTCTTGCCAAGAAGCACTCCATCAGCACAACAAATATCTCCGACAAAATCACCCTCAAGGTGAGGGTTCTGGGTAACGGCTCCGAAACAGACGCTATCCTCATCCAGCTTGGCGCCGTTGTTACAGCCGAAACCGGACGTAACGACTATGTAATCCCTCTCAACTTCACCGGATGGAGAGAATTCATACTCGCCGATGCCGATAACGCCGATTACGGTCCTTATACCTTCTCAGGAACCAGCCACACATCAGGACTCAACTACGAAACATTCCGTGCAGTTCCCAATATGGGTGCTGTAAACAGCTTCACTATCAAGCTTTGCGGAAGCTGTACAGGTGTTAAGATCGACGACATCAGAGCATGCACAACTGTTGATGCTCCCGTTAAGAATCCTTCTGTAACAGTAGGTAATACAACTCTTACCTTTAATACAGAGCTTCACAGCGGTGAATTTGTAGAATACTATCCAGAAACAGGAAAAGCATATCATACATACTACGAATACACATACAATGAAGAAACAGGCAAGTATGTATCAGATACTGCTCATATAAAGGAAGTTACCTACACAGGTAAGCTTACTGTTCCCGCAGGAAGCTTCAAGTACACATACAGTGCAGAGGCTCTTACGGCAGCTCCCACAAGAGCACGTGTCGGAATCGGTCTCAGCGGTAAAGTAATAACTAACCCTGACACATGGGTAGCACCCAATGTTGAAATCCCCGAAGATTTCATCACCTACAACTTAGATAAATAAACCTGATAAAAACAACAACGGTACGCTTTTGGCGTACCGTTGTTGTTTTACCATTCGAAAATCTCTTCTGTTATCTCTTCTGTTATTTCTTCGGTTATTTCTTCGGTTGCTTCTTCGTTGGGGTACATATATTCAAAAAGCCTCGAAAATACAACCGCCGTCTCCGCACGGGTTATGTTGTTCAGCGGTTTGACAGTATTGTCCTCATATCCTGTTATTATCCCGCTTGAAACAACTTCTTTAACTCCGTCAACTGCCCATTGCGGTATATCAGCAACATCAGCAAAGGCAAGCTCTGTGTCAACAGCTATATCGGGTAATATCCTTGACAAAACAAGCATAGCCTCTGTACGAGTTATAGGGTCATTGGGAGCAAAGGTAAGGGTTCCGTCCCCCTCTGCCCTGCCGTTCATTATATTGTTCTCTGACACGGCGCCAATGTAGTTCACTGCCCATTGCGGTATATCTGCAATATCATTAAAAGCAAGAGGCTTTTCATCTGTTGCATTATAAGAATATCTTTGATATGAGCTTACAAGCTTTGCAAACTCTGCACGTGTTATCTGTCTGTCGGGAGCATACAATATTTTCCCGTCTTCTGTATATCCGCCTATCAGCCCCATATCATATATCGTTTGAATATAATCTTTTGCCCAACTGTTTTCAACATCGTCAAACACAGGCAAGCTATAGCCGTATGTTGCAGTCAGATTGTCAATCACTGCAATTTCTTCATCAGCGGAAGCAAACGGAGATTTTACAAAAATCTTACCGCGTACTTCCTTGGGAATTATTGCTTCAAGCTCTGTCCAATCCGTTATTTCCGAGTAATCCTTCCGTATTGTATACGGCACCGATATTTCCTCACCGTCAGAATTAATTATAACAGCATTGGCAGTTGTGCGGTATTTTCCCTTGTACATAAGGGTTATTGATTCAGGTGTTAAGGCCACCTCTATCGGGGAGTCATATGTCATCGTTCCGTTTTCAAGCATTGCAGCTGTATCGCTTTTGTAGCCTGCAACTCCGTTTATGACAGGAAGCTCCTCAGAGTATATTTCCTCGGAAAAGCCGTCGGCAATTTCGGTTTCCTCAGAAAAAATAAGTTCTTCTGTTTCTTCCGTTTCTTCCGTTTCTTCTGTAAATTCAACATCCTCGGAAGTTATTTCCTGTAATTCTTCCGTTACTTCGCCTGCCTCAGTAACAGTTTCTTCAGTCAGCTCATCTGTAGGTTCGGCAACATCAACACTCTCGGGCTCAAAATCATCAAGAAGTATATCGGGCATTCCCACATAAATATTAACTGCTCCTTGGGTATCTCCGAAAGAAGCTGTGAGAGTTGCTGTTTTGAAAAGCTCGTCTGTAATTATCTCCAAGACTCCGTCGCTGTAAAGGCGTGCAACGTCATTTTCGGCAAGTACGCCTTCGGGAAGAAGGACAGAATTGTTTTCGGAAAAGCTCCATTCAAAACACTTGGGGGAATTTGCCGCATCAAACCCATTAAACTCAGTTTTTACAGCAACTGTAGTCCTTTCGCCCGGTGCAAGCACCTGCTTTTCTATGTAAGGCGTCAAATTATCCACCGTATCGGGAACATAAAACACCTTATCATCAGTTATGATTCTTCCGTCTTCAAGGGTGTAAACTGCCGCTATTTCCCTCTCGTATGCTGAACTGCCTGAAACCTTCATCGTGCTGACATTAAATTCAACACCGCCGCTGATTGAAAAATATTCAGCGTTAAAAGGTTCATACCCTTCGACACTTGTCATTGAAGAGTCAAAAAAAGCGGTATTCGCCTCTATTTCCGTTCCCGGCAGTATAAAATAAATGTCGGGAAAGAAAACGGCATTGGTAACGTTTCCGTCAGACTGAGCCGTATTCAAAAACAGTATAGCATTTGAAATTCCTCGTTGATAGCCGTCTGTAGGATAGTTTACTATGTCAAGCTCGTCAACGCCTGAATACTTTACACCAACTGTAGTTGAACCTCCGCCGTCAAGGTTAAGTACCGTAACAGCTCCCTTAGCAATAAGTGTATTTGCCAATTCCTCAAAGGTCATACCTGAGCTGTAATTTGTTCTTCTGCCGTTAACCGCAAAGAATACAGCAGTACCATCTTCACGCAATCCTACGGCTGTACGTGCATATCTGACCTTATCACTGTATTCATTTACTGTTTCGGAAACGAACTGTGAATCACGAACTATTATATCTCCGCCGCCGATAACATAAAGAGCATTGGCCCAAACGTCCGAGCCAGTGACATTAATCTCAAGTGTTTCCCACGGCTGAATGTTCTCAAGCACTTTGTATGAAGCATGGGACTTCGGGACGCTGAGCACAAAAGAATTTTGAGGTATAGGGGTGTCCATAGCATCAGTGAAAACATGCTCTACAGTACATATAACATCACAATTAACTCTCAAAAAATCTGTTTCGGGAGTAAGAACGATTTCAAGGCACTCATAGCTTGAAGCTGTTGAACTGTGATAAGTAGAATCAAGAATATAAGGAGTATAAGGCTGAGGGTATTTATTGTAATAAAAATTGTAGGTTTCCTCTCCGTATGTAAAGGTTGATGTGATATCGGGTGTACCTATATAAAGAGAGCCGTCATCAAACACCGCAAGAGCATTGTTATTGACAGAAGAGGACAAAAAGCGTCCTTCACTGACAACACATCCCAACGGTATACCCGTCGTGAAGCTGAAAAAGTCCGCATTAATACCGGCGACCACATCATCTCCGTATAGCTCGGCGATTTTCGAAAGTGTTTTTCGTGATTTTTGACTTTCGCCCCAGGCAACAACAGGGAAAGCAGATTTTCCGGGTGTATAGTCAAAAATATAAGTATGGCTGTCTTTTCCGTCAGCAAGATATGATGTGCTTTCAATATATGTCAAGCCGTCAACCAGCGGAGTATCTATAGAAAAGGCAAAGCGGGCGGCAAAAGAGGTGTGTGACAACAGCATGGACAATACAAGGGTAATGGCTAATTTTTTTCTCATTTTTATCTCCTTTTCGGTTATATACTAATTTTACAAAAAAAGAGAGTAAGAGTCAAGAAATAATTCATGTACAAATTGAAAATTAACAATTGGTGGTTTTGAAAACTAAGTGTTGACAAATTTGGAAAAAGAGTGTAGAATATCTTGTATTTTATTTATGTTTTTTGAAAGGAAAAATTAAAATGATTGAAGAAATAATTGAAATTATTGCAAAACAGCTTAAGGTAGATGTTGCGGAAATTACTCCCGACACAGATATTCTCGATGACCTTGGTGCAGATTCACTTGACGTAGTTGAGCTTCTTATGACAATCGAGGACAAATACGGCATTACAGTTCCCGATGATGAAGTACAGAATCTCAGAACAATCGCACTTATGAGCGATTATATCGACGCTCACCAGAACTGATATCCTCTCACTTTGTGAGGTAAATTATGTATATTACAGACATTTACGCCGAGTCTTGTTTTAATGACGCGGCAATGAAAGAGCATTTATCCGAAGAAACATATAAAAAGCTCAAGGAGACTGCAGACAACGGCTCCCCTCTTGACAACGAGATTGCCAACGAGGTAGCTGAAGCAATGAAGAAGTGGGCAACATCAAAAGGTGCAACCCATTTCAGTCATTGGTTCCAGCCCCTTAATGATATGACTGCAGAAAAGCACGATGCCTTTCTCAGTTTTGACACTGAGGGGCGTGCCATCATGGAGTTTTCGGGCAAAGAGCTTATCAAGGGCGAATCAGATGCTTCCTCCTTCCCTTCCGGCGGCTTGAGAGCCACATTTGAAGCAAGGGGCTACACTGCCTGGGATTGCACATCTCCTGCGTATGTCAAGGACAAAACCCTTTACATACCGACAGTTTTTTGTTCGTACACCGGAGAAGCTCTCGACAAAAAAACTCCTCTGCTCCGCTCTATGGAAGCATTGAGCACACAGTCTCTTCGTGTGCTTAGACATCTTGGCGACACAACGGCAACCAAGGTTATCACCACCGTTGGTCCGGAACAGGAATACTTCCTTATAGACAGAGAGCTTTATGAAAAGAGACTTGATTTGCTCCTTTGCGGACGGACTCTTTTCGGATCACCGCCTCCTAAAGGTCAGGAGATGGATGACCACTATTACGGCAGACTCAGATTGAGAATTTCTGACTATATGCACGAGCTTGACCGTGAGCTGTGGAGCCTCGGAGTATCGGCAAAAACCAAACACAACGAGGTAGCACCTGCTCAGCACGAGCTTGCATGTGTATACAATACAGCAAACATTGCATGTGACCAAAACCAGATTACAATGGAATCCATGCGTACAGTGGCTAAGAAAAAGGGGCTTGCCTGTCTCCTGCACGAAAAGCCTTTCAAGGGTGTTTCGGGCTCCGGCAAGCATGTAAATTGGTCTCTGTCAACTGATACGGGAATCAACATTCTTTCCCCCGGTAAGCACCCCGAAAAGAACATTACATTCCTTCTCTTTATGGCGGCAATGATTGCAGGCATCGACAAGCATCAGGACCTTATGCGCTTCTCATGCTCGGGAGCAAGCAACGATGTGCGACTGGGCGGTGACGAAGCTCCTCCTACTGTTATATCCGTTTTCCTCGGAGACGAACTGTGCAGTATTTACGATGCTATTGAAAATTCGCACGGATTTGAGCAAAAAAAGACGTCGAGCATGAACATGGGTGTTTCTTCCGTCCCTTCCTTCAAGAAGGATACAACCGACAGAAACAGAACTTCTCCCTGTGCCTTTACCGGTAACAAATTTGAGTTCAGAATGTGCGGCTCCTCCTCTTCTATTTCACGGCCTTCCTATGTCATCAATGCGGTTATGGCAGAAGAGCTGTCACTGATTGCAGACAGACTTGACAAAACCGCAGGAGATAAGAACGACGAAATATTGAATATCATACGTGAAATCATACACGAGCACAAACGAATTCTTTATAACGGAAACAATTATTCCGAAGAATGGCGTGCAGAAGCTCAGCGCCGCGGTCTTACCGACATGCCCACAACTGTTGATGCAATAGAGGCATTAAAACGCCGTGAAAACATAGAACTGTTGTCAAAGCATGGTATTCTTTCCGAGACAGAAATAGAGTCAAGATACGAAATCAATCTTGAAATGTATTCTAAGGTAATAAACATTGAGTCTCTGACAATGCAAACAATGGCTGAAAAATCAATAATTCCGGCAGTAGAGTCATATTGCGGAAAGCTCGGACAGGATATCCACCACACCGAAGCATCGGGCGGATTTATGCCTTCCTCCCGCGAAAAGCTTTCAGCGGTATGTCAGAATCTACAGCTTGCATCAAAGGCTCTTGACACACTGAAAACAGCTCACAGCGAAGCAGTTAACACCAAAGATGTTGCAGGTAAGGCAAGGTATTATAAGGACAGAGTTATTCCCGCTATGAACGAGCTCAGAGGCTATTGCGACAAGCTTGAAACAATGCTTCCAAAAACCGCTTGGCCCTTTCCCGATTACACTGACCTTATGTATAGAGTTTAAATTCGGAGGCAAAATATGACAAACGAAAAGTTTTATTTTTACGAAGGTAACACCGACGTATACCTTGAAACCTTTATTTTGAACGAATACCCCGAGTATTCGTCCGATAAGCGTCCCATGATGCTCATTTGTCCCGGCGGCGGTTACCACGGATGTTCCCCAAGAGAAGCCGAGCCTATTGCAAGAGCATATATGGCAGAGGGATACAATACAGCTATTCTCTATTACTCGGTGAAAAAGCACACAGAAGAGCTTTATGACTTTGAAAAAGACGTTACAAAGCCCCACTATGAAGTTGCAAAATCAATTTGCATAATCCGTGATAATGCAGAGAAGTGGAATATTGACCCCGAACAGATAGCTGTTATAGGATTTTCTGCAGGCGGACATCTTGCGGGTTGTGCATCAATACTCTGGGATGACGAGAAGCTTGTAAAGGCACTTGGCTGTAAAGAGGGCTACAACAAGCCCAATGCGGCGTTGCTGATATATCCCGTTATTACATCCGGTCCGAAGGCGCACAAGGGCTCATTCATCAATCTTTTCGGCAGTGACGAGACCAATCCGAATTGGGAAAGATATTCGCTTGAAAAGCAGGTACAGGCGGGAAATCCCCCCACCTTCCTTTTCCACACATCAGCAGACGGAGCGGTACCTGTACAAAACTCCACAGACCTTGGTTCAGCGCTTGCAAATGCAGGTGTACATTTTGAGATGCACATCGTACCTGAGGGAGGACATGGTATGTCACTGGGTTCAAGAGAAGTACTTCCCGAAAAGAACCTTTACAACGGAAGATGGATGCGCTGGTCGGTAAAATGGCTTGAAACAATTTTTGGAATTTAACTAATTTTTACAGAGGTGTACTATGGCAATTAAACTAAAAACAGATTATCTCAACGGCTTTGTTGAGTCACACGAATATGAACTTATTCAGTCGGCTGTTACAGCTGCACACGAAACACTTATTAAAAAGGGAGACCCTGCAGAAAAGCCTATAGGCTGGATGTCACTTCCCGTTGACTACGACAAAGAAGAATTCGACAGAATTCTCGTTGCGGCTGAAAAGATACAGAAAACCTGTGACATTTTCATTGCAATCGGTATCGGCGGCTCTTATCTTGGAGCGAGAGCGGCAATTGAATTTGTAAAGGGTGCAAATTACAATGCAAAGAAGAAGGATACACCCGATGTATATTTCGCAGGAAATACCATTGACCCCGATGCGCTCAATGATCTTCTTGAGCTTTGCGAGGGCAAGGATGTATGTATAAATGTAATTTCAAAGTCCGGTTCTACAACCGAGCCTGCGGCGGCGTTCAGAGTATTCCGCGAGCTTCTTGAAAAGAAGTACGGCGAGGAGGGTGCAAAGGAGAGAATCTTTGTTACCACAGACAAGAAGGATGTACCCGGTAAACTCAAGCATTTTGCTATAGAAAAAGGTTATGAAACATTTGTTGTTCCCGACGATATCGGCGGAAGATACAGTGTACTTTCGGCTGTAGGTCTGCTTCCCATTGCAGTTGCAGGCTGTGACATCAGGAAGATGATGCAGGGCGCCGAAAGGGCAATGAAGGACTTCTCATCAACAGATATTGAAAAGAACGATTGCTACAAGTATGCGGCTATACGCAACCTTTTGCTCCGCAAAGGCTACGAAATCGAAATGTTTGTTTCCTACAAGCCTTCGTTTATGTATATGAATGAATGGCTCAAGCAGCTTTTCGGCGAGAGTGAGGGCAAGGATAAGAAGGGACTCTTCCCTGCTTCGGTTATTTATTCAACCGACCTTCACAGCATGGGACAGTATCTCCAGGACGGCAGAAGAATTATTTTCGAAACTGTAGTTGATGTACTTGAATCAAATTACAGTGTGAAGGTTCCCTATGATGCTTCAAACATCGACAACTTGAATTTCCTTGCGGACAAAGATTTCCACTATGTAAACAAGCAGGCGCTTCTCGGCACACTTGACGCTCATGTTTCGGGCGGTGTTCCCAATGTAGTGCTTGAGCTTGATAAAATGGATGAGGAGAACTTTGGTTACACAGTCTATTTCTTCGAGCTTGCCTGCGCTCTTTCGGGTTATATCGGAGGCGTTAACCCCTTCAATCAGCCCGGTGTTGAGGTTTACAAAAAGAATATGTTCAAGCTTCTCGGTAAGCCCGAGTAATAAGCAAAAAAAGCTGATTTAATGCAATTTTCTCTCAAAAAAAGACCCTTCGGGGTCTTTTAATTTTTTATGTAATAAAAAAAAGATGTCATTGTATGTCATGCTATGTCAGTATAAAATATATATTGAAAGGAGATTATTATGACATACAAAAAGAAAGCAAGTACATTAAACGAATTAAAGAAAAGAGTTGACGGATATTTTGAATCAAGGCTATCCCCTGTAACCGACAAAAACGGTATTCCCGTAACAGACGAAAACGGAAAAATAATTAAAAAGATTTCCCTCCCGTACACGCTGACAGGACTGGCGCTGGCTGTAGGCTGTGAAAGCCGTGATGAGCTGTTTTCTTTTGATGACCCCGAAATGAACAGATATATGAAAATGTCTGTAATGAAGGTAGAGGAATATGCAGAGGAAAGACTTTTCAACAAGGAAGCTTTTTCGGGGGTAAAGCTGTTTCTCGCGGTAAATTTTGACAGATGGCGAGAAGGCACGGAGACATCTGACGAAGACAGCTATGAGCTCCCTGAGGGCATTCGGGGGTGGACTGTATGACAAAAGTCGAGAGGTACCTAAAAACCGTCAAGCCCTACCCAAAACAAGAGGACTTTTTTAAAGCAAATACAACACGAATTGCCTACGGAGGAGCAAGAGGCGGAGGAAAAAGCTGGGCTATGCGAACAAAGTTTATTCTTCTTGCCCTTGCATATCCCGGAATACAAATACTGCTCCTCAGACGTACATTTCCCGAGCTGAGAGAAAACCACATTATTCCATTGCAAAAAGCTCTTAAGGGCATTGCTGTGTACAAGGATTCTACAAAGGAATTTACCTTCAAAAACAAAAGCCGCATAAAACTGGGCTATTGCCTTAATGAATCCGACATTCTGCAATATCAGGGGCAAGCTTACGAGGTTATCGGAATGGAAGAAGCAACACAATTTACTTATATGCAGTATATCGCTCTCACTGAATCAAACAGACTTTCGGGAAATACAGATGGCTTTGTTCCGAGAATGTATTTTACCTGTAACCCCGGAGGTATAGGACACGAATGGGTAAAAAGGCTCTTTATTGACAAGAAATATACAGAAAACGAGTGTGCAGCTGACTATACCTTTGTACCTTCAACGGTATATGACAACGAGTATCTAATATCAAAGAATCCGCAATATGTAAAAACACTGGAAGCACTGCCTCCGCTCAGGCGTAAAGCCATGTTATACGGAGACTGGGATGCCTTTGAGGGACAGTACTTTCCTGAGTTTTCGAGAGAGAGAAATGTGTGCAGACCTTTCGAAATTCCCGAAGAATGGAACAGATTTATGGCTTTCGACTACGGTCTTGATATGACAGCATGTTTGTGGTTTGCCTATCCGAGTGACAAATCAAGGCTTTACGTGTACCGTGAGCTATACTGCCCGAATCTTATACTCAGCGAGGCTGCAAAAGAAATAAAAGCCATGACGGGTAAAGAAAAAATACGCTGGAGCGTCGCAAGTCCCGACCTCTCCGGCAGACGTCAGGACAGCGGCAGAACGGGTTTTGATATCCTTGCATCCTTTGGGCTCGGAGGCGTACTTGCGGCAGATAACTCAAGAATAACAGGATGGCGAATGATAAGAGAGCTGCTGCGTGACGGAAAAGACGGAGCTCCCCGTTTAGTTTTCTTTGAAAATTGCGCTAATATCATACGCACTCTGCCAAAGCTGACCTTCGATACAAAAGTGCCGGAGGATGTATCTGACACACCTCACGAGCTGACACACGCTCCCGATGCACTTCGTTACGGCGTTATGTCGCTTGGCTTTATGCCGGGAGAAATAAAGGAAATCGCAATTCCTGAAAGCGACCCTTATGCTCAGTTCCGTGAGAGAAAAGCAGTAAATTACATTAAGTTTTTGGAAGCTTGACTTTTTTCTTTTTCAGTTCTTCTTTAGTGGCTTTTTTGCCATTGATAAATCTTTCAACTTTCACTATATCACCCCGAATAATTTTTGACGGCATATCCCATAATTATTCGGGGTGATTTTATGAAAAAGGTTGCTTTGTATATAAGAGTATCCACAGAAGGACAAGCGGAAGAAGGATATTCAATTGAGGCACAGAAAAAGCTTCTTGAAGCCTGGTGTATATCAAAGGAAATAGAAAACTATGAGTTTTACATTGACCCGGGCTACAGCGGAAGCAATATAGAAAGACCCGCACTTACCTCGATGCTCAGAGATGCTGAAAAAGGTATACTTTCTCATGTTGCAGTATACAAGCTTGACAGACTTTCAAGAAGTCAGAAGGATACATTGTATATTATTGAAGATGTACTGAATAAGCACGATGTAGGATTTGTGTCACTGAGCGAAAATATGGATACCTCTACCCCTATCGGACGTGCAATGCTCGGAATACTGTCAGCCTTTGCACAGCTGGAGCGTGAAACTATAAAGATAAGAACAAGAATGGGCATGAAAGAAAGAGTTAAAAGCGGTTTATGGATGGGGGGCGGAAAAATACCTTTCGGGTACGATTACGATGACGAAAAAGGTGTCCTTGTACCAAATGCCGACGCCGAAACGGTGAGGGAAATATACCGTTTATTCTTATCGGGAATGTCACCGAATGCAATCGCTGTCAGCCTTGGGTTAAAATATGAAAAGCTGGTTGTTCAAATACTGAAGAGAAAAACGAATACAGGAATAATCCCCTATAAAGGAGAAGAATTTCAAGGAAAGCATGAAGCTATCATAGACACAGAAACATATGAGCGGGCAATGGAGGAATTCAGGCACAGAAAAAGAGGTGTTTTGTCTGACTCTCCGCACCTTTTGTCAGGATTGGTTTATTGCGGAAAATGCTCTGCAAGAATGAGATATCAAAAATGGGGAAATAAGGGCTACAAGCTTGTATGTTATTCGCAACAGCATTCAAAGCCGTATCTGGTACACGACCCCCATTGCAATGCTGAGAGGGTATGGGCTGACGATGTAGAAAAAGCTGTACTGGAGGACATTTTTTCCATTGGCATAGAAAAAGAAAAGCAGATAATAAAGCCCACAGCTTTAAAAGAAAGCGAAAGGCTGGAAAGAAAGTTAAAAAGACTTTATGAGCTGTGGAGTGAGGGAAACGATACATTAATAGGTGTGATACAAGAGTGTGAAAAGAAGCTGAAAAACGCAAGAAAAAAAGAAGATAATCTAAAGCTTTTGGAAAACGAGAAAATAACCAAAGAAAAGACAATCGAAAAAATTAACAGTGTAAAAGATATTTGGGAAACACTCAACACAGCCGAAAAACGCAGTCTTGTGCACTCTGTTATTGACAAAATTCTCATATTTGACGATAAAATAAATATATATTACAGATTTCAATAAATTCTTAGGATAAATTGCCAAAAACCTATTGATTTTTTTAGAGTTTTGTTGTACAATAGGTACAGAAGAAATCTTCTTCGTTCTACCCAATGAAAGGAAGGTAATTATTATGGTAAGAATCATCATCGGTCTCAAAGGCAGCGGAAAAACAAAACATCTCATTGAACTTGCAAACAAGGCGGTTGAAACCTCTCCCGGCAACGTTGTATGCATCGAAAAGGGCAACAAGCTTATGTTTGACGTACGCCACCAGGTAAGACTCGTAGACACAGACATATTCGGTATCGAGAATGCTGATCAACTCTACGGCATGGTGTGCGGCATTATTTCCGCTAACTATGATATAAAGGATATATTTATTGATTCATCACTTAAAATCTGTAAGGATAATAAAGAGGAATTTGTTAAATTCATTGAAGCTCTCAACGAAATTACCACAGCAAAGGAAATCAACTGCATTACAACAGCATCTATAGATGCGGCAGACTTCCCTGCTTCCCTTAACAAGTACATTCTTTAATTATTAAAACAACATATTGACATGAGCTGTAAAAAACTATATTTTTTACAGCTCTTTTTCAGGGGTAGTAAAATCGGTTATATATACCGTAATGTGGAAAAATCTCATAAAACGAGGTTTTTCCAACTTTATGTATGACGATATCTTTTTTACTTCCCTTTTTGTAAGATTGGAGATAAATATGGTTTGGTCAAGACTCAAAATAACGTTATCCGATAATGCTGCTCCGCTTTTTGTCGAGGACATTTCAAATCTATTGGTTATCGCAGGAGTAGAAACATTTACAGTAGAGGATTTTTCCGACCTCGAAGAAACACTTTCTGGGGGCGGAATTTTTTACGACTACATTGACGACGAGCTTTTGAACTCGGAGTCCAAAAGCCCTGCTGTTTACGCCTACTTCGGAACAGATGAGGAAGGTAATGAAATATACCGCGGCACAGTAACTGCACTTGAAGAGCTTAAGTCGAGCAATTCCGACTACGCTTCACTTGTTTGGTCACTTGATACTGTTCGTGATGAGGATTGGGAAAACAACTGGAGACAGTATTTCAAGCCCTTTCCCGTCGGTAACAAGCTGGCAGTAAAGCCAACCTGGGAGAAACTGCCCGAGGAGCTTAAAAAAGGCAGACAAATAATTGAAATTGATCCGTCTTCCTCCTTTGGAACGGGCTCTCATGCAACTACCAAGCTGTGTATGGAAAGACTTGAGGACATTATCAGCGGCGGTGAACACATTCTTGATATGGGATGCGGAAGCGGCATACTGACAATTGCGGCACTTAAGCTGGGCGCCAATGATGCAGTCGCAGTTGACATCGACGAGGTGGCGGCAAGAATAGCCTTGGAAAATATGGAGCAAAACAATTATGGTACAGACAAGGTATCCGTACTTGACGGTGACATTTTAGCCGACCGTGAGCTTTACAACGCAGTGGGCGGTGACTATGATGTTATTTGCGCCAACATTGTAGCCGGCATAATCATAATGATGTCTGATATGTTTTTTGAAAAGTTAAAAAAAGGCGGTTATCTCATTGCTTCAGGCATTATCAGCGAGCGTGAGGATGAGGTCAAAGCTGCTCTCGTGAAAAGCGGTTTTACCGTAGAAATGTCCGAAATCCTTGATGATTGGTCGGTAATTGTACTAAAAAAATAACTCTTTTTTTACCGCTTTTGCACTGAATTTTCAGCTCTTTTTTTGCAAAAATAAAAATATTCAACAAATTTTTCAAAAAATCTTTGACAAATCGGATATCATATAGTATAATATATACAAATATGCAGTTCAATCATTTGCCGAAAGGTTAAAAAAATGCCTAAATTCTTTCTTTCCGACTGTAACTTCGGTATTTCCGACTATATAACAATCAGCGGTGAGGATGCACACCACATATCAAAAACCCTCAGAATGAAGGTTGGTGACAGTTTGACCGTCACAGGCTCAGACAGTACGGACTACCTTTGCACTTTGCAATCATTTTCTTCGGAGTGTGTGCATTTGAGAGTTGAAGATATCAAGAAATCCGATGCCGAGGGCAAAATCAAGACATCACTGTTTCAGGCTCTTGTTAAGGGCGACAAAATGGAAACGGTTATTCAAAAGGCTGTTGAGCTTGGAGTATGGGAAATATATCCCGTAGCCGCCGACCGTTCGGTTGTAAAGCTTGACAGAGACAGCGAAAGAAAAAAGCTGGAAAGATGGAACAAAATTGCTCTGGAAGCGTCGAAGCAGTGCGGAAGAGGCATTGTACCAAAGGTACATAATGTCATCAGCTTTAAAGAGTGTGTCGATAAGCTTTCTGTGTTGGATGTAAAATTTTTCTGTTACGAGCTTGCCGATAACCATACGGTAAAGGATGTTATAAAAGATAAAAGCTTTACAACAACAGGCTTTTATATCGGTCCGGAAGGCGGCGTTTCCCCTGCTGAAGCCGAATACGCTGTCAGCAAAGGAATTGAAGCTGTGACTTTGGGAAAACTTATTCTCAGAACCGAAACGGCGGGTCCTGCCGTTCTGGCAATGTTACTTTATGAAACACGTCTATAACTAAGAGGTATAATATAATGGCAAAAAAACAAACCTATTCATTCAAAACAAGACGGAACGACACGGTTATAAACAGGGCGATGATTGTGTTCGCTCTCCTTCTGCTGACAGTATTTACTCTTTTGTCTGTAAGAAACTGGCTTGACACCGGCGCGGCTGTCTCAAAATATGAAGCTTATATAAAAGCTGTCAGATTTCTTCCGATTCTTCCCATTGCTGTCACTGCTTTGGCAGCAGTATTTTTCATCAAGTGCAGAAAAGAAAATAAAGACGAAAGACTCAAAGTATTTTCATCTGCTTTCCTGCTTTCAGTAGCACTTGTATTTCTTGTTGTTTCTGTTTTGATATCCAGATATGTGTATACGGGATATGTTCCTGCCATAGTCTTTGTTATTCTGGTTTCAGTTCTCTATTTTATTGCAATTTCCTTCCCCGGTTCTTATCTTGTAATGACGGTTTTCAATGCTTTCGGAGCATTTGCTATATATGCGTTTCATCTTGTATCACCTATTGACAGCCCTGTACTTCACTACGTACTCAGAGCTTTGGCGATACTTGTTGCGATAGCATTCATTGTTCTGCTTTACAAAGCCAAAGCAGGCGGTGGAGAATACCGCGGTATCAGGATACTTCAGCCCAACTCCGACTACTACCCTGCAGTTATTGCAGCATCACTGTTCATTCTCTTTACAGTACTTGGTATATTCGGTATCGGCTCTTATCTCATCTATGATATCATTATAGCGCTTGAAACTATTATCTTTGCATTGTTTTATGCAATTAAAACGTTAAAATAAGGAGAAATAACAAAGATGTCTAACAGACTTTTTCAAAGTATCGTTCACCAGATGAAGGATGCCATCGACAGGACTATAGGTGTCGTTGACAAAAACGGTTGTATAATCGCTTGCAGCGAGCTTGTAAGAATAGGCGAAAACCTTGACGGTGTCAAGGATGAGTTGATTTATACAAGTGAATCTTTCCGTGCCAACGGTTATACACATCATCCGATAAACAATCATGAAAAAATCGAATATGTTGTATTTGTAGAAGGAACAGATGCGGTTGCTGACAACCTTGCTACCATCCTTTGCATATCATTAACAAACATCAAGGCTTTATATGACGAAAAATATGATAAGGCAAGCTTTGTGAAAAATGTAATTCTGGATAATATACTTCCCAGTGACATTTACATAAAGTCAAAGGAGCTTCACATCAATAACGAGGTTCCCAGAATTGTTTATCTTATCAAATTTGTCGGCAAGAACGAATGTGTTCCTCTTGACATCATTCAGAACCTTTTCCCCGACAAAAACAAGGATTATGTTATAGGTGTCGGTGAAAATGAGGTTGTTCTTGTACGTGAAATAAAAGCCAACGAGGACACAAAGGAAATCGTAAAAACGGCAAAGAACATTGTAGATACCGTCAACAGCGAATTTTATCTTAAGAGCTTTGTCGGAATCGGTACAGCTGTAGAATCAATAAAGGAACTTGCACGCTCGTATAAAGAAGCTCAGATATCTTTGGAAGTTGGTAAGGTTTTTGACACAGAAAAGAATGTTATCAGCTATCAGAATCTCGGTATCGGACGACTCATTTACCAGTTGCCCACCACTCTTTGCGAAATGTTCCTTAACGAAGTATTTAAAAAGGGTTCCTTTGAGTCTCTTGACAGAGAAACACTTATCACAATTCAGGCTTTCTTTGAAAACAACCTGAACGTATCGGAAACATCACGTAAGCTCTTTGTACATAGAAACACACTTGTATACAGACTTGAAAAAATCAAAAAGCTTACAGGACTTGACCTCAGAGAATTCGAGCATGCCATCACCTTCAAGGTAGCTTTGATGGTTAAGAAATACCTTTCATCAAAGTCAGGAAAATTCTAAAATCAATACCGCTCATTGCAGTTTTTACTGCAATGAGTATGTTTGCGTAAAAAGGCTGGATTTTCAGTTACGAAACCACCGAAAAATAAGGATATAACAATGATAAAATTAAATAACGTTTCAAAAGTGTACCCAAACGGCACTCAAGCCTTAAAAAACGTTACCGTGTCTATACCCGACGGCGATTTTGTGTTTATAATTGGTCCTAACGGAGCCGGAAAAACCACTCTCACCAAGCTTCTTCTGTGCGAAGAAAAACCAACCTCGGGAAAAATAGAGGTAAACGGTTACGATCTTAATAAAATAAGAAACAGTAAGATACCGTATTACAGACGAACCATGGGATTTGTATTCCAGGATCACCGTCTTTTCCCCAATATGACGGTCTTTGAAAACGTAGCATTTGCAATGCACGTAATAGGCGAACCCAACAGACTTATAAAGAAGCGAGTATGGAAGTTTCTTAAGTATGTTAATCTTGAGCATCAGGCAAACCGCTATCCACATCAGCTTTCGGGCGGTGAACAGCGAAGAGTTGCACTGGCACGAGCGCTTGTAAATAACCCAAAAATTGTAATTGCCGATGAACCTACCAGTAACAGCGACCCTGTAATGTCGGTAGAAATGATGGAGCTGTTGAAAAAGGTAAATGACCTCGGAAAAACAGTTATAGTTATTTCACATGACATAAAAATGGTAAAATACTACAACAAAAGAGTATTGACACTCAACGACGGTCTTCTCGCTGACGACCATAAGAACAACGGAGGTGAAGAAGATGAAGCTTAGGGCACCAAAAATAGGATATTCACTTAAGCTTGCCGTAATAGGACTTGTAAAAAATGCGGTAATGACTTTTTCTTCAATATTTGTTCTTCTCTCCTGCCTCATTATTATGGGAACATTTTTCCTTGTAATTAAAAACATCAATTATAATATTGAAAAAATTGACGGCTTCAATAAAATAGTTCTCTTTATTGACAAAGAGGCTGACGAATTTGAAGTGGCAGAGATCGGTGAAAAGCTTAGTAACAAAGACGAATTCAGCGGTATTTCTTCAATAGAATTTGAGTCCAAAGAAGCCGCTCTTGAAAAACAGGTTTCTCAATATACCGAAGCTAAGTTTCTTCTTGAAATGTACAAGGATAACAATCCGTTAAAGGACTCTTACATCATTACATACTACCCCGATGCAGATGTAGAAACACTGCGTATGAACATCGAGAATAAAATCGACCACATTGCAAAGCTCAATGTAAATATGGATGTTGTTAAACAGATACAAAATATAAAGAATGTGATTTCCATTATCTTCTCGTGGCTTCTTATACTTTTGTTCTTTGTATCACTGTTTGTAATTATCAACACTATAAAGCTGTCGGTATTCTCGCGACGCGACGAGATTGCACTGATGCGTCATATCGGAGCGACAAATCTGTTTGTGTCTACCCCCTACCTGATTGAAGGTCTGGTTATAGGTGCAATATCAGCAGGTATTGCCTATGCAGCACAGTATCTTATTTACAAGTATCTTATGTTGGGGCTGGTCGGACAGTACGAGATAATATCAATTCTTCCTTTTGCCCAAGAAAAGAGCACCATTATTATCGGCTTTATCGCAATAGGTATTGCAACAGGCTTTGCAGGAAGTCTTATCTCGCTAAAGAAGTATAACAAGGAACATTAACAAGAGGTATAATGATGAAGAAATTTAAAAAAATATCCCTTGTCTTCGCAGTTGCGATTGTCGGATTTGCGACAATTTTCTTCACCTCGGATGATTATAATATAACAACCACCGCCGCAACACTTGCAGAAAACAAAAAAGCGGTACGCAATCTTGAAAGCGATCTGAAGAGTATACAGAATACACTTTCACAAATACAGGCAAACATTAACAAAGCGAAACAAAATCAGACAAACCAGCTGCAAATCAAAAAACTACTCGATGAAGAGATAATTGCGGCTGAAGAAGAGCTGGAAACTCTAAAAAAACTCATCGAAGGCTATAATACTCAAATCGATGAAAACGAAGCTGCAATAAACCAAAAAGACCAGAACATCGAAGAAACATTGCAGATAATAAGCGACAGATTGGTTATGCAGCACGAAAACGGCAACAGCAATATCATCTCCTACGTATTGGGCTCATCTGATTTTGCAGACCTTCTTACAAGAGTTGAAATCGCAAACGCACTCTTTGAGTATGACAGGACTCTGATTGAAGGATTGACAAATGACAAAATAGATTTGGCTATTTTAAGAGATGAGCTTACAGCTACACGAAACAAGTGTAATGAAAGTGTTGCAGTGCTTGAAAGTAAACAGGAAGAGCTCAACGAAAAAATAAACGAGGCTACGTCTTACCTCTCGGCTTACCAAAAGGATGAAGCCAAATATCAAGAGATGTACGATGCAAAGGCAGCAGAAATGGATGCCATATCAAACGACATCAAAAAGAAGCTTGCCGAGATAGAGCTACAGGAGCGAACAAATTATTCAAACGAAGAATTCAGATTCCCCCTCCCCTATGATGCAACATACTGGAACACAGGAAACTTCGGATGGAGAGTATGGCAAAACGGCAGCCGTCCCACAGACTTCCACAAGGGTATGGATTTAGCATGTGCGAGAGGAACCCCGATTCTTGCAACCAACAGCGGTACAGTAATATTGAAGAGAAATTCTCCCAGCTTCGGTCTTTATCTCATTATTGACCACGGCGGAGGAGTTACTTCCCTTTACGCACACTGTTCAAAGCTTCTTGTAGACGTAGATGACAAGGTTGAACGCGGCGACAAGATAGCTGAAGTAGGAAGCACAGGTGATTCGACAGGTAATCACTTGCATTTCTCAATACTTGAACACGGTGAATATGTAGATCCCCTAAAATACATATCGGAGCCATAATCGGAGGTACTAACAGCAAATGAACAGAAAAATCCCTTTCAGTGCAAGTCTTGTGCTGATGCTTATAGCGGCTTTGCTGACTTTCCAGATTGTAACGGTCCACAACGAAGTAAAATACAACAAGATAGTATCAGAATTCAGCTTACAGCCTATTGAAAATCCTAAGCTTGCAGAAATTGATAAGCTTGTTACCGACTACTACGTAAAGGAAATCGACGACAGCTATCTGTCCGATTCTCTTGTGTACGGTTATGTATTCGGTCTCGGCGACATTCATGCAGGTTATTACACAGCCGAAAGCTACAAGGAGTATATAGAATCAATTCACGGTTCACTTACAGGAATCGGAATCAGAGTAACACTTGAAACGCTGGATGACGGCGTTACCGACAGAGTAGTTATATTTGAAGTCATGGACAACTCACCCGCTAAAGAAGCAGGTGTTAAACCCGGTGATATCTTATACTCTGTTGAAGGTACACTGTACAGCGAACTTGGATATGATAAGACCTTGGAGCTGATGCTTGGTGAAGCAGGGACTGTTTTACACTTTGAGGTATTGAGAGGAAACGAAATAAAAGGGTTCGAAATTGAACGAAAACATTTTGACTCTCAACTTGTAACCTACAAACTTACAGATGCAAATGCAACGATTGGATATATCCGCATTTATCAATTCGGAACTTCAACAATATCACAATTTAAGAATGCAGTTGAATCACTTAAGGCACAGGGGGCGACAAAGCTTATATTCGATGTCAGAAACAATCCCGGCGGAGAATTTGTATCAATAACAAGCATTCTTGATTATTTGTTGCCCGAAGGCGATATAATAATTACCCGAGATAAAAACGGAAATGAAATAGCAGAAAAGTCTGACAAGAACTGTATTGATATGCCTATGGTGGTTCTTGCCAACGAATCTACTGCAAGTGCAGGAGAATTGTTCACAGCTGCGCTCATGGACTATGATAAGGCAGTTTTCATCGGTACAACCACATACGGTAAGGGAACTGTTCAAAAGACCTTCCCTCTTTCCGACGGCAGTGCAATAAAGTTCTCCACGGAATACTATCTGCCTCCGTCAGGTGTAAGCTACGACGGCATCGGTATAATTCCCGACATTGAAGTAGAATTAAACGAGGAAGCTTCAAAGAGGTTTTATCTCATTGACGAAAGCGATGACAATCAACTGCAGGCAGCTATAAATTATTTACTTAACGAAAAATAATGTAACAGGAGATACACACAAATGAAGAAGACAATAGTTACCAAAGAAGGACTTCAAAAGCTCCAGGAGGAGCTCAACGAGTTAAAAACCGTCACCAGAGTCAAGGTCGGCGAAGACCTGAAAAAAGCAAGAGCTTTCGGTGACCTTTCGGAAAACAGCGAATATGATGAAGCAAAAAATGAACAAGCGAAGGTAGAAGGAAGAATTCTTGAGCTCGAAGAAATGCTTAAAAATGTTGAAGTTGTTGAAAATACAAAATCAGCAAACGGCATTGGCTTTGGTTCCACAGTTACAGTAGTTGACGAAGACGGTGATGAAGAAACCTATACTATAGTTGGTGCGGCTGAAGCTAATTTCCTTGAAAGCAAAATTTCAAACGAGTCACCTATCGGAGCGGCTATTTTCGGAAAAGCTGTTGGTGATAAAGTAGAATTTGAGACCCCTGTCGGAAAATCAACTCTTACTATTAAGGAAGTTACACATAACAAGTAATTATAGGTGAAAAAAATGGCAGATATTGAAACTAATGTAAACGAGCATGAGGTCAATGTAAACGACCTCATCCGCATAAGACACGAAAAGCTTGATAATCTCAAGCAGGCAGGAGAGGACCCTTTTGAGATTACCAAATACAATCAGACACATCACAGCGAAGAAATCAAGAATAATTTTGAAGCTCTTGAAAACAAGCAGGTTTCTATAGCAGGAAGAATGATGTCCAAGAGAATAATGGGTAAAGCTTCCTTCTGCAGTGTTCTTGACCTTCAGGGAAAAATACAGTGCTATGTTTCTCGTGACAGCCTTGGCGAAGAAGAATACAGCAAATTCAAGAAGCTGGACCTTGGCGATATCATCGGTGTTGAGGGCTACGTATTCAAAACAAAGACAGGTGAGATTTCCGTTCATGCAGAAAAGCTTGTTCTTCTTTCCAAGAGCCTTCAGATACTTCCCGAAAAGTATCACGGTCTGACTAACACCGACATGCGTTACCGTCAGAGATATGTCGACCTTATAATGAACCCCGAGGTAAAGGACACCTTTATCAAGCGTTCCAAAATAATCAGCACAATTCGTAAATATCTTGACGAGCAGGGATTTATTGAAGTAGAAACTCCCATGCTTGTTTCCAATGCCGGCGGTGCCGCGGCACGCCCCTTTGAGACTCACTTCAACGCTCTTGATGAAGATTTCAAGCTTAGAATTTCGCTTGAGCTCTATCTTAAGCGTCTTATTGTAGGCGGTCTCGAAAAGGTATATGAAATTGGACGAGTATTCCGTAACGAAGGACTTGATACACGTCATAATCCCGAGTTCACTCTCATGGAGCTTTATCAGGCATATACCGATTATAACGGCATGATGGACCTTACAGAGAACCTTTTCCGCCATGTTGCGCAGGAGGTGCTTGGAACAACCACCATTGTATATAACGGCGTTACTATGGACCTCGGAAAGCCCTTTGAGCGCATAACAATGACCGAGGCAGTAAAAAAATATTCGGGCGTTGACTTCAACGAAATAAAGACAGACGAAGAAGCAAAGGCAATTGCCGATAAGCACAACGTACACTACGAAGACAGACACAAGAGAGGCGATATTCTCTCTATGTTCTTTGAGGAGTTTGCCGAAGAGCATCTTATTCAGCCTACCTTTGTAACAGACCATCCAATTGAGATCTCTCCCCTTACAAAGAAGAAACCCTCTGACCCTGCTCTTGTTGAGCGTTTTGAAATGTTTATGAACGGATGGGAAATGTGCAATGCCTATTCAGAGCTCAATGACCCCATCGACCAGAGAGAAAGATTCAAGGCACAGGAAGAACTTCTTGCTCAGGGCGACGAAGAAGCCAACCGCACAGACGAGGACTTTATGAACGCACTGGAAATCGGTATGCCTCCTACGGGTGGCATCGGATACGGTATCGACCGTCTCTGCATGCTTCTCACAGACTCGGCAGCCATCCGTGATGTACTCCTCTTCCCAACAATGAAACCGCTTGATTAAGTAACATAAATAACCCATTGCAATTGCAATGGGTTATTTACTTTTATATGGAAATATATTGACACGGGGTATCGGATAAAGTATAATATTAATGCAGATACAAAAATATCAAGTATCAGAAAGGAATCAGTATCATGAAAAAGAACAGTAAGCTTTTGGCATTTATCCTGGCGGGAGCCCTGACGTCGGCTGTATTTACAGCTTGCAACGATAATGAAAAAACAGATACTATTGAACCGCCACAGCCCGTAATAAGTGACGAGTGGAAGGTCGACCTGACAAATCACTGGCATCCTACAAGCACAGGCGAAAAAGCAGAGATTGGGGCTCACGAGCTTGATGAAAACGATGTTTGTGTTGTTTGTGAATATCAAATCATTGACTATAATGACGGCAGCTACGATGTTAGCAAGTTCGATGAACACGGAAACACGGAGTTTACTGAATCATATGCAGAAGACGGAAATGTTTGCATTACATCATATGAATACATTTATGACGAAAACGGTAATGTTTTAAGTGATAAAGCCTATGTTGACGGTGAGCTTTTTTCTGAATCAACCTATGTAATTGACGATGAGGGGTATCCCGTTCTTCAAACAAGCTCTATATTCGCTCACGAGGATTCAACATTGGTATACGAATACAATATTCAAGGAGACATGATAAGATTTGTAGAATATGATGCGAGCGGTAGCATTGCTAACGAGATGACATATCATTATGAATATGATGAAAACAATGAGACAATCGCCTATCGAGCATTTCTGAATGAAGCTCTTAACGAAGAATTCGAGTATGTATACAACGATGAAGGACTTACATATCCTGCGAAAATGACATACTACAACGAGGACGGTACATCTGAGGTAACCGAACAGGATGCCGATTACAACACGCTGAGAGAAACCAAATACGCAGCTGACGGCAGTGTTATTACCGAAACTGTTTACGAATACACATATGACAGCGACGGAAACATTATATTGACAAAAGCTTTTGTTGACGGCGTACTCTACCGCGAAATTGAAGGTGCCTATGATGTCGACGGTTGGGTATATGATGCTAAAGAAACAACTTATTACGAAGACGGAACCGTGAATGTCACAGAATACGATTCTTTATATAACGAAGTAAGCAATATTACCTATGATTCCGAAGGAAACATAATAGAGAACAATAGCGACATCGATCTTGATTCAATCATTGAAGATGCATTAGGCAGCTTTGATTTTCTTGAATAAAAGCAACGATAAGTTTTCGCAAAAACAATAGATTAGGGGCTGTTTAAAAACTCTTTTGGAGTTTTTTAAACAGTCCCCGACTCATATAGGGAAAAACTTCAAAATGGACAAACCGATTGCTTTTTATACGCATAAAAAGAGTATTATCTGCTATTGACATTGAAGTGAAAATAAAGTATCATTAAATAAATACGCTTAATCAGGAGAACATATGAGCAGAGTTACAAATATGACCATGGGAGACCCCAAAAGGCTTATCCTTTCTTTTGCTTTTCCCATGATAGTTACAAATATAGGTCAACAGCTGTATAATATAGTTGACACGGCAATAGTAGGCAGAGGTGTAGGCGTTTCAGCACTGGCATCTGTAGGATGCACCACATGGATTTACGGAATAATTCTTTGGAGTATCCTTGCGTTGACTTACGGCTTTTCTACGTTTATATCGCGGTATTTTGGAATGGGCGATAAGGAAATGATAAACCGTTCACTTGCTATGTCGGCAATTCTTTCACTGGTTATAGGCATTTTCTTTACTGTAGTGGGACTTTTTGCTACTCGTCCCCTGCTTGAACTTTTGAAAACACCCGATGATATAATTGACGGTGCGGCGGTATATCTGTATGTAATGATAGGCGGAACCTTAGCTGTAATGGGTTATAATATGACATCATCAATACTTCGTGCATTTGGTGACGGCCGCTCCCCTCTTATAGCAATGATTATAGCCGCATTGTTAAACGTAGGACTTGACCTGCTGTTTGTCATGGTTATTCCGTGGGGCATATTCGGTGCGGCGCTTGCTTCTGTAATATCCCAGTTAGTTTCTTTCATATACTGTTTGGTATATATCAAAAAAATCGAATGTGTGGAGTTAAAAAGAGAATACTGGAAGTGGGACGGTCATTTGGCATATGAATTGATGAAATTCAGCATGCCTCTCGGCTTTATGAATGCCATTCTTGCTGTAGGAGGTCTTGTACTGCAATCGGCTGTAAACCTCGAAGGAAGCATCTTCATTGCCGGATATACGGCTACAAACAGACTGTACGGAATGTTTGAATGTACTGCTATCGCTCTTGGACATGCCATTACAACATTCATTTCACAAAACTACGGAAGCGGTGACTTAAAAAGAGTTAAAGAGGGCTTCAAAGCATCATTTATTATTGCTTTGGTATTTTCTTTGATTGTAATGTCCCTGATGATGGTAAGCGGAAAATTCCTGCTGCAATTGTTTATAGACCCTGACGAGCCCGGTGCTGAACTGTCACTTGAAATTGCTTTTAATTACCTTTTTATTATGCTATGCTCTCTTGTAATTCTCTATCTTCTTTATGTATACAGGTGTACTCTGCAGGCAATCGGAACCTCTCTATGGTCGATGCTTTCCGGAATTGCAGAGTTTGTTGCAAGAGTATTATTCGCCTTGGCTCTTTACCCTGTATGGGGAAGTCAAACCATTTATTTTGTTGAATCTGCGGCATGGCTGGCTGCACTGCTGGTAGTCATTCCTCCGTGCTATTATCATTTAAGAAGGTTGAAGAGCGAAAATGAAAATCGAAATTAACGAATACAAAATTGAAGCTAAAATATCCCAGCCCGTAAGCTTTGTATTTTTATCCGACCTACACGACAGTGACGGTGCTGTTATAATCGATAAGCTTAAAAGTATCGCCCCTGATGCAGTGCTTATCGGAGGAGATTTTATTCACAGCAGAGTGCAATATCAAAATGGCTTAAACTTCATAAAAAAGTCATCTGAACTATTTCCGCTTTTCGCAGTTCTCGGTAATCATGAAGCTGCTCTGCCGGATATAAGAAATATGCTGAAAAGTACCTGTGTCACTTTATTAGACGACAGCGACACAATCTTCAAAGATATCCGTATAGGAGGATTGACGGCAGGAATATGGAATGATGACGAAAAGCCAAATACCGATTGGCTTGAATGCTTTGCCAAGAAGGATGGATATAAACTGCTTTTATGCCATCATCCCGAATATTACGAAAAATACATCCGCAAAACAGATGTTGATCTGACTCTTTCGGGACACGCTCACGGCGGACAATGGCGAATATTCGGAAGAGGAGTATTTGCTCCGGGGCAAGGACTTTTTCCGAAACACACATCCGGAATGTACGAAAACAGACTTATTGTAAGCAGAGGACTTGGAAACAAGGTATGTGTTCCGAGAATAAACAATAATCCTGAAATTATCCTATTAAAGATATGTTAAATGTCTGTTCATTGACAAAAAATTTTAATTGTTGTATAATTGTAAAAGAAAGGATAAAATCATGGAAAAAATGACATTCAAACAAAGAATTGAAAACTTTTGGTACCACAATAAATTTGCCGTTATCGTTATAGGTGTTTTCGCAATATTTATCATTGTTTCCCTGACCCAGCTTTTAACAAAAAGGTCGCCCGATGCCAATTTCCTTTACATGGGTCCTGCATCGGTAGCTTTTGCAGGTGAAAATCAAATTCAGTCTTCTATGGCTGAAATTATGAAAGAAGATTACAACGGCGACGGTGAAAAATATATAGACTATATCGAGCTTACATCTCTTGATACAAATGAAAGCTTCAATGATACCAGCGGTGATTTTGCCACAGGATACACTACAATGCAGGTTCAGCAAACTGTGGGCGAAAGCTTTGCGGCGCACATAATAGCAGGCGACTCAATGATATACCTGCTTGACGAGCAGTATTTCAATGTAGCAAAGCAGACCGATGTACTTATGCCGCTTTCCGAAGCTTTGGGGTATACTCCCGATTTTGCAATCAATGAATATGCTGTTTATCTCAGTGATCTCGACATTTACTATCTGCCCGGTCTTAAGCTGCTGCCAGAATCAACCCTTCTGTGTATACGCTACCCCGTAACTCTTACTGCAGGCAAATCAAAAGTTGAACAGCGGGAAAAGTGCAATCTTAGCGTTTTCAGAGATATGTTTTCGTATGTATACGAGGACAAGCCCGAAGAAATAGTGCTTCCTGAGCCTACTGTTATGACTCTTGATGAATTTAAAGCAGTCTTTACAGATTACGTTTCAAAGAAAGGTCTCAGCTTTACCAAGGGTGTTGTCGACACAGCGGAGGATGTAACTCCGACAGGCTTTTTTGATGAGACAGGTGCTAACCTTTTCAAAGTCGGATATGCAACATATCTTTCTCACTGCGGTAACCTGTATGCACTCGGAAAATATATCGGCGGTACAGGTATGAATGACATTGCCGTGGGAGATTTTGATGCAGATGGGCAAAAGGACATTATTTTCACCTATTCCTTCAAGGGTGAAAAAGAGATTGAATATTCTGTTTCCGTGTTTAACCTGACAACAAAAAAAGAGACCTTTTTATCGGTAAAATCCGGACATCCGCTCACCCTAAAAAAACTAAGTGACACAGAATTTGAAATATACGGTGACGGAATACATGTTGGTACTGTTGAAGCCGTTAACGGCAAATTTGAAATAACTTTTAAGGATGTGTAATTATCAGGATTCTTGCAATAGACTACGGAGACGCACGTGTTGGCTTTGCCACCTGCGACAAAGATGAAATCATAGCAACAGGGCTTCGCACAGAAAAGGTGCGAGGAATGCACGGTGCGGCTGAAACGGCGGCAAAAATAGCCGAGGAAGAGGGAGCTGAGATGATAGTTGTGGGGCTTCCCTTGAATATGGACGGAACGAGAGGGTTCAGAGTAGAAAATACTCTTGCTTTTTGTGAGATACTCAAGACATTAACCTCTTTACCGATTGAAACCTGCGATGAAAGGTGTACAACGGTCTCTGCCTACGGATATATGCTTGCAACAAACACCAAAAAAAGCAAAAAGCGTGACATCGTGGATACTTTATCCGCTGAAATTATTTTACAAACGTTTATAGACAAAAGAAAAAGAAAGTGAGAAAGAAAATGGATATCAAAGAAAAAATCGAAGAAATTGTAAAAAAGATTAAAAGCAACAAAGATATTGCAGAGCGCTTTAAAAAGGAGCCCATCAAGGTCGTTGAGGAGCTTGTCGGTATAGATATCCCCGATGACATCGTTGAAAAAATTGTTGACGGAGTTAAAGCAAAAATTTCGGTAGACGATGTTAAGGAAAAACTTGGCGGTCTGGGTAAGCTTTTTAAATAAAAAGCGGAGAGTCGCCGCTGACAATGCTCGCCTATCGTAACCTTATGAGATAATAGCAGTAATGGCTGTGTAAAAACTAAGTTTTTACACAGCCATTTGCATTACTTTAAAGTTCGTCTTGCACGATTCAAGCGGCGGAGACGTTCTTCACGCTCTATGAGTAAACGCTGTTTTTTTCGATAATAATGAACAATAAACGTAATAACCAAAGAGAATAAAGTCAGCGAAAGCAAAAGTAAAATTGCTGATTTTACAGTTTCTTTTGCAAAAAAATTCTTGATATTACCCGAAATGAATGAGAAAAAATCGCGCTTTATGTTGCCCATTGTCACAAGTGGAACAGTTGTAACCAGCTCACCCTGATAATACACATTATAGCATCCCATTTCCGTTCCCTTTTTTACAGGTGCAAAGCACTCCTCACCGATTACGGTAAAATCTGTTGTAATATCGGATTCAAGTGCATCATTGGGCAATAAAGCTGTTACCTCGCTTTGAGTTGCAAGAAGCACATGGTCGGTATCTTTGCCGTAGAGCACCTTCATATCGAAAACAGGTTCATCACGTGAAACAAGTTTCTTGTACTCATAGCTTACAGAGGTATAATCGATAAGTGCAACCGCTTCATTAAAATAGTGATAATCCCATCCGTCAACCTTGCCGCCTACAATTATAACTATATTTGTCTGACCGTCATTATTGTAAACAGTAGCAAGTGTATATCCCGCCTGCTGGGTCATACCTGCATTCATACCCGAGGTGCCGGCTTTATAATGTCTGAGCCAATGCTTTGGGTCAAGCAGCAGATTTGAATTTGTAAATGTGCGCTCTTTTGAAACATCAGTCATAGGCATAGTATAAGAAACCATAGAGGAAAGCTTCATAAATTCCGTATTTCTGTTAGCCCACTCACATATCTTTGCAAGATCGTAAAGAGTAGTGTACATTTTTGGTGAATGATAGCCTGTAGGGTTATCGAACTGTGTATTAACAGCACCGAGTTCAATAGCTTTTGCATTCATCATTTCCACAAATTTATCTACAGAGCCCGCAACAGTTTCAGCTAAAACAAGAGCGGCATCGTTTGCACCACCTACAGCAACAGCCGCTATTAGGTCATAAAGCGAGACCTTCTCCCCTGCCTTAAGCTTTATATTATTGCCCATCAAAGTTTCCAGAGCCGATTCGGTAACAGTAATTTCCAAATCATTATTCTCGTTATAGTATTCGAGGGCAAGAACAGATGTCATTATTTTTACAAGAGAGCCGGGATAAACAATAGTGTTTGCCGACTTGTCATATAGCATTTCACCGGACTCTACGTTATATACACATGCATAATCCGCTGTTATGATCGGTGCTGTGTTCTCCTCTGCGTTTACCGCAAAAACACATAAAGACACCGTTATCAGAACAAAAAACAAAAACAGCTTTAAACGTGTCATGGCTTACCTTTCGTTAAAATATTTTCTACATTCCGATATATCTTTTTCTATTTGCTTTTTCAAACCGTCGAGAGAGCCGAATTTTTGCTCGTCACGGCTTTTTTTCAAAAGCTCTATTCTCACATCGCTGCCGTAGAGATCACCGCTGAAATCGATTATATGAGCCTCTACGGTGGGTACGGGGTCGGTGGTATTGACAGTAGGGCGTATTCCTATATTTACAACAGCTATATGTGAGGCACCACCCTTGACGATGCACCTTGCAAAATAGACGCCGTACGGCAATACAAGTCTGCCTTCTTCAAAGGCTTCATTAACTGTGGGAAAACCCATTTTTCTGCCGAGCGCTTTTCCGTGTACAACTGTTGAATCAATAAAATAAGGTCTGCCAAGCAATTTATGAGCCTGCTCCATATCTCCGCCAAGTAAAGCCCGCCTCACTTCCGTTGAAGAAACAGTAAGTCCGTCAAGCGTAACCTCTTCGACAACAGTAAGATTAGCTCCCCGTTCTTTGAGAAGACGTGAGAGAAGAAATGTATCCCCTGCTCCATTCTTTCCGAAACGATAATTATAACCGCATACTACTTCTTTTGCCTGCAGCTTTTTAATTAATATGTTATCGACAAATTCTTCGGGAGACAGGTCCCTGACAGCATTAAAATCTGCCAAAATAACGCTGTCAACACCAAGTGATTCCAGAATCTCTGATTTTTCTGCATTTGTATTTACGGTAAGGAGAGTGTTCTTTCCGCAGATTTCGTTTACAGGGTGAGTCTCAAAGGTATATACAACCGATTGCATAGCAAATGAGGTCAATACATTTATCAGCTTTGTGTGACCTATATGAACACCGTCGAAATTCCCAAGAGCAACGGCAGTAGGATTTTTAGCTGTATAAGAATTATAAAATATCTGCATTTATATCATCGAGTATTTAAAAAGTTTTTCAAGCTCGTCTCTTGTAAGTATAAGGTCTGATGCCTTCATTGAGTCTGCTATCTGCTCCGGTCTGCTACCGCCTATAATCGGAAAAACATCAGGTGTGTTTATAGAAGCAAGCGCCGCACAAACTATGGATGCAACACTTGTATCATATTTCTTTGCATACTTCTTGACAAATTCCAAACGGCTGAGGTTTTCTTTACAATAATAGCGTTCTCTTGATTTTTGATTGAGTGCATCTTCGCCGATTTCGGCAAGCTTGGAGAAAAAGCCCTTCGCCTGAGATGCATATGCAGCCACGGGAATTCCTGCTGTCTTATAATACTTAAATGACTCAGCAGTCATATCAACAAGCGTTCTGTCTGCATTACCGTAGGGAGACACAATGGCAGGGCTGAAACGTATCTGAGAGCCTTCGAACTGCTGAAGTCCGTGAGCCTTGGCGTAAGCAATTGCCTCAGCTACTCTTGGTGCCTTCCAGTTGGAAGCACCAAAATGACGAATCTTGCCTTCCTTGACAAACGTGTTCATCGTCTCAATAATTTCACCTGCAGGAATTGTCTCATCATCACGGTGAAGCCAATAAAACTCTATGCATTCAATATCAAGCGCCTTGAGACTAAGCTCCAAATCATATCGTATATCACTCTCGGAAAGGCGTGATACGGTAGGTGTTGACTTATTGGGGAAAGCTCCCTTAGTTGACAGAAAAATACCTTCGGGCTTACGGGATTTCAGCCACTGACCGATTACTTTTTCTGCCTCTCCGTCAGCATACAAGCGTGCTGTGTCAATATGACAACCGCCGTTTTCAACGTAGGTGTCCATAATTTCAAAAGATTTTTCAGGAGATATGGTATCTCCGAAGTATGCTGTTCCAAGTAATATTTTTGAACTTTTTTTCCCAAAACTGTTTGAATATCTCATAATAACTCCTTATAACTCGGCTGTTAATTTTATCAAATCCGGTTTGCCGATATAATTTAAGCCGTACTTTGCAACATATTCATTTGCTTTAACAAGCGAAGCTCCGTCCCAGGCACTGTCTGCTGTATGGGAATCAAAGCCAAATGTAACAGGACAATGCTCCTCCCCTGCTATTTGCATAAACAACGGGTCGGGATAATTTCGGTTGTCTCTTATGCCGTAAAAATTAATTTCCAGAGGCATATTTTTCTGTCTTGAAGCTATGCACAATCTTCTCATATGCCGCGAATATATTTCATTATCGCCGACATATCTGAAAACATCGGGATGGGCTATGTAGGTAAACACACCTAAATCCATTGCCTCGATGAGAGAGTCTACATATAAAGACAGCCTCTCTTCACTGTCAGACATTACACTTGAATGAATGGAGCCGCTTATATTTTCCGGAATAAAATAGTGTTGACCTAAAATAAGATACTCTGCACCGTAGCTCAAAGCGCTTTTGAGCATTTCATCAAACAAATCGCGGTAGTACTCCATCTCAAAGCCTACCTTGATTTCAATTTTATCTGAGTACTTTTCAGCAAGCGCCTTAATTGTGCTGCAGTATTCCTCTGCTTCGTCGACATATACACGGAATTCCGACTCGCTCCCGTCGGGAAAGCGTAAAGGAAAATGATCTGCAAATCCCATATATTGTACGCCGTTTTCTATAGCTTTGAGTATATACTCTTCTTCTGTCCCCTGTGCATGATGGCAACGGAAAGTATGTGTGTGATAGTTATAATTCATATTTCTGACTTTCTATAATATTATATCTCCCAGCGTTAGATAAAAAACGCATCAACACTACGCTTTTATTTAAATCTTTCTTTGAGAGTTGCAACTCTGCAGGCACGTGAATATGCCTCAGCAAGATATTCCTCTACGGTAATTCTCATATACTTATCATTTTCGTGGCGGTTGGGCTTGCTCTTACGTGTGAGCTCAAATGTAAGAAATCCGTTATAATTACACTTATTGAGACGTTTTGCAAAAAGATCCCAATCAGCGCAACCGTCAAAAGGAAGAAGATGAAGGTCATCTGTCCAGAAGGTGCTTCCGTCCTGTCTGCTTATTCCGAGGTTGTCGTTGATATGTGTCGCAATAAGTCTGTCACCGTATTTCGCAAGTAAATCCTTTGAGTAGTTATAACACATTTCGTGACCTGTGTCGAGACAGAAGCCCACATGCGGTCGGTTGGCGAAATGAGTCATAAGCGCATCAAGATATTCTTCGCCCTCGGTATTTTCAAAGGCTATCTTTATTCCAAGCTCCCCTGCTCTGTCAACTACCTTGCCGTAGTTGATAAATCCGTTTTCACACACGGAATGCGTTGTATCGTTGAAGCCTATAAATGCATGAAGCACCATAATAGGAGCATTGCACAGCTTACAGTCATCAAGACAGCGAAGCAATTCCTTTACTGCCTCGCAGGCGTTTTCCTCCGACTCCCACATCACAGCGGAATTATAGTAAGGACCGTGTACCGACTGTATCTCCATTCCGTTTTCCTCGGCACATTTCTTTACGGCAAGAATATCTGTATCGGGTGACCAGTCAAAGAAAAATCCCTCAAATCCGGCATTCTTAACCATTACTATCTGCTCGGTCAAGCTTTCGCCTAAAGAAGGACCGAGTCCCAAACAAAGCTTATTTTTGTACATATGACACCTCAATTGAATTTGTAAGTATTAAGAAACTTCTTATCGCCCATACTGTCAACCAAGACCAGCTCTGCACTGCGGTCAGACAATGTTATGGCACAGCCCGTAAATTCGCCTTTTTCACCGTTGAGAGACAGAGGATTTCCACCGATTATCATGGGAGCGGGCTGTCCGTGATCGTCCATGTCTCCGCCTACTTCCGCAGTCCTTGGCTTGTGTGTATGACCGCATATCATAAGGTCGGGCTTAATGTTTTCCGTTATTAAAGTACACCATTCGGTAAAAATTTCTGTTTCGATATCAAAGGGACATTCTCCGCCTTTTTCCCCCTTGTTTGCACGTCCGAAAGGCACATGCGACACCAGAAGGCGGTAATCTATGCCGTCAGCCTCGTATTCCTTTTTCGAGATAACATCTTTAAGGAATTCTGTTTCGTCTTCTCTGAAAGCATGACAGCAAATCGTGTTGCCGTATTCGGGATGGTCATCGTTTTTATCCTCACCCGTGTCGAGAATAATACCCCATATATTTGCAATTCTGAAGGTATAATATGACTTTCCGAAGTGAGTGGGAGTATACTCAGCCAGCAGCTCGGCGGCATTTCCTCTCAAATCATGATTGCCGCGCGAAAAGACAGTAGGGATACTTCCGCCCGTTACGGCTGATGCAATTTTATAAATTGTAAGAATGTGATCAAGGTCTCCGCTGTGATCGGCAATATCACCGTTGAGAATAAGAAGGTCGGGTGTTTCACACATAGCTTTTGCATATGCGGAAGATGCGCCTTCAATATTGCCGTGAGAGTCGGACACATGATACATTTTTATAGGCTTTGACGGGTCAATCGGAATAAACTTGTATTCTGTATCTACAACATCCTCTGTTTCCGAAAAATATGGCTTGCGCTCAATTATCTTTCTGTATGAAACTGTATATGCTCCTGCGCTGTTAAGTGCTTGTGCAGGCACTGTAATCTTATGTACGGGACATGTAGAGCGAATGATGCCGTTTGAATGGTCATAATACTTTTTTCCGTTAACGGTAATCCACACAAGCGCATCAGCCGTCATAGGAATCACTATCTGGTAATCCTTTTCAATTGCAAATACTGTAGGATGGCATACAAAAATTTCAGGAATATTCATAACTACCTCTCTATTAATAAATTGCCTTTACTACGCTGATAAGACGCCAAATATCAAATACCTTGTGTACATTTTCTTCCAATGCGTAGGCAGTGTTTTTAAATTCCTCTCTCGCTTTCTCGAGCTCTTCCTCGGGTGCACCGATATATCTCATGTGACGCAGCAATGCCGCCCTGCCTGCAATTTCACAATGATATGCAAGGTACTCCCATGATTTTTTCTGTGCAGGATTCATATATGCTGAATTTTGAAGCACATTCGCAACCACATCTTTGAAGCTTTCACAAAGCTCTGATGCTTCCTTTGCCATAGAAATTTTCATTTCCGGAGTAAGTTTTCTGTACTCTTCCGTTGTAAGCATCATATCGGGAACAATAAGATTTGAAAGTCTTTCAAGGTGGTTCTTTGCTGTCTTATACTCTTTTCCGAAGGTATCGGCATAAAATTTCTCTGCCATTGCATCATAATCGCAATGCTTGTTCCAAAGTGCTTCCGCCATGGCATGCATAGGAAGATTTGTAGGGAAACAAATTCTCTGAAGCTGACAGCTTACCATACCGTTGAGATTAAGCTTGTCAAGGGTTGCCATGTCCTTGAAAAGTATCTTTGATATACCTGCATAGCCAATATCAAAAAGATGTGCTGTCCAGAGGTGATAATCGAAGTCAAAGGAGTCATTTACAGGTGTCTGCTTGCTCCATTCGTTAAACATCGACATAAGCGTTGCAACAGATGTTGGATATTTTACCGCACGCAGATCCAGCTCGGGAATGGGGTCGGGATTTGACATATCAACCGAGGCAAATGTCTGAGAATAAGAACGGCAGATAGGCGCAAACATCATTACAAATCTGTCCTTGTTCTTTATAGAAGCATACTCGGGTGCCCAAAGAAGCTCGTGGTAAACAAGAAACACCACTTTTGTCTTGAGTCCCTTTGCAGTCATAACCTCGTCCATACGGTTGAGCATTTCGACATACAGGTCCGAGGGGCGTTTACCCTGACAGTTTTCACACTGGCAGTGGTTATTGTGAGAGTCGGAAAGCCATGCATGAATGTGAGTTACGTCGGGATGCTGTTCACAGTAGTCAACAACGGCTTTTATGTACGCATCCTGTGCCTTTATATTGGAATAACACAATTCTGTGAATTCCGGCTTTCCCAGCCAGAGCTGACGTTTTCCGTCAACAAGCGCGAGAAGCTCGCCCTCCTCTTCTGTCAATTCCCTCGTGTAAGGTTCAAACGAAACTCTATCGCCTATTCCCAGGTGCATTGCCGTCCAGCCATGACCTACACCGTGATACATCAATGAACGCTCTGCAATATCCTCTTCAAGCTTTGCCTTTATCTGATATCCGTCAATGTCCTCTGTATGCATCTCACCAAGGGTAGGATTGTTTACATGCCTTGTCCAACGCTCAAAGAAATGTATAGGATTTGCAAACTGGATAAAATATCCGTTCATTCCTGCCTTGGGAATCCAATCTATCATATTGTATACATGCTCATAGCTCACAGCGCCCTCGATACATACACATCTGTGACGGTATGACGGAGCTTCGGATATTTTCACTTCGCAAGTATCAACAGGAAACTCGGGTATTACCTCTCCGTCGCCTGTAGGACGGATGAAGGCGACACCCAGCTCACGCAAAAATCTGTAAACCGCAATAAGAACAGCTCTTTCGTTTGCGCCTGAAATTATACCTTTATAATCCTTAACATCAATGTATATTGCATCGTCAAGCTCTTTATCGTCTACCTCAACAAGCTGTACGGGGAGCTCGCTGTCGGTACCAACCCAGATACACTGACGGCTTGCATCATATTTGTCGCAAATTCTTTCGTCAACAACTATGCTTTTATCAATTTGTCTGAGATATTTTGCAAGCTCGGCTGTAGCAAGCTTGAGTGTTTTTGATGTTGAAAGTCTTGAAATTATGAGAGTTTTCATATGTACTCCTTATATAATTTTTTATCAATTATAGTTTATCACTTATTTTAAAAAAATCAATACTTTTGACAACAAAATATGCTCCAACAGAAAAAGCAGAAAAATCCGATAATCAAATTTTTCCGCTATCATCTTTCTGCAGTGGTTTGATTTTTTATTATATTACCATTTCACCGTGATTGAAAACCATACTTCCGTTTTCAAAAGCAACGGTTACAACCTCGCCCCTGCCTGCAACATCGGCTGCTTTGCAATTTTGTATTTCAACTTCAAAGCGTTCAGCATTCTCCGCGGGGTTATATATTCTCATAATCAGCTTGCCTCTGTCATATCTGACAACAGGGACACTGACATTTCCCGTTACATTGATTTTTGCCGCCTGCTTCTTCTCTCCGCCTACAGGAAAAACATTTACCGCATAAGGCAGCGAATTGAACATATCGGCTTGGCGTACTACATTTGAAACATCGGAACACATAATTCTGAAATTGTAAACATAACGGCCGCAATCAATTCTGGGAAGATATCTGTCCTGCGGATAGAGCTCTCTGTTATCCTCTTCAATCGGATGGAAGCAATATCCCGCTCCTCTTAACAAAGTGAGATGTATATAGTTCTGTGTAACCTTACCCGAGTATGTGCCGTCATTGATAACTGCAAACACATCTCCGTTTTCATTCTTTTTACCAAGCCACTTCTGATAGTAAACCTCACAATCCGGCTTCTCTTCAACAATATAAGGACCGTCTCCGACAGCTATTGCATTTTTCATTATGTCGGGAGTGGGAATCTTGATTTTCACAAGCTTATTTTTATCGGCAAATTCAATATTTACATTAATATCAAAATAAGGTGCATCCTTATAAAACTTATATTTAAGCACAGCGTTGGTTTTGCCGCCTGTCAGAAGCTCCTCTATTTCCGTCAACACCTCTCCGTCCTCGGTTATTCTCAGAGGCTCAAGAGGTTCTTTTACGGCGCAAAAGGTCTGTGCTTGCTTGGGTGTCATGCGAACAAAATCAACAGGTGAAGTTCCTACCGCCTTCTGTTCTTCGTCACTCATAGCCCATGGGTCTGCGGTATCATTGTACAACTCCAGCATTATGGGCTTTGATATAAGATTTGTATATTTTTCAAAGCAGATATTGCCGATAGGCTTTGTACTTTTATCGGCAGGATCCGATGCTGTTACCCTTACATTGAATCTTGTTATTCCCAAAGGCGCAAGCTTTGCATTGAATACTATTCTCTTTCTCCAGTCAATGTTTATTGTTGAGTTTTCCTTTATCTGCTGACAGGGTATTTCTCTGCCGTCGGTATCATATACATGCGGCAAATAGTGAAGCTGAAGATTTCTGTTCTGGTCAGCAAGAGTGAATTCAACCTCAACCGGAGTTTCAACAGCGTAAGGCATATAATTATAAACAAACACCGGATATTCTCCCTCGGCTGCAACCTCCTGTCCCATTACAAGGCGCAAAAAAGCTGTTGTACGATAATCCTTCATAGCTTTATCGCAGGACGACAGTAAACCAAGCCCCTCTTTCTCTCCTTCGTCAACACAGCTTCCCGGAAGAATATCGTGAAAAGAAGCAAGCAAAAGCTTTTTCTCAGAGGAATCAAACTCTGTCCTGTCAAGGTCAACACCGACAAGAGAAAGAGATGCAAGCATTTTTTCGGTTGAATAAAAGAAATTTTCGCATTTTCTGTAAGCCTGCTTTATTTTAGCCATCGAGGAATAGCATCCGGGATTACTGGTGACAAGTGAGCGTCTTATTTCGACGTCAAAATCAGCTTCATCAAAAAGCGCTTCGGGAGTGCTGTGAAAAATCTCGGCGCCCTCAATTTCATAAACCGATATATCAGCAAGGTCCTTTCTTGAGGGACCGCCTCCGTGATTTCCAACGCCCCAAGGAGCAAGAATTATATCGTCATTTATATTCGCTCTGTATGTATCTTCAATTTTTTGAGTAGCACGTCCGAGCGATGACGAATAAGAGTAAGTCTGAGTTGTATTTACAGCACTGCCGTCAGGTCCTATCCATTTGAAGAAACGAGAGGGATATTCAAACTGAGTTGCCCACGGACGGCAAACAATATATCCGTCATAGCCTGTTTTTTTCAATATTTGTGCAAGTCCGAGGCTGTGACCGAATGCGTCATAGCTTGTTGCTATTTTTACATCAACGCCGAATTTTTCTTTAAAGTATCTGTTTCCTACCTTGTGGTGGCGCACAAAAGTCTCTCCTGCGGGCATAAGACAATCAGGCTGAAGATACCAGCCTCCCGTTATATGCCACTTCCCTGCCTCAACAAGCTTTTTTATTCTTTCAAAGAGGTCAGGGGCGTGAGTTTCTATTGCCTCATAAAGAAGTGATTCTCCGTGACAAAAAATAAAATCATGGGTTTCCGCCAGGTCAGCGGCACTTTTGAACGTAGCGATAGCCGCAGATATACCTTCGTCCCATCCCCATTGCCATATTGGGTCTATATGTGCATTACAAAGTAAATGTACTCTTTTTTTATTCTTCATGATAAATTCCTCCTTCTGAATTTTATCAAATATTTTTAAAAAAATCAATATACGGCAAAAAATTATATTTACATTATTGTCCAATAATGGTATAATCGGCGGGAGGTGATATGAATGCAATCACAAATAATAAACTATCTTCCCGATAACTCCAAAAAGCTGCCAATAAACTTTCATACAGTTTCAAGCTATTATGCGGAAAACCATGTTGACCGTCCGGAGGGACAAAAGGATTTTGATCAAATTTTGTTCGTTGTTGAAGGTACGGGAATGCTTACCTGTCTTGAAAAAACATTTGAACTGAAAAAAGGCTGTGCTTTTTTCAGTTCAAGAAATGTTCCCATCGAATACATAAGCAAAGACGGACTTGTAACTGCCTTCCTTACCGCAAACGGCAGTGCAATAAAAGAGCTGTGTGATTATTTCGGATACGGTGACTTTTGGTTTTGCGAGCACATTAATACAGAAAAGTATTTATCAAGATTAGAAGGAATAATCCACGAATATTACGAACACAAGCGCGAAAGCGTGCTGTCAGGCATGGTATACTCCTTTTATCTGGATTTTTTTGAAGAAAAGCGACCTGTATACTACGATATAAATGACAAGGTATCGCTCTATATCGAAAAAAACTTCACTCGTAAAATATCTCTGTCTCAGCTTGCGGATATTCACGGAATATCCGTATCCAAGCTATGCCACGATTTTAAAAACAAATTCGGATACACTGTTTTTGAGCATGTCATCAATCTGCGCCTGACATATGCACGTAACTATCTTATTTCTGTCCCTAAAGCCGGAACAACAGACGCCGCAACATCCTGCGGCTTTGACGATGTAAGTTACTTTTGCAGAGCATACAAAAAGAAATTCGGGAAAACTCCCCTTGAGGAAAAAGCGGCGAGTCGCCGCTGACATAGCTCGCCTATGGCAACTATAGATAAGCGCAAATAAAGCAAAACTGTGAGGTTGATTTAATAAAATTCCCCCAAAAAAACGCTGTCAAAAAATGACAGCGTTTTTTGGTTTCTATATTGAGCATTTATAGTTGTCACTGACATTGGCAACAGCCAAATCAAAATAGTACTGCATTCCTTCCAGAGCCAGCTTTACTCCTGCGGCGCGATCGTGGTGACCTGTTCCTTCCAGTGAAAAATATTCGTTATATCCGTTGCGAAGAAGAATGGTAAACACCTTTTCAAAATCAACCGCACCGTGTCCTATCGGACAGCCGCAAAGGTAGTTACCGTTAATGGTTCTGCTCCATTTATCCGCCCCGGGAGGAGTAGTCCTATAATGATAGTCCTTTATGTGAACATTTTTTATTATATTGGCAAATCTGCCTGCATAATCCTCGGGGAAAATGTCATAGAAAAGTGAATTGCCAACATCAAGACACACACCTGTATTGGGCATATTAACCTTCGATATAAGAGAATCCAAGCGGTCGGGTGTATTGATAAGATAGCCTTGGTCCTCATAGATACACGATATCCCCTTTTCACCTGCATATTCGGCAATTTCACGTGATATCTCCACAAATACAGGCTCCGCATCCTGATATACGGGTAAATTCTTATATGAGGTGATAAGCTGCATAGTATGATGAAGATAAGGTGAACCCATTGCCTCTGCAAGGTCGGTTGTCTTTTTCAAGAGTTTTTTTGCGTTTGGGTCGGTGAGCATATTGACAGCAAGAGAATAGCAAGAAACCGCCATACCGTTTTCCGCAACCTTCTCCTTTATTTTCTGAGCATTGTACAAAGCAATGCTGTCATCCCAAAAATCACGGAGACTGATAGGCTCAACGGCATCAAAGCCCTCTGCTTTCAGACGGTCAACAGTTTCCAGAACAGCGTCCAGCTCTCTGTCCACAGAAAGAAAGCAAGATTTTTTCATTTTCATTTCACTCATACACTACCTCAATAAAGCCTTGGCACGATTATATGCCTTTTGGATATTTTCAAAAGAAACCGCTATATCAGCATCTGCTTCCTTATCGGAAAGATTGTAAATCGAATTTTGATTTTCAAGTGAGAAATAACCTTCATAGCCTGCAAGAAGTAGTATATTGAATATTTTTTCCATATCCACAACGCCTGTGCCGGGAACACAGTTCTTAAGCCAAGTACCCGAAGCCGAAGCACTCCATCCCTTGCCGGGACAAGAAGAAGCCTCGCTTCTTATCAAATCCTTTATATGTACATGCTTTGTAATTGCCGCAAAAGCACCTGCAAATGCAGTGGGAGCAATGTCAAAATCCAGTGAGTTGCCTATATCGAGGCAAACGCCCGTATTGGGCATATTTATCTTGTGGATAAGCTCTCCAAGCCTTTCAACAGTGTTTAAATAAAGCCCTTGATCCTCGTAAATACAATTTATTCCCTTTTCTCCCGCATAGTACGCCACTTCCTTTGACACGTCTACAAATATCTTTTCGGCGTTTTGATAAACTGTCAATTCTTTGGGAAGGTCACTCTGCTTAAAGGTACACTGCATAGTGTGATGAAGATAAGGAGAGCCAAGCTCTTTGGCAATGTCAACAGACCGCTTGAGTAAAGTAAGAGCTCTTTTAGGGTCATTCAGCATAGATATGCCGTAAGAGTAGCAGGAACACTGTATTTCTTCCGAGTCAATGAGCTCACGCAGCTTCTTTGAATACTCTACAGCATTATCGCCGCAAAGGTCTCCCACAGGCAAAAGCTCAATACCGTCGAGTCCGTCCTCTTTGGCATATTTGATTACCTGTTCTGCTACGGGAAGGAGCTTTTTTCCTTCGGTTTCATCCTTGTGATATCTCGGAAAATAGCATGAATAAAATATAGATTTTTTCATTATTTCACCTTACAAAAGAGCACTTGTTATTTTCTGTCCGTTGTTTTCTACGGCGCGGTCAAAATAATATTGAAGGTTATCAAGGCAAAGAGGAACACCTGATGCAACATCGGGCATACCGCACCCCTCAAGTGAATAATATCCGTTGTAGCCGGCTCTGACAAGAATAGTCATTATTTTTTCAAAATCAACTACTCCGTGACCTATGGGACAGTGATAAAGGTAGTTGCCCTCAATACTTCTGTTCCATCCAGGCGCTCTGCCGGGATACGTTGTTTTTCTGATATAATCCTTAACGTGGACATGCTTTATTACATTTGCAAATCTGCCGGCATAATCCTCTGCAGGAATTTCATAAAAGAGAGAATTGCCCACATCAAGACAAACACCAATATTGGGAAGTCCTATCTTAGAAAGAAGTGCGTCAAGTCTGTCGGGGGTGTTGATGAGAAAGCCCTGGTCCTCATAAATGCACTCAATACCCTTTTCGCCTGCGTAGTAAGCTACCTCACGGCACACATCAACAAAGAACGGCTCGACATTCTGATATATCGGAAGGTCTTTGTATGAAAGTGCCAGTTGCAAAGTATGGTGGAGATAAGGAGAACCGAGAGCGTGGGCAATATCCACGCATTTTTTGAGCATTTTCACAACATCGGGGGTAGTAAGCATATTTGTGCCCTTGGAAAAGCAGGAGCAAGCCATTCCGTATTCATCCAGCTTCTCCTTTGCACGCTTTGCGGTATCGATACCGGTAGCATCGTCCCAAAGGTCACGAACCTCAAAGGGCTCTACTGCGTCAAATCCGTCTGCTTTTGCCTTATCAATGAGAGTAAAAATACTTTCTCTGTCTTTTCCTTGATATGTTACAAGAAAACACGATTTATTAAATTTGATATCACTCATTTGAATTACCTCAACGAAGCTGCTGCTCTGTCATATGCTCTTTGGATATTCTTAAACGATTCAGCAATTTCAGCATCAGCACTTTCGTTAGAAAGATTAAATACCGCATCCTGATTCTCAAGAGAGAAGTATCCGTCATATCCTGCAGAAAGAAGGATAGAGAATATCTTTTCCATATTTACTATACCTGTACCGGGCACACAGTTCTTCAGCCAATTGCCCGAAGCTGTGCAATCCCATCCTTTTCCGGGATACCCCGCTGACGTAAGCTTTATGTAATCCTTTACGTGAACATGCTTTGTAATTGAAGCAAAAGCGCCTGCAAAGGATTCGGGAAGCACTTCGTTGTAAAGTGAATTTCCGATATCAAGGCATACGCCTGTATTTGGCATGTCTATTTTACTTATAAGCTCGCCAAGCCTTTCAACTGTATTAACATACAGTCCCTGGTCCTCATAAATGCACTCAAGTCCGTTCTCTCCGGCATAATATGCAACCTCTTTACCAAAGTCAACAAATAGCTTTTCTGCATTCTTATAAACAGTCAGCTCCTTTGGAAGGTCGCTTTGTTTGAATGTGCATTGGAATGTATGATGAAGGTACGGAGAGCCAAGCTCCTTTGCAATATCAACGGAGCGCTTCATCTGGTCAAGGGCGTATGCAGGGTCCTTGAGCATAGATATTCCGTATGAATAACAAGCACAGGCAACACCCTCTGAATCAAGAACCTCACGCACTTTTTTTGCATATTCTGCGCCGCGGTCTGAATGAAGGTCACCTGAGGGGAGCATTTCAATTCCCTCAAGTCCGTCATTTTTCGCATATTTTATAACCTGCTCCGGTAAGGGAAGAAGTTCTTTGCCTGCTGCTTTCTCCATGTTATATCTTGGTGCATAGCATGAATAAAAAATAGACTTTTTCATCATTTTTTCTCCTATAATTGTGTGTAATTTTATACAATTCGATTATACATATTTTGCCTGAAAAAGTCAATAGATTGACAAACTTTTTATTGCAAAAACAAAAACGGTGTGATACACTTATAAAGCAGAGAGTTTTCGACGGCAATTCTCGCCTATCGTAACCAAATGTATACACCGAACAAAGTAAAGCGGCGAAGTTGGTTTCGGAAAACTTCCTGTATAAAAAATTTCACAAAATACTATTTGTCTTAAAGGAGAAAAAAATGAGTTTAAAAATCAAACAGATATCAAGCCTCGAAAAAATACTCCCAAACAGTCTTATAGGCTTCAACGAAACATACCGAAAAACAATGCTTCAAGGACAGAGCTTCAACTATCAGATAGTCCTCACAGAAACTGCCGCCGTTCTGTATGATGTTTCAATTGACTCTCCTATTGCTAATCAGGTTACACTTTATACAGTTCAGAATGCTGTCATGGATCTGCCCACATCGTATCCCGGATACGACGGTGATTTCATTACCGAAACACCCGGTATAATGCCTGATATACTCATGCCCCTTGACCTCGAAGGAAACACTGTGAAAGTAACACTCGGCTCTACTGCCGTTTGGGTAGAAATTAAAACGGACAAGAATACTCCTGCAGGTGAGTATCCGATAACAGTATCCTTTAAAAACGAAGCGGCAGGGGTAGATGTAAGCAGTACAATGACAATAACCGTTGTTGACTGCAAGCTTCCGGAACAAAAGCTGTTGTTCACACAGTGGTTTCACGTTGACTGTATTGCCGATGTACATAATGTGGAGATATACAGTAAAAAGCATTGGGAGCTCATAGAAAAATACATGAAGCTCGCAAGGAAGCTGGGTATCAACATGATACTTACGCCTGTCATAACACCTCCTCTCGATACTGCCGTAGGTACCGCAAGACCCTGCACACAACTTGTAAAGATAACAAAGGACTCCAATGGGTATTCATTCGACTTCACTCTCCTTGACAAGTGGTTCAAGCTGTGTAAAAAATGCGGTATAGAATACTACGAAATTTCACATCTTTTCTCCCAGTGGGGTCTGAAATGCGCTCCCAATATCAAGGTATGGGAAAACGGTCAGGAATCATACAAATTCGGATGGCACGTAGATGCAAGGTCGGATGAATACAGACAATTTCTTGAAGCCTTCCTCCCTGCCCTTGTAAGCTATCTTGACAGCAAAAAAGTAAAAGAAAAATGCTATTTTCATATTTCCGACGAACCTCACATCGAACATCTTGAAAACTATGAGTATGCACACAAGCTTGTAACATCTCTTATCGGAGACTGCAAAACCTTTGATGCGCTTTCCAATTATGAGTTTTATGAAAAAGGGCTTATCAAAACACCCGTAACCTGTATTGACCATATTATGCCCTTCATTGAACACGGAGTGGAAGACCGATGGGGTTACTACTGCTGCGGACAGGTATACAGGGTCAGCAACCGTTTTCTTGCAATGCCCTCATACAGAAACAGAATACTTGGACTTCAGCTTTATAAATATGATATTAAAGGCTTTTTGCAGTGGGGCTACAACTTCTATTACTCACAGTATTCAAAAAAGAAAATCAACCCCTATGTAACCTCTTCGGCAGAAAAGGCGTTTCCTTCGGGTGATGCGTTCTCTGTATATCCTATCAACAACGGCGTTGTTCCCTCGCTCCGTGCTTTGATTTTCAAAGAAGCTCTTGAAGACATTCAGGTTTGTCTTGCTCTTGAAGGTATTATCGGACGTGACAAGGTTATCGAAATGATAGATGATGCAGCGGGAATGAACGTTACCTTCAAGGACTATCCCAGAAACAGCGACTATGTTCCTCAACTCATAGAAAAAATGACAAGAATGATTGCCGAGGCAAAATAAAATGCTGTACACAAAAAACAACAATAAGCAACTCGACATAAAGCTTTTTGAAAAACCGACCTCTGAATACAGAGGTACTCCCTTCTGGGCGTGGAACTGTAAGCTCTGCGAAAATGAACTGAAGGAGCAAATTGAAAACTTCAAAATAATGGGCATGGGCGGCTTCCATATGCACGTAAGAACAGGCATGGCAAGTCCTTACATGAACAGTGAGTTTATGAATTATATCGGTATGTGCATTGAAGAAGCCAAGCAAAAGGATATGCTTGCTTGGCTCTATGACGAAGATAGATGGCCGTCAGGTACAGCAGGAGGAAAAGTGACACAGGATAATCCCGATTTCGCTATGAAAAACCTGATGTTTACTACAGTTCCGTATTCAAAAGATTTTGTCTCCTCTGTCGATTCCGTCGGAGGAAGAGGCGGAAGGCGTGAGGAAAACGGTGTTCTTCTCGCTGTATACGATGTTGTACTCAACGCTGACGGTACTTTGGCGGAATACTGGGTTATTGACGAAAACAGCACGCCGAAGGGAATAAAATGGTACGCTTATCTTGAATGTGCGGTTGCCGACCCTTGGTTTAATAACAGTCCGTATGTTGATACTCTCAACCCAAAAGCAATCGAAAAATTCATTGAAGAAACACACGAAAAGTATTATAAAAGATTTGGCTGTGATTTTGGTAAAACAGTTCCCGCCATATTTACTGATGAGCCGCAATTTTCTCCAAAATGGACGCTTGATTTTGCATCGCAAAAAAAGGACGTATTCATAACATGGACAAACGGGCTTGAAAAAGATTTTAAAGCTTTTTGCGGTCTTGATATCATTAAACATCTTCCTGAGCTTTTTTGGGAGTCTCCTGACGGAAAGCCCTCTTTGATTCGCTATAAGTATCACGATTTTATAACAGAAAAATTTGTTTCATCTTTTTGCGATACTATAGGGAAATGGTGTGACAGCCGCGGAATATATTTCGGAGGACACTTGATGTCCGAAGAAAGTCTTTTCAGCCAAACATTGCAGATAGGCGAAGCAATGAGAGGCTACAGAGCATTTAAAAAGATGCCCGGCATAGACAATCTTTGCAATCACAGAGAATACAATACTGCAAAGCAATGTGCATCTGTTATGCATCAGATGGGCGGTGAAGCTATGCTGTCTGAGCTTTACGGCGTTACGGGCTGGGACTTCGACTTCAGAGGTCACAAGCTTCAAGGCGACTGGCAAGCGGCACTGGGCGTTACTGTACGTGTACCGCACCTTACATGGATGAGTATGAAAGGCGAAGCAAAACGTGATTACCCTGCCTGTATCGGATATCAAAGCCCTTGGTGGAAAAAGTACAGCATTATAGAGGACCATTTCGCACGGCTCAACACTGCACTGACACGAGGAAAACCCGATATAAAAGTTGCTGTAATACATCCGATAGAAAGCTACTGGCTGGCGTGGGGACCATCTGATATGACAGCGGACAAACGCGACATGTTGGAAAGTAATCATCAGCTTCTTACCGATACTCTTTTGCTTGGTATGATTGATTTTGATTTCATAAGCGAATCACTTTTGCCAAGCCAATGCAATAAAGGTACATATCCCCTCAAGGTCGGTGAAATGGAATATGATGCCGTAATCGTTCCTGCATGCCATACTCTCCGTTCCACAACTCTTGAAAGGCTGGAGGAATTCAAAGCCTGCGGAGGTGACTTGATTTTTCTTGGAAATGCACCGAAATACGAGGATGCCGTTGAATCCGACAGACCTCAAAGGCTTTATGACATAAGCCGTAAAGTGGCTTTTAACAGCACAGCGGTGCTGAATGCACTTAAAAAATACAGATTTATAGATGCACGTGTTACAGAAACAAGAGGCGGTGTTGCCTTCAATATGATGTCAGGCTCCCGTACTAACGATTTGATATATCAGCTACGCCGAGACACCGACTGTATGTGGCTGTTTATAGCAAAAGGAGCAGACCCGATAACTCCCGATGTCGATGCCACACGCACAATTAAAATATCTTTAAACGGTACGTTTGTTCTCGAAGAATATAACACACTGACGGGAAAGGTCAATAAACTTCCTGCCGCATACTCGGACGGTAAAACCACCTTTGAAAAAGTGTGGTATATGCATGACAGTTTGCTCCTAAAATTAACCGAGGGCAAATTTGAAGGCGAAAGCTTATTAAAGCTTCCTGCCGAATCGGGCAGAATGATACACGAAAAAGTAAAAGTTGTTCTTGACGAACCCAATGCTTTGCTTCTTGATATGGCTGAGTATGCCTTTGACGGCGGGGAACTGCAAAAGAGCGAAGAGTTTTTGAAGTTAGAAAACGAAGGCAGAAGAAAACTCGGTATCCCCATAAGACAAAAGCACATCACACAGCCCTACAAAATAACTCCTAAAAAGCCCGAGCACGAAATATACCTCAGAATGAAATTTGAGTCCGAAATTCACTGTGAGGGTGTAAAGCTTGCAATAGAAGAGCCTGAAAATTCAAAGATAGTATTCAACGGAAACCAAATTGAATCAAAAGCTGACGGATGGTATGTTGACAAGGCGCTTGAAACTGTACCTCTCACTCCTATATTGAAGGGAGAAAATATTTTGGAGGTTACTGTGCCCATTGGGGAACGTACTAACCTCGAATGGTTTTATTTGCTGGGAGATTTCGGTGTACGTGTTGACGGCAGTATAAAAACCGTAATCAAGAAGGTAGAACAGCTTGCATTCGGCGACTTTACTCATCAGGGTCTTCCCTTCTATACAGGAAATGTTACATACGAAACCGAGGTCACTGTTGGCGATGACGGAAAGTTTTCCGTAAGGGCAGAACAGTACCGAGGTGCGCTGATAGACGTTCTCATTGACGGTAAGGTCTGTGGGAATATAATTTTCTCACCGTACACCTTTGAAACAAAACTCCCTGCGGGAAAGCATATCCTCGGTCTTAAGCTTTACGGAACAAGGCAAAACGGTTTTGCCCAGCTTCATCACACTCAAGGTTTGTACTTCTATCAAAGTCCAAACTCGTGGCGTGAATACGGTTCTCTGTGGCAATATGAGTATCAATTCAAAAAAGCAGGAATTCTAAGAAGTCCGATAATTATCGAATAAAGCGGAGAGATTATTTCTTAGTCTATAATAAAACAAATAGCAGCCGTAGACAGAATTGCCTACGGCTGTTAGTCGCATTATTCAAAAATAAACGAGTAAACGTGTGCATCACAGAGCCTTAGTTTCATCCTTACCGCCTTGCCGTTAAGAGCCGAAAGAGGCTTATCGAATTCAACAAGTCGGTCGGTGCTGTCGCCAAACAATGTATAAGAGGAATAGCCTTCAAGCTCATTGCCGCACTCATCACATAAAGCTATGTCTACACCGCCTGCACAAGAGGTAGCAAAGTTTACTTTCATTGATGAACCCTCAAAAACGAAAGGCTTGGTAACAATGTCAGCCCCTTTATACGCACCGTACCATGAGAAAAAGCCATCCAAACGCATTGTCATTCTGCGGAAATTCGTGCTTTTAATACGGTAGTTTTCTCCCACATACATTGAAATTTCGTTGGACTGCCCCTGAATATCCGATTTGGTTTCCACAATTCCGTATGCAGTATAGCAGTCACCGTACCACCAATTATAACGGTTTTCGGGACCCGGTGTAAGAAACGCTTCATCACGTCTGTTAAAGGTAAATCCGTCTGATGAGGTCATAATTATGCAATCGGTAAATGCAGTGCCCTCTCTGCCGTATTTCTCTGTCATCATTTGACGGCGGTCGGGTATTGGCATATGGTTAAGATTTTGCTTTACTGACGCCCTTTCGGTGTAGCGGACAGGAAAAGCAATAAAACAATCCTCGGTGCGGTAATACCTTGATATCTGATTTGTATAGAGCGCGGTATCGGACTGCCCTTCATCAAATCCTATCCTGCCATGTACTGTCCAATTAACAAAATCGGGACTTGTAGCCACACGTACATCTCTTATATCATTGACCAAATCAGTTGTATTCCAATTTGATATCTCGCTTCCGTCAGCTCTGTGAAAAGCTCTGAAGTACAAAAAATATTGTTTGGTTTTTTCATCCCAGAATGTAGTGTTAAAGGTATCAAAGGTACCCGAAAAATCAAAATACCTCATTTCTTTAAAGCCCAGTCCGTCAGAACTTGCAAAATAGCAAAGCTTTTCCCTTTGACCCGGTGCGGGAGTTTTAGCGCCTATTGCCTTAAATTTTTCGTCCTCGGGGCAAGCGGGATTTGTGTCATAAAACACCGCAAAATTGTCAATCGGAACATCACGCATATACACTATGTTGTTGTGCTTAGTTCCGCCTGCTTCATAAAGTCCTACATCAAGCTTTTCAAAGGTGATGCCATCCGTACTCTCTGCAACACAAATTGATGTACTGCACGAGCCGCCCGAGGCACGGTAATACATACGGTATTTATCCCCCACCTTGAGTACACTTGAATAGCCGTTGTGAACTCCTTCCCATATATCATCGCAAACAAGTGCGAGATTTTTCTTTTCGGGTTTGTGGGAAACTATCTGTAAATTGTCTGAGCTTTCTATAAGCTTATCGTCCCAACAAAGAACACGTCCTGTAATTTTTTTCATAAAACTCACCTCTCCTCACTGTCAATATTATCATTTTTACCGACCGGTGTCAATTACATATAAAGTCAAAAAACTAAAAATTATGTCCTTTGATGACAATACGCGGTCGGTGACCGCTGACAGTGCTCACATATCGTAACTTTTGAAATAACAAATAAAAAAAGAATAAAGAATAAAAAAATTTAAGCGGCGAAATGAAGTGAACCCCAAAGTTTAGACAATAATTTAATATTAACTAGCAAGTGAATGAGTTCGGTATTGTACCGGACTCATTCCTTTTAGTTTCATAGAAATCCTTTCGTTATTGTAGTAATCAATATATGTTTTTAATTCATCAATGAAAGCGTTAACACTTTCAAATTTTTCGCCGTAAAACATTTCAACTTTTAATCTACCAAAGAAATTTTCCATAGCTCCATTATCCATACAGTTGCCTTTTCTCGACATGCTTTGGGTAATATTATGCTCTGATAGTAACCGTTGATATTCTGCGTGTTGGTATTGCCAGCCTTGATCGGAGTGAAATAGTGGTCTTGCATCGGCAGGAAGTTTCCTAAACAATCCATCAAGCATTTCTCTAATCTGCCACAGATTTGGACTTAATGAAATTGAGTATGAAACAATTTCTCTGTTGTATAAATCCATTACAGGTGATAAATATACTTTATCATCACATACTTTAAATTCGGTAACATCGGTTGTTAGTTTTTCAAAGGGTTTTGTTGCTGTAAAATCTCTTTTAAGTAGATTGTTTGCAACCTTACCAACTTCTCCTTTGTATGAATGATACCTGCCATTTTTGCGTTGTTTCCCCTTAATGTTAAGCTCTTTCATCAATTTTAATACAGTTTTATGGTTAATTGTATATCCCTTTTGTTTAAGCACAGATAGTATTCTTCTGTATCCGTATCTTCCTTTGTTTTGGTTGAATATGTTAAGTATATCAGACTTAACCTCTTTGTATTTGTCTTCGTCTTTTGTTTTTAGATAATAGTAAAAAGTACTTCTTGCAATGCCTGACAACTTCAACAAATCTTTAAGCGGATACAACTGCCTTAATTCAGCGATAATTAACGCTTTTTGCCGTTCTTTCGCTCTTCCGCAAGAACTAAGGCACTCAGTTTTTTTAAGTAATCTATCTCCATTCTAAGACGTTGGTTTTCTGCAATTAAATCTTCTTCAACCTTTTTGTCAAGTTTAGGTGGGCGACCTTTTCGTGTTCCACTTGCCTTGCAAGCTCTGCCTCGTCTTTCTTTCATAAGACCTTCGGCTCCTTCTTCTAAAAATATGCGTTCCCATCGTTGAATCATATTTGCTGCAGAAGCCTCAGATTGAATTACAAGGTTGTATTTCCTTGCTGTTTCTCTAAAACTCAAATGATGTTCTCGCAAATCCATTATAACAGATAACTTGAATTCCGGCGAGTACTTTTTTTGCATTTGTCCTTTTTTGCTCATAAAAAAGCGCGATAAATCGCACTTCAACACCCCTGCCCCTCAATCATGAGGGG
>CAZYTA010000001.1:73764-103274 GCA_964650465.1 uncultured Oscillospiraceae bacterium | reverse complement strand
CGATACAAAACTTTTACTTAAACAGGCTAATGAATATCTTAAAAATAATATGTAGTGGTTCGAACACATACGTAAAAAATTCAGAGGGGTTCGGATTTGTACGACCTTGCCAACAAAGGAAAAGAACACCTGTCGGTGTTCTTTTCCTTTGTTTTGATGAGAGGGCTTGATTTTTTTAAGAAGCGCTTAAAAACACAACCTGTCAGGATATTGTATTTGTGATATTTTCCGCACAGCGTACAGCCTCCATGGCATCCTTTGCATAAAAGTCCGCACCTATGGCATCGGCATAATCCTTTGTAAGCACTGCGCCTCCTACAATTATTTTACACCAGGGAGCTTTTTCGTGCAGAAGCTTTATTGTTTCTTCCATGGCGGGAACTGTTGTAGTCATAAGTGCGCTGAGTCCTGCTATGGGTGCGTGAAGTCTTATTACCTCGTCGGCTACAGCCTCCGGGGGGACATCACGTCCTAAATCCGATACGGAGAATCCGTAGTTTTCAAGCAACAGCTTGACTATATTCTTTCCGATATCGTGTATATCTCCCTTGACCGTAGCAAGCACAAACTCGCCTCTGTTACCTGACTTATCTCCCGACATATTGGATTTGATTACCTCGAAAGCAGCTTTTGCCGCTTCGGCACTCATAAGCAGCTGCGGCAGGTATACCGTTTTGTTTTCGAAGCCTGTACCTACCGTGTTCAGCGCAGGGATGATTTCCTCCTGAACTATCTGCAGTGGTGGAGTGCTTTTTATAAGCTCCTTTGTAAGTGATGCCGCTTGCTCCTTCAAGCCCTTTATGACGGCTCTTTGAAGCTGTGAGGCGTAGCTTTCCTTTGTTTCGGCTTTTTTTTCGGTTACAACGGTTTCCTGCTGAGGAAGCCCTTGTGCAAAGTCTATATACTGTGAACAGCTTTCGTCAAGTCCCGCCAGAGCAAGATAGCTGTGATAGGTTTTCATCATTTCGGCAGAGTAAGGATTCATAATTGCCGCCGAAAGCCCCTTTGACAGAGTCATCGCAAAGAAGGTGCCGTTAATGACATCACGCATAGGGAGACCGAAGGATACATTCGATACACCCAAAGAGGTGTGACATCCCAGCTCATTTTTTATCAGCTCAACTGCACGCATTGTCTCTTTTGCGGCGTTGTTGTCTGCAGATACGGTCATTGCCAGAGGGTCGAAAATTATGTCCTTCTTGTCAATTGAGTACTTTTCTGCTTCGGCAAGTATGTTTTTGGCTATAGCCAGTCTGCCCTCCGCTGTGTCGGGAATTCCCGATTCGTCAAGGGTCAGCGCAACTATAAGACCGCCGTATTTTTTAGCAAGAGGGAAGACAGCTTCCATGCTCTCTTTTTTACCGTTGACGGAGTTTATCATTGTCTTTCCGTTGTAACGGCGGAGTGCCGCCTCCATAGCGGCAGCATCCGAGGTATCTATTTGCAAAGGCAAGTCGATGATAGCCTGAAGCCTTGAAACTGCCGTTTCCAGCATTTCTACCTCGTCTATTTCCGGCAGACCTACATTTACATCAAGAATGTGTACGCCTTTTTCCTGCTGTGCAATGCCCTCTTTTAAAATGTAATCTATATCGTGCTCCTTCAATGCTTCCTTAAAACGCTTTTTGCCTGTGGGATTTATTCTTTCTCCGATGAGCACTGGCGCATTTCCGAATACTACAGAGTGGGTATACGATGACACCCAGGTGATGCTTTTCTTGGTAATTTCAACAGGCTTTATATTTTTTGAACCTTTTACTGTTGCCGAGATATATTCGGGAGTAGTTCCGCAACAGCCTCCCGCAATGCGAACACCCTTTTTAATCAGCGTACATGTTTCGGCGGCAAATTCTTCGGGCAGAATATCATACACAGTCTTTCCGTTTACTGCTTTGGGAAGTCCTGCGTTTGGTTTAAGAAGTATTGGAAGAGAGGAGTATTCCAGATATTTTTCAACAACCGAGGCAAGAGCCTTCGGACCAAGTGAGCAATTTACTCCTATTGCATCTGCTCCCATACCCTCAAGCATGGCAACCATTGCACCCGGGTCTGCGCCCGTCATCAGCTTCCCGTCCTCACCGTAGGCATTGGACACAAAGACGGGCAGAGTGCTGTTTTCTTTTGCCGCAAGGAGTGCCGCCTTTGTTTCGTAGCTGTCATTCATGGTTTCGATAACGATAAGGTCGGCTCCGTATTTCACTCCAAGCTGTACTGTTTTCGCAAACACCGCTACTGCATCTTCAAAATCAAGGTCTCCGTAGGGCTTGAGCATGCGACCCGTAGGTCCTATGTCGAGGGCTACCCATTTCGGGTGGTCTCCTTGGCTTTCCTCTGCGGCTTTCCTTGCATTTGCTACAGCCGAGGAAATGATTTCTTCAAGCTCGCCTTCGGAAAATTTAAGAATGCTTGCTCCGAAGGTGTTTGTATTGACTACATTGCTTCCAGCTTCAAAATAAGAGCGGTGTATTTCGGTTATTATTTCGTGGTGTGTTATATTCCATCTTTCAGGAAGCTCACCCGGATGCAGTCCTCTCTCTTGAAGCAATGTTCCCATTCCTCCGTCAAGGTACAGCAGACGGTCTTTTATAAATTCAAGTATTTTCATTTTTAACTCCAAAAATTGCTGTTACTGATTTTGAAGGTGACATCAAAAGGCTCTCGTTTAAGGTCAATCCTATTCTTTTCGGACAGTCAAGCATGGCAAAAATATCTTTCTGCAGCTCAAGAGGAAGGTCTCCGTAGCCCGCACTCACCCGGGGCTTCGTGCTTCTGCCCCTTGCTATATCCTTGCAAAAGGTGTTGCAAAGGCTTTCAACTCTTTCCGCACCCATCGCCTGCAGCATTACCGCCATAGCAGGCGACACCGCCGAATATCTTGCAATAAGGCGGTCTATCTCTATCCCTACGGTAGCCGCAAAAACCACCGCACTGTCACAGCCCCTCAGAGCAGTGTTCAGTGTCTCTGAGGTGATGTTGAATATATTCTTTGCGGGAAGCTCGGTATAGCATACCCTGTAGGAGAAGCAGTCAAGCCTGTCGAGACATCTGTCCAGCAATGCCTCTGTTTCAGCGGAGCTGTACTTCACCCCCGCGTAACGCAGTATCTCACTCCTGTTTATCAAAGGAGCCTCATAGCTTACAGTGTATATCATCAGCCTAAAATGTCCGACAGGTTGCGCTGTATTGCCTCTGCAACATCGGGCTTGTTCATGGAATAAACGTGTACGTTTGTAATGCCGTTGGCAAAAAGGTCAATAATCTGGTCGGTGGCATAGGCAATACCCGCCTGTTTCATAGCAGCAGGTGTGTTGCCGAATTTGTCAACAAGCGATTTAAAGCGCTGAGGCATAAATGACCCTGAAAGCTTTATCGCCCTGTCAACCTGATTGCCGTTTGTAATTGGCATTATTCCGGGGATTACGGGGACCGTTATTCCCGCCTCCCTTATTTTGTAAAGGAAATTGTAAAGCAGATTGTTGTCAAAAAACATCTGTGTTGTGAGAAAGGAGCAGCCTGCATCAACCTTTTCCTTAAGGTGCTGTATGTCTTCCTTTTGGTTTGTGCTTTCGGGGTGTATTTCGGGGTAGCAGGCACCACCGATACAGAAATCGGCGGTTTCCTTAAGCTCACGCACAAGGTCGATTGCGTGCTGATATGCCCAGCCCGAGCGGTCTGTACCCTCAAGCTCGGGAGTAAGGTCTCCTCTCAATGCCATGACATTGACGATACCTGCTTCCTTTATTTCGGCTATTTTCTGATGAACCGTCTCCCTTGTTGACGAAACGCAGGTGAGATGGGCAAGTGTGGGCACTCCGTAATTCGCCTTGATATTCTTCGCAATGTCAAGGGTATATTTACTCGTACCGCCTCCCGCACCGTAGGTTACACTCATGAACGAGGGGCGAAGCTTTGCTATCTCCTCGGTTGCATGCTTTACACTGTCAAAGGCTGTATCGGTTTTTGGCGGGAATACCTCAAAGGAAAGGGATAATTTCCCACTGCTTAAAATTTCGGTCAGCTTCATTGCTCACACTTCTTTCTTTTAAATATAATAGAATTTTACTCCAAGGCAGTTTTTTTGTCAATGCCTTTTCTGTATGCAAGAGGGGAGAGTCCGTATTTCTTTTTGAAAAGATTAATAAAATGGCTTACATCTCCAAACCCTGAGTCAAGAGCTATTCGGGTTACAGACATATTTGTTGTTACGAGAAGCCTTTCTGCATTCTCAAGCTTCAGCTTATTGCAATATGCACGCAAAGTCATTCCCGAGTTTTTCTTAAAAAGGTGGCTGATGTGAGAGGCGCTTCTGTGAAAATGACGGCAAATCCCATTTAGGTCTGCAGTAAGATAGTATTCGCTCAAATATTGAAGTATCTGAGTGTATTCGCTTTTTTCCTTTGCAAGGTCATTTTCAATAAGGCGCTCCAGCATAACTGTCAATGGAGTTACAAGAGTTTTTGCAAGCTCTAAAGGGATTTCTTTGTCTGAAAGAGATGAAAACCACAGCTTGTTTTCATTCGTTTCATGTGCGGTCTCTCTGTAACCGCTGACCGAAACAATCCCCGACGGCTCTTTGTTGCGGCAAAATGGAGTGATGTATTCCTTTACACCGGCGTGGCATACTCTGACACCCGAAGCTCCTCTTTTTATAAGCTCCTGCTGTGATTCGATGCATTTGTGGTTGTCGCACTGCTTTATCCACATACAGTAGGGATTTGTGTGTACATTGTAAGGGCAGATAATATCGAAAAGCTCGGGCGGAATCATACTCAGCAGTTTATTGCTGAAATGTATCGATACATTCAGCCCCGATGTCCTCAGGTATTCTGTGTATCGGGCAATGTTTTCGGCTAATTGTTTCATATTTTGCACTTTCTTTATATTTGTCAGCATTTATTTTCAAGAAATATCCATAAAATCTGCTATTATTGTATCAGAAATATAAATAAAATGCAAGGAGAAAGTTATGCTTAACAAAAAATATATAAAATGCGACCTCTGTGTTGTAGGCGGAGGTATGGCGGGCATGGCGGCGGCAATAGGTGCGGCAAGAGAGGGCTTGAAGGTAGTGCTTATGCACGAGCGTCCCGTTTTCGGAGGCAACGCCTCCTCGGAAATAAGAATGTGGATATGCGGCGCGCTGGGTGAGGACAACAAGGAAAGCGGACTCATGGAGGAAATTGCCCTTGAAAATTATCACCGCAACCCCACAAAGAATTTTCATATATGGGATACCGTACTCTATGATTTTATCAAAAGAGAAAAGAACATTACACCCCTGCTCAACTGCACCTGCATGGATGCCGAGGTGGATAAGGGTGATTTTGCCTATGGCAGAGACACCCGCATAAAAACCGTTACGGGCTACCAGATGACCACACAGACCTTTTTTGAGGTGGAGGCAGACTATTTCAGCGACTGCTCGGGCGACAGTATTTTAGCACCCCTTACAAATGCACATTTTAAGATAGGCAGGGAAGGAAAGCAGGAATACGGAGAGGATACCACAGTCGATAACGGCGACAGCATGACTATGGGTATGTCCTGTCTCATACAGGGCAGAGAGACCGAGCGCCCCATAAAATACACACCTCCCGCATGGGCAACAAGGCTTACCGACCGTGACTTTGAGAACAGAGGTCCCAATATTTATCATGAAAGCGAAAACTTCTGGTATCTTGAGCTTGGCGGAAACCGTGACTCCATAGGCGATACCGAGGAGCTTCGTGACGAGCTTGTTTCGCTTGCCGCAGGTACCTGGGACTATGTTAAGAATAACGAAAAATTCAAGGCTGAAAACTGGGAGCTTGAATTTCTCGGCTTTTTACCGGGAAAGCGGGAGTCAAGAAGAATGTGCGGAGAGTATATGATAACACAGAGGGATATCTCCGACGGAGTGGTTTTCGAGGACGAAATAGCCTATGGCGGCTGGCCTCTTGACGACCATTTCCCCGGAGGCTTCTGGCACAGAGGTGTACCCAATACCAATTTCACAACACCCCGTCCCTACTCACTGCCCTACAGAGCCCTCTATTCCGAGAATGTGGAAAACCTTTTCTTTGCAGGCAGAAACATCAGCATGACACACATGGCAATGAGCAGTATAAGAGTAATGGCTACCTGTATGCTTCTGGGCGATGCAGTAGGCAGAGCCGCCGCCATTGCCAAGAAAAACGGCTTTACTCCCCACGATGTTTACCTTCACAGCATTGATGAGCTTCAAAGGAGCATAATGAACGCCGACGGCTTCCTGCCGTCAAGGCTGAGAGCCGTATCGGACACCTGCCGTAAGGCAAAGCTCAATGCCCCCGACAGCCTCCGCAACGGACAGGACAGAGGACACCGCATTTACTCCACCACACAGGACACCGCCTCCTACAAGGCTGAGCTTGGCAGTGAGATAGCCTATTCCTTCGATAAGGAAAAAGTGGGCTTCGTGCATGTGGTATTTTCCTCAGACCTCAACAGAGACACTATCCCGGGCGGTGCCTGTGAGAAAATGCACGCAACAAGGTCCAATATTCTGCTCAACAGCCCGCAGATGCATATGCCCAAAACACTCTGCCGCGAGTACCTGCTGTACGGCGAGCTGCAGGGCGAAAGAATTGAGCTTGCAAGGGTCACAGACAACAGATGCCGCTTCCTGCATCTTGAGGTAAACAGGGAGCTTGACAGGCTTGTACTCCTTCCCATAGCCACATGGGGCGACGGGAATACGGTTGATGTTATATCCTTTGATTTTGAATGAGAAAGACGGATGTAAAAACCGAAAGGCTTTTACATCCGCCTTTTGCATTTATCGGAAAATTGCCCCGATAGGCGAATATTGGTTATTGACTTTTTTACCTATGTTTGCTACTATAGTCATGTAAATAAAATACATTCAGAGAGGCACTGTTATGGAAAACTGTAAAATTTTCTATGTATCCCCAAACGGCAATGACAGCTTTGACGGAAGCAAGGATGCTCCGTTTTTGACTGTTGAAAGGGCATACCGCGAGATATCCGAAACAAATTCCAATGTGGTAATCAATCTTCTTCCCGGTGTTTATCCACTGACGGAAACACTTGTTTTTGACTCTGAAAATACCTCAAAGGACAAAACAATCACCTTTAAGGGCGATAATGCAACAATTTTCGGCGGTGAATATGTAACGGGCTGGGAAAAGCACGACGGTAAAATTTATAAAGCAAGGCTTGATGTTGAGGATGTAAGAAGCCTTTATATCAATACTATCCCCGCAAAACGAGCAAGGTCCAAGTATACCTACTCTATCAGCGATATGCTCTATGACGGCGAGACAGCTATCGGCGTAAGGGTACCCGAGAAAAATTTCCCCAAGGGCTTTGACAACTTTCGGGATATGGAATTCGTTAATCCTTGGGAATGGGAATGTCACAGATACAGAATTAAAGATTATAAATATCTTCCCGAAAGCCATGAGTATGCTTTTGAATTCGATTTGACACATATCGAACCGATTAAGAGACTCGGTAAGGATACAAGAAGCTTTTTCCTTGAAAACGATATGTCCTTCCTTGATGAAGAGGGAGAGTTTTACTATAACAAGGCAGAAAAGACAATCTACTATTACCCCTATGCAGACGAGGATATCAGCGAGGCAGAGGCAACAGTCGGAAAGAAGGAAATGTTTGTCCACATACTGGGCGATGACAACGAAAACAGAGCCTGCAACATCACCTTTGAGGGCATCAAATTTGCAGGCGGTGCTTGTAACATACTTTCGGTTGCGGGCTACGGCTGTTATCAGTCGGACGCTATGAATCTCAACTATAAATACCGCTCCCCCGAAACCTTTACAGACGGATATTTCGGTGTAAATACCTCTCAGTTCAGACTTAATTTTGCCGATAATATCACCTTCAGGAACTGTGAGTTTTACAATATGGGCTCAGCTATTATCGGTATGAATGACAGTGTATCCAATGTGCTTATCGAGGGAAGTATTTTCAGAGACTCCTCTGCTACTGGTGTCCGTATAGGAAGTCCCTTCCATTATAACGAACAGGAGGGGATAGATGTTTGTAAAAATATCACCGTTCAGAATAATGTATTCACAAGACTCCCCGGTGAGCTTTACAATAACTGTGCCATAAGTGTCTACTACGAAAAGGATATAAAAATACTTCACAACTACATAAGAGATGTTCCTTATACTGCCATTACTCTCGGCTGGGGCTGGGAGGGAGCTGTCGCATACGATTGTCGCAATATGGAGGTCGCCTATAACCGCATAGTCAATGCTATGGGTGTTCTCCGAGACGGAGGCGGAATATATACTCTCGGCGAAATCAAAAACTGCCATGTCCATGACAATGTTATTGACGGCGTAAACAAATGCGGAAACGGCTTCTCTCTTTACAACGATGCAGGCTCCGCTCAGATAAGCACCTATAATAATGTAGTTCTCCGCGGTGTCGTTTCTATGTATGTTCAGAAAACCTTTTACAGAACCAACAACCTCAATATATACAACAACTTTGCTTCAAATCCCAAAACAATTATCCCCACAGATAATGAAACTGTAAGGTGGGAGCCCTTTATCCCTGTTGATGAAAATAATCTCACAGGTCAGGCTGCTGAGATTTATGATGCGTCGGGTGTGGAAAAGGAATACAAGCATCTTGAAAAATGTATCGAATTTCCCGAGGGACATTTCAAGAGAACTGCGTACACCTGGTCGAATGACTTTGTCAGCGAAAGCGATAAGCTTATCAAAAAGCTCAGACAGGAAATCGAGGCAGAGGACTTTATGGCAGGCGGAGAGGGTATTACCTTCCACAAGACCTTCAAGCCTCAGAAGAACAACAATCCTTACCGTCCCGAAGAGGTCAATCTCCACTATGAGCCCAAGGTACTCAGCTACGTTATCCACATGGTCGATGCGGGCGAATGGCTTTGCTATGACCTTGATATTCCCGAGACCGACGAGTATTATATAGACTTTTATGTTGTAGCATCTCCTACGGAAAAATCACTTATGAAGGTTTTCCTCGACGGAGAGCTTCTCACAGATAATACTCCCGTTACCGTCAAGCTGCCTAACAACTGTGCAATGGCACCCTCGGGGCCCTTCAGAATTACAAAGGGTAAGCACATACTCAAGCTGGAATATGTAACACCTATTTACTTCGATAAGTTCAGAGTTTACACAGGAAAGGAGCCTCCAGTTCCCGAGGAGCTTTATTATAAATCCGACGATAATTACAAGGACGGAAGATATTAAACCGTTGTGGTATATTGATAAAGGCTGCAGCAATTTATTTTGCTGCAGCCTTTTTTGCCCGTTCTATTATGCCTATTATTTTGCCCGACAGTATTACTGTGACAAGGGAAAAGGCTATTCTTTTAACGGGGATATATGTCAGTGAAAGTGTGAGTACCGTCAAGTCACTGATTAGATACACTGTCTCTATCCTCACCTTGAACAGCTTTGAAAAGCCCATCGCAAGTGCATCGTCACCGCTCGGCGCACCGCCTGCCCTGACGCAGAGCCCTGCACCCACACCGATGAACAGAGCGCCGATTACAGCGGCGGCAAGGGGATAGGAGTATATTTCTGGGAAAATCGGCGGAGTCATTTCAAGAAGCCTGTAAAATACCGAAAACGAAACTGTTGCAACGGCAGAGTAAAGAACGAACCTCTTACCGAGTATTCTCCAGCCGATTATATAGCATATGATATTCATTATCAGACTTGAAAAGGCAGGTGAAATATGAAAATGGCGGTCAAGCAGAAGCGTCATTCCCAGCACACCGCCCTCGGTTACGCCCGAAAAGGAATGTACCTCATAAAGTCCGAATGCCATAATAAACGCACCCGCCGCAGCCATAATAATATCGGCGGCTTTTAATGTCTTTTTCATAATGTCAGCACCACCACACTCGCGGTAGCTATGGCAATTCCGCACCATTTTACCGCAGTAAATTTTTCCTTAAGCCAAATCAGAGAAAGAAGCTCGGATATTATCATAACTCCTCCGCAGAGAAGTGTCATATTCAACGCACCGTCAATTCCCTTGATGTCACCAAAGCCTGTAAGACAAATTATACCGAGAATACTTGTGGATGCGATTATAGCCGAGGTGAGCAGTACAAAGAGAGTGGCTTTTCCTGTCAGCTTAAAAGCGGATACCACCTGCTTTTTCTCGCGGAAAAGGAGAATGAGAAGGGATATCAGGGCGCTTGATACATAGGTCGACACAATTATTTCATGACCCATGTTATCACCCTCAAGATAGGTTGCAATAGGTGTCAGCGCTCCGTAAAAGCCGTTTGAAATGAATATGCCCATACAGGCAAGGTAAAAGCCCTTTTGTACCTTTTCCTCATCCTTTGCGGGACGGCAGATAAGGAAAAACGAAACTATCATTGTCAGCATTGCCAGGTACTTGAACCCCTCTATGTGCTTACCGAAGCAAAGGTCTGTGAGAAGGGGCACAAGTATTGCACCGCACATGGAAAAGATAGTCAGTTGTGAGTAGGGACCCTTTGCGCTTGCCGTCATAAGACAGAAGGTATATGCTATTACGGTCAGCGCCCTTGCCGCACCAAGCAGTATTATAAGGAGTGTGAAGCCCTCAAGCCTTATTATTCCCGAGCAGATGACGGAAAGTGCCACGAGTATTCCCACGATTACAGAAAATACCGTCGATGAATTATCCTTCTTACCGGGGTAATGCTCGGAAAAGAATTTTGTGGTTATTCCTTGAAATGCGGTAATAATAATGTTGATAAAAACAAGTGAATAAATCATATTAACAGCCCTTTATGTATTGAAATTTTTGTAATTCAGATGTATAATATCCGAAGAGAGCCGAACTCTTGTCGGTTTCAAATGGGAATTTTCGCCCCTGCCGTCGTTACATTCCCTTGCAATACGGCAGTATGACTGCGGGAAACGTGCCTTGTCAGGAACAAAAATTCCCGTTTGAAACTTCCCTCGAACCGAGAAAAGGTGGTTTTCGAGGATAATTTTTCTTTTGACACGCAGATATACTCAACGTATTTTAAACAAAATTGAAATTTAGACCGAAAAGGACTTTCCTCGGCATCAATAGTTCAACTCTCTTCGGCTATAATAGCAAAAAACGGAGGAACTAAAATGACAGAGCTTGAAAGAATAAGAGAATTTTTTGAGGGAGATGTGTATGCCACTGCCGCTACAGGTATCGTTATAGAGGAAATAGGCGACAAATGGGCAAAATGCTCACTGAAGCTTGATTCCCGCCACAAAAACGCCGCAAATCAGGTAATGGGCGGAGTAATGTTCACCCTTGCCGATTTTACCTTTGCAGTAGCTACCAACAGAAGCCGCGATGCCATAACGGTCACTACCTCCGCAAATATATCCTTCCTCGGTACAGTAAAGGGTGATATCCTCACCGCTGAATCAAGACTCCTGAAGGACGGCAGAAGAAGCTGCTTCTACGAAATAGAAATAAAGGACGAAAGAGGAACCCTCGTAGCATCGGTGTCCGTTGTCGGCAGTCATTTGTGAAAAGGAATAACCTTACTCCTTGCCAAACAGCTTGCCGTATATCAGAAGTGCCACCGCTACGGCGGTTATTCCCGATATGAGCTTGCCGACTATCATAGCTGATACAAAGTCGGGATTTACCGACAGTGTAAAGGCGAGGTGTCCCGCAAAGGTGAATGCACCTGATACCGCAAAGGCGAGGTTTGCTATTCTGCCCTTCCTGTTCATTTCGGGAATGAGGGGTGTACAGGTTGCAAAGCTTGCAAGGGACGCTACAAAACCAAGAACAGATTTATGGTCAAGACCGATCTTTTTTCCAAGTGCGGAAAGAGGTCGGTTTAATATTTTTGACAGTATATATATGAGAGGGAAGGCTCCCGTCATGACACATGAGGCGTTGACAATTACATCAATTCCGTCGTCGAGGGGCGCAAGTCCTTCAAGAACTGTAATTCCCACAAGCCTGTTGAGTATTCCAAGCACAAGTCCGAAGATTATCAGACCGATTATTATTCGTCCCAGCCAGGAGAATATTCTTACCGAAAGAGAGGGGAATTTCAGCAGTCCGAAAATAACGAGCGCAGAAAATACCGCAACGGGTATCATGTCAATTATGAGTGCCCCGAAGGGAATGCCCACCATTATTCCCGATACTATACAGCCCACAGGCACAGTGCCTATACCGCACAGTATTCCCATCAGTACATCGGAGTGATAGTCCTTGCTGATTACACTGAGTGCAAAGGGAATTGTAAATGAAACGGTAGCGCCGAGAGTGGCGCCTACAATAAGTCCGTTGAAATCGCCTATAAGCTTGCTTGAGGCAATAGCCTGTGAAAGAGGCGCACCGCCCATATCGTTGGCAAGAAGCATACCCGAAAGTATTGACGGGTCAAAGGGGGTATATTTTGCTATAAACGAGGTTACAGGCATAAGCCATTCGGCAAGCAGGGGAGCGAGAAGTATCATTCCCACCATAGACAGCGCCATCGGACCAAGCAGCATTATACCGCCTTCAAATTCCTTTCCCACACCGAATTTCTTGCCTATAATATAGTCTGCCGCACCTATAACGCAGAATATGGCTATGATATAATTCAGCATAATTACACCAGGGCTTCTTCCTTGAAGCCGTCCTTTGTCAGTATTACAATGTTTTTGTAGCCGCAGTCAAGAAGCCTGTTCTTTGCAGTCTGCCATTCACAGTCGAAAAAGCTCCTGTCATGACAGTCGGAGGAAATTGTTATCTGACAGTCAAGCCTTTTCAGCTCCTTCACAATAAACGGAGCAAGATAGGGGCTCTCTCTGTAGCCTCTTGATACACAGCCTGTATTTATTTCGAAAATATTTACCCATTTCGATATCTCACGCACAGCCTCGATTGCAAGGGACTGATATTCCCTTGAGTCCTCGTCGAAAAGCCCAAGAGTTTTTGCATGCTTTGTAACAAGGTCGAAATGTCCTATGATGTCGGGCTTTATTTCGCAAAGACCAACCGACTGCTCATAGAAATGACGGGCAAATTCAAGTCCGTTTCCGCCGAAATATCCGTTGACTACCTCCTGCACCTGCTCGGGAGTACGGTCGATGCCTACAAGCTTGCCGTTCTCCTTAAGATAGTGAAATGAGCCGATTATGTAGTCATAGTTGTCTCGGGGGTCTATAGAGTAAAGGTCGAATTCCGCACCGCAGAATATATCTAGCCTGCCCTCGTATTCCTTTTTCAGCTCGGCTGATCTTTTCTGATATTCAACTATCGCCTCGCCGCCCTTGCAGTAAATTGACGGGTGAGGCATGCATGCGTGTCGGGAAAAGCCTATGGAGTCAAAGCCCAGCTCAACGGCTTTCTCGCACATTTCCTCGAGTGTATTCTTTCCGTCGCAAAAAACGGAATGGGTATGAAGGTTTTGTAAGTACATATTTTTACCTCAATGCTGTATTCTTAACCCCTTGGGGTAATGATTTTTTATCTGTCCGTCTACCGCCTTGCCGCCGCCTAAGGCGACACCGCCCGCAAATACGGCACACCAGCCGTTGTCAATGTCATACTGAATGCTCTCGCCTCTTAAGTATGCTTGAAGCCTTGGGTCATCAAGCGCCAGTGTGACCCTTCGCTTGAATTTATCTCCCATTGCCGAAAAAAGCTGATGATGGGGCTGAAAATATCCTTTTTTTGTTTCTCCCAGTGTTACACCGCATGAATAGGTTACCTTGTCGGGTACGGGAATACCGGGGGCAATATACACGATATAATCCTTGAATTTGAAAATAAAGTCTGAATTAAAGTCAATAAGCGTATCCTTCAAAAAGTCTTCAACGCATTTTCTTTCTTCTTTTGAGGGCTGAGACAGACCTGATTTTATATCTGCTCTTTCCTCTTCGTCCCCCTTCCTTTTCATCAGTGCCGCAAATTGCCCTTCACCGGGTGCGATATGCGGATAGAACCGTCTGAAGCAGTCATTGCCCACACCCGATACAGTGTAGGGGAGAACTCTTTCGTGAGGGGATACAAGCTCAAAATCACTGTTTTCGGCAAGAAAGGAATTTACAGTGTCCTCGTTTTCCTCCACAGAGAAGGTACAGGTGGAGTACAGCAGATAGCCGCCGCCCCTTACACTGCGTGAAGCGGCTTGAAGAATGCCCGCCTGTCTTTCGGCACACATCTTTACATTTTCCTCGCTCCAATCTCTGACGGCGTCCTCTTCCTTTCGGAACATTCCCTCGCCCGAGCAGGGCGCATCAACTATTACGAGGTCGAAGTAACAGGGAAACAGCTGGGAAACCTTGTCAACGGGAGCCGAGGTAATAACCGAGTTCTTTACACCCATTCTCTCAAAATTGCCAGACATTATTCTGGCTCGGGGTGTGTTTATTTCGTTTGACAGTATAAAGCCGTCATCACCTAAAAATGCCGCCGCCTGTAAGGATTTACCGCCGGGCGCTGAGCAGGTGTCGAATATCCGCCAGTCGCTCTTTATGTCAAGACAGGAAACAGGCACCATTGCACCCGGCTCCTGAATATATATGAGCCCCGCATGATGAAGGGGATGACCTCCTATATGCTCGGCATTAAAATAATAGCAGTTGCGGGAGTAGGGAACAGGTGACAGCTCAAGGTCAAGCGCCGACACATCACCCTTGATAGTGTTGACACGCAAGGCTCTCGGCGACGGTTTCTCAAGCTCGGCAAGATATTCTTCAAGCCCGTCATTTCCCAGAAGCTTTTTCATTCTCGATATAAATTTTTCGTCAAGCATACCTTCGCCTCGCTTTGCAACTACCGATACCGTTATGTGCCAAAATTCGAATTCTGTCAACGGTTCGGCTTATTTTTTGCTCTAAAACAATCGCACGATTAATTATCCAAAAATACCTTCAGTGCGTTTTTTCGTTCCTTTTTAGAACATTGCTTTGAATAAAATGCATCTCTGAACGCCCAAAGCTTTTCATTCATATAGTTTTTCAGATTCGGACATGTATTCAGCCATTCATACTCACTGCTCATGTTCATTCCGTGTAGTGCTTTGTCTATTTTTTCAACAACGGGATAGAATTCAAAAGCATCTGAATAATACTCGTTCCTGAATTGGTTGCAATATCTGAAAATATAACCGTCTTCCATTGCGGGAGCAGTAACAAAAATATCATATATGGGGCAGCTGAGTTTTAACTTTACTGCTTTTGACAGCTTTGATTTAGGCTTGAGAGAATCACTCCAAAAATCTATTTCATCTATTGTTTTCAGTATGTTTTGTATCTGACCGTAGCCTATATCCGAAAGTGTATCGGCAAAACGTGACATAAAATACAGGCATTGGTCTGTGTTGTTCATATTGGATATACTGTCCGAGCTCACGGGCGAGCTGTAATATTTGTTTTTCAGCCGTTCGCACATTTCTTCTGTGTACAAGCCAAATCTGTCCATATTATACAGGAGATCTGTTTGAAGCATCAAGCTGTTTGTTTTGTCAAACACAGCCTTGAGCAATTCTTGTTTTTGTTTGTTGTATTCGTATACAAATATACAAAGGGTGGCAAAACCGCTTCCGAAAACACCTGTTGACAGTGTTACTATCAAGCTCGGAATTGCCTCGTCTCTGCTATCCCAGAAAAAACATGTAATGATAAACGCAACGGTTATCATTATCAATGAAATGTTTATGGCATACTTCTTTTCAGTCATCAGCTTTTCTCCTTTGAAATAATGAAAAATCCGAGAACAAAGTTCTCGGATTTTTGGCGGAGAAGGCGAGGATCGAACTCGCGCGCCGGAAACCCGACCTAACAGTTTAGCAAACTGCCCCCTTAACCCCTTGGGTACTTCTCCACTTTCGGTTGCTCAAACAGTATATCACAAAGTTTTGGTTATGTCAAGAGCTTTTTAAAAAAGTTTAGAGAATATCATTTTACTGAGATTGCATCTGAATTCATAGGGGGAAACACCGCACATCTCACGGAAAACACGGTTGAAGCTGCTTTGATTTTTAAATCCGCATTCTAACATAATATCAACTATTTTTTTGTCAGAGCTTTTCAAAAGTGATTTTGATTTTTCTATGCGCAGAGTGTTTATGTATTCGCGAAATCCGTACCTCAGCTTGTTAGAGAAAGTTTTTGAAATATAGCTTTGACTGACATACAGAGCTTCAGATACACTCTTTACAGTGATGTCATCGGTAAAATGCTCAGTGCAATACTCCAGTATCTTTACAGCAGTGTCCTCGGATATACAGTAGCTGTCCTCAATGGGAAGTACTTCCAAAAGCTCACCTATCACGGCGTTGATATATCCCAGCGCTGTCTTTATCCTTCCTGTCTTGATAAGCGCTACAGCTCTGTCAAGCATACCGAAATACTCTTTTCCGTCTGTAAAACTCACTGCAAGCTTTTTTGTCAATACCGTGTTGTCAAAAGCTATGACAGCAGGGTCAAACAGTATTATTATTGCCTCCGCCTCCGGTGCGTCATCGTAGGAATGGGTGAGGTAAGGGAAAAGCAGTGATATTTCACCCTCGCGGAGTGTATGCTCTTTGCCGTCAATGACTGTATTTATGCTTCCGCTTATTACATATAACAGTTCTCCGTGAGTGTGAAACATAGGCGGATATCCCTTAAAGCCGTGTACTCTTACCCCGGATAGACCGAAATGCTCTTTTTTTTCAAATATACCTTTCATAATCCACCTCAAACAGTGACAAAAATCATTGCTTTTTTCGTGTGTTCTGTATAGATTATAGCTTGTATTGTGCTATAATTCAAGTAGTAAAATAAAATCAGGAGGAAAAAATATGTCAAATTTCATTCCGTATCCGTCATTTCATGACGATGTGCCAATTGATATTTCATTCGTGTTTGAGGCAGAGAAGCCTGCAGGCAAGCACGGCTTTTTAAAGGTTCAGGGCAGAGATTTTGTCTTTGAGGACGGAACAAAGGCTAAGTTCTGGGGTGCAAACTTCAACGGAGCAGGCTGTTTTCCCGAATATGATTACGCAAAGAAGCTTGCAAGGAGACTTGCCAAGCTCGGTATAAATATAGTCCGCTTCCATCAGCTTGACTCAGAGTGGCACACTCCCAACATTTTCGCCTTTACAAAGGGAAAGAGAGTGACAAATGCCCACCTTGACCCCGAAAGCATGGACAGACTTGACTTCCTTGTTAAGTGTCTCAAGGAGGAGGGCATATACATCTATATGGATATGTTCACCTACCGCAAATTCCGCTCGGACGAGGGGGTCGATAATGCATTGAGGCTTCGTGATGCCGCAAAGCCTTACTGTAATTTCTCCCGCCATCTTATTGAGCTTCAGAAGGAGCTTGCAACAGAGCTTTGGACACACGAGAACAAATACACAGGAATAAAGTATTGCGACGAGCCTGCCATTGTGCTTGCGGAGATCGTAAATGAAAGCGACCTGTTCAAGCAGTCGGCAGACCCCGATTATATTGAGCCCTACAGGTCGGAGTTCATTACCATGTATAACAGATGGGCGAAGGAAAACGGTGTGATTACAGATATCTCCGAAATGAATCTCATGACGGATAAAAACCATGACCTTCTTGATTTCAAGGTCTATATACAGATCGAGTATTACAGGGAAATGACGGCGCATATGCACAGCATCGGTGTTAAGATACCCATTACGGGCACTAATTGGATTGCCACACCCGACAATTTGAGGACTCAGCTTACAACCGACTTTCTTGATGCACACCCGTATTTTTACGATTGGAGATGGGGTGAGTTTGACAAGAAGTGTATGAACAAAAGCATTACTCATCAGGACAGGTTTTATCTTGACGGCTGCTGTTTACAGACAGCCCCCGACAAGCCCACCTACATTTCCGAGTGGGATGTACCATGGCCCAATGAGTACAGAGCAGATTCCGTAATATATTCAGCCGCCTTCGGTATGTTCCAGGGGTGGTCGGGCTTTGCTATTCACACCTATTCATACTCGGCAAGGCTTGAAGAAATGAATATGCTGGGCAAGGAAATTTCTGCCGAAAAGATAGGAAATGTTCCGTACCGTCAGGGTATATTCAGCGCATGGAATGACCCTGCAAAGTTTGGACTTTTCTATCACGCTGCCCTTATCACAAGACGAGGAGATGTAAAGACGGGTGAGCAGATGTATGCTCTCAACATCGAGAACCGTGAGGCGTGGGACAGTGAGCAGATAAAGGTTTGTACAGAGAGCAAGGTGGCTGTTGCCGACCTTGATTCAACAGGTAAGCTCCCCGAGCTGACATATGAGAATAACGGCGAGAGCGTTACATCGGACACAGGCGAGCTCTACCGCAATTACAAGAAGAATTACGGCAAGGTTGATACAGATATGACAAAGTGTGCCTTCGGCTTCCTCGGCAAGAACGGAGAAATAGAGCTGAAGGGTATGAAGGTCAAGTGCGACACCGATTTTGCCGTTATCGCAATGTCATCTCTTACAGATGCTGCTATTGACAGCTCAGACAATATCCTTCTCACCGCAGTGGGCAGAGCAAGGAATACCGATGCAAAATTCATAAAGGATACAATGACAGATATCGGCAAGCCTCCCATTCTCATTGAAAATATCGAGGCTGAAATAGAAATAGACACAGTCTATACCGACCTTGTTGTATGGGCTGTCAGCGCTGAGGGTTACTATATCGGCACTGTTCCCACAGCCTTTGAAAACGGAAAAATGAAGATAAAAATAGGTGATGTTTCACAGTCAATGTACTATCTTATAACCAGAGCATAAGGAGGAGAGTAAAATGCATATCGGTTGGTCATCAAAAAATGTCAGCATAGATGAGCCTGTTACCATAACGGGACAAGCTTATGAAAGAATTTCCACAGGCGTTTTCGACCCCACCACAGTCACTGCTCTTGTAATGGAGGACGGAGGGGATTATGTAATCTTTGTTTCGGGCGACTTCAAAAGTATTACCGCTCAGCTTATCAGAGAGGTCAAGGCGGCGGTTGCCGAAAAAATGCCAGAGATAGACGGCAGTAAAATAATTTTCAATGCAACTCATACTCACACAGCCCCTCGATATCAGGAGATTACCACCTGCGGCTACGATAAAGCCCCACGAAACAGAGTGAATACCTATTCTCCCGATAAATACAGAGCTTTTCTTGTTGACAGTGTATCCGACGCGGTTGTTGAAGCCTACAAGGGCAGAGCAGAGGGCTCATTTTCCTACGGCTACGGCTCGGCGGCAGTGGCAATACACAGAAGGGCTACCTATTTCAATGACAGAAGCCTGAACAACAATGCAAATGATACCTTTGGTGTAAACGGCTTTGCACAGATGTACGGTCCTACCAATGTGGAGGACTTTGCCGGCTTTGAGGGAACAATAGATACAAAGGTCTATCTTCTTTACACCTTCGATAAGGAGGGGATACTGACGGGTGCCATAATAAATGTACCATGCCCCTCGCAGTGTACCGAGCAGGAGCTGTTTACCTCGGCTGACTATTGGAACGAAACCCGTGCAATGATACGAGAAAAATACGGCAATATTTATATTCTTCCCCAATGTGCCGCCGCAGGAGACCAGTCTCCTCACATTCTTCACGGTTCTGCCGAGTTCAATCGCAAGAATGCATTGAAATTCGGAGATTTACCCGAGGCAAGCCGCTTCTTGAAGCCCTGGGAGTATTACAACAGATTTGTTATTGCCGAAAAGATAGCCCATGCCTTTGATGAATGCTTTGAGTGGGCAAGTAAGGGAAAAATCAGTGATGCTCCCATAACTCACGTTACAAAAACCGTTTCTCTCGATGCGTGGAGGGTGACAGAGGAGGAATATAACACAGCAAAGGCAAATTATGAGGAATGTAAATCACAGACATTTCAGGAAACCGACGACCCCGTTGCAGACTTTAAGAAAAACACAATAATCAGCTCAAATATCAGCAGATATGAAAATGTAATAGAAAAATACGAGGCGGACATTGCTTTCAGAAATGCCGAAATTCATGTACTTAAAATCGGAGATATTGCTTTCGCTTCAAACCCCTTTGAGCTGTACACCGATTATCAGCACAGGATACAGGCACGAAGCCCCTATACACAGACCTTTATTATTCAGCTTGCGGCATCCGATGTAAAGGAAAATCCGGCAAGCGGATACCTTCCAACCGCAAGAGCGGCGGCAAATAAGGGCTACAGCGCCATTATGTTCAGCTGTAATGTATCTCCTCAAGGAGGACAGACACTTGTAGAGGAGACTCTCAAGGAGCTGGAGTATATTAAATAATGCAAAAAATGCACTGCTTTGGCAGTGCATTTTTGTGTGTTTTTGCTATTGATAAAATCTAAATAAGTGCTATAATATCAATTTGGAAATTACATATTAATATATAAAGAGGAAATTATGGAAACTTTACTTGTTTTATCAGTTGCACTTTTTGCAGGACTTATGCTGTCAAGGTTGGCAAAGCTCTGTCAGCTTCCCGCAGTAACTGCCTATCTTGTGGCAGGTATTCTCATCGGTCCCTATGTACTCGGAAGCTTTGGGATAAACGGTCTGGGACTTAACAGCCACGAACAAATTAAGAGTCTTTCTCTTATTTCAGATGTTGCCCTTGGTTTTATCGCCTTTTCTATCGGTAACGAATTCAGACTTGCACAGCTCAAGCAGACGGGCAAGCAGGCAACCATTATCGGTATTCTTCAGGCGGTTGCCGCAACTGTCCTTGTTGATGCCGCACTTATCGGACTTCATTTTTTGATGCCTGACAAGCTTCCCTTGCCTGCGGCGATTGTCCTCGGTGCGGTAGCCTCCGCTACAGCTCCTGCCGCAACTCTTATGGTTGTCCGTCAGTACAAGTCAAAGGGACCTCTTACAGATATACTTCTTCCTATAGTTGCACTTGACGATGCAGTGGGACTTATCCTTTTTGCCATTTCCTTCGGTGTGGCAAAGGCGCTTATCTCGGGTGCTGTAGACCTTATCTCCATAATCGTTGAGCCTATACTTGAGGTTATTCTTTCACTGGTGCTCGGTGCTGTAATGGGATTGCTGTTTACCTATTTTGAAAGATTTTTCCATTCACGTTCAAAGAGACTTTCGATGTCAGTTACCTTTGTTCTTCTCACCGTTGCCCTGTCTATGCTCAAATTTGAGATAGGCGGTGTACATATCGCATTCTCATCACTTCTTGTTTGTATGATGCTGGGTACGGTATTCTGCAACTTCTGCGATTTTTCAGAAGAGCTTATGGACCGTATCGACCGCTGGAGCGCACCTCTGTTTGTGCTTTTCTTCGTTATCAGCGGTGCGGAGCTTGAACTGTCAATCTTCAAGGATCCTCTTATCGTGCTTATCGGTATAGTTTATATCATTTTCCGTTCATCCGGAAAATATATCGGCGCACGTTTGAGTGCACAGGCTACAAAATGCGACCCAAATATTGTAAAATATCTCGGTATTACCCTTCTTCCTCAGGCAGGTGTTGCTCTCGGCATGGCTATTAAGGCTGAGGCGCTGGGCGAGGCAGGAACGGTAGTAGCAAACATCACACTTTTCTCCGTCCTTATTTACGAGCTTATCGGTCCTTACCTTACAAAGATTTCTCTTATGAAGGCAGGCGAAATCCAGCCCGAGGGTAAGGTTAGCGCACGAGGCGAAAAGATTCATAAGTAAACAGACAGTCCAACCGCAAACGGTTGGACTGTTTTTGGTTATATATTCAGATTACATGCATCCGAAACGCCTTTAACTCTGCCAAGTGTTGTGTTGTCGGTTGTTCTGTCACGAAGAAGCTCAATGGGATTTGGTGCGGTTTCAAAGCGGTAGTCCATGCCGTGCTGTGCAATATAGTCCTCAATTATCATATGGCTTTCAACACTGTTCAGGTCATGGTTTATAATGTCCTGATAACGGAAGAAGTTGCCGTTTTGAGGAAGGGTGTTTACGCATTGATAGTTTTCCATATTGGTTGTCATTTGCACGGAATTTTCGAGTACATTCCGCACATACGGAATATTTGACTCAAGACGGAGTATATCGGGGAAGGTGCCGTTTGAGCCGATGACCGCTTCGGGCTCCTTCTTTTCGATGTGACGGAGCAGGTCGGAGGCGACATGGAGATGTGTTACCTCCTGTTCAAAGAGCATTTCCCAAATCTGTTTAAGGTTGCTGTCTGTTTCTGTACAGTAAGCCGAATAGTAGAGATAGGCTTCGGTATATTGGTGCATGACAAGGTTTTCCAGCCAAGTGGCGCATGGGTCCATAAGACTGCCGTAATGTGTCACATGGTCCTCTTCAACCATTCCTATTTCCTGATACAGGAACCGACCTCTCTCGTTTGGGTATGCTGTGCAGACATTCATATAATAGTTCATAGTCTGCTGTTCAGCCGCTGTTATGATGCCTACATGGAGCTTTGTTATAGGTGAGGCGGTATTGTTATTAATAGAATAGCGTATTGTGTCAAGAGGGTGTCTGTAGTGTGAAATTGTAGGACGTGCAGGCATTATTTCTGTATAACGTCCAACTAAATCCTCGGCGTGTACGCCTGTTTCCATATCGAGAAAATTCGAGTATCGGTAAAGGTGGTCAAAGTCCTCCAGCAGGGCAAAATCAAGAGCCTTTTTGACATATGGGTCGGGCTCTTTTTTTGCAAGGTGGGCAGTCAGGTCTACCGCAACCTGCTCATAACCGATGGTGTGTTCGAGAATAGTTTCATCGGAGGGCTTGAGGAGTCCCACAAGCTTTTGCTGTTGCTGTTCGCTTCGTCTGATAAAGGCAAGTACCCGTCTTAAGTCATTGTTGTTACAGTTGCGTGAAAATTGGTGTGTAAACCAGTTTGCTTCAAATTCGGTGCCGTTCATAAGTATGACACGGCATCTTGTGTATGGGTCAGCCCATTTGTCGTAGCTCATGGGACGTATCTTTTCCCAGTCCATCATGATCTTCTCAAGGGTCTTTGGTGTTAAATCAAGAGGGTTCATAGCATTTCCTTTCGTGTTTATATTTTTTCTCCTGTATTAGTATACGCAGAAGGTAAAAAATGTTGTAACACTACTTGAAAAAAATAAAGCAATATGATACAATACAAACAGAGAATAAACACGGTATGTAAATTCAAAGCAAGGAAATCACGGTGAAAATCCGTAGCAACAGCCATTGCCGTTACAGTCGGAAGGCTTGCCGTACCGTGCTGCGAAAAGACTCTTTGGGCAAATGAAGGAGTGCTGTGCCGAGATGTATTGCGCTCTTTTTGAAGGGGCGCTTTTCTTTTATTCTTTTAAAAATTTTTAAAAGAAAGGGATACCGAAATGAAAAACTTATTCAAGGTATCGGCATTACTCTTAACTCTTGTAATGCTTATCACACTTACTGCCTGCACAAAGGATGCAGACAAGGACACAGTAACTCCTAACCAGACCGTCAATACTTCTGTGTGGGATGATGCACAGTACACCGAGGATAAGACTCTCGGCGAGGGTGCAAATACCATACAGGTAGAGGTAAAGGCAGAGGACAAGAGCATTACCTTTACCATTCATACCGATGCAGGAACCTTGGGGGATGCTCTTCTGACGCATGCGCTTATTTCAGGAGAACACAGTGAGTACGGAATGTATGTCAAGACGGTGAACGGAATACTTGCCGATTATGACATTGACGGCTATTACTGGTCTGTTCTCAAGGATGGTGAGTATCTTATGACGGGTGTAGATTCAACTGCCATTGCCGACGGAGAGCATTATGAGCTCGTCAGAACAAAATAAAAAGCTCCTGAGTGTCAAGGAAACGGTACTGTTTGCAATGCTTGGCACAATAATGTTTGTGTCCAAGATACTTTTGGAAATATTGCCAAACATACATCTCCTTGCAATGTTCACAACTCTTTACACCGTTGTATTCCGCAAAAAAGCACTTATTCCCATATATGTCTATGTTTTTATAAACGGACTTTGGAGCGGCTTTGCTACATGGTGGATACCCTACACCTATATATGGACAGTTCTGTGGGGTATAGTTATGCTGCTGCCTAAGAATATGCCGCCTAAGGTATCGGTAATAGTATATCCCATTGTATGCGGGCTCCACGGCTTGATGTTCGGAACGCTTTATGCCCCTGCTCAGGCGTTGCTTTTCGGCTTGAGCTTCAAGCAGATGCTTTTGTGGATAGTTGCAGGCTTGCCCTGGGATGTGATACATGCCGTAGGCAATATTGCGGGCGGACTTCTGGTGTATCCTCTTGTAAAGGTAACAAACAATGTAGTAAAAAACTCCTTCACTGTGTGAAGGAGTTTTTTATACTAAGAAATTGCATTAAATCAGCATCGCCGTTTTACTTTGTCGGGGTATACTCAAAGGTTACGATAGGCGAGAATTGCCAGCGAGTGGATAAAATTGACAATCATATTTTTATGCGTACTTTACCAATTTTCTTGCCAGCTTCCCTCATCGTCATTGTTTGTGGAAGGGACTATATTGGTGCTGGTAGCAATAATATCATTTGAATCAAATTCAATAAGCTCCATTTCAGGTGTTTGGTATATTTCTTTCATAAATCTATCTCCTTTGTTTAATCGTACCACCGAGACCATTTTCCGTCGTCATCCTCAGTTATGGGAGGATCGGTACTGGCAGCAATGATATCACTTGGGTTGAATTCAACAAGTACTATTTCAGGTGCTTGATATACTTCTTTCATGATTTTTTTATTTCCTTTGTTTAATCATACCACTGAGACCATTTCCCGCCGTCATTCTCAACAACTGGTGTGTCGTTTGGCTTTTCGGGCGTAGTATCATCCGACTCGGGGTCTTCGGGGGTGGATGTATTGTCGCCGGGTTTAGTATAAGTTGGTGTCATGTCAAAGGTTAGTGATGAATTATTTCCCATGACAGATTGAAGGGTAATATGTGTTTTGCTTGAGGCAGAGACCTTTATTCCGTCATTTACTATAATCACCGCTTTATAAGTACCATCAAGTCTTGTGCCGTTGCCTGAACGGAATATGAGCCGCCCGTTAACAGTGACATTGTCGAATGTGATACCTTTTTGAACACTTTCCGCAATGATAACATCACCGTTTATCGTTATATTTTTTAAATTCACCGCATTTTTTATTATTACATTACCATCCAGACTTTCGGGAACTTTGTCGGTTATATAGTGCTTGAAAGTATTGAACATCAATTGAGCAAATTCAGCACGGGTGATGCTCTTATTTGGCTCAAGCTTTCCTGCATTTCCCCTTATATAGTCTTTTTCAGACAGTGCGGCAAGATATTCTGTCGCCCACGGTGAAATGCTTTTGTTGTCTGTGAAGCGGCTCAGTGCTTCGGTATCATTTGATGACAAAGACATTATTCTTGCAATGACCGTGAATGCTTCTTCTCTGGTAATATTGTCTTCAGGTCGTAACTTGTCTCCGTCACCCTTGAGAGCACCCATTTTGACGGCAATAGACATTTCGTCGTAATACCACTTATCTTTTTTTGTGTCGCCAAATGCTGAAATGTCGGCTCCTTCGGTAGCTCCGAATGCCCTTGCTATGATTGTTGCCATTTCTGCGCGGGTAAGCGGCTTATCAGGGTATATAAAGCCGTCATAACCTTTTAGCAGTCCGTTGTCAATGGATGCTTGGACAGCATCCATTGACCAATTGTTGGGCATGTCTTTGAATTCCGCAATAGCTGTAAGTGTCAAAATTGTGACAAGTACAACAAATAATAGTATCTTCCTCATAATCAGTCTTTATAGATGGTAATGCTATCGCCTGAGGCGGCAGATGAACCGAGCATAAATGTTACACACGCATTTTCCGAAGCAATTTCATTTGAAATTCTTGTAATTGTGTAGCTTTCTTCGGGTATTACAATGTTGTCTGTACCTGTAGAGCATACCTTGAAGTAAAGTTTCGCCTCTGTATCGCTAACAAGTTCCACCTTCATATAAACGTCAAAGTTTTTCATAAAATGATAATTTGATGTTGAAATTCCCGGTTGTCTTATAACCTCTACCGATTTGCCTTCGGAATTGTAGGTATGTATTCTGAAGCCGCCTCTCAACCGTACACCGTAACTTCCCACGTAAATATGGTTATCGCCACCTCCGCTGACAAAGGTATTATTGCAGTGTATTTTAATCCACTTGTCATAGCCTATGGGCGACGATACTATATTTTCATCTCCGGGAAGTATTGTCAGAGATGATGCGTCACCAAAGTCGATATAATCAGAAGCATTTACATCCGTGCTTGCGTCAGAGGGATCGTAATCCTCGTCATAGTTGAAGCTCCCTTCAAGCTCTTCGCCGTTTGAAAGCACAACCTTCGCTGTTACCGTGCCGTTAAGTCCTTTAGGAAAGTCTGACACAAGGATATTGACACCCGTGCTTGTTACAGTAAAAGGAACAGAAGTGTCGGAAATGAATACTTTGGAAACAGCGGTGTAGCTTGCACTTACTTCAATGTCCATGCTTTCATCGGAATGAGAGACGGATTCAGGAAACACAGCACTGCTTGTTATTGCTTCTCCGCCATATATTGTAAGTTTTGTTGTATCCGCCGGAGCTATCATAAATGTGACAGTTGCATTTGCATCGGTGAATTCTCCGGAGGTAAGTCTTGTGCTTGTATATGACTGGTTTTTTTTGATTTCACCTGTAGTTCTGTCGGTGGTTACAAGAGAAACAGTGAATGCATCGTCACTAAGGTCTACCTTCATATACAGATAAAGGTTATTTCCGCCTGAGAAAGTTGTCTGAGTAATGCCGCTGTGACCAGGACGGGCATCAAGACCGATGCTTCCCGAAGTGTTCAGGGTATGGTAACGGGTAGAACCGCCGCGTAATTTTATACCGTAGCTGCCTATAAATATTCTCATATCACCTGCAGCGCCGTGTGTAGCATCCAATCTCATTCTTACCCATTTACCGTAGCCCACGGGAAGTGATGATACTGAGTCTTGTGTAGAATCAAGAGTGGTTAAAGCCATATAATCCTCGATGAATACTACATCGGAGGAGTCATACGCAAAGGTATCTTCAAGCTCTTTGCCGTCGGTAAATACTACCTTAACTGTCACATCCCCGCTTACAAGTCCCTGAGGCATATTCGAAAGCAGAACAGTTAATACTTTTCCATCAATCTTATATGCCACTGACTGACCGTCAATGTACACTGCAGAAACATCCTCGGGAAGTGCGCCCAGAGTCACTGTAAGGGGCAGACCAAAGGTTTTTGATACAATGTCACAAGCGGTAATGCTTCTTGTGCTGTCATAGTTGAAGGTACCTTCAATCTCTTCGCCGTCGCTGAATACTATCTTGACTGTCACATCTCCATCTGTTACGGATTCGGGGAAATCGGCTGTGCTCACGGCTACACCGCCTGCAATTTCATACCAATCCACCGACTGACCGCCCACATATATTGCTTCTATATCATCAAGATCACCGTTTATCACTATATTCAATTCGGGTGTATCTGATACCTTGAGCTCTGTTGGAAGTGTAACACTTCTTTCAACAGTGCCGGTAAACATTATCGACTTGATGTTTGCTATCTCTTGCTCTGTAACACCTACTCCAAGGAGATAGTTTTCAACTCTCTCCTGGAGAGTATCGCCTTCCTGGGCGTTAAGCGTTGTATAGAACTGATAGTCTTCCTTTGCAATGTATGAAGTACTGTCAATAGCTCTGCGGCTGTATATGGAAAATGTGGTAAATTCATAATCGCGCACTACATCCAGCTCACTGACTCCCAGCAATGCGTTGAACAGATATGCTATCGTACCTGTTCTGTCGGCACCGCCCTGACAATGGAATACCATGGGGTAATTATTGATATTTGAGAATATGGAGAAGGTCTTTCTTATATTCTCTTTATTTGTAGCGCTTGCAAGGTTATAACCTCCCACGCCTACAAAGACGTGAGTCGAACCGGGAATTGCTGCGGGATAAGCTGAGCCTCTAAAGTCGAAGTCAACCTTTATTCCCAGTTCCTTCTGCGCTGTATATTTACCGTATGCAGTAAGCTCTGTGCTGTAGTTTGCCGAGCCGTTCCAGTAAATATCATCCAACTGACCGCTTCTGTACAGAAGACCCTGGAGTGTTCTCTTCCCCGAGGAGGTCATGTAGCCGCCCATGTCTCTTGCGTTATATGAGCCGTCAAGATGTATAACTCTCGGGCCGAGATCTGCGGTTTTAAAGGTGGAGGTGGTACTGCGTGTTGTACCGTCCTTGAGATTTGCAATGACCTTTATGTAATAGTCTGACGCCTTATAAAGGTTATAAAGCTGTACTGTATTGACGCTACCCGAGGCATATGTATATTTTGCATCTGAGAAGTCTGCCTTTGTAGCATACATAACGGTAAAGCTTGCTACGTTTTCATAAGCATTGACCCAAGTAATCTCAATGGGCTTGCAAATATCGAAAACATATTGGGTGTGGTAATCTCCAATCTTAACATAATTGCCTGTCTCCAGATTGATATCCCCTTCAAGAGCCTCGCCTGCGAGAAGGTAATTCTTAGCCTGGTCGGCATAAGGATATACAGTCTCTCCGTCTGAAGGTGACATGATATCCAGAAGTCCATCCTGGTTTCCTCCGTCAACAGATGTATATTCATTGTAAGCATCTATGATAAATTCATCAACTGCCACTTTGTTTTCTTCCTTTTCGTTTTGCGATGCCATCATTTTTTCGGCAATGGAGTAAATGTCGTAGATAACGGTATTGCTGTATACAGTTTGTTCTTCTCCGCCGTTGAGAGTATATGTTATATATCCTCTTGCACAAATGGTGGATTTAAGATTATAAACGGGAATACCTGTGAGAACTGCGGTAAACTCGTAATAATTATCCTCGTAAGAATAGTATTTGTTTTCTGTTTTAACTACTTTCAGTGCGGATGTCGTGTCGAGATTAAGGTCATTTTCGCCGATAACGTAGAATGGTACAATAAGAGTACCTTGCTCCTTAACCTCTATTCCTTCCGGAAAAGGGGTATCGACTGTCATTTTGAAACGTAAGCCGCCCTTTGTTTCCCCTTCGGGAATTCTTATTGATACGCCCGTAGCTGTAATGGTTGGGGCTGTATCAACTTCGGCAAAAATTGTAACTGTAAAGCAAAGTGCAACAAAAATTGCTGTAAACAGTACACACAAAAATTTTTTCATAATTTTTCTCCTTATATTTATTCAGCTGATTTGCCTGTCAGCATTATAGACTTTATGTTTGCAATTTCATTTCCGTAATTTCTATCTAATCGTTGCTTCGGTATCAAAATCAAGTGCAAAGCACCTCTGAGAAAATTTATGATGTATTATTGTGAAATAATAACAAATTATACCTATAATAAGTATATCACAAACTTTCAAAAGGTCAATTGACAAATTCATTGAATATTTAAAGCAATTTTGTGTCATTTTAACATAATTAACTCAATTTATATATCTTAACACAAAAAAGCGGTCCGTGACTGCTGACAATGCTCGCCTATCCAAACCTTGCATAAACGGAAACATTGTAAAACGGCGAGGT
>CAZYTA010000001.1:0-73664 GCA_964650465.1 uncultured Oscillospiraceae bacterium | reverse complement strand
CAATGCTCGCCTATCCAAACCTTGCATAAACGGAAACATTGTAAAACGGCGAGGTTGATTTAATGCAATTTCATAGGAGACAAAAAAGCACCGCCTGTAGTCAAAGCGGTGCTTTAAAATTATTTTATATTTCAAGGGTTGCAATCATGGGTTTGTGGTCGGATACACGGATGTCGGGTATTTCACAGCTTACCTTCTTGAAATGCTTTGAAGCAAATATGTAATCTATCTTGCAATAGGGATGGTTTTTCAGATTATTCGGAATATTTGCCTCGTGTGTCCATGAGGGGAAGGAATGAATGTAGCCTTCTCCGTCGGGAGTTATTTCGTTGAGACGTTCTCTTATTCTGTCAAGAAGGAAGTTTGACGGACGCATATTGAAATCGCCCATGAGAATGATGGGACCTTCGGTATTGTCGATAATGTCGCAAAGAGTTACAATGGCATTCTGGCTTTCTGCAATTGCCAGTCCCACGTGTACCTGTAAAACGGTGATACCGCCTGCGATATCAAGCTTTACCTTTGAAATGCTTCTTGTTTCGTAGTATCTTGTCTCGTCCTTGATTTCGGGGTCGGGAATAGCCACAACCTCGGCTGAAAGAATGGGTGCCTTTGAAATAACGGCGTTACCGTAGTCGCCTCTGTTTTCGAAGACAATAGCCTTGCCGAAAAAGTGGTTTGAGAGTCCGGTGTACTCTGCAAGGTATTTCGGCTGGTCGCAAGCTGTACCGCCTTTGAGTGTTTCGTCAACATAGCTTTGCTCGTAGCGGTTTATTTCGTTTATTCCGCAGAATTCGGGTGAAATGTCTTTTATTACCTTTGCACACTGTTCAAGGTCTGCCTTGGCGCCGCCGTAGTTGTTGATGTCCTCGTCATTGGCATAGTATCTTCCGCTTGCCACATTGTATGTCATGATATTGAGCTTCATATGTTACCTCCAAAAATTTTTATAAGATTTTTTCAAAATCAACCTCGCCGTTTTATACTTATAGATTACAATAGACGAGAATTGCCGACGGTTGTCGGACACTTTTTTGTTGCATACTATTCAGAGTATACCATTCAAAAAAATGTTTGTCAAGCAATACTTTTGATTTTACAAAAATTCTTGACTAAATTACAATTATATGATATCATCTACTGGATATTATATAAACAGAAAGGAAATATCATGGACAACAAACAGGAATTCAAGCCTTATATTCCTGCAGAAAAAATAACACCCGAGCTGACAGTCACATCGGTTGTTATGGGTATACTTCTGGCAGTTATATTCGGTGCGGCAAACGCTTATCTCGGTCTCAGGGTAGGTATGACAGTATCTGCTTCTATCCCTGCGGCAGTTATTGCAATGGGCGTTATCCGCGTTATGATGAGAAAAAATTCTATTCTCGAAAGCAATATTGTACAGACAACAGGCTCTGCGGGAGAATCTCTTGCGGCAGGAGCCATTTTCACATTGCCCGCTCTTTATCTCTGGGCTAAAGAGGGCATTATGGAAAAGCCCGACCTTGTGGAAATAACAGTCATTGCGCTTCTGGGCGGACTTCTCGGCGTATTCTTTATGATTCCCCTGAAAAATGCGCTGATTGTACGTGAGCACGGAGTGCTTCCTTATCCCGAGGGACAGGCTTGCGCCGAGGTGCTTCTTGCAGGAGAAGAGGGCGGTTCAAGTGCTAAGACAGTATTTGCAGGTATGGGTTTTTCGGCTCTTTTCAAGTTTATCATCGACGGACTTAAGATAGTTCCCGGCGAGGTATCCGTTGAAGGCAGTGCAAAAACATATCCCGGTGCTATCGGAACACAGATATACCCTGCGGTAATGAGCGTTGGCTACATCTGCGGACCTAAGATATCATCTTATATGCTTGCAGGCGGCATTGTCAGCTGGCTTATCCTTATTCCCATTATTGTTATCTTCGGTGCAACTAAGGTTATGTATCCCGAGGCTGACAGAGCAATAGGCGAGATATTTGCCACAGACGGAGCATACGGCATTTGGGGCTCTTATGTCCGCTACATCGGTGCAGGTGCTCTTGCGGCAGGCGGTATCATCAGTCTTATAAAGTCTCTTCCCCTTATTATCCGTACCTTCCGTGATGCAATAAAGGGACTTTCGGCAGGCGGTGCTTCTGTTAATAACCGTACTACGCAGGATATCAGCATGAAGATAGTTCTTCTTGCGATTCTTGTTCTTACTCTTCTTGTATGGCTCGTTCCCGCAATTCCCGTATCACTTGTAGGGGCGTTTATAGTTGTTATCTTCGGCTTCTTCTTTGCTACAGTATCATCTCGAATGGTAGGTCTTGTAGGAAGCAGTAACAATCCCGTTTCGGGTATGGCTATTGCCACATTGCTTATCGCCACTCTCATTCTTAAGCTTACAGGCGAATCAGGAGCGTCTGGCATGCGTGCTGCTATTGCTATCGGTTCAATCATTTGTATCGTTGCCGCTATTTCAGGCGATACCTCTCAGGACCTTAAGACAGGATATCTTCTGGGCGCTACTCCCAAGAAACAGCAGATAGGTGAAATAATAGGTGTAGTTGCTGCGGCTCTTGCTATCGGCTTCACACTCAATCTTCTTGATACGGCGTGGGGCTTTGGCTCCGACCAGCTTGCCGCACCTCAGGCAACTCTTATGAAGATGGTTATTGAGGGTATCATGGGAGGAGACCTTCCCTGGTCGCTTATCTTTATCGGTGTTGGTCTTGCGGTAGTTGTTGAAATTCTCGGTATTCCCGTTCTTCCCTTTGCTATCGGCGTATATCTCCCCGTACAGCTCAATGCTTGTATTATGGTGGGCGGCATTGTCAGACTTGTATTTGACAGAATGAAGGACGAGGACAAGAAGAAAGAAGTTACCAATAACGGAATTCTCTTCTGCTCGGGTATGATAGCAGGTGAGGGCCTTGTGGGTATCCTCCTTGCAGTGCTTGCGGTATTTGGCGTAGGTGAGCTCATTGACCTTTCGGGCGTGCTCAATCTTCCTGCCGCAGTATCAAATATAGGAGCATTGGTGCTCTTTGCCATTATCGTGTTTACTCTTGTTATGTTCAGCCTTGGTAAGAAGGCAAAGAAATAATGGCTAAGAAAAAGGTCATTATAACTCAAAACTATCTTGAGCGTATTCCGCACCGTCCATCGGAAATAAACTGGAAAACAGATGATGAGGGGACAGTTACCCTTGAGATAGAAAATCGGGGCTTTATGAACAGAGTAGCTCAGAAGCTTTTTAAAAAGCCTAAAATAAGCTATATACACCTTGACAAAATGGGTAGCTTTATCTGGCCTGTTATGGACGGTAAAAAAACCATAATCGACATTGGCAAGGAGGTGGAGGCTCACTTTGGTCAGGAAGCTCATCCTCTTTATGAACGCCTTGCACAGTATTTCAGAATACTTGACTCCTACGGCTTTGTAAAATGGGCTAATAACTGAAATGGTCGGATTTTGTGTAATAAACACAAAATCCGACTTTTATTTTTGTTTTACTTATCTATTAAAAAACTATTGACTTTAGCGCGATGATGTGCTAAAATAACACCATCATCTAAATGCGTTGAGCAGAAACAAGTAGGTGCACAGTCACTGCTTCAAGAGAGTTGTCGGTTGGTGTGAGACAATGGCAGTTGTGCTATCGAATACATTCTGTTAGCAGTGCACTGAAAGGTAACGAGTAGGCTGCAACGGGAGTTCCCGTAACAGAACGAGGGTATAGCAAGTACCCGTAAAGGCTGATGCTGTGAAACATCAGCGAATAGAGGTGGTACCACGGTTGAATTAATCGTCCTCTGTATCTATCAAAGATGCAGAGGATTTTATTGTTTTGTCCTTTGCATTACAAAAGGGAGGAAAACAAAATGACAAATGCACAACTTTACACTATCATTGCTCTTTGTATTTACGCAATAGCAATGGCTTTGATTGGCTGTATCAGCTACGGCAAATCAAAGACACTTGACGGCTTCCTTATCGGCGGAAGAAATATCGGCGCATGGGTAACGGCATTTGCTTACGGTACTACATATTTCTCAGCGGTAGTATTTGTCGGCTATGCAGGTCAGCATGGCTGGAATATCGGTCTCGGTAGTATCTGGATCGGTATAGGCAACGCAGTTCTCGGTTGTCTGCTTTCATGGATACTGTTTGCTAACCGTACAAGAAAGATGACAAAGAAGCTCAATGCGAGAACGATGCCCGATTATTTTGAAAAGAGATATGATTCAAAGGGCATGAAGATTTTTTCTGCAATCATTATTTTCGTATTCCTCGTTCCTTACTCCGCAGCGGTTTACAAGGGACTCGGCTCACTGTTCAGTGCAGTATTCCCCGGTGTTGAAACATGGGTATGGATGCTGATTATAGCTGGTCTTACAGCAGTATACCTTGTTGCAGGCGGCTATGTAGCAACAGCATACACAGATCTTGTTCAGGGATTGATTATGATTGCGGGCGTTGTATGCCTTATCGTTGCGGTACTCGGTCACGAAAATGTTGGCGGTGTTACAGGACTTCTGGAGAACCTCAAGAACTTCCAGTCACTTCCCGATGACCCCAATCCCATTACAGGCGACCAGCTTACAAACATTTTCGGCGGCTCATCCTTCAAGTTCCTTTGTGTGAACATCATGCTGACCAGCTTCGGTACATGGGGACTTCCTCAGATGATTGGTAAGTTCTATGCAGTAAAGGATACTGCGGCTATCAGAAGAGGAACAATTATTTCCACAGCCTTCTGCGTAATCATCGGTTGCGGTGCATACCTTATCGGAAGTACATCGAGACTTATTCTCGGCGGCGTTCTTCCCGAGGGCGGTGTTGACGCGGTTATTCCCGCAGTGCTTATGGAGGTTCTCGGAGGGGGAACTCTCGGAATCATTCTTCTTGCTGTTATAATGATTCTTCTTCTTTCGGCTTCAATGTCTACACTTGAGGCGGTAGTTCTTACCTCTGCTTCGGCGGTTGCGGTAGACCTTATCCCCTCAGTAAGAAAGAAGGCTACCAAGCCCGAAACACAGATGCTTCTCACAAGAGTTCTCTGCCTTGTGTTTGTTGCTTGCTCATTCATCTTTGCAACACAGAATATTCCCATCATTGTAAGTCTTATGTCTTTCTCATGGGGTGTTGTTTCCGGATGCTTCATCGGTCCTTACATCTGGGGTCTTTTCTCAAAGAAGATAACCAAGATAGGCGCTTGTGCAGGTATGATATCAGGTCTCCTTACCGTTGGTATTACAACTCTTGTTATCACTCTTAATTCCGGATTCGGTGCGGCTGCCGCAAAGTCTCCCGAAATGGGTGTTGCCGCAATGGCTGTATCGTTTGTAGTTGTTCCTGTTGTGAGCCTTCTCACAAAGAACAAGGATGCCAAGAGAGTAGACGAGATATTTGAGTGCTACAGCGAAGCAGAATAAATTCTATAATAATAATCACACAGGGCATAGCCTGAAAACAGGCTATACCCTTGTGTCATTTTCTTGAAAGGAATCAAAAAATGCCAATTACAGAAATTTTGCAGAAAAATGCAGACATTTATCCCAACGATATAAGCCTTGTTGAGATAAATCCCAAATTTGAAAGACAGCGTACCTCATGGAGAGAGTATTCGCTGATTGAAACAAATTCAAGAGAGGTTTACCGCAAGGAGATAACCTGGCAGGACTTCAACTGCCGTGCAAACCGCTTTGCAAACCTTCTTTTGTCAAGAGGAATAAAGAAGGGTGAAAAGGTTGCAATCCTTCTTATGAACTGTCTTGAATGGCTCCCCGTTTACTTCGGTGCGCTGAAGTCGGGCGCAATGGCTGTTCCCCTCAATTACAGATACACAGCAGACGAAATAAAGTACTGTCTTGACCTTGCAGATGCCGACGTACTTGTATTCGGTCCCGAGTTTGTGGGACGTGTGGAGGAGATATGCCACAAGGCTAAAAAGGTAAAGACCTGGCTCTATGTGGGTGAGGACTGCCCCACCTTTGCGGAAAGCTATGAGGAGCTTGTAGGCTACTGTTCATCAAAGGCACCTGCTATCAAGCTTACAGACGATGATGATGCGGCTATATACTTCTCCTCGGGTACAACAGGCTTTCCCAAGGCAATTATACATAAGCACCGCAGCTTGATGCATGCGGCAATGACAGAAAATAATCACCATTCACAGACCAAGGAGGATGTATTCCTTTGCATTCCGCCCCTTTATCATACAGGTGCGAAAATGCACTGGTTCGGAAGCTTCCTTGTAGGCGGACGCTCTGTTCTTCTCAACGGTATCAAGCCCGAATGGATAATGCAGGTAGCCTCCGAGGAAAAGTGCTCTATTGTATGGCTGCTTGTTCCGTGGGCACAGGATATTCTGGATGCCATTGAGCGAGGAGATATCAAGCTTGAGGACTATGACCTTTCCAACTGGAGACTGATGCACATTGGCGCACAGCCCGTTCCTCCCAGCCTTATCAAGCGCTGGAAGAGCTATTTCCCCAACCACGCATATGACACAAACTACGGACTTTCCGAGTCCATTGGCCCGGGCTGTGTTCACCTCGGTGTTGAAAACGAGTATAAGGTGGGCGCTATCGGTAAGGCAGGCTACGGCTGGCAGACAATGATAGTTGACGAGAACAAGAACCCTGTTGAAAAGGGTAAGGTCGGCGAGCTTGCCGTTAAGGGACCCGGCGTTATGACAGCATACTATAAGGACGAAAAGGCTACCAACGAGGTGCTTCGTGACGGTTGGCTGTTCACAGGAGACATGGCAGAGGAGGACGAGGACGGCTTCATCTGGCTTGTTGACAGAAAGAAGGATGTTATCATTTCGGGCGGTGAAAACCTGTACCCTGTACAGATTGAGGACTTCCTCCGCAAGCATGACAAGATAAGCGACGTTGCCGTTATCGGTCTGCCCGATGCAAGACTCGGAGAAATTGCGGCGGCAATCATTCAGGCAAAAGAGGGAATGGAGCTTACCGAGGAGGAAATTCAGGACTTCTGTCTCGACCTTCCCCGTTATAAGAGACCTCATAAGATAATCTTTGCCGAGGTACCCCGTAATCCAACAGGTAAGATAGAAAAGCCCAAGCTTCGTAAGATATACTGCGGAGAAAGTGTAGTGGCACAGCAAAATGAGATAAAATAATACTTGACCTTTTTGATGAAATATGTCATAATAATGTCAGTATAAGAGCGCGAGAGGGTGCTTTTTAAGTATCCTCTCGCAAAGTTTAATTTAAAGAAATTTACAGGAGCGGAAAATGAAAAAACTTTTGTTAGGTAATGCGGCGGTTGCGCGCGGTGCTTATGAAGCGGGAGTAAATGTTGTTGCATCATACCCCGGTACCCCCAGCACCGAAATAACCGAGGAAATAGTTAAATTTGAAGAAATATACGCTGAGTGGTCTCCCAACGAAAAGGTTGCGGCAGAGGTTGCAATAGGTGCATCCATCGGCGGAGCAAGAGCGATGAGCTGTATGAAGCATGTCGGACTCAATGTTATGGCAGACCCTGTGTTCACAGTAAGCTATACAGGTGTAAACGGCGGTCTTGTTTTCTGCGTGGCAGATGACCCCGGTATGCACTCGTCACAGAACGAGCAGGACTCCCGTCATTACGCAAAGGCATCGAAAATCATGATGCTCGAGCCCTCGGATTCAACAGACTGCAGAGACATGACAAAGCGTGCCTTTGAGCTGTCAGAGCAGTTTGATACTCCCGTATTCATCCGTCTTTCAACAAGAGTTTCCCATTCACAGAGCCTTGTTGAGCTGAATGACAGAAACGAGATTGAGCTTAAGCCCTATGAAAAGAATATCCAGAAATATGTTATGATGCCTGCAATGGCAATCAAGCGCCATGTGGTAGTTGAGGACAGAATTGCGGCACTCAAGCAGTTCGCCGACGAGAGCGACATCAACACAGTTGAACGCAACGGCTCCAAGATAGGTGTAATTTCCGCAGGTATTGCGTATATGTACGCAAAGGAAGCGCTTGGCGACAAGGCTGACTATCTCAAGCTCGGTATGGTATACCCCCTTCCCGAGAAGAAGATAATCGACTTCGCAAAGGCTCACGATAAGATTTATGTTGTTGAAGAGCTTGACCCCATTATCGAGGAGCATATCAGGGCACTCGGAATTGAGGTAATAGGCAAGGAGGCATTTACCCTTCTCGGCGAATATACTCCCGCAATGATTAAAAAGGCAGTGCTTGGAGAGACCTCTCCCGAAAGCACAGCATTAGATGAAACAATTCCCGTCCGTCCTCCCGTTATGTGTGCAGGCTGTCCCCACAGAGGAACATTCTATGTACTCAAGAAGCTGGGACTTGTTGTATCGGGCGATATCGGATGCTATACTCTCGGCGCAACAATGCCTCTGCAGTCGGTTGATACAACTATATGTATGGGCGCATCCGTATCTGCGGCACACGGTATGGCAAAGGCAAGAGGCAAGGAATTCAACAAGAAGCTTGTTTCGGTAATAGGCGACTCCACCTTCATGCATTCGGGTATTACAGGACTTGTTGATATAGTATATAACAAGGGCGCAAATACCGTTATAATTCTCGATAACTCCATCACAGGCATGACGGGACATCAGGACAACCCCACAACAGGCAGAACAATAAGAGGTGAGGAGACCCGTCAGGTAAATCTCATTACTCTTTGCAAGGCTGTGGGCGTTGAAAGAGTAGTTGTGGCAGACCCCTTCGATATCAAGCATTTTGAAGAGGTTGTAAAGACAGAGGTTGAGGCTGACGAGCCCTCTGTAATCATCGCACAGCGCCCCTGCGCACTTCTCAAAACAGTGAAGTATACAGGCGTGTGTCAGATAAATGACAAATGCCGTAACTGTAAGATGTGCATGAAGCTTGGCTGTCCCGCAATCACGGTGCGCGGCGGCAAGGTAGTAATCGATGCAACACAGTGTAACGGCTGCGGACTTTGCGTAAATGTTTGTCCTTTCGGGGCAATCGAAAAGAAGGACTGAAGGGAGAGAACAAAATGACAAAGAATATAATGATAGTAGGCGTGGGCGGACAGGGCACACTCCTTGCAAGCAGAATTCTCGGAAATACTGTAATAAACGAAGGCTACGATGTAAAGCTCTCCGAGGTACATGGAATGAGTCAGCGAGGCGGAAGCGTTGTTACATATGTAAAGTACGGAGATAAGGTATATTCTCCCATTGTGGATAAAGGCGAGGCTGATATAATTCTTGCTTTTGAGCTTCTTGAAGCATACAGAGCCCTTCCTTATCTCAAAAAGGGCGGTAAGATAATAGTAAATGACCAGAAGATAGACCCCATGCCTGTAATTTCGGGACTTGCACAGTACCCCGAAAATATTCCCGAAAAGCTGAAGGCGGCATCCGACTGTACGGTTGTTGATGCACTTTCGCTTGCAAAGGAAGCAGGAAATACAAAATCTGTCAACGTGGTACTGATAGGCGTCATGGCAAAGAGTACCGATATCCCCTATGAAAAGTGGGTGGAAACAGTAAAGGCAACAGTACCTCCCAAGTTCCTTGAAGCAAACCTCAAGGCATTTGAGCTTGGATATAATTTATAAGGAGACAGATAGTATGAAATATTGGCAGGAACAATATGAAACAATGCCCCGTGCCGACCTTGAAAAGCTTCAGAGCGAAAGACTTGTAGCACAGGTAAAGAGAATGTATGAAAAGGTTGAGCTTTTCAGAAACAGAATGGATGAAAAGGGACTTAAGCCTGAGGATATCCACGGAATAGAGGACCTTCACAAGCTTCCTTTTTCATATAAGCAGGATTTGAGAGACTACTACCCCTACGGACTTTTCGCAACTCCCATGTCCGAGATAAGACGAGTACACGCATCCTCGGGTACTACGGGTAAGCAGATAGTTGTAGGCTATACAGATAATGACCTTGAAATGTGGGCTGACTGCTTTGCGAGAATGCTCATAGCCGTAGGCGCTGACGAAAATTCCTTCGTTCATGTCGGCTACGGGCTGGGACTCTTTACAGGCGGATTTGGCGCACATGACGGTGCTGTAAGAATTGGCGCAACAGCAATACCTATTTCTGCAGGTAACACACAGAGACAGATACAGACCATGATAGACTTCGGCTCAACCGTTCTCTGCTGTACTCCCTCCTATGCAATGTATCTTGGCGAAACCATAGAGGAAATGGGACTTAAGGACAAGCTGAGTCTTAAGGCAGGTATCTTCGGTGCAGAGCCTTGGACAGAAGAAATGAGACATCAGATAGAGGAAAAGCTGAATATCAAGGCATACGATATCTACGGACTTTCCGAAATAATGGGTCCGGGTGTCTCCTACGAGTGCGAGCATCAGTGCGGTATGCATGTTTGCGAGGACCACTTCATTCCCGAAATAATCGACCCCGACACAGGCGAGGTACTCCCCGCAGGCGCACAGGGCGAGCTTGTTTTCACCACTATAACAAAGGAGGGCTTCCCCCTTATCCGTTACAGAACAAGGGATATCTGTTCACTGAACTACGAGGTGTGCAAGTGCGGAAGAACTCACGTGAGAATGAACAAGCCTCAGGGCAGAACAGACGATATGCTTATTATCAGAGGTGTAAATGTATTCCCCTCACAGATAGAAGAGGTGCTTCTTAAGGTTGGCGGCGATATTACTCCCAACTATCAGATAGTAGTTGACAGAGTTAATAACAACGATACCTTTGAGGTAAAGGTTGAGATGAGTGAGGCACTCCTTTCCGACGGTGTAAAGGGCGTGGAAAAGGTTGAAAAGACTATCTCCGAAAGCCTTCGTTCAACTTTGGGTATCGGTCCTAAGGTTACTCTTGTAAACCCCAAGTCCATCGCAAGAAGCGAGGGCAAGGCTAAGAGAATAATTGATAACAGAAAGCTTCACTAAAACTGCATTAAGGAGGAAACATTATGTTTATCAAACAGCTTTCGGTATTTGTGGAAAATCAGTTTGGCAGACTCGAAGCAATTATTGATGCAATCGGCAAAAAGGGTGTAAACATCAGAGCGCTTTCAATGGCGGACACCACAGATTTCGGTATCCTCAGAGTGATAGTCGACGATACTGAAAAGGCTAAGGCGGCACTTGACGAAATAGGTGTTATTGCAAAGGCTACTGATGTTATAGCGGTGTATATTGACGACAAAACAGGCGGTCTCGCCTCAATACTCAAGCTTATAACAGAGGCTGAAATCAGTGTTGAATATATGTATGCATTCCTGTCAAGAGATGCAGGCAAGGCTCTTATGGTGCTTAAGGCAGACGACGAGGCTGCCGCTGAAAAGGTGCTTTCAGAAAACGGAGTTGCGCTTCTTGACCCCAAGGAGCTGTAAACGGGGCTGTTAAAAAAGTCCAGACCGCCAAAAACAAGAAAAATCAAAGAAATAAAGTCTTTTTAACAGTTTGAATGTAAAATTTTAAAGGCAAAAACTCGAAAATCGAGTTTTCTCGAAAAAAATATGTTTTTGGCTATGAACAAACTTCACCTCTCGACGTACGGAAGTACGCCTTCGGATTAAGTTTGTCCATTCTGAAGCTTTTTCCTATCCCCTATGGTTCGGGGCTGTTAAAAAACTCTATTCGAGTTTTTCAACAGCCCGTTTTTTTCTTAAGGAGATAACATGAATAACAAAATTTATTTTGACCGTCCTGCAAATTATTTTGAGGAGGCAGTACCGCTGGGAAACGGTAGCATAGGCGCAATGGTGTACGGCAGATTTGACTGTGAAAAAATATCCCTTAATCACGATACATTCTGGTCTGGTGAGCCGGGTACACACAAAAACCCTAAGGCATATGACAGCTTTGTCAAGGCAAGACAGCTTGTGCTTGAAGGTAAAAATGATGAGGCGCAGGACATTATAGAGGATAATTTTACCTCAAATGATTGCGAATATTTTCTTCCTGTTGGTAATATAAGCATTGAGTTTGACAACAACGATGGGGCATATTATTCAAGATTTCTTGATATGAAGGACAGCCTTACCGAAATAACAAACGGATTTTCCCGTGTCACTCATTTTATTTCTTACCCCGACAGGGTAATGGTGTCCCGAATCAGCTTTAAGGAGCCGTCGCAAATTTCGGTTTCATTCTCTTCACAGGTTGAGCATACTGTATCAAATGACAATGCCTCGCTGATAATGACGGGTCATGCCCCCTATTTCCATGAGTCGAAAAACCAGTGGACTGACAACCCCGAATACAACAGCTTTTACGGTGATGGCAGGGGAATATACTTCACTCTTATGCAATATCCTATGACAGACGGAAAGGTCTCCTTTGAAAATGACAGTATGCGTATATGCTCGGCAAAGGAAATTGTTCTTGTGACAGCTTTGGAAACAAGCTTTGTCTCATTTGACAAAAAGCCCAATGCAGACCACAGGGCAATGGCTGACTCTGTGATAAAAAAGGCTGTGCTTATGGGATTTGACACCCTTTACAAGCGTCACATCGGTGATGTAAGACCTATTTACGGCAAAACGGTGCTGTCACTTACGGATAAGGAGAATACTCTTACAGCCGAAGAGATGATGAAGGACAGAGGAAAATACCTGCCTGTGCTCTCCGAACTGATGTTCAACTTCGGACGCTATCTGTCCATAGCATCGTCAAGGCAGGGAAGCGAGGCTACAAACCTTCAGGGTATATGGAATGAGATGCTTTATGCCCCCTGGAGATGTGATTATACTGTCAATATCAATACACAAATGAACTATTGGCATATGCCTATGACAGGTCTTTTTGAGTGTTTGGAGCCTCTTGTTGACAAAGTAGAGTCGCTTGCCGTAACGGGCAGAGAGACAGCGGCGGAGTTTTATCATGCTGACGGCTTCACCTGTCATCACAACACAGATGTATGGGCGCATACAGAGCCTGTGGCAAAGGGAAGGCGTATAACGGCGCTGTTCTCCTTCTGGTATATGTCACCCGCATGGTTTATCTGTCAGCTTTATGATGCATGGCAGTACACACCTGAGGACATTAGTTTTGCACGCAGAATATACGCTTTGCAGAAGGAGTTCTGTAAGTTCTGCCTGTCTATGCTTACCGAGCACGAGGGGAAGCTTGTACTTGCTCCGGCTACAAGTCCCGAGGTCGGATTTTGGTTCAATGAAAGATTTATATCTGTGGCTTCGTGGACTGCGGTAAATCAGGAGTCCTGCTACAAGCTTTTTGAGGACTGTATAGAGCTTACGGAAATCCTTGATGAAGACAGAAAGTTTTCCAAAAGGCTCAGGGATATACTTCCGAAATTGCAAATGCCTATCCTTGACGACGAGGGCAGGATTGCGGAATGGGATAAGGATTACAAAAAGTTTGACCCCACAAACAGACATGTATCACATTGCTGGGGACTTTACCCCGGCGGTCTGTATACTCCCGACCGCAATCCCGAAATGGCGGAGGCATGCCGCAGAGCCCTTGAAGAAAGAGGACTTGACGGTACAGGATGGAGCACATCGTGGAAGATTTCGCTTATGGCAATGCTGGGTGACAGGGAAAAGGCAGAGGAGCTGCTTGTCAGACAGTTCAATCCCGCAGAGGTGCCCGGTAAGGTAGCTTTGCAGGGTGGCGGAACATACCCCAACCTGTTCGATGCTCATCCGCCATTCCAAATAGATGGAAACTTTGGAATTACTGCAGGCATTGCAAATCTTCTTCTGCAATCGAAAAAGGGCGTGATAAAGCTGTTGCCCTGCCTCCCTAAAGCCTTTGAAAACGGATTTGTAAACGGACTGACTGCAAAGGGAAATATTACCTTCGATATAGAGTGGAGACAAGGGAAGGTCACGGGCTTTACTCTCACCTCACCTGTTTCTCAAAAGGTCACCTTGTGCTATGGCTCCGAATCAACCGAAATAGAACTTAAGGCAAACCAACCGTTTATTGGATAAAGGCGGAGAGCTTCCGCCGACAATTTTCACAGTTTTGCTTTTTTTGCATTTGTCCTTTTTTGCTCATAAAAAATATGCACCTCCAAAAGTGTCTAACTTTTGGGGTGCATATCAAGGGTGTCTGCTCTTTTGTCTTTAAAATCAATTATTTGGTAACAGAATTATCAATTACGTGCTCAATTGCAATTTCAAGTACAAGACTGTTCCATATCATATCTGTGGGATAGGTAGATGCAAAGGTTTCTGCATCTGTACCGTATGAAGCTGCAAGCTCTGAGAGGTATTTGTTGTAATCGGTCTTTGTTACTCCTTCAAGAAGACCTTCTGCATTAGCTATTGAATAGGCGATAAGCTCTTGCTCTACAATCGCTGTTGCCTGTTCATCAACATATGAGTTGAATTCCTCCATTGTCATACCGCTCTGTGTTACAAAATCCTCAAGAGTCATGCTGTACATTTCCGCAGTGGTTTCAATGTCGGCTTTAACCTGTGTAGCATAAAGGTCATATCTGTCCAAGGGGAGCTCTTTGATGGTTGCATTTTCAAAAATTATGCTGTAAGCAAGTGATTTTCTTGCATTGTCAACTTCTGCAAGGTTAGCTGAGTGCAATTCCTTATATTTCTGGAGAAGATAATCGTTTATTGTATTACAGAAGAAGTTTTCTTTTACAAATTCCTCTGTAAGCTCAACAGATGTCTTTGCGGTAATTGAGTTAATCTTTATTTCGAACTGTGCGGGCTTGCCTGCAAGAGGCTCGGAATAATTCTCAGGGAAGGTAACGTCAATGGTAAATTCTTCTCCAACCTTATGTCCTACAAGCTGTTCTTCAAAGCCGTCAATAAAGCCTGCCTCTCCAAGTACCATCTCATAGTTCTCGGCTGTACCGCCGTCAAAAGCTACTCCGCTTTCAAATCCCTTGAAGTTTATATTCAAGGTGTCGCCGTACTCAGCACCTCTGTCGGTAATCTCAACCTCTTCACCATAGTTTGAAAGGTCTGCGTTGATAGCCTCCATCATGGCTTCCTGAGTAACATCTGCACTCATTTCTGTTAATTCTATACCGGTGTAGTCATCTTTGGAAATGGTGATATAGGGAGAGAGGTCATATTGATAGGGTATCTCAAAAGCCTCTGCCATGGGTGTATCATCTTTTTCAACCTCTGCTTCGGGAGCTTGCTCAACCGTAACAGCAGTAAGAAAATCTGCGACAAGCTTTTCGGTGCCCTCAAGATTTTCGTTGTTAACAGGGGTTTTTGTGTCATCTTTACTGCACGAGCATACAGCGAATGCAAGTAACAGCATTGCAAGAATTAAAGCAATTTTTTTCATTATTTAATCTCCTTTTTTTATTTTACCGAGCTATTATTGCCGAAAAAAGCCCTTTTTGGTATAAACATCCCTTTGTCGCTTGAAACCGACAATAGTTCGGCTCTCTTCGGTTTTTGCCATTATACCACACATTTATGAATAAGTAAACAACAAAAATGCCCCGAAAGGCATTTTTTGTAAATCCTCAAAAAAAGCTTTTAGGTAGGGGACCTTTTGTAAAAAGTCTCCTACCTAAAAAACAAAATCAAAAACAAAACAATGAGATTTGCCGCATTTATTTGAATGCTTCAGAGCTGTTGAGTATCATTGCGCTGTAGAGGAAAAGCACATCTGCATCCTTGAATTCCTCGGCAGTTACAAATGACCCGATAAAAGAGGACATAATGTACCTGATATCAACAAGAATTATTTCCGAATAGCTTTCCACCAGCAGAGGCGCAAGGCTTGATGTGTAAGAGTCACGGAATATAATGAGCTTTCTTCCGCTGTCATTTGAAGGGTTTTTAATCCTCATAAGAGCGGAAGCACCGGATAGGAACATTTCGTAGGGGTCCTTTGAATCCAACTTTTCCATATCATAAACCGCACCTGCAGCTTTACCGTTGTCTTTTTCGTAATTGTATACGAGACAGTTCTCTATTGTGTCGGAGGTGAGATATGTTATCTTATCGGGAGGCAAAGGAAGGGAGGACTGACCGTAGTACACTCCGTAAAAGTCCTTGTCCAGAGTAACGGTCTCATAGCTGTCCTCTACTGTTGCGCCCATTGCCGCCGCAATAGCTTCGGCAACATCGACTATTTTGTCCTGACTCCAGTGGGTATCTGTGGTGTAGTAGTCACTGTAATGCAGGTAGGGATAAATGTCAATATACTGTGCCCAATCAAGTCCGTTTTCAAAACGGCTTGCAATTTCGCCGTAATCCAGCGAAGGATATCCGCCCTCGGGAGCAAGGGTCATGGATTTATCGGGAACTACCGAAAAATATACCTTGTCGGTTTTGCCCTTCACATAATTTTCGTAAAGATAATTCATCTTGTCAAGAGCGTTTTGAATAGATGACTCCTTGATTTGCGTGTCCAGCTTTGAAGCCTGAGAGTCGTGGATGTATATGTCATTATTGTCTTTCTGATTGAAAGCATAGAACTTAGCAATGGCTTTCAGCGTTCTGAAGCTGTCACGCAACGGGAATTGGTCGGTAGCATAATCCTCAAATTTTGTTGTGAATTCTCCCGACAGCAGAGTTTTTGAATTTAACTCGGGAAACTGTGCAAAGGGTCTGCGTTCACTTGTTGAATATTCATCTGCAGGCTTGAACCAAGCTGTAAGGGACAGAGCGAATAAAATGACTATCATAACAAGTGATGAAATAATATATCTTTTCTTCATATTTCTGCCTCCTTAAAATCTGAAATACAAAAACGGGTTGTATGAGCCGTCTACAAGATATGCTGTGCATACCAGAAGAAGAATAATGCATATTACAGGCTCTATTACCGCCATTATGTTTTTAGCTTTACCTTCGGCAAGCTTTGTGTGAAGCATCTTCGGAACAGGCGTCGCGCCTAAAATTCCCAGGATGAATATAAGGGCATTGCTGGACAGATGATAAACGGTGAAGTCATTGGACAAAGCGTAGCCCCCCACTCCTATCATACCCAGAAGGTCCTGACCTGCAACTGTCATGTTCGGAGCATTAAATATAACAAAGCCTATTGTTACAAAAAGCATGGTATATATGTGAGCAATAACGGCATTTTTCTCAATGAGTTTTCTGACAAAGAACTTTTCTCCTATGAGAAGCACCGCATATAAAAGTCCCCACATTACAAAATTCCACGCCGCTCCGTGCCACAGACCGGTCAGCATCCAAACTACGAGAGTGTTGAAAAGCCATCTGCCTATATTTACACGGTTACCGCCCAAGGGGATATACACATAGTCTCTGAACCATGAGCCAAGTGACATATGCCATCTGCGCCAGAATTCGCTTATACTCTTTGATATATAGGGATAATTGAAGTTTTCGATAAAATTGAAGCCGAATATTTTGCCAAGACCTATAGCCATATCCGAATATCCCGAAAAGTCAAAATATACATGGATGGCAAAGGCTAAGGCATATACCCAGAAGAAAAGAGTGGATTTTTCAGAGGTTTCTCTGAAAAGGTCACATACTGCACCCATCTGATTTGCAATAAGTACTTTTTTTGAAAGACCGACAATAAAGCGCCGCATACCCAGATAGAATTTTTCAAAGGAATGCTCTCTGTTCTCAAGCTCACGCGCTACATCAATATAACGCACAATGGGACCTGCAATGAGCTGAGGGAAGAGGGCGACATATGTGCCGAAGTTGATAATATTCTTCTGATAGGGCACATTTCCTCTGTATACATCAATGGTATAGCTGAGTATCTGGAAGGTATAGAAGCTGATACCGATGGGAAGTGCAATCTTAAGCAGTGCAACCGAAAGTCCTGTTACCGCATTAAAGTTTTCAATAAAGAAATCCGCGTACTTAAAGAAGCCCAGAAGGGCAATGCTTGTAAGCACCGATATTGACAGCCATATTTTCTTGGCTGTTTTGGTTTTGGATTTGTCAATAAACATACCGATAAAGTAGCCAAGCATAATTGAGGCTATCATCAAAAACAGGTAAAGAGGCTCGCCCCAACCGTAGAAAATAAGACTGGATATAAGCAGAACGGCATTTTTCAGAAATTTAGGTACGCAAAAATATATAATCAATACTATGGGTAAAAAATAAAACAGAAAGGGAATACCCGAAAAAAGCATTTTGTCACCGCCTTAAAAAATGGGGGAAACTGTATTCACAGCTCCCCCCATTATAATGTAATAATTTATGCCTTTACTGCCTCGTGTTCAACAGCACCTACAACCTCTTCGAATGCTGTTACAAAGCCGTCAACGGGAATTTCCATTGAAGAGTCAATCATAACGAGCATTACTGTGTTGCCGTGTGTAACTGTTCTGATAAGGTCAGCTTCAACGCACATCCACTTTCTCTGGTCGATGCCGTTAATCATAGAATCTGCAACCGCATTAACGTCCTCGCCGTCCTTAACGGTAACAAGAACAAGAGAGTATGCCTGAGCACCTATCATGGACTCTGAAACAAGAAGGTCAGCAACCTTTGAGTCATCAGCCATACCTGTGTAGTATGCATATGAATCAGCTGTAATCATTTCAGCGGGGATTGTACCTGCCATGAAGGGAACGGGATACTTTTCGTAGATAGCATCTACTGTTGCCTGAAGACCTGATGCAGCGGGAACTTCGGGCTCAACGGGAGTTTCATCTTCAACGGGAGTCTCGGGGATTTCGTCGGGGGTAACGGTTTCCTGATTTTCAACTACGTCCTGATTGTTGGGGGATACTGTCTCGTCCTTTGCGCATGATACGAGAAGTACGCTTGCGGCAAGAAGAGCCGCGAGGATGATGATAAGCTTTTTCATTTTGTTTTTCCTTTCGGTTTAAAAATTATTTTTTTGACAAAACCCATTGGGCTTCGTTATTTACTGAAATACAGTATGAGTCATTACCTACGGTAATGGTATAACCGCCATTGTAGGAAACAAGCTCTACAGACCACAGAATATAAGTGTCAGAGTCAATACTTACACTGTTTCCGGCATTTGTTGCCTTATCTTCTCCGAGAATTATAATGTTTCCGTGAGAAACTGTTATGTCTGTTTTTTTATCGGTTTTTACAGTCAACGGTATCTCTTCAATATCTTTTGCTGAAAGAAGAGCTATCCTTGCATTCGGATTATCTGCCGTTTTTATTATAACGGCATTTTTGTCAAGCGGCTTATCGGAATAATAGATTTGAGTTTTTGAATCGGGGAGAAAAGCAAAAACTGCGATTATTACCAATAACGCCGCCGCAAGTGCATAGCACATACGGACCTTTGAGGAAATTCGGCTGTTGTTCTTTGCCTGCTCCGCCATCACTTTTTCTCTGATGGAATCGGGAGCCTTGATACTCATATAGGCGTCTATATCTTTTTTGTCTATCATCGGGCAACACCTCCAATTATAAATCAATTTTCAGCTTTTCTCTTGCCCTTGCCAAACGCATTTTGACAGCGGAAACCGATATTCTGAGTATTCTTGCACACTCTTCTACGCTGTATCCTTCATAATAGTGGAGTAGTATGGGAGTTTTATAGGTATCCTCCAGTCCCAGCACAGCTTCAGTGACCTCGCCTGCTCCCATCTCGGCGCATATTTCAGCGGCATCCTCAAGAGGGGAGTGGGTGCGCACACTTCTGCGTCGGGCGGCATCGTGGCATTGGTTTACGGTAACCCGTATAAACCAAGCCTTTTCGTGCTCTTCTCCGAAAAAGTGAGGTGTGGAGTTTATATATTTCATAAATACATCATGTACCGCATCCTCGGCATCTTCCTTTGATAAAAGATGTGAGAGTGCAAGTCGGTACAGCATATTTGAATATTTGCCGTAAATCTCGTCAAACTGCTCCGTAACGGAACGGCTCATTTGTACCTCCTATCCTTAACACGCATAAGCGTGCGGTAAGGTCACATTTTTTTGAAAAATTTTTAGCTCATGAAAAATTCCTCGAAACCAACCTCGCTGTTTTACCTTGTTTGGGTATATTCATAGGTTGCGATTGGCGAGCATTGTCAGCGGCGACTCGCCGCTTTTTTATCTACAAGGAAATTGCATTAAATGAACCTCGCCGTTTTACCTTGTTTGGGTATATTCAATAGGTTACAATAGGCGAGCATTGTCAGCGGTCACTGACCGCTTTTTATTTTACCATATAAATACTTTTTTGGCAACCCCTAAATAAATACTTGCAAAATTGCAAAAAATATGCTATCATAATGTGCAGTTAGCAATGACAAACTGAGGTGAAACAATGAAAAAACGCTTTACTGTAGAGGGGATGAGCTGCTCTGCTTGTTCTGCCGCTGTAGAACGTGCGGTATCACGGCTTGACGGTGTGTTATCAGCTCCCGTAAATTTGCTTGCCAAAACAATGGTATGCGATTTTGACGAAAGCAAAGTAACTGCGGAGGATATAGTCCGCGCTGTATCCAAAGCAGGCTTCGAGGCACATGAGATAACAGAGGAAAAAAAGGAAAATTTGCAAGCTTCCAAGGAGGATTCATTTACTCCTGTCAGGACAAGGCTTATTGTATCTTTTGCTTTTTTGGCAGTTTTAATGTATATTTCCATGGGTCATATGCTGTCGCTTCCTCAGCCGTTTTTCTTTAAAGGCAGCAAAATGGCGCTTATATTCTCCTTCAGTCAATTTCTTTTGACTCTTCCTGTTTTGTATGTTAACAGAAAATTTTTTGTATCGGGATGGAAAGCATTAAAGAATAAAGCTCCAAATATGGATACCCTTGTTTCTACAGGCTCACTTGCAGGAGTCCTTTACGGAATATTCGCCATATATATGATGGGATGGGGACTGGGGACAGGAAATACGGACATGGTTGACCTTTATCGTCATAACCTGTATTTTGAGTCGTCGGCAATGATACTCACTCTTGTTACTCTCGGAAAATTCTTTGAAGAACGTTCAAAGAATAAGACCGGTGATGCCTTGAGAGGTCTGGAAAGGCTTCGTCCGGAGACCGTTACCGTGGAAAGAGACGGCAGGGAAGTACAGATACCCACAGACAGCGTAATGATTGGTGATATTGTAGTGCTTCGTCCCGGCTCCAGAGCTGCTGTTGACGGTATTATTACCGAGGGACACGCAAGCTTTGATATGTCAAGTCTTACCGGAGAAAGCGTGCCTGTTGAAAAAGGCGTAGGGGACGAGGTGACCTCTGCAAGTCTTGTTGTTGATTCCTGTGTTAAATTTCGCGCGGTTTCGGTTGGTAAAGATACCACACTGTCACAGATAATTGCCCTTGTTGAAAATGCCGCCGCCACAAAAGCGCCTGTTGCAAAATTAGCGGACAAAATAAGCCGCATATTTGTGCCTGCCGTTATGGCTGTATCCGTTATAACTTTTGTGGTATGGCTGCTCATTGGAAACGGCTTTGAATACGCACTTTCCCGTGCGCTGTCTGTGCTCGTAATTTCCTGCCCTTGCGCTCTCGGACTTGCTACACCCGTTGCAATAACAGTGTCTGTCGGAAAGCTTGCAGGCGAGGGAATTCTTGTAAAAAATGCTTCCTGGGCTGAGCTTATGTCCGATGTTTCTGTTGCGGTATTCGATAAAACAGGCACTGTGACCACAGGAAAAATGCAGGTAAGCGATGTTATATCCGAAAACAGAGAAGCCCTTTTGAAGCTTGCCCGATCCCTTGAGCTGTCCAGCGAGCATCCGCTGGCACGGGCAATTGTTGAATACACACAGGATATTGAGGCTGTTGAGATTACTGATTTCCGCTCTGTATCCGGAAGAGGCGTTGAGGCAAAATACGAAAACCGCCGTTTGCTTGGCGGGAATTATTCCTTTATGAAGGAAAACGGAGTCGATATAACTCCTTTTGAAAAAAAGGCTGATGAGCTTTCTTTAGAGGGAAAAACATTGATGTATTTTGCCGTTGACAGCTGTGTCATTGGAATTATTGCAATCAGTGATAAAATCAAGGAAGGCGCAAGAGAGACAGTTGAAGCCCTAAAAGCCATGGGAATCAGAACGGTATTGCTTACAGGAGACAACAAAGCTACTGCCAACGCTGTGGCAAAGGAGATAGGTATTGACGAGCTTGTAGCTGAGGTAATGCCTGCCGAAAAGGAGTCACATATAAAAAAATATCAGCAAAACGGCAAGGTGGCAATGATTGGAGACGGAGTAAATGACAGCCCTTCTCTTGCATCGGCAGATGTGGGAATATCTCTCGGAAGCGGAACGGATATAGCCATTGATGCTTCGGATATTGTTTTGATGGGTGAGGATATCCGACAGATTGTAAGAACCGTAAAATATGCAAAAACCACATTGCGGATTATCAAGCAAAATTTATTCTGGGCGTTTTTCTATAATGTTCTGGGAATTCCTCTTGCCGCAGGTGTTTTTGCAGTGTTCGGGCTTGTACTCAATCCTATGATTGGTGCCGCCGCAATGAGCTTCAGCTCGGTATTTGTTGTAAGTAATGCATTGAGATTATTTAAAAAATAAAGGAGGAATAGCTATGGAAAAGATTATCACGGTAGAAGGTATGCACTGCAATCATTGTTCATCAAGAGTTGAAAAGGCATTGACTGAGTTGGGATATACTGTCAGCATCACTCTTGAAAGCGGTGAGGTAAGGATAGCAAAGGACGAAATCGGTGTTGCAGATGTCAAGAATGCAATTGAGGAGCTTGGCTTTATAGTGAAATAAGCGGCTGATTTTTGTTTTTTTCTTGGGGAGGGTACTTTTTAGCAAAAAGTACCCTCCCCAAACCACTCCCCAAAAGCATTTTGGAAGTTTTATAAAATTGATGAGCCTCCGCAGGCGCTTCTAACCTATCGTAATCTTTAATAAAGTAAAACGATAAGGTTGATTTTTTGATAAAATCATTAAATTTGCTTTTAGTAGGAGTGCGAGGGAATGCTTTTTAGCAAAAAGCATTCCCTCGCAAAAAAGTGGAGAAATTGTTTTTGAGCAATTTTCCAGTAAACAAAAAATATGTCTCACTTTTGTGAGACATATTTTTTGTATATCGGAAAATAATTACTTTACAAATGTTTGGCGGTAGTCCTTATAAGCCTTGTTAACAGCACCTGCAAGGAATGCCATAACAATGAGGAGTACAGCTGTTACTATAGCATAAACGATGCCTACAAGCAACACATTTACAATTGCGTTCAGTAGAATTGTAACAACAACAAGTCCTACCGATTTAACCTTTGCGGAAATGAGAAGGAAGATAACCGAGAGAATTGCAATTCCGGCTACGGTACAGATTATTATGTTGAGAACAAGCACAACTATTTCTCCGAGTGTATCGGCATAATCGTATTCCTCGGCGTATGCCTTTGAGAAGGGATTGTCATGCTCAAGACAGTCAAGAACCGAAATGTAGAATGATCTTGTGTTGAGGAGGTTTGGAGCGTCCATGAATATAACGCACTCATCAAGTGCTGTCTCGGCAAGTGCCTGTTCTTCTGCTGTCAGCTCGTCGATATTTTCTTCGTATGAGGTCTTGGCATAGTTGTAAAGCTCATCATCCTTCAGGAAGGTCTCAAACTCTTCGATTATATCATCCTTAGAGCCTATGATATCCTTTGCAAAGTCAAGTGCGGGAATATCGAATATGTGAGTGGTAAGTGCGAGATAAGCTCCGCCTATAACAAGCGCCGCACAGATGATAAATGCTAACCAGGTAAGCTTGGAAACTGTTTTTGTGCCTTTTGTTGCCACTTCTTTAATAAACTGGCTTTTCTTCAATGGTTTTTCGGGAGTAGTGGGACAGTTGGGACAGATTGTTGCGCCTTCGGGCATTTCCATGCCGCATTTTGGACAATTCATAGTCTTTCTCCTTTTTGCTTATTATTTTTTAAAAAAGCTTTTAAAAAACTTTTTATCTACAATGAAATTGCATTAAACCAGCCTCGCCGTTTCGCTTTGTTTGGATGTATATTTGGGTTATGATAGGCGAGCATTGCCGACGGGGCTCTCCGTTTTATGAAAGCTTGTCAAATGCTTTTATAATTTTCTTATAGTGGATTCTTGCAGAGGGATATACCTTTGCATAGTAAGATTCAAAGTTTGACTGACCTGAGGTCATCATATTCTGAAGTGTGTAACCGAAGCCCTGCCAGTTGTCATAAACGTATCCGAAGTCGAAGAGACGGGAGTTGATGACGATATCAAGTACTTCTTTGGATTCTGAGTCACGGAGATATCTGGTCTTGAGTGCTATCTCATAGAGAGTGGGTATAACGGTCTTGTAGGACTCAGCAGAGAGTGCTTCCACACAAGTGCCTACAAATTCCAGATCCTTAACTGTCTTGGGAATTGCCGAAACAGTGTGCTCGCCGTAGGACTGAGTTTTGTACTCAGGCTGATTTTCATTCCACTTGGGAAGGGGAAGAACACCGTATTCATCCTCAAAGTTACGGAAGCCTTCTGATGTAAGGTCGCCGAGAGGAACTATCATGAATATAGTTTTCTTTTCGAGGAACATATCTGTTTCATTGGGGAACTGGAAGCCTACACCGTTCATATTGTAGCAATAGTCATAGAGTGCGGCAACGATATTGTTTATCTTGTCGGTCTTTATGGAAATTGTGGGTACGCCTTCCTGGTCCTTTATCATTATGGGGTTATCAAAAGCCCAGAGCCACTGATTCATACGGCTGTGAGTAGGCTGTACCATACCGTAGAAGTCGCCCTCGGATTTGTCACCGCTACCGTCAGTATCTACCCAGATATCCTTTACAAGGTTTGTAAAGGTATCAAATGTCCAGTCGCCGTTCAAGGCTGTTTTGTAAAGGTCGCCAAGGTCATAAGATGTAGCAAGGTTCTTGTTGAACACCATACAGTATGTACAAGCTACAGATGAATAGTTAAAGTCGGATATTGCAAGAATGCACTTTCCGTCATAGGTCAGCTCGTTTGATGTGGATGCCGCCCACCAAGGCTTTGAAAAGTCAACATTGGGAACATCATACCAGTTTACAAAGAGGTTCTTTGTTACCATACCGCCTGTTGTAAGCACGTGGTTTACAAGAAGGTCAAATTCGTCTGCACCTGCAAGGACATTCTTTTGTACCCAGCTGGAAACTTCATTTATTCCTGCTACATATACAGGCTCAACCACAAAGTTGAAACGGTTTTCAACCTTTGTGTTTCTTGCGTACTTTGCATCCTTGATAAGGTCACCCTTGTTACGGTCTTCCTCGGGGATGAAAGCTTCAGACTCATTGTGAAGAACTATTCTGAGACTTCTTCCGCCGAAATCATATTCATCAAGTTCATCATCGATGGCTGCACGTTCAGCAAAAATATCACCTTCTATGCTTTCTTCTGTTTGGTTGTTTGAACTTCCGCTTTGAGGCTTTTCTGCTTCGGTCTCTTCGCCGCATGAGGTTGCCGTAAATAACATGCAGAAAACCAAAACAGCCAGAAGCAAAAGAGCAACTGTTTTTTTCATAACATAATTCTCCTTTTACATATATTTAACATATGTATATTACCATAAATCAAGTATTTTGTAAAGTATAAATTGTGTGACTTTTAACATATCGCACCAAAAAGGCAGAATATTTCACAAAAATAATTAAGGCATATCGTAAATTGTTACCAATATACAATTTACTGTATCGGTTTCAAAAGGAATGCCTTGTGCATAGTATAAAAAGGGAGGAAAAGCTATGTATAATTTTATCACACCCAATTATGACCTGAAGTGTGACAGAAGGGCAAGAGAGCTGATGGAAATGCTGTCCTTGCGCGATAATGTGTATACCGTCAATTCACCCGACGATGTATGCGGAATAGAAGCACCCGTTGTCATACTTCCTTTTTTTATAGATGATGACAAAGCGGCGGCTTTGCTTGAGGCAATTCCCGAGGGCAGTTATGTCTTTGGAGGACACGAGGGACAGGTAACCAGACAAGTAATAAATAAAAAAGGACTGGTTTATACCAATATTCTCAACGAGGAGCAATTCTGCCGTGAAAACGCATTGATTACAGCCGAAGGCGCAATGTCACTGATTATCAACGCCACGCCTACAACTCTGTATTCCATGCGTGTAGCTGTGTTGGGCTACGGCAGGATAGGACAGAGGCTTACCAGAATGCTGCTTGCAATGGGAGCGACCGTAAAGGTATTTACCTCTGCGGAAGAGGAGCTGAGTCTGGCTCATACAAGGGGAATATCAGCCTGTCATTTGTGGCAGAGGGACAGGATGGAAATATTCAATACTCTCGTGAACACAGTTCCGCTTCGACACGTTGTTGACGCCGAAACCTTGGAAAAGCTTTCGCCCGAGGTTTATATTTTGGACCTTGCCAGCGGTGAGAATAACGTGAACTGGAGCACTATGCATGCACTTTCCCTTAAGGGCGAAAGAGGAAATTCTCTTCCTCAGCGGATATCGCCCAAATCGGCGGCGCTTGCCGTCAAGAATGCAATATTCAGACATCTTAATTAAGGAGAGACCTTATGGACAAAGTCAGACTCGGTTTTGCGCTTACAGGCTCTTTTTGTACACTTGAGACGGTGCTGGAGGAAATGTCACAGTTCTGTCCCGAAAAATATGAAATAACACCTATACTTTCACCTATAGTTGCGTCTTCTTCCACAAGATTTATGGAGAAGGAGGACCTTTTTTCAAGGCTTTCTATGATAACGGCAAAAAATCCAATCACTACAATCACCCAAGCAGAGCCTATAGGTCCCAAGAAGCTTTTTGATATTGTGGTAGTAGCACCATGTACCGGAAACACCATGTCAAAGCTTGCTCTCGGTATAACCGATACATCTGTCACAATGGCGGTCAAGGCGGCTCTCAGAAACGAGATACCCATTGTTATAGCCGCATCCACCAATGACGCACTTGGAGCAACAGCCAAGAACATCGGACTCTTGCTTAACACAAAAAATATTTATTTCGTTCCTTTTTCACAGGATTCTCCCGACAGCAAGCATCGGTCTATGGTTGCCGATTTCTCGCTGATAGAGGATACTGTGGAAAAAGCACTGGAGGGTGTACAGCTTCAGCCAATAATAAAATAAAGCAGCGGCGCAAGCCGCTGTTTTATTTTACCATGTTATGTAGTTTTCTTAACTAAGATGAGCTTTGGACTTGACTTTTTTTGTACTATGGAGTAAAATATCTGTGACTATGATTTTTTTGGAGGACGTTATGAAGGAGCAAAAGCGAAGATTCGGTGACAGAAAGGACGGTTACCGCGTCAGAAACCTTGACTCTATGCATGCTATAGCACCGCTTATTATGCCGAGAAGAACGGACAATGAGGCGGTAATGAATGAAGTTTTTGATATCACCGCACTAAAAGAGTATCTTGAAAGAAAGAATGCGGATTCACCCGAGTTCAAGTATACATTTTTCCATGTTATACTGGCGGCAATTGCCAAAACCATAGTTCTCAGACCCAGACTCAACAGGTTTTATGAGGGGTCAAAGCTTTTTGACCGTAAGGATATAATATTCTCATTTGTTGTTAAAAAGCAATTTCAGGACGATGCTCACGAAGCACTTGCCATCATAAAAATTGACGAAGAATCCGATGTACCGCCGATTGAGCAGATATACACCAAGACCAAGAAGATAGTGTATTCTGTAAGGCGGGAAAATAAAAAAGACGGAACCACGGATATAATTGACAAGCTTGTGGGAGCACTTCCCATACCGATTTTAAAATTTGTTATGAATACTCTGAAGTGGATGGATTACCATGGTTGGTATCCTACATTCCTCATGAAGGATGACCCGTACTTTTCATCTGTATTTGTTTCAAATCTGGGAAGCATCAAAATGCACGCCTCTTATCACCATCTTGCAAACTGGGGTACCAATTCCTTTTTCGTTGTGGTGGGAGAAAAGAAACTTCGTCCGTTTTTTAAGGAAGACGGCACCTACGACTTGAAGGATTCCATTGATTTGGGGCTTACAGTGGATGAGAGAATTGCAGACGGTGTGTATTTTGCCAAGAGTGTAAGGATACTCCACAAATTACTTGCAAATCCCGAATTGCTGGAGCTTCCGATTGATACGGAAGTAGAAGTGTAAATGAAGGGAACTTATTATGAAGGAAACAAGAACACCATGGCTCAATAATTACGGCGATGTGCCTGCGCATCTTGAATATCACAGCGGTTCAATGTATGACCTTGTGAGCGATGTGGCAAAGAAATATCCCGACTATGTAGCCTATGACTTTATGAGTGAACCTACCACTTACAAGAAGTTTATAGAAAGTGTTGATGACTGTGCCAAGGCGCTTAAGGCACAGGGACTCAGAGAGGGCGATAAGGTAACTATCTGTATGCCCAACTGCCCTCAGGGTATCATAATGTTTTATGCTGTAAACCTTGCAGGAGGTATAGCAAATATGACTCATCCGCTGTCCAGCGAGAATGAAATCGAATTCTACCTCAGAGACTCGGATAGTATGTTTGCCATAACTCTCGACCAGTTTTACACAAAATTTGAGAACGTACGCAAAAAGGTGGACCTTCCCAATCTCATTATTGCCCGCATATATGATGCACTCCCCTCAAGGCTTAAGCTGGGTTACGCTCTTACGCAGGGAAGAAAAATACCCAAGCTTCCCAAGAATGCTCCCATTATTAAATGGAATGATTTCATTAAAAAGGGCAAGGCGTGGCAGGGAAGCTACAAGGCAGACAAGAAGGCTGCAGACCCGGCTGTTATACTTTACAGCGGCGGAACAACAGGCACCAATAAGGGGATACTTCTTTCAAATCTCAACTTTAATGCTCTTGCAGCTCAGGTTATTGCTACAAATCCAATCTTTTCACCCGGTGATAAGATGCTTGCCGCAATGCCCATTTTCCACGGCTTCGGTCTCGGTGTAAGCATACACTCAATGCTGGGCAGCGGAGGAAGATGTATACTTGTTCCACGCTTTACCCCCGAAAGCTATGCAAAGCTTGTTATTAAGTGTCAGTGTAATTTCATTGCGGGTGTTCCCACTCTCTATGAGGCACTTCTTCGTCAGAATTGTATGGAGGGTGCCGACCTGTCCTGCCTAAAGGGTGTGTTCAGCGGCGGAGATTCGCTGTCAATAGAGCTTAAAAAGAAGTTCGATAAATTCCTTGCAGACCACAATTCCAAGATACAGATACGTGAGGGCTACGGCACTACGGAATGTGTTACGGCAAGCTGTCTCACGCCCTTGCACCTTGCAAAGGAGGGCAGTATAGGTCAGCCGTTCCCCGATACATATTACACTATTGTTGAGCCCGGCACGGTCAATGAAGTTGACTACGGAACCGAGGGCGAAATATGTATTTCGGGACCTACCGTGATGATGAAATATGTAAATCATCCCGAGGAAACAGCCTCCACTCTCCGTGAACACGAGGACGGAAAAATATGGGTGCACACAGGTGACCTCGGCTACATGGACGAAGATGGCTTTGTGTACTTCAAACAGAGAATAAAGAGAATGATAGTGACAAGCGGCTACAATGTTTATCCTTCACAGCTTGAGAACATTCTTGATGCTCATGAGCTTGTACAGATGAGCTGTATAATCGGTGTTCCGGATTCCTTGAAAATACAAAAGGTAAAGGCGTTTGTAATGCTGAAGCCCGGTGTTAAGCCCAGTGAAGAGAATAAAAAGATACTTCTCGACCATTGCAGAAAAAATATTGCAAGGTATGCTGTACCCTACGATATTGAGTTCCGTGAGTCATTGCCAAAGACCCTTGTGGGCAAGGTGGCATACCGTCAGCTTGAGGAAGAGGAGCTTGGTAAAATAAAGGCAGAAGTTAAATAAGGAGAATAGACTGCCTTCGGGCAGTCTATTATATTTTATGCTTACAAAAGAAAAGATAAAAAAATACAATGCCGAGGTACTTGCCCGCATCAGTGCTTTTATGAATTACAGCTCTGATTTTATTACCTCGGACATAATAGATGAGCTTGTCAACGAGTGCGGTGTAGATACAAAATACGCCTTCTCGGTAGTCCTCGCTTCAGCTTGCTATATGCATATTGACAGCGATGAAGAGGACAGGGAAATGTTTGAATACTATTTCCCCGAAATGATACATTATATCAAAAAAGAGGATTATGACAGCGACCCATATTATAAAAATATCAAGGTTACTCCCGTCAAGGAGAAAAACTGGGATTTTCACACCGCAGTAATCAAGCCATATGAGCTTATTCCTCTTGATGACCTGAAGGAGCTTGATGACGGAAGAATTATTCCTCAGGTTGCTTTTTTTGACTGTGAGTTTCCTTACCCTGTGATACTGGAAAACGGTGTTGAGTGGATGCTTGTGACTCCCAACGAGGTGGAAACAATGCGTGAGGCTATTGAAATTGCCAAAGGAAAGGTTGCAACCTATGGCTTGGGCTTGGGATATTTTCCGTATATGACTTCAATTATGGACTGTGTGGACAGCGTTACCGTTGTTGAACGTGACGAAAGCGTAATTGATATATTCAAACGCTTTATACTTCCGCAGTTTCCCCATAAAGAAAAAGTGAGAATAGTGCACGCCGATGCTTTTGAATATGCAGAGAAGATTGCACCGCAGGAGAGCTTCGACTATATTTATGCCGATACCTGGCATGACCCCTCCGACGGTGTGGACATGTATCTGAGGTTCAAGGCTCTTGAGCACCTTTGTCCCAACACGAGGTTTGAATACTGGATAGAAAAAACAATAAAGCACTATTTGCCCGCAGATGAAGCATGAATAAGCTTTGTATAATAATTTTAATGCTTATTTTAGGAGGATAAATGGAAATATTCAAATTAACTCTCAATCAGATGCTGATGATGTTTTTTCTCATTCTGGTTGGCTTTGTATTGAGAAAGAAAAGCCCTTTGCCCGACAATTCGCATACTGTTATGTCAAAGCTGGAGACCTTTGCTTTGACTCCCGCGCTGTCTCTTTACAACATGATGACGAAGTGTAATATAAAGACTTTTTCGGAAAACTGGACTTTAATATTATACGGACTCATAACTGTTGTATCGGCTGTATTGCTCTCATATCCTCTTTCAAAACTGTTTATAAGGAATTACAAGGATTCGCCTGAGCTTGAATATCAAAGAAATGTTTATAAATATGCCATGACATTCGGAAATTTCGGATTTATGGGAAATTTCATAATTCTTGGTGTCTGGGGCAATGATTTCTTTTACAAGTATTCGCTTTTTACCCTGTTTGTAAATATTATCGGCAACAGTTGGGGACTGTATATCCTTATACCGAAGGAAAGAAGTGCAGGTCTGGTTGCCAACCTGAAAAAAGGCTTGATAACCCCTCCCACCATTGCTTTGCTTTTGGGAATTTTGTTGGGACTTGTGGGATTAAGTAATTATGTTCCCGATTTTATGGTGAGCGCCTTTCAGAGTGCAGGCAATTGCCAGGGACCTATAGCAATGCTCCTTGCAGGATTTGTCATAGGCGGCTATAACTTTAAGGAGCTTATACTTAACAAAAAAGTGTATATTGCTACTTTTTTGAGACTTATAGTACTCCCGTCATTAATTATGCTTGTACTGGGAGCACTCAACACAGATAAGGAAATAATGACATTGGCACTGATTACTTTTGCCACACCCTTGGGATTGAATACTATAGTTTATCCCGCGGCGTACGGTGGCGACCCCAAAACGGGCGCATCAATGGCTATGATATCCCATACCTTGTCTGTTGCTACAATTCCTTTGATGTATCTTATATTTATTGCATAAAGCGGCGAGCCGCCGCAGGCAATTCTCGACTACCGTTGCCTTATAAATAAACTAACAAAGTACAACGGCGAGGATGATTTAATGCAATTTTCCGGAAGATAAAAAACAATCAGGAGCTTTTATAAGCCCCTGATTGTTTTTTATCTCTTTATGCTTTTTGTTGAAAAGCATTCCCTCGCAAAAAATACTGCCGTTTATGCCAAGTCCGAGAGCATAATACTTGTAATTATATTGGAAAGTCCTTCGGGGAGAGTTGACAGGAATCCGAAGATATCGGCTGTGGACAGCCAGTTGATAATTCCGTTTTCGTCGGAAACGATTTCAAAGCTTTCGGGAGCAACAAGCTCGTTTGCTTCGTTGTAGTCGGCATCCACACCTACACAGATTACGCTTTCGCCGTTAGAAAGAACGTCCATGGTGTACTTAACGTTGCCGATAAGCTTCTCTACATCCAAATCGGTTTCAAAGCTAAGCACAAATGAAAGCTTTGTAAGGTCAATGCCCATTGCCCCAAGGTCTATTCCTGTTTCGGCTTCAAACTCCTCAGCACTGAGATTGGCTGTAATTTCTTCTGTGGGGGTAAGCGTTATCTTTGTAGCTGTTCCGTCTGCTTTTACGTTTTCGTATGCCGCGTTCAATACGTCCTTGCCTTCTACAGACAGTACCGCATTACCGATGCCAACACCGTTTTTTACAGTGCTTTCCATAACAAGCTTCACTATTTCAAAGCCTGCATCTATGACCTCAAATTCCATCGCACTGCCGTCTGCTGTGCAATTAAATTCGTATACACTACCGTCGCCGTATGCCAGAGTACGTCCCACTATATTGCCTGTTGAATCAATGTAAGCTGTGTACTTTACGTTTCCGATTTCATCAAAAGTACCGTCAATATCCGCAATGATACTGTCGAAGTTTTCGTTAAGCTCTTTTCTTGCTTCTAAATGCAGGGAAGCTTCTTCACTGTCCAAAGCAATTGCTGTAACAAGTTTTTCGTATGCTTCCCATATTTCTTCATCGTCCTTGAGCTCGGTGAGCAGTGCTACGTTCAACGCCTCAAGGTCATCGGGCGTAAACGTTGTCGTAAATGCTGTGCAATTATTCTTGGTGCTTCCGATTACTATTTCGGCATTGCTCTTTTCAACGGTCTTAACCTGTTCAAGAACCAAATCAAGATAGCGCATAACAACGCTCTTCAAGGTCTTGCTTTCCGGTAAAGCACTGTACATGGACATTGTTTTTTTCCAAGAAGTTGCAAACTCTTCACTTTCAAATAATCCGCTTATGTCCTCGCCTGTCAGCGCTTCAAGGTCCAGCTTCATTGCCGTCTGGCTAAGCTCGGGAACCGTAACGTATGTGATGAAGTCCTTCAGACCGATTAAGACATCTGCAGAAATAAGATTTTTATTTTCAAGTCCCAGTGCAAGACCCAAGCCTGCATTGTCGCCCTTGAGTGCAAAATCAAAACCCAAATCAATATTCTTTAAAAATGAAAGCTCCATCTCGGCAGACTCGGACAGGTAGTTTACAACACCGTCGCCGAAGTCCAGTGAAACGTTCATTTTAAGTTCTTTTGAGTCATAGAAGTCAGCAAGGCTCTGGGAGTCTTTTATTACCATTTTGTCATATTCGTCAAGTGCCAACGCAATGGTGTTCACGGCTTTTTCAACAGATGCTCTTTCTGCATTCTTGTAATAGACATCATCCGGAGTGAAGGTCTTTGAAAAGAAGTTCTTTATAAAGGGGAAAGCTACCGCTATAATTGCAATCAGTATTACAGCAACGCCTATACCGATAAAAAGTCCTTTTTTGCTCTTTTTCTCAGGTTCTTGACCGACGGTGCTTTCCGCAGCAGCTTCGGCAGGCGCTTCTTCAACGGGAGCTTCTGTCAATACCTCGGCAGGCGCTTCATTGTTCTGAGCTTCCTGTTCAACAGGTGCGGCATTCTCAAGCTTTGTTTCGCAATTTTCGCAGAATTCAGCATCATGCAAAAGCTCTTTTCCACAGTTTTTACAAGTCATATTATTACCTCCGTTATAATTTGTGATAATTCATTTTATCATAAAAAAAGAGAATTGTCTACAGTTTTTTTGTTTTCGTCTGTTTAATCTGCTTAAACGCTCTGAGTTATCAGAAAAAAATCAAAATCACAAAAAACATCAAAAACACAGCATTGGTGCTTTTGTCTTGATTTTATGCTGATGAATAAACTTTAATGAGGTGAAAAAAGTGAAAAAACTAAGACGAAGATTTGTCATAATTTTGCTGACTCTGCTTTGCCTTGTTCTTTTGTTTATTTTTTCTTTTAACCAATTACTTCCCATTATAAATGCAAGAGCTCTTCAGTACTCCCGTTCCCACGCCACACAGGTGATAAACAGTGCTGTAAGGGCGGTGCTTGAGGAAAATGACATTTCCTACAGTGACCTTGTCACTGTTAACAGCGATTCCGACGGCAATGTTCTTTCTCTCTCTTCAAATATTGTAAACATCAACCGAATAAAAAGCGCGGTTTCACTGAAAATACTTGAAATACTGTCAAATGACAGCAAACGGATGCTTCAAATACCTATAGGAAATCTTACGGGTATGTATCTGCTTTCCGGAAGGGGCTTTAACCTCTCAATAAAGCTGATACCTACAGACAGTGTGCTCAGTACTGTTGAAAGCAGCTTTTCCGAAGTGGGAATAAACCAGTCCTGGCACAGAATAAATTTGAACGTAGAAGTTGAGCTTGGAGTAATTGTTCTTGGCGATCACAATACCGTCAAGGTTACAGACAGCATGGTTATCGCAGACACCGTCATAGTGGGACGAGTTCCCGATGCGTATACATCAATTGAAAATCTTGACGATGACATAGTGGGCGAAATAATAGATTTCAAGGCAGGATAAAAAACGGAGAGCCTCCGACGGCAATTTCATGGGATATAAAAAAATACTATAAAAAAGTAAAAAACTCTTTTCAATTCACGAAAAATATGTTATGATATATAAAAACCACGAAAAGGATGAGAAAAATGAAAAGCAGAATAATTTGTCTTTGTCTGTGTGTAGCTGCTCTGGGCGCATCTATGCTGATGACAGTAAAGCTTATAAATTCAGAAGAATACATACCTCCCGTTGTTTCCTCAGGTGACAAAGATACACCTGTTACCCCGTCTGACGATACACAGACTGTGCCAACTCAAGCGGTAGAGCTTAATGCTAATGCAATATCCTCATTTGCCGATAAGGTGGAAAACTTCATTGATAATCTTGCATACGGAGATGAGAAAAAATTCTCAGACCTTGACTACATAATAGAAAATCTTGACAGAGTTTCGGAGCATCTTGCTACCACAGAAGTGGGAGATAAACCGGGCTCGGACTATCTGGCAACACTTTCCGCAAGCTTCAAGACAGCCAAGAATGGTTTTTCAAGCGACAGTGATTTTTCGTCAAAGGTTTCCAATATGCTTGTAAGCATTGATAATGCTGCATCTAAGCTGGGTAATGAGAGAATTGATTATTATCCCACACTTGATACCGAGGCAGGAGGAAGCACAACACTGGCAATGCTGGCTTTGTACGAAAACAGTATAGCTTCTTTGGATGGCTCAACCTTTACTGTTACTGTAGGTGGCGGCGCTTTGATGGGTGACAAGCTTGGCACTACGGAGTCACTCAAGTTTTCAAAGCAGATTGAAAAATATAAGCATACATATCCTTTCTTTGCAATATCTCCTGTTACAGCCTGCGATGATATGACGGTAATTGCTCTGGAGGCTCCTCTCACAACTTTGGCGGATTCTGAATCTACAAATCCCGCAAAGGGCTCTCCGGATTATGCAAAGAGACTTGTTGGTATTGATGCTGTGTCCCTTGCATCTCATAATGTAATGGAATACGGCGAAAACGGACTTAACGAAACAGCAAAGGCTCTCAAGGATAATGGGATTTCTTATTCGGTGCATACCGGTTCACAGAGCTTATCCGATGACTTCGGAAAGGTAGTATATATAACCTTTGACCTTACAGAAACTCCTGTTACCGATGAACAGAAGGACAGAAACAAAGAGGTCATAAAAAATGCAGTTTCAGCCGAAAGAGAAAACGGCGCAGAGCTTGTAATTGTTCTTATCCATTGGAATACCAGACAGAGAAAGGCTGACACTCTTTCTTCGGACTATCTTGGCAGTACAATCAGCGAATATGAGGCTCATTTTGATGCATATAACAAGGAAATAGCCCGTGCCGCCATAGGTGACGGAGTATCGGGTGCGGACCTTGTTGTAGGATACGGTTCGAGAGTGGCACAGGGTATTGAGTCCTATAACAACAAGATGATAGTGTACGAAACAGGCGACCTTACCTACAGCGGAAGCGTCGATGCGGAGATGAAGAATACAAACTATGCATTCCTCTTCCGTCAGACCTTTGTAAAGGACACAACAGGCATCAAGTCGCTGTCATACAGAATTATTCCCATTGTAAATACTACAGAAGAAAATCTTTACCTTCCTCAGCTTGTGTTTGATGAAAGAGCTGATGAAATAGTAAACAATCTTGTGTATCAGTCACGCTATTTCGGAAATGCAATAACCAATTTTAACTATATAAGAATAACAAAGTAAACAAAAATTACAGACTTGTCGTACTTTGGAAATGTAAAGGTTTTTATTGATTCGTCAATCAAAGATAAAAAGGTTTCGGAAAAACTCCGAAACCTTTTTGATATTTAGGAAATTTCTCGGAAATAACCTCGCCGTTTTACAATGTTGCCGTTTGTGCAGGGTTTGGATAGGCGAGCATTGTCAGCGGTCACTGACCGCTTTTTGTTACTGTTATTCTATTCCCAAAAGCCCGGCCGTGTTGTTGTAGAGAATGTCCTCCCGTTCCTGTTCGGTAAGCTTCAGCTGCATAAATCTTTCGATTTCACCTGCAGGCTCCCACATGGGATAATCCGTACCGAACAATACACGCTCTGTTCCGTAGGCTGTAATAAGCTCCTTTGCTTTATCACAGGTGAGTGCATACAAAGAGGAAGAACAATCTACATAGAAATTTTCATATTTGCTGAGGTTTTTCGTTGCTTCATCCCAAACGGACCAACCGCCGAAATGAGCCCCGATGACTGTCAGCTTTTTATATATTTCAAGTATTGGCATCATTCTGTTTGGGTTTGAATAGTCAAAGCGGCTGTCACCGGTGTGCATAAGGATGGGAAGTCTGCCTTCGCAAAGCTCATATATCTTGAGCATACGGTAATCGTCAATCTTAAACTGCTGTATGTCAGGATGAAGCTTTACACCCTTTAATCCAAGGCTGATGATTTCTTCAATATCAGCCTCTATATCAGAGCTGTCAGGATGAAGTGTGCCAAGTCCTGTGAATTTTCCGTTGCTGTGAGTGACCGCATCTGCAATAAATTTGTTGATGCTTGAAACCTGATGCGGTGTAGTTGCAACCGATTGAACAACAAAATGCTCAATCCCTGCCTTTTCGCCGCGCTCCAGCAACGTGCTTATCTTGCCATCCAATCGGGAAGGCATTTTGTAGAATTCTCCCGTACTGGCAGATGCCTTTTGAGCGATTTTGTCGGGATATATGTGACAGTGAGAGTCAATTATTCTGTATTTCTTCACTATATATTCATCGCCTTTCGAAAGCACTGCTTATTTTTTCAATCCCAATATTTCAGCAGATTCGTCCTTCATCTTGTACTTGAGTATCTTACCTGCCGCATTCATGGGGAATTCCTCAACGAAGAGGAAATAACGGGGTACCTTGTGTCTTGCAATGGAGGCGTATCCAAACTCCTTCATTTCATTTTCATCCGAAGTTTCGCCCTTGTGGAGAATTATCCACGCACAGCATTCCTCACCATATCTTTCGTCGGGTACACCAACCACCTGTACGTCACGCACCTTGGGATTGGTAAGATAAAACTCCTCAATTTCACGGGGATAAAGGTTTTCACCGCCTCGGATTATCATATCCTTAAGACGGCCCGTTACCTTGAAATATCCGTCGGGTGTACGGCAGCAGATGTCGCCTGAGTGAAGCCATCCGTCTTTATCGATGGTTTGTGCAGTTGCTTCGGGCATTTTGTAATAGCCCTTCATTATGTTAAAGCCACGTGCCACAAATTCACCGCTTTCACCGTCGGGCAATTCCTCCCCTGTTTCGGGATCGATTATCTTACACTCAACGCCCGGGAAGGGTGAACCAACTGTTTCAACTCTGTGGTCAATATCCTCGTTTACCTCGCCCATTGTACATCCGGGCGATGCCTCGGTCTGTCCGTAAACCGAAATTATCTCACGCATATTCATTTCGTCAGCCGCACGCCTCATAAGGTCTGCGGGACAGTTTGCACCTGCCATAATACCCGTTCTCATATATGAAAAATCGGTCTTTGCGAAGTCTGCATGGTTGAAAAGTGCTATGAACATTGTAGGAACACCGTTGAAGCAGGTTATATGCTCGTCGTTGATGCAGGCAAGGGATGACTTGGGTGAGAAGTAGGGCATGGGGCAGAGCGTACCGCCGTGTGTCATCATTGAAGTCATGGAAAGCACCATTCCGAAGCAATGGAACATGGGTACCTGGATCATCATACGGTCAGCAGTGGACAGATCCATTCTGTCTCCGATGGTCTTACCGTTGTTGACAATGTTTCGGTGTGTCAGCATAACACCCTTGGGGAAGCCTGTTGTACCCGATGTGTACTGCATATTACAGACATCGTCAGGCTTTACAAGCGAAGCACGTCTGCGTACCTCCTCCTTGGGGACAAGCTCCGAACGCTTGAGCATCTCCTCCCAGGTAAGACATCCGTTCATTGAGAAGCCTACCGTTACAACATTGCGGAGGAATGGAAGAGCCTTGGAATAAACAGGCTGTCCCGGTTCTGTGTGCTGAAGCTCAGGGCAAAGCTCCTCGATTATCTCTTTGTAGTTGATATCCTTGCAATCCTCAATCATTATCAGAGTGTGGGTGTCGGACTGCTTGAGAAGATATTCGATTTCGTGTATTTTGTATGCGGTGTTTACTGTAACAAGCACCGCACCTATTTTTGTGGTTGCCCAGAAGGTTATATACCAAGCAGGAACATTTGTTGCCCAAATAGCAACGTGGTCTCCCGCCTTTACTCCCAGTGATATCAGTGCCGCCGCACACTCGTCAACATCTCTGCGGAATTCAGCATAGGTTCTGGTATAATCGAGAGTTGTATATTTGAATGCATACTGGTCGGGATAATTCTTTACCATGGTATCGAGTACATCCGAGAAGGTATAATCAAGGATGTCATATTTCTTCCAGGGGAAGGTACCTGTTTTTGCCCTGTTGTAATAAGCGCTGTCACTTTTTACTTTCTTTCGGTTGAGATTGGCAATATAGTTTGAAAAATGAGTCAGTACGATATCAGCATCGTTTATTTCTTCATTCCAGGCAACGCAGATACATCCGTCAAAGTTGAGTGAGGACAGTGCGTTTATGAAATTGCCTACAGGAAGCTCGCCTTCGCCGATAAGAACGTTTTTTCCGTTCTCCATATCACCCAGACGTGCATATTTTATATAAGCTCCCAGATTTTTAATGGTAGTTTCGGCGCTTTCTCCTGCCTTGAAAAAGGTTTCACGCACATTCCATGCCACACCAACCGAGGCAGAGGACAAATAATTGATTACTTCAAGTACCTTTTCTGTGTCCGAAAGAACTCCGGATGTTTCGAAAAGTATTTGTATATCAGACTTTTCTGCCGCCTTTAATGCGTTTGTAAGCTTTGCGGAAAGTATGGTGGGAGAAATATCTCCGTTTACGTTTACAATAACATTTTCAACACCTGCGGAAGCAGCCATGTCAACGTACCTTGCTATATCTTCCGATGTGGCTTCTTCGCAGTCAATAGGATAGGGGAAGGTAAGAGCAGGAACTGTGAGATTTCGGTTTAACAGCTTGCGCTTGGCATCCGAAGTATTTCCGCTTCGGAGAATGCTGTCATAATGCTGTTTTCTTTCCTTTATGGCATCATATATCTCAAATCCCGAATACCCGTAATCGTAAGCGTAACGGCAAAGGTCAATGAATGATGCTCTGCTTACGTTTTCGGTGGAAAATACCAGCTTCATTTTATTCCTCCTCGAATACAATCTTGTTAAGTGCGTTAATGTAGGCTCTTATACTTGCGGCAACAATATCCGTGGAAATTCCGTTACCCGAATAGAGCTTGCCCTTGTTGCGGAGTCTTACAAGCGCAGAGCCGAGCGCCTCCTTACCCTCTGTAACTGCCTGTACCTGAAAATCGTCAAGCTCATAGTGGTATCCGATGCTCTGCTCAATAGCTCGGAAAGCGGAGTCGATGGGACCGTCACCGGTGCTGACACCCGAAAGTATTTCATCACCGCATCTGAGTGTTACCTGAGACATGGAAGGAGTCAGGTTTGAAGAATTGGTGGTATAGCCTTCAAGATGATATGTTGAGGGAGCTTGCATTGCCGAGCTTGCAATCAGGGCTTCGAATTCCTTTGCTCCTACAGAGCCCTTCTTTTCGCATACCTGAAGAAGTGCCTTGTGTACATTTCCGCAGTCGCTGTCAGAAAGGTCATAGCCAAGTACCTGAGCCGCCTGAGCTACCTGGGATATTGTGCTGTCTTTATCAAGAAGAATGTTCTTCTTTTCGCTGACCTGTTCCTCTGAGGTGTATGCCTCATGCTTTATTGATGTCAACAGGTCATCAATGCTTGCATGGATTTTTGTATCCTTGAGAGAGGTGGAAATGTCAATTGCATCTCCTCTTGCTCTTACGGTGTCAGAGAATGCGCCTACCGAGAGAGCTTCATTTCCTGCCATAGCGCACTTGAGTCCTTCTGCTCCGGCATTTATAGCGGATACCGCAGAGGATACAGCCATACTGAGCTTATCGGATACCTGTGCATATACATAGATATCAACAGCATTCTTTACAAGCTGTACAAGTGATGCAATTTCTTCGGGAAGCGAAACACCGGCATCATCGCATACAGTTACGATGTTTGCACCCTTCGCCTCGGCTTCCTTTACTGCCGCAACAAGGAAGTCGGTGTCAGCTCTTGTAGCATCAAGAGCTACAAATTCAACATCGTTGCAGTATTTTTTTGCTTCCTCTACCAATTCTCCTATTTTTGCAACCATTTTGTCTGCCTTGAGGTGGTAGGTATATTCCATCTGAACAGTGGAGGTGGGAAGCTCTATCTGAAGTCTTGGATGAATAGCATCCTTTACGCATTCCCATGCCGCAGCAACATCCTCTGCTGTAAAGCCTACGGGGATTGCAACTGTACAGTTGGTGATATTTTGTGATATTGTTTTATAGATGATAGTATCCTCACGCACGTTTTTAACGGGCGCAAGCTCAATGGCGTCAACTCCCAGTCTGTCAGCACATGCGGCGATAGCGGTTTTGTCACGGAAAAGAAGGTTAACATTACGCTCTTGCGCCAGTTTTTTAAGTGTGATGTCTGTGATTTGGATTTTTTTCATTTTTCTTTCATCCTTTCTGAATTTATGCAACAAAAAAACCCCTCAGCCGTTTGGCTAAGGGGACGAATAATACTTCGCGGTACCACCCCGAATTACTGCATATGCAGTCACTCTGTAAAGCTCCATCAAGCTTTCTGTCAAGGTAACGGGACAAACCGTGACCGCTTACGCAGTGCTTTGCACGTTGGGCGATCCTGCTCCGGAACGAGACTCACTTTAACTTACCGTACCGACTCACACCAAACTCGGCTCTCTTTGACGGAATAGGAAAAAGCAATAATTCCTTCAATGCATTTAGTACTATTTTTGATGATGATAGATTATATCACGCTAACATTGATTTGTCAAGTACTTTTTTATATTTCATATGAAATTGCATGCAAATCAGCTTCACCGTTTTACTTTGTCCGGGGTGCATAGCTTGCGATAGGCAATAATTGCGGGCGGAGGTTCCACCTTTAAAAACTCTTTCTTTTAAACATATAAAAGCCAAGTTTTATAATTTCACCCATAAGGGTATCCACAGGGCAGTATACAAAGGGGGCAACGACACGAACCTTGCCTTTTCTGTCATCGGTATCGAATTTTCCTTCCTTGTAGCTTGGGTCGAGAATGCATACCTCGTCACCGTTAACCGAAATAAGGGTGATATAGTGTCCTCTTGCAGTGAACAGCCCGGGTTTACCTTCACCCTTGTTTCCCACATGTGCGATTATCTCGCCTCCACCTTGAAGGTGGGCTATCATTTCAGCTTTGTCTGTGGTGGTCTTAAGGTCAAGATTGAATTTTTCCGCAATTATCGGACCGAGAATTTTCATATCCGTACCTGCGGCATGGTTTGCACCGCTTGACTCTGACATTTTTACGCATTCCTCAATCGAGAGGCTTTCCAAGGTCAAGTGGTCTACTATCATACAAAGTGAGCAGAGTCCACATCCCGATGACCTTACTGTGTCACGTCCCTCAACAGGACCGCCGTTGTCTACATTGTGATAGTATTTGATGTGCCCGTATTCGAGCTGATTAAGATATAACATTTTTTTCCTTTAGAATAAACTGCTTACAAAGATGTAAATACCGATAAGCACCAGTATGACTCCGCCGAAAATATTTGCTTTTCCCGAAAGCACAGTGCCTGTTTTTTTTCCTATTATTATTCCGAAGAAGCATATAACGAAGGTAATGGCAGCAATTATTAGTGCCGAAATCAGTGCCTGAAGCAGGTCGTATTCAGCAATATCAAGCCCTACCGACAGCGCATCGATTGAAGTAGCAATTCCCTGTATCAGCAGTGCGGACAGGGTCAGCTTTCGGCATTTACAGTCCTCACCCTCGCAGTGCAAGCCCTCTATTATCATTTTTATACCGATGTAGCCCAAGAGTACCAGTGCAATGACAGGTATGTATTTTTCAAAGGATTTGAATAATTCCAGTACAGTGTGTACCAATAACCAGCCAATCATGGGCATCAACGCCTGGAAGAAGGCGAACACTCCTGCAACGCATGTCATCTTGCGATACTTCATGCATGGCTCACTGAGACCGGAAACGAGGGACACCGAAAAAGCGTCCATTGCCAAGCCAACGCCCAGCATTATACTTGTTATAAAAAATGAAAGCGTTAAATTCATAATTCCCCCAAAAAAGAAAAAGTATGGCAAATGCCATACAAACATAGAGAAGTATCCCATGTACAGCCATTGCTTTCCATGAGTCTCGCATATTAAAGTAAGCCAGGTCAAAGACCAGTATGTTGACTTACTGCACTATTGTGCTTGCTACTCCCTCAACTGTTACATTGTAACACAGATAACATAATTTGTCAATACACAGAAACCTTTAGTAATGGTATTAATGCGTTAAAAAGCAGAGGATGTATTTAAATAAAAAATCTTCCGAAATAGTTTTTCTTAAGAGGGGGGAGAGTATTCCTTTGACTTCAAAAGAATACTCTCCCCACAAAAACCAAAAGCTTAAAGCTTATATATCCAGTTGAACTTGTCCTCAAGCTTGCCCCACTGAATACCTGTAAGGGTATCGTAAAGGTGCTGAGTAACCTCGCCTATTTTGCCCTCGTTGATAACGAACTTCTTGCCCTTGTAAGCAAGCTCTCCGATGGGAGATACTACTGCCGCAGTACCTGTACCCCAAGCCTCTTCAAGAGTGCCGTTTTCAAGTGCTTCGGCAAGCTCATCAATGCTGAGAAGTCTCTCGCTTACCTTGTAGCCCTCAGACTTCAGTACCTCAATGCATGACTTTCTTGTAATGCCGGGGAGAATAGAGCCTGAAAGCATAGGTGTGATTATCTCACCGTTGATCTTGAACATAACGTTCATAGCACCAACTTCTTCGATGTACTTTCTCTCTACACCGTCAAGCCAAAGTACCTGAGAGTAACCCTGAGCTTCAGCCTTCTGACCTGCTCTGTTACTTGCAGCATAGTTACCGCCGCACTTGGTGTATCCTGTACCGCCTCTTACGGCTCTTACATCGTCAGCCTCTATCATAATCTTAACGGGGTTGATTCCCTCTTTGTAGTAGCTTCCTACAGGTGAAAGGATTATCATAAAGGTTGCATTGTGTACTGCATGAACGCCGAGAGTCTCATCGTTACCGAAGAGGAAAGGACGGATATAAAGAGAAGTACCCTCTGCAGAAGGAGTCCAATCCTTTTCAAAATCAACAAATTTTGTAAGAACCTCAAGAGCAAGCTCCTCGGGAATTTCGGGGAGACAGAGACGCTCTGCAGAGCTGTTCAAACGGCGGATATTCTCAAGAGGTCTGAAAAGCTGTACCGAGCCGTCTGCTGTACGGTATGCCTTAAGTCCCTCGAATATCTCCGAGCCGTAGTGAAGAACTGTTGAAGCAGGGTGAATGGGGAAGGGTCCGAAGGGAACGATTCTTGCATCGTGCCAGCCTTCCTCCTGTGAATAGTCCATTATAAACATATGGTCGGTGAAAATCTTACCGAAGCCAAGTGTGGAGCTGTCGGGTTTTGCCTTAAGCTCCTTTGCGCGAGTGATTGAAATTTCCATTAATTTCGCCTCCAATTAATAATCGCGTCCGATTTTCATAGCGTTAAGGTTTACATCAAGCATGTCTGCACGCTTTGCGGAAATTACCTTCTTGAGTGCCGCAATTACACCATCGTCGGTAAATTCGCCTGTTTCACCAAGCACCTTGCCCATAATGATCATATTGGCAAGCGTGGGTGTTCCGTTTTCGTCTGCAAGCTTTGTTGCAGGAATGGGGAATACTTTTACATCATCTCTTTTAACTTCTCTTTCAATGAGAGATGAATCATAGAATATCATACCGCCTGCCTTGACAGTGCTTTCGTACTTGTCAAGAGAGGGAAGATTCATGGCAATGAGAATATCGGGATTTGAAACGATGGGTGAGCCGACGGGAGTTTCGCTGATAATAACAGAACAGCTTGCTGTACCGCCTCTCATTTCGGGACCGTAGGAGGGAAGCCATGATACCTGCTTGTCCTCTGTCAGACCCTTATAGGCAAGAAGCTTTCCTGCAAAAAGGATACCCTGTCCGCCAAAGCCTGCAAAAACGTACTGATTAGTCATTATTTATCCCCCTTTACAATTCCCGCTGTTCTATCCTTGTATACACCGAGAGGATAGTAAGGAATCATTTTCTCGGAAACCCATTCAAGTGCCTTCTGAGGTGTCATACCCCAGTTTGTGGGACAGCTTGAAACAACCTCAATAAGAGAAAATCCCTTATTGTTTATCTGATTTTCAAATGCCTTCTTGATAGCCTTCTTTGCTGCTTTGACATTCTTTACGTTGTTGACAGCAACTCTTTCGAGGTACTCGGGACCGTCAAGCTCAGAGAGCATTTCGCAAACCTTGATCGGGAATCCGCAATGGCTTGTATCACGTCCGTAGGGTGAGGTCTGTGTAACCTGACCGGGAAGGGAGGTGGGAGCCATCTGACCGCCTGTCATACCATAAATGGCGTTATTTACGAAAATAACAGTTATGTTTTCGTTACGGGCAGCAGCGTGAACGGTTTCTGCCATACCGATTGAGGCAAGGTCACCGTCGCCCTGATATGTAAATACAATGTGATTTTCGGGGTTGGCACGCTTAACGCCTGTTGCAATAGCGGGAGCACGTCCGTGAGCCGCTTCTATCATATCACAGTTAAAATAATTGTATGCCATAACCGAGCAACCAACGGGTGCAATACCGATGGTTCTTCCTTCAATGCCAAGCTCGTCAAGACACTCGGCTACAAGACGGTGAATAATACCGTGTGTACAACCGGGGCAGTAGTGCATGGGAAGGTCGGCAAGTGCATGGGGTTTATCAAATACTACCATTATTTTGCACCTCCGTTTTTATGAGCTGTTTTTATTGCTTCAAGAATCTGTTCAGGTGTGGGAATCATACCGCCTGCACGGTTAACAAGTGTTACGGGACGGCGGCATTCTGTTGCGAGGCGAACATCCTCTATCATCTGACCCATAGAAAGCTCAACAGAAATAAATGAATGTACCTTTTCGGTTGCCTTAAGGAAAGGAGCTTTGGGGAAGGGCCAAAGGGTGATAGGACGGATAAGACCTACCTTGATACCCTGTGCACGCGCTTCAACGATAGCATTCTTTGCCACACGGGACGCAATACCGAATGCGGCAATACAGATTTCCGCATCCTCCATCATGTACTCTTCATACATAACTTCGTTCTTTTCGATTTCGGCGTAGCGCTCATATCTCTTGAAGTTGAGTTGTTCAAGCTCTTCGGGAACGAGAGAAAGAGAATTTGTGATGTTATGGAAGCGCTCCAGCTTTGTACCTACGGTTGCCCAAGGCTTTTCGGGCATGGGTTTTACATTGAGGTCAAGTGAAACAGGTTCCATCATCTGTCCCATAGTGCCGTCGGCAAGAATCATAGAAGTTACGCGATACTTGTCTGCAACGTCAAATCCGTGTACTGTGAGGTCAGCCATTTCCTGAACGGAAGCGGGGGCAAAAACTACCATGTGGAAGTCACCGTGCGCACCGCCCTTTGTTGCCTGAAAATAGTCTGACTGAGAAGGCTGAATACCACCGAGACCGGGACCGCCTCTCTGTACGTTAACTACAAGTGCGGGAAGGTCTGCACCTGCAAGATAGGAAAGTCCTTCTCCCTTGAGTGAAATTCCGGGGCTTGAAGAAGATGTCATAACACGCTTACCGCAGGAAGCGACGCCGTATACCATGTTTATTGCGGCAATTTCACTTTCTGCCTGAAGGAAGCAACCGCCTATTTTGGGCATTCTCTTAGCCATGTAAGCGGCAATTTCCGTCTGAGGAGTAATGGGGTAACCGAAGTAATGGCGGCAGCCTGCAACTATAGCAGCCTCTGCGATAGCCTCGTTACCTTTCATCAATACTTTATCTGCCATTTTTTCACGACCTTTCTATTTCTCAATCTTGATTATACAGTCGGGACACATGGTAGCACAGAATGTACATCCGATACAAGCGTCCTCTTTCACCGCTTCAACAGGGTGATGACCTTTTTTGTTGATTTTTTCTTTTGCAATTGCAAGTACGCCCTTGGGACAAGCATCTACGCAAAGTCCACAGCCCTTACAATTGTCTGTTTTAAAAGTAAGTTTAGGCATTTTTTACACTCCTTACATGATTTTTGTTTGAAGTTTTAATGGGAATAGATTTGGTATTTTATTTTCAAGGGAGGGAAATATCTTCGAGTGAACCGAGGTCATGACGAGTGGGATACCCGCCTTTTCACTCAGCTCCGTTGCTTTTTCGAGTGACGATAAAACTGTCTCGGGTGTTGTTTCTTCTCCGATGTTTGAGTTATTTATGATGCCTGTAAAGGGTATCTTTCCTGCCCATTCTATCTCCTTCATAACCTCCAGTGCAGAATCGGCATCGGGAGTCAGGGGGCGGCAGGCATTGAAAACGAAAAGCATTTCGTAATCGTTTTCTTCCTTTATCATTGGGGCATATCTTCCAAGCACCAATGCACCTCGCTCGTCACCTCCGATATCAAGTATGCAATGACTTGTGCGGTCATCGGTTAGTGCGTACATCTCCTGCGGAAGGGATGGAAGGTCTACATTAGAGCCTGCAAAGGCGGAGGCTATAAGCTTTATTCCTGCCTCTTCAAACTCCTTCTGACTGTCCTTGGTACGGAAATAAGGATTGACTATATCCATATCGGCAACCACAACACTGTCAACCTGTTTTTTCAGTTCAAACGCCATGTTAACCGCTATGTTGGTCTTTCCGCTTCCGTAATGCCCCGAAAGAAGGGTTATTCTTTTGTATTTCATTACAATTTATTCCTCTGGATTTTTCCGCTGACAGTTTTGGGAAGAGAATCCTTGAATACTACTATTCTGGGATACTTGTAGGGAGCAGTTCTGCTCTTTACATAATTCTGTATCTCTTTTTTAAGTTCTTCTGTAGGCTCGGTGCCCTTGACAAGCACGATACTTGCTTTAACTACCTGTCCTCTTACCTCGTCGGGAGCAGCAGATACACCGCATTCCAGAACGTAGGGAAGCTCCATGATTACACTCTCTATTTCAAAAGGACCGATGCGGTAGCCCGATGACTTTATAACATCGTCTATACGGCTCACATACCAGAAGAAGCCGTCCTCGTCACGCCATGCAACGTCGCCTGTGTGATAATAGCCGTCATACCATACCTCACGGGTCTTTTCTTCGTTGAGGTAATAGCCTGTGAACAGTCCGCAGGGTGCGCCGTTTTTAACGTTTACGCAAATTTCGCCGTTTTCTCCGTCTTTGACAGGCTTTCCGTCGGGGTCGAGAAGCTCAACATCGTAGATGGGAGCAGGCTTGCCCATAGAACCTACCTTGTGAGATGTACCTACAAGGTTACCTATTATCATAGTGCTTTCTGTCTGACCGAAGCCTTCAAGTATCTGAAGTCCTGTCAGCTTTTCAAATTGGTTATATACTTCGGGATTAAGCGCTTCGCCCGCAGTTGTCATATGCTTGACAGATGAGAGGTCGTATTTTGAAATATCCTCTTTTACCATCATACGGAGCATTGTAGGGGGAGCGCAGAAGGTGGTTATCTGATATTTTGCGAACATCGGAAGGATATCCGCTGCATCGAAGCGGTCAAAATCATAAACAAAGGTAGCCGCCTCGCATACCCACTGACCGTAGAACTTGCCCCACATGGACTTAGCCCAGCCTGTGTCCGAAATAGTGAAGTGAAGTCCGTCAGGGTCAACAGTGTGCCAGTATTTTGCTGTATGGAAGTGACCCAGTGCATATTTGCAGGAGTGTGAGGCAATCTTGGGGTAGCCTGTTGTTCCCGATGTGAAGAACATCAGCATCAGGTCATCTCCGCAGGGGGTATCCTCTGTTCTGTTGAAATGAGTTGAGAAGAGTGAACGCTCCTCATCAAAGTTTCTCCAGCCCTCACGGTCGCTTCCTACTATTATCTTGGTTTGTACTGTGGGTGACTTTTCAATTGCCAATTCAACCTGATGAGCGGTATCTCCGTCTGCAGTGCAGAGTATGGCAGAAATTCCCGCCGCATTGAAGCGGTATTCAAAATCATGCTCCTGAAGCTGGTTTGTTGCAAGCACTGCAATAGCGCCCAGCTTATGAAGTCCCAGCATTGCTATCCAGAACTGATAGTGACGCTTCAGAACAAGCATAACTCTGTCACCCTTTTTGATGCCGAGAGACTTGAAGTAATTTGCCGCCTGTGCGGACATCTTCTTCATATCCTTGAAGGTAAAGCGTCTTTCGTTCTTGTTTACATCTATGTGAAGCATAGCCAGCTTGTCAGGGGACTTGTCGGCAATGGCATCAACAATATCAAAGGCAAAATTGAATTTTTCTGTGTTTTTGAATTTAATTGATGTGGGAGTACCGTTTTCATCCTCTTCGGTGTCGATGAAATTGCGGTATACTCTGTCTGTGGTGTCCTTGGGGAGCTGTCTTTCCGTTGTAACCGTGGGATGGGGAATAAGCTCGGGGATAGATTCACCTGTAGGATTAAGAACTATTGCGTAGAAAAGACAGTCATGTCCGTTTACGGCAATCATTCCGTGAGGCTCGGAGCTGTTATAGTAAATACTGTCACCGGGTCCCAGCACTTCTGTGTGCTCACCGACCTGTACTTTGAGGTGACCCTCAATGATAATATCACATTCCTGACCTGCGTGTGTGGTCAGCTCGATATCGCTGTTATCGTCATTGTAAGCGGCACGGACATAAAGAGGCTCCGCAATTCTGTTTTTAAATTCGGAAGCGAGGCTGTAGTATGTCATACCGTGAGCCTGTTCAATTTTCTGACCGAGACCGTTTCTTGTCATGGTGTAGGTTTTCAGCTTGGGGCTGTGACCCTCAATGATATCCGTAACATCAACATTGAGAGCAAGCGCACAACGGTAGATGAAAGCAAAGGTAAGGTCGCTTTCTCCCTTTTCACAGCTTATGTACTCCTGTACGGATACATCCGTTTTCTTTGACATTTCTTCGGCAGTGAGTCCTACGATTTCGCGAAGCTCCCGTATACGCCCTGCCATTTCCTTGATTTTAAAATCAAGTCCTGTAATCTGTTGCATCATTTCCTCCGGTTTTGTATCGGGACAATAAAAGCTCGTCCCAAAGATATGATCCTTGAGACGAGCATATTAACAACGCCCGCGGTACCACTCAAGTTGCGGACTAACCGCCTCTCTTGGAATCAATCAATTCCTATGCGTTTACGCAGCAATCACGGAGAGGGTCTACTCACACATGTTTTCTTCCTCTCGGCTCGGAAGCTACAAATACCAATGTCTATCTACGGCTTGCACCAAACGCCGTCTCTCTGAACATAGATGTATCGGTACACTCTTCGTCAAAGCCTTTTCTTGAATATTAGAAGTATATCACATCAGATGAGGTTTGTCAATATTTTTTTGCAAATTATAGCTTATTTCTTTGAATTTTTCCGCTTATTGTCTTGGGAAGCTCATCTCTGAATACTACTATACGGGGATATTTGTAAGGAGCGGTGTGCTTCTTTACATACTCCTGAATTTCTTTCTTCAGCTCCTCTGTGGGCTCGGTACCCTTGACAAGCACAATGCTTGCCTTAACTACCTGACCTCTGACCTCGTCGGGAGCGGCGGAAACACCGCATTCCAGAACGTAGGGGAGCTCCATAATTACACTTTCTATTTCAAAAGGACCGATGCGGTAGCCCGATGACTTGATAACGTCATCTGTTCTTCCCACATACCAGAAGAAGCCGTCCTCATCTCGCCATGCAACGTCGCCTGTATGATAGTAGCCGTCATGCATAACTTCCTTTGTCTTTTCCTCGTTTCCGTAATAGCCAAGGAAGAGACCGCAAGGCACTTTGTCACTTATCTTTACACAGATTTCTCCGTTTTCACCGTTAGGTACGGGATTTCCGTCGGGGTCAAGTATCTGTACATCGTAAAGAGGCACAGGACGTCCCATGGAGCCGACCTTATGGTCTTTTCCGATAAGATTTGCAATTGTGAGTGTAAGCTCTGTCTGACCGAAGCCCTCCATAATCTGAAGTCCTGTCAGCTTCTCAAACTGATAATAAACCTCGGGGTTAAGCGCCTCTCCCGCTGTTGTCATGTGCTTTACGGAGGAAAGGTCGTACTTTGAGATATCCTCCTTTATCATCATACGGAGCATTGTGGGAGGCGCACAGAAGGTCTTGATGCCGTACTTTGCAAACATGGGAAGAATTTCGGAGGCATCGAATTTGTCGAAGTCATAGGTAAATACAGCACCCTCGCACAGCCACTGTCCGTAGAGCTTGCCCCAGAGAGCCTTGCCCCAGCCTGTGTCCGAAATTGTAAAGTGGAGTCCGTCGGGCTCTACCATATGCCAATACTTTGCTGTGGGGTAGTGACCCAGTGCATACTTATATGAATGAGCCGCAATCTTGGGATAGCCTGTTGTGCCCGATGTGAAGAACATGAGCATCATATCGTCGCCGCAGGCTGTTTCCTCGGTTCTGTAATAGTGTGTTGAGAAGAGCGAATACTCCTCGTCAAAATCGTGCCAGCCTTCTCTCTTTCCGCCTACAAGTATCTTTGTTTTGAGAGTGGGGCTTGCATCCTGAGCAAGGTCTACCTGTTCGGCTATCTGACCGTCGGCACTGCAGACAATTGCCGAAACCCCCGCCGCATTGAAGCGGTAGTCAAAGTCATGAGCAACAAGAAGGTTTGTTGCGGGAATAGCTACGGCGCCAAGCTTGTGAAGTGCGAGAATTGAGAACCAGAACTGATAGTGACGCTTGAGAACAAGCATAACTCTGTCACCCTTCTTGATTCCCAGTGACTTGAAGTAGTTTGCCGCCTGTGCGGAATGACGCTTCATATCGTTGAAGGTGAACTTTCTTTCCACCTTATTTTTGTCTATATGAATCATTGCCAGCTTTGCAGGGTCCTTCTTTGCGATAGCATCAACAACATCAAATGCGAAATTGAACTCGTTTTCGTTTTCAAAATCAATGGAAACAAGAGAGCCGTTTTCGTCCTCTACACATTTGATGAATTTTTCACTTACAAGTCCTGCCTTTGCAGTTGATGCCGCAATGGTTTTTCTTACGGTTGTTTCTTCTGTAGCTTCGCCGGGAAGAACTACCGCTACAAACAGACATTCCTTTCCGTCAACTGCTATCATTCCGTGAGGCTCGGAGCTGTTGTAGTAGATGCTGTCACCCTCACTGAGATATTCAACGTTGTCGCCTACCTGAATTTTAAGTCTGCCGCTTACCACATAATCGAATTCCTGACCCGAGTGGGTGGTAACATTTATGGGCTTATCTTGAAGTTCGGGGTCGTAATCGTATTTTACCCAGTACGGTTCTGCTATCTTGTCCTTGAACTTGGGTGCAAGACTCTGAATCTGTATGCCGTTTTCCTTTGCTGTGTCCTGTCCCTCGCCCTTGCGGGTGATGGTATAGGAACGGAGATTTGCGCTTTTACCCTCAAGAATATCTGTAATTTCAATATCGAAAACAAGCGAGCACTTGTGTATAAAAGAGAAGGGGAAATCTGCATTTCCTGCTTCGTATTCGAGATAATCTTCGACAGAAACCTCTGTCTTTTCTGCCATTTCTTCAATGCTTATTCCTTCGATTTCACGCATTTCACGAATTCGGCGTGCTACCTCCAGAAGCTTTGTTTTTGAAGTTGTTGACATTTTCTGTTCCTCCTTGTAAAAAAATAAACCCGTCTCAAAGTTTTTCTTTGAGACGGGTGAAATTAACTCATCCGCGGTACCACTCAAATTGCAGGAGACCTGCCACTCTTGGAATCTGACAATTCCTATGCCTTTACGCAGCAATCACGGGAACACTTACTTGACATGCGTTCAGCATTCCGGCTCGGAAGTGATAGGATACTTTGCAGGTCAGATGTTGACTCGCACCAAACGCCAACTCTCTGTAAACCGCCCGGCAAAACCGTCTTCGTCACAGCCTTTAAATATTTCGATAAATACACTATATCACCGTTTTTTGAGTTTGTCAATAGTTTTTTGAAAAATTTTTTACTGCATAGGAAATCCATTGAAACCAATTTCGCCGTTTTACCTTGTCGGACTAATTGCAAGGCAATGATAGGCGAGAATTGCCGGCGGAGGCTCGCCGCTTTTTACTTTCTTCTCAGCCATGCGGCACAGCGGGAGTCCTCGGACCAGGTCTTTCCTGCAGATGCATAGTCTATAAGACGCACCTTTTGTCCGCTTGCGAGAGCGACCTTGAGGCATATTTCAGCCTCTCTTATTTCGGGGCAGTATACTTCCTTTTCACTTCCGTCGCAGATGACGTCAAGAACTGCATCGGGGTCGGTTATCCTCTTGTCTGCCGCAAGAACTAAGGGACCGTAGGTGTAAGCGGCAAATATGTCACTGTTTACGGCATCCTTTGGAGGAAGCACGCGCTTCACCTTCATGGGAAGGGTAAGAGTTGCTTTGCCGTCCTTTGCCCAATTTTTTGTCAGAGCAAAGTAGCCTGCCTCGCACTTGTATTCCTTACCGGCAGAGGCTACCGAAGCATTTTCGCACCACTCGGGTATTCTGAACGAGACGGAAAACTCCTCGTCGGTTTCTGTCTCTACAGTCAGGTCTATTTTGCCTTCATAAGGGTATCTTGTATCGATGGTCAGCTTTATTGGCTTGCCCGAAGGCGCAGAGGTCTCTATCACGCCCTTTTCGTAGAAGTTAAGCACAATACCTTTTTCCGACTTCATTACTGCCATGCGGGGTATCACACCAGCTCCCGCACCGCCGATACAGGCACAGCAACCGTAGAAGGTGCCGTCGGGGAAGTGGTTGATACCGCCTGTAGCGCGGCCGCGTATATTGCTTACAAGGGGAGAATAGGCATCGAAGGGAAGAACCTGCGGAACCAAAAATTCTCTGCCCTTGGTGCCCGACCTTACCGAAGGCACTCTTTGGGTATTGAAGCTTCCGAGATAAGCATTGTAGAAGGATTGCTCAATGCGGTCTGCAAAGCTTGCATCTCCCGACAGCTCAATCACTGCCGCGGCAAACTTCATCCAGGTTACCGTAACGCAGGTCTCCTGAACAACTCCCTCGTAATCGGTCTGTGTCTGTCTTACTGAGGTATGGTCGAACAGCTCGTGAGTACAACCGCTGCAGCCGATAATGCTCAGCTCTCCGTCGATTATTCTCTTTCCGAAGTTGAGAACGGCTGTCTTGTATTTTTCTATGCCCGTTATGTAGTAGAATTGCAAAAGACCCTCAAAGCAGGACATCATCTCATATGCCTTGACAACAGGGTACTCATGGGGAGATACCTTGTCCTCAATGGCAAGCTCGATTATGTTTGCCGACTGAATAAACCCGGTTGATATAATATACTCCGCAAATTCAAAATATCTCTTTTCGCCTGTGAGTCTGTAAAGGCGGACAATGGGCTCAAGTATCGAGCAGGAGTTCAGTCCCTCCCAATTCATCGAGCATTCTCTGATGTCCAGCTTTCCGTTGCCTATCCTCTCAATGAGATAGTCAGCCTGACGGCACATTGACTCGGTCATTGCTCTTGTCAATTCTTCGTCACGGCATATCTCCATGAAGTACATCATGCCGAGCATTACATATTTTCTGCCCCAGATATCCCAGCGGGTAAATTCCTCATCAACGGAATATCCCGATATTCTGCCATGCTCGTCCTCGGTGGTCAGTATATCCCTGGCTGTATTTTCGAGTATCTTGTACATTTCGCTGTCGCCTGTGTACTTTACCACCATTGCCGAGCCTCGCATCATCTTGCCCCAATATTCGCTTCTCCAGCTCACCCAGGGGTCGCCGCAGCCGTCTCCGTGCCAACGGAACAGCTCAACAAATCTCTGCCAGAGTCCCACATCGCATATCTGGTTTCTTTCAATAAAGCTCACCGCATCCTTCAGAGTACCCTCAAGCTTCATTTTTGTTTCGGCGTCGTATGTGAACACACGGGCGTTATTTATTTCGTTTACAACATTGTTTACCATTTTTATCACTCCTTCAAATAAATAATATCAAAAATAACACCGCATGTCTATTGCATTACGGATACAAATATTGCATTTTCGATTTTTTATCGGTTGATTTTTTGCAATAATGGGTGTATATTATTACAAGGGGTGATGAACATGAAAAGAGACAGCGTTAATATAATATACGAAAAGGTGAGGGGACTTGAGAAGAATTTTTACGAGGTTGCTCTTTATACCATGCATGTCAGTGAATTCAAGCTGTTGCACTATCACGATGCATTTGAGCTGGGGGTCTGTCTCAGCGGCGGCGGTGTTTGTATGACGGACAGCGGCGAGATACCCTTTTCGGCAGGCGATGTACAGCTGATATTGCCCTTTCAGCCTCATTACAACATAACCGACAGAGAGGGTACTGTATGGATGTTTATCAGCATTGACCCTTTGAAAATGTCATCACCTCATGTAAATATTGATGTGGCATATTTTGCCGAGCTTGCACAAAAAATTGATACAAGCGGTGTTTTTACCAAAAAACAGCATCCCGAAATACACCGTCTGATAACGGATATTGCCGATATTTTTCAAGGAGAAGCAAGGGGCGATATTGCACTTTCGGATATTTTGACCTTGAAGTTTTCGGAATTGCTTGTGCTTTTGTCACACAACAGCACTGTGTCTGTCGACAGCTACAGCGGCTATAAAAAGAACCGCAGTGTGCTGTCTGCTATGAATTATGTTTCCTCTGCAATAGATAACGGCAGACAGCCTACCGTATCGGGCATGGCTGAGGCTTGCTTTATGAGCGAATCATATTTCAGAAAGCTGTTTAAGGCTTCTGCAGGTGAGACCCCCAAGAGCTACATACTTCGTATACAAACTGGTGCGGCGGCTACCGTATTGGCATCAACAGACATTCCGATATCCAAAATTTGTACACAGTACGGCTTTGAGGATTACTCAACCTTCTACAGATGCTTTCAACAGGTGTACAGAATGTCACCCTTTGAATACAGGAAAAAATGCAGGCAGGACTGATTTTCAGTCCTGCCCTTGTGTTTTATTATTTTATTGTCTTTCCCTTGAAGCCGAAGGTCAGCATTGCGCCGGGAATAAGTCTGTTGAGCGACCTGCCCGTAAGCTTCGCTTTGAAATTACCCTTGGGTACGGTCAGCTCACCGCTGAACCATACAGGCTTTTCGTTGCCGTGACGGTCGATGACCACAGCCCTCTCGCCGTCGAATTCGATAAATTCGGCACTGGGCACTTCACATTCGAACATAATGCTCTGTCCGTTGACCTCTACTGTGGGGTTCTTGATAACATCGTAAACCTCGGGAACTGCGTATACATCAGAAATAACAACACCCTCAGTATCTCCTGAAAGCTGAATTCCGACGGTGTGTGTTTCCTTTGCTACAAAGCCGTTTGCATATATGAGTCTCCAATGGTCGTTTCCGTTAGCCTGAAGGTCATCACGCTCAATGGAGTTGTCCTCCACCATAACGAATTCTCTCCAGCCCTCAAAATCGGTGTCGATTATGTACTTCGCAACACCGCCCTCTCCGCTGGCTCTGCCCCACATTCTGATGATAATAACGCCCTTCTTGCCGTTACCCTTTACTCTTACATATCTGCCGGGGTATTCCGAAAGGTCAAGAGGCTTTTCGTACTTTGTCTCAAACTCCACAAGCTCCTTGCCCGTCTTTTCGTTTCCTGCAAGAAGGAAGAAGGGCATGTTTTTGTCTGCTCCCATTGCCATTTCTATTCGGATAAACGGCTTCTGCTTCGAGAAGGGGTTTGTAAATACAGCATTGTTCATATTACTGTCTGCCATATTGCGAATACGGCGGAAGCAGTAGTTTCTTTCCTGAAGATAGTATCTGCCCTTTTCCTCGGTCAGTGCATATTCGCAGTTATCTGTGTCTATCTTTGCAAGGTACTCGGGTGAGAAGTAGTCGCTCTTTCTCAGGTCATCGTATTTCTTGTATATCGCAAGATTGCGGCGCATACCCGCAACTCTGCCAAGGTCGGTGGTCGTTCTTGATTGGAAGGCTGTGCTGAAATTGTTTACGAGAGCAATTGTGCCCATGTGGTCCATTACATCTCTGTGCTGATAACGGGTTACAGTGTTGTTGCCTGCGTCGCTGTAATAGTTGTACCAGCCGAGAGTACAGGTTGCATAGCGGTCAAGGAACTGTCTGTTCGACTTTTCGTGTGCCTTGTTGAACTGCTTGTAGCCAACGTTACAGCTGTCCCATGCACCGAGTCTGCCTCTGCCTGCCCAGAAAGCCGGTTCCATAAACGAAAACTCAATGATGGGCGGTCTTTCGCAGTATTGTAGTACTTCCTTGATAAAGGCGGCACCGTAATAAACGTATTCTTCTCTGTCATCGATGTTTTTCCATACACCGTCAAGAGCATCGAGGTATATCATCTCAAAGCCGCCCTTGTTATAGCGTTCGGCGGTGTTTCTTGCTATCCGGAAAAACAGGTTTGAACCAAGCTGGGGACAAAGTCCGCTGTAGTATCCCTCAATGTGCTTGACAACGGCACCCTTCTTGTGAGGAACAGCCTTTGTTCCCGCCGCACCTCTTCTGACTACTCTGAAGCCGTTGTCTGTATTGTTGAATTGGATAAGCTCCTCGTCAATCAAAATAAACGGTGAGCTTTTGGAGAAGAAGGTGTAACCGACTGTAACCACATTGCTGGGCTCGGCTGTATTAATGAGTGAGGTCTCTGCATCAATGTCCTCGGAAAGTGTCAGATAGTTTAATACACGGAGGTCCTTCTGATATTCGGGCTTTGAAAGAATGGGCTCACAGTTATAGTCGACGTAAAAGGAATATGTATGAAGCGAAACACCGATACCCTTTTCGGCAAGAGGTTCTCCTACGTATTTTCTGAATTCCGCATCATCGTTATAACTCATATACTTCATATCACCCTGGCGGAAGGTGTTGTAGCCTTGATGTATATCAAGATGGTCTATTCCGATAACAGCGTATTTTTCAATATTTGCATCCATTGCCTCACGGCGTATGTTTGTGGAGATCATATAATTGCTGTAGTTGATCTTATTGTCTTGGGCAAACACACCTCCGAGCGGATTGAATATACCCTTGGCTTTGTCTATCTGAAGGCAGATGTCTTTCAGCATATCGCGGTGCAGTTCGGGCGGCGCGATGAGGAGAGCGCACTTAGCACCCTCGTCGCTTAGACGGCGTGTGGTGTGGAAGAGTGTCTCGCAGCTCTTAGCGTCGGGGTAGTATTTGGGGATGGAACCAATGGTCATTGCCACGTTTACCGCTACGGGCTCGGTGTATTTAGCACGTCCCACAAAGACCTTGTAGACCGTCTCGGGCAGTGCGGTCAGCACCTCAAGGAAGAAGCAGTCTCCACACTCGACTCTTACGTCAAATGAGCCAAGCTCACCCTTGACTGCGATAACGTCACCCTTCAGCTCAAGAGATGTGGGGAAGGATTCTTTTTTCTCATTGTCAAAGAAGGAGAAAAAGTGTACCTGCTCCTCTGATGCTATTTCCTTACCTTGAAATTCTACGCTTGTTACCGTTGAATCACCCTTTGAAACAGTGATGCTGGCATATTTGCTTTCAAGTATGATTTCGCTTTTTGTTTCTCTGATTGCCATGTTTGTCACCTCATTTTTTCAATTAATGCCGTATAGCTCAGCTTCATTATAGAGTACTTTTTTTAAAAAGTAAACCTTATTTTTGTTTTTTGTTCAAAAGTCTATATTTTCTGACTAAAAGTGCTAACAGTACACAGGGCACGATCCACCCCAAGCCAACATTTGAAAACGGCAGATACCGAAGAGGGCTGACTGACATCGTATCCGTCAACACCTCAGCAACGCCGTAAGCCGTAGCCGCCGCCGCGGCGATACGGTAGGAAAGGGGAGATAGGTATTTGTGAAAAAAGCTGAAAAGTATCATAACGAGTATGGGCGGATAGACCACCGTCAGCACAGGCGACGCCACAGAAATAATCCTTTCAACTCCCAGCATTGACAAAAGGCAGGAAACGGCGGATATCAGCAATGCCGACAGCCTGTAGGAGAGCTTACCGCCTGTCAGACCTTCAAAATATTTTGCCGCTGCGCCCGTCAATGCTACCGAGGTAGTGAGACAGGCGAGACCTGCCACCCCTCCGAAAAGGATAAGCCCCAATTTGCCCGGTATTATAAAATTGACAATGCCTGTGAGAAGCTGTGTGCGCGAGGTGTGCATATTGAATACGGTCGAGGCTGTGGCGCCAAGATAGGTCAGCCCGAGATATATTACAAAAAGCCCTGCACCTGCCACAGCGCTTGCCAGCATTACGACCTTGCGCCTTGAGTCCTTGCTGCTGTAGCCCCTTTTCACAGCACCGCCGATTATAAGAGAGTCAAGTATCGCCGCGCCAAGCACATCCATTGACTGATATCCCGCACTTATTCCCGACCCGAGAGGAGAGGTGACTCTGACAGGACCAGTCTTTGTGGATATGGGAGAAAGAACACCCTTTAATATAAGAAACAGCAATCCCGCAACTAACATGGGAGTCAGTATTTTTCCCACGATGTCCACAATTTTTGATTCATTGAGGGAAAGCAGAAGCGTTATGACAAAAAACACAGGGCTGAAGAGATAAAGATTTGCATTTTCGAACAGCGGAAGAACTGCAAGCTCAAAGGTAGTGGCGCAGGTGCGGGGAACACTGATAAGAGGACCGAGGCAGAGGACGGCGGAAAGGGTCAGCACTGTTGCCGCAACCCTTCCGAGAGGTGAGAGGATACTGCTGAAGGTGTCTCTTTTTACCAATGCCCCAATGGCAATAACCGCAAGCCCCACATCCGCAATATAAAATCCCAGAAAGCCCCAAAGCCATTGATCTCCGCCCTCAAGTCCCAAATATGGCGGAAATATCATATTGCCTGCCCCGAAAAAAGTGGCAAACAGTGTTGCGCCTATAACAAGTGAGTCTGTTATGCTTTTTTTGTTCATAATTTACACCAGCCTTTGCGGTTAGTATAAACAAAAAGCGGCGGAAAAATCCGCCGCTTTAAAAATGCTTATATATTGTACATCTTGAGGTATTCTTTTGTATTGTTTATCATTTCGTCAAAGAGCTTTCTTGCGTCCTCTGTGTTGATGGTTACAAGCTGGTCGTTTGTGAAAGCGGTGAATGCCTTTTCAAGGTCTCTTTCGAATGCCGCTTCAATGATGAGCTCCTGCTGTCCGCATACTCTTGAAATGAGAGGATATATAGACTTGGGAAGGGGACCTGCACAGATGGGCTTTACACTGTTGTTTGTAAATGCCGCATTTGTTTCAACAACCGCACCCATGGGAAGGTTGGGGATTTGACCCATGTTGGGAAGGTTTACATTTGTAACCAGGTCACGAAGACCGAGAATGGCTCTCATCTGGTTTACGCCTTCTTCACCTGTGTTGTTAATCTTTATTTCTTCCTCGCCGCTTCTGAGTCTTTCACTTCTTGCAAGACGATTCTTGAGGTCTTCCTTTCTCCACGAAACGGGTGTGAGTCCAAAGCCCCATTCCTTTACCTTTTCGGGAGATTCAAGATACCATTTGCCCTCACAGTCCTCTGCAAGATGTCTGTCACCAGCCGCAGCAATATAGCCAAAGCGGTTGAAGAGGTCGAATTTAACCTTGTTTGAACAATCAAATACATTGTTCATCCAGTTTTCATCCTTGCCTTTGAGGTAGCCTGTCTCTGCATACTTCTTTGCAAATATTTTGTAGTCCTCGAATATGTCTATGTCGCGGTACTTAGCCTTTGTTATCCATGTGAAGTGGTTGAGACCTGTTACCTCTACCTTGATATCCTCACGCTTCGGCTTTTCGATACCGTGCATTTCGGTTATCATCTGAGCAAGAAGTCCCTGTGTACCGAACACCTCGTGGCAACATCCGAAAGCCTTGATTTCGGGGAACGCTCTGTAAAGTGCTCTTGTACAAATAGTCATTGGGTTTGTGTAGTTGATAACCCATGCATCGGGACAGTATTTCTTTATATTAAGCGCAATTTCCTCAAACATGGGAATGGTACGGAGCGCACGGATTACACCACCGGGTCCTACTGTGTCGCCTACCGCCTGATAAATGCCGTACTTTTCGGGAGTATGTACATCACTTTCCATTTCGTCAAATGTACCGGGAAGTATGGAAATTACAACAAAGTCGGCACCTGTAAGTGCTTCTCCCGCAGTTTCATATGCCTTGTAGTCCCAGTGCGATTTAGCTCCCTTTGCATCATTGAATTTGTTACCGATTATTTCATTGTGCTTTGCCGCTTCAAAGTCTATGTCGTAAAGGGCAACCTCGCCGTTCATGTCATCAGCTGATACGAGGTCGCTCATAAGACCCCATGCCCAGCCTCTTGAGCCGCCTCCGATATATGCTATCTTTACGCCTTCAACACCATTGTCTGTGTATTTCATGATATTTCTCCTTATTATTTTTGTTTAAATGTATTATACATCAAATTTTTTAAAAAATCCTTTATATTTTTGATAAGTTTCGGGAGAATTCTTGATTTTTTTGATATTACAGTGTATAATAGCTTGAAAATACAAAAGTTTATAACGGGAGGAAGTGATGTAAATGATTCCGACAATTAAATTTTCGGGAGGCAAAGAGCTTTTTTATGAGTACCGTGACACCGATGTCTCCCATTCTCCGCTTATGGGGACACATCATTATCACAGATGTTACGAAATATATTATTTTATAAACGGAGAATGTAAGTATTTCATTGACGGATGCACATACTCGCTTATCCCGGGGGATTTGATTCTTATCCCGGAGAATGTTATTCACAGAACTCTTTACACTGCAAGCTATGAGCGGAAGCTTTTGAACTTTACATCACATTTTATACCCGAATCATTGGCAGGTGATTTGTCACGGTTGCCCTATCTTTTCAGAAATCCCTCTGCAACCAAAGAGGTGAACCGTATTTTTGACACCATCGAAAAAGAATACACATGTATGGACGAATATTCCGAGGAAATGCTTGTAAGCCTTGTGAAGTCATTGTTTGTTCTTATTGCAAGAAACGAGAACAAAGCAATTCAGGGCATTGGAAATTCGGCTTTTGTTGCCGAAACAGTGAGACGTATCTCGGAAGGCTTTCATACCGATATAACACTTAACACCGTTGCCGAATCCTTTTCCGTCAGTCCCGAGCATCTTTCACGCACCTTCAAAAAGGAGACCGGGTTTGGCTTCAACGAGTATCTTACCCTCGTAAGACTGCAGAAGGCAGAACAGTTTTTGGAGGAAGGAAAATTGAAAACGGTATCCGAAATAGCATATGCCTGCGGATTTAACGACAGTAACTATTTTTCCGACAGATTTAAAAAAACGCATGGAATATCACCCTTGAAATTCAGACAAAAACACAGAAAAGCTATTGAAAAAAAGAAAAATGTGTGATAATATAAATTGATCATAATTATTTGGAGGAATACTATTATGAAAATCGGAGTATCAAGCTACAGCTTTTCCAAATACATAAGAGAGACAGGCTGTGACTATTTCAAGGTATGTGACCTTGCCAAGGAGATAGGCTTTGACGGTATTGAATTTGTAGGACTCGAGAACTACACTACAAGAACCGACCTTATTGAGCTTGCAGGCGAAATAAAGGAATACTGTGCAAAGATAGGCTTGGAAATAGCCGCTTACACCGTAGGTGCAAACTTTCTTGCAGAGGATGTTGAAGCCGAGATTGCAAAGGTCTGCAGGTGTGTTGATATTGCAGAGGCACTGGGTGCTCCCGTAATGCGTCACGATGTTTGCTACGCACTTCCCAAGGACCACCTTTACTCATACAGAGATGCCATTAAGGATATGGCACCCCGAATCAGAAGAGTAACAGAATATGCAAAGTCAAAGGGCATCAAGACATGTACCGAAAATCACGGCTACATTTTCCAGAGCCCCAACAGAGTAGAGGAGCTTATCCTTGCGGTTGGCAGTGATAACTACGGATGGCTTTGCGACATGGGTAATTTCCTTTGTGCGGATGCAGACCCCGTTCTTGCGGTAGGTATTGCCGCACCTTATACCTTCCATGTTCATGCAAAGGATTTCCTTTTCAAGGCAGGCAATGTTGACTGTCCTTCGGGCTTCTTTACAACACTTGGCGGTAATCACATAAGAGGAACAATTGTCGGACACGGAGTTGTGCCTGTCAAGAATTGTATTGCTGCACTCAAGAGAGTAGGCTACGACGGATATGTTTCCGTTGAGTTTGAGGGTATGGAGGATTGTGTCCCCGCTATCCGCGCAGGCTTTGACTATCTTAAGAAAAACGTGTAGTTAAAAAGCGGCGAGCTGTCGGCAATTCTCAAACGAGGCAAGACGGGGAGGTTGATTTAATGCAATTTCCTAAGAGAAAAAACGGACAAGTGTCACAGCTTGTCCGTTTCTTACAAGGGGTATCATATGAATACAAAGCAGTTCATAAACGCCTTTAACAAAATAGACCTTACATTGCATATGGGAGAGGTGTGCTCTCTTGACAGCAGTTGGAGACGAGACGGAGTGTGCAGTCCCTTTACCCGCTTGTATTATGTAAAGGACGGAGAGGGGTATATAGAATCAGAGGGTACAGTAACCTGTATGACAGGAGGGCATGTGTATATTGTACCATCCGAGCATACCTTCAGCTACGGCTGTACACGTCTTGAGAAAATATATTTTCATATCACGGTTGCGGATGCGGAAAGATATGATCTGCTTTCAAAGATTTGCTCAGTTAAGGCATTGCCTTGCTCAAGTGAGTATATGCAATCCTTGGAGAATTGTCTTTGCTCTGACAGCTATTCCGATATGATGAAATTGAGAACAATGCTGTCTCAGACGGTCTTGGAATTTATAAAAGCAGAAGAGGATAAGCCTGTAAAATTTTACAGTGAGCTTGTGGAAGGTGCAATAAATTATATTCATGACAACCTGAATATAAAGATAAGTGTATATGAAATAGCCAAGCATCTTTTTGTATCGGAAAGCAAATTGAGAAATTGCTTTAAGGAAGAAATGGGAATGCCCATAGGAAGATACATTGATGATATGGTGTTTATGAGAGCCAGACAAATGCTTTCCAGAGATACTTGTACGGTAACGGATATTTGCGCACAGCTGGGTTTCTGCGACAGGTTTTATTTTTCAGGACAGTTCAAAAAAAGATTTGGTGTACCGCCTATAAAATTCAGAAAGCAGAACCGAGAGGGGCTGGATTATACATACTGGCAAAAGGCATCGAATGAAAAGATATAGGGTAAAAAAATATTTTTTTTAAAAAACTATTGACATTTTGCATGTTTTGTGATATCATATCCAGCGTTGGGGGTTTAGCTCAGCTGGGAGAGCATCTGCCTTACAAGCAGAGGGTCACAGGTTCGAGCCCTGTAGTCCCCACCAAACAGAAAAGGAACACCGAAGGGTGTTCCTTTTTTGTTCAGTATAACCCGAAGAGAGGGCTCGAACCTCGAGGAGGGACAAAGCGTAAAGAAAACAGTCCGGTGGACTGTTTTTAGCTTTGTGTCCGAGGGTTTATCCCGAGGAAAAAGCAGACCGAAGGTATGCGTCGAGCCCTGTAGTCCCCACCAAACAGAAAAGGAACACCGAAGGGTGTTCCTTTTTTGTTCAGTATAACCCGAAGAGAGGGCTCGAACCTCGAGGAGGGACAAAGCGTAAAGAAAACAGTCCGGTGGACTGTTTTTAGCTTTGTGTCCGAGGGTTTATCCCGAGGAAAAAGCAGACCGAAGGTATGCGTCGAGCCCTGTAGTCCCCACCAAACAGAAAAGGAACACCGAAGGGTGTTCCTTTTTTGTTTAGTATAACCCGAAGAGAGCTGAACTGTTATTGCCGAGAAAAGCCCTTTTCGTCTTTAATTATTGTTTCGGTTTTGTGCACAGGTGCTGGGATAAAACTCCTCAATAGGGAAGGGCGTAGAGCAGAACATTGAGCATGGGTCTGTTACCGAAACGGGCGTTTTATCCGCATCGGGGATACAGTATTCACATGCGGGAATTATGAGCTGTGAGGGTCTTTCAATTCTTACTAACGCAAATATTCCAAGCGTGAGACATACTGCAATGGTGTTACACGGGTTGAGGTCAAGTCCGCCGTCAAAAAGGTTGATTATCTGCTGAGGAATATTGTCATATTCGGGAGGCAAGGGAATACCGTTGCAGTTTTCCACAATGCTTACAGAAAGGGGAATTGGTGTTGCTACCTCAAGAACAACCTTGGGGCGGTTGTTTCCCGGGATAACATTGTTGAGATTTGGGGTAAAGCAGGGATCTGAATCCGTGTCCGAGGTGAACACGCTTACATTGCCCTCGCCTCCGTAGAGAACGACCGTTTTCTCGCTTATGGCAAGGCCTTCAATATCCTGACTTACACCGTTCACACAGCAAGTGAGAACTACATAAAAATAATAACGTATGTTTACCTGAAAATAACCGCTGTTGAAGGGCAGCTCATCTGCATTCAATTGTGTCCAGATAACACGAACCTCTTTTGCTCTGGGGCTTCTGCAGTTCTGAAGAACCTGTGTGCCCGCAGGTGTGAGTATAACTCTTAAGCCTTCAATACAGTCTTGTGTTCTGCTTGTATCGTATATGCGGCAGGTGTCGATGCAACAAACATCATCGTTGCAGCAGCACCCCTGACCGTTAGTTGTACAACTGTTTTGGATCATTTTTGTTCCTCCTGTTAAAATTATTCGGTCAATGTATAATATGCAAAAGTGCTGACTTTGTTTAAAACACGGTATTGCATTATCGGATAAGATTGTTCAGACGGCAATAACAAGAATATTTAAATAAAAAAATCCTCTTTCTTGAGAGGATTTTTTTGACAAATACTTATGTGTGTGGTATAATAAACAATCAGTGAAAAGAGGTATTATATGTTTAAGCTATTTACTAAGGACAGGGAATTTTACAAAACTGTGGCAATGATTGCCATTCCCATTGCGCTTCAGGGCTTTATTACCACGGGTGTCAATATGATGGACACCATAATGGTCGGAAAGGTGGGCGAAACACAGCTTTCGGCGGTGTCCCTTGCCAATCAGTTTATAAATATTTTCCATATATTCTGCATGGGCATCGGCATGGGCGCATCTGTGCTTGTTGCAAGATACTACGGAATGAAGGACAGGGCGGCACTGAAAAAGACTGTGGCTATTATGCTCCGTCTCTGTCTGGGAATGTCATTGCTGTTTGCTGTTGTCACAGCGGCGGTGCCAACTCTGATAATGAAGATTTATACTACCGAGACACCGATTATAAGCTTCGGCGTAAGATATCTGGAATATTCGGTCATTACATATTTCCTTTTGGGACTGTCCCTTACCTGCACTATCGTTTTGCGTAATGTGGGGCAGGTGAGAATCCCCCTTTATACCTCAATCGCCGCCTTCTTCATAAATGTCGGCGCAAACTATGTGTTCATTTTCGGAAAATTCGGCGCTCCGAAAATGGATGTTGCGGGTGCGGCACTGGGTACACTCATCGCCCGTATATTTGAATTTGTTGTTATCTGCGGATACCTTTTCTTCAAGGATAAGGAAATAGGATTCAGAATAAAGCATCTGTTTGAGCCTGTGGGAAATCTCTGGAAGGAATATATCAGAATGAGTATCCCTGTGCTTGTAAGCGACGGAATACTTGCCCTCGGTAACAATTCGGTTGCTATGGTAATAGGCAGACTCGGTGAAAGCTTCGTTGCCGCCAATGCCGTTACCGCCGTAACACAACAGCTCAGCTCGGTAATGATACAGGGCTTCTCACAGTCGGGCGCAATTGTAACGGGACGCACATTGGGCGAGGGCGACAAGGAAAAGGCTTCAAGACAGGGCTATGCCTTCCTGGGACTCGGTATCGTTTTCGGTGCTGTTGCCGCACTTATCGCCCTTCTTATCAGTGAGCCTATGATAAACGCATATGACCTGTCGGATGAAACAAAGGAGCTTACCCGACAGCTGATGCTCGCCATAAGCATTATAATTCTTTTCCAGGCGACAAACAGCATTATGACAAAGGGTGTGCTGCGTGGCGGCGGAGATACCAAGGTGCTGATGCTCGCCGACAATATCTTTCTTTGGGTGGCTTCCGTGCCTCTTGGAATAATTGCGGGACTTGTACTTCATCTTCCTGCCTTCTGGATATATTTCTTTTTGAAGATTGACCAGGTTCTGAAGGCGGTCTGGTGTGTCATAAGACTCAATAGCGGAAAGTGGATAAAGAAGATTAAATCATCGGAGGAATTGTCATGAAAAATTATACCTTTACAAAATATGCCTGTTATCTGTCGGGCGTTTCAATGGCGGTTATAGTAATACTCCCCGCATTGCTGTTTGAAACCTTCCGCCAGCAGTACGGAATTTCGTATACTCTGCTCGGAACACTTGTTGTAATAAATTTCGTAACACAGCTTTCGATGGACCTGCTGTTCACCTTCTTCCCAAGACTGTTCAATGCGGAAAAGGCTGTTAAGCTGACTCCCTTCCTTACGGCATCGGGCTTCCTCATTTATGCCCTGCTGCCCCTTGCTATGCCCTCAAGGGCATATCTGTGGATGGCAATAGGTACTGTAATATTTTCTTCCTCGGGCGGTTTGTGTGAGGTGCTTCTCAGTCCTATAATTGCCGCTCTTCCGTCGGAAAATCCCGAAAGGGATATGTCAAAGCTTCATTCCTGCTACGCATGGGGCGCTGTTGTAATAGTCATATTCGGCACGCTTTTTCTCAAGGCGGTAGGTAACGGACTGTGGTTCTTCCTTCCCATTGTACTCTGCGTAATACCCCTCGCGGCGATGGTGCTTTTCTTCAAGGCTGAATTTCCCGAAATGAACATCGGCGGAGAAAAAGGCGAGGGCACAGGACTGTTTTCAACGGGTATAATCCTTTGCTTCCTCTGTATATTCTTCGGCGGTGCAACAGAGAGCGTCATGACACAATGGGCATCAAGCTATCTTGAATCGGCAGTCCGTCTGCCCAAGGTGGTGGGTGATATATTCGGCACAGCCTTCTTTGCCGCAACTCTTGGACTCGGAAGAAGCCTGTATGCAAAATACGGTAAAAACATCATGGCAGTAATGCTTACAATAGCCTGCGGTTCGGTTGTGACCTATACTGTTGCCGCACTTTCCCTCAATCCTGTGCTTTCTCTCATAGCCTGCGGACTCACAGGCTTGTGCGTTTCAATGCTCTGGCCCGGTACTCTTATTATAGTCGGAGAAAAATATCCGGGCGCAAGTGTTGCCATATATGCACTGATGGCATCGGGCGGAGACCTCGGCACCTCGCTTGCACCTCAGCTTGTGGGCGTTATCGCCGATAAGGTCGCGGTTACTCCCCTTGCTCAAGGTATTGCCGACAGATTTTCCATCACTGCCGAGCAGGTAGCAATGCGCGCGGGACTTCTGTCCGCCGATATATTCGCAATATGCACAGTACTGTTGCTGACCTTCATAAAATTATATTTTTCAAAGAAAAAGCAGATATAAAAAGCGGCATACGCCGCTTGTAATGCCCGCCTATTCTGACAGCAGCATTCATACAGCAAAAGCCATACGGCTCGGCTTGGACAAGTTTCTGTAAAATAAAAAAGCGGCGTCTGCCGCGAAAGGAATATATTATGGTTACAAAAGAAACTGTAAAAAATGCCGCAATCGAGGCGGGAATAAAGAAGGGCGATATGCTTATCGTTCACTCCTCGTTCAAGAGCATGGGTGAGGTGGACGGAGGTGCCGAGGCGGTTGTTTCGGGCTTTCTCGAGGCAATAGGAGAGGAGGGGACACTTGTATTCCCCACACTCAGTCAGGAGGATTTTCTCAATTCATACAAGACATGGCACATGGATAAAAAATCCGATGTGGGCTATCTTACCAATTATTTCAGATGCCGCGAGGGGTCATACAGAAGCGACCAGGCAACACACTCTGTAGCCGCCTGCGGAAAAAAAGCGAAATGGCTGACCGAAACTCATGGACATACATCTAAAAGGTGGGGGAATATGGGCGATACACCCTTTGCCCCCGATTCACCCTGGCAGAAAATGTACGACGAGGGCGCAAATATACTTCTTTTGGGTGTAGGACCGATGGCTATAACCTTCCGTCACTTTGCCGAATACCTGTTCGTTGAGGAATGTCTCAAGAGCATTGAGGGCAGGGCAGACTATGAGGAAATGAAGGCAAGACTTCATCATTTCGAGGACTATTTCAGTCTTACGGCATGGCCTCATGTGTACAATAACTATGCCTTTGAGGTAATGGAGAAAAAGGGGCTTACAGGCACATCGCAGTGCGGAGGTGCAACCTTCAGAACGGTACCCGCAAGGGAGTTTACCGACACCGTAACCGAGCTTTTGCGACAGGGTGACGGAGATATACTCTGGAAGGTGGAAAACGGCTGGAAAGCAGAAGAATGGCTTGAGTGGTACAGCGATTGCAAAAAGACGCATTAAATGACCGTCGGGGACGCTGTGAGCGAAGCGGAGAAGTACTCTTTTGGGGGACGCCTCTCCCAACAATTATCGTAATTTTGTACAAAAATGGTCTGTAGCAATTTTTGCTACAGACTATTTTCATTCTATCTCGATGTCACCGCTCACTGTGGTGATTGTACAGGGAGTGCCTGTGCTTCTTCTCGGTATATCAATGTCGCCGCTTACGGTATCCACCGAAAAGCTTTTCGGACTGATAAAGCTGCCCTCGACATCACCGCTTACTGTGTTTATGGTTATACTTGCACCGTCACAGCCATTAAGCTCAATATCGCCCGAGGTGCTTTTGAGCATTACTTCACCCGAGGATACCACACCCGACAGCTCGATGTCTCCGCTTGTGGTATTCGCCGAAATATCCTCGCATTTCCTTTTACTCAGAAAAATATCACCGCTTGTTGTTTTCACTGCCATCTGTCCGTCTGTGTCCGAGAGAATTTTTATATCACCGCTGATGCTTTCTGCCTCAATATATCCGAAATAGAAATCATCGTGCAACGAAATGTCACCGCTTACCGTATTCGCCTTGATGCTCTCATAAGACTGCTCGGGTAGATAAAGTACCGCCCTACTATCCTCCCACCATATTCCGATATTATCGTACCATTTACCTCCGGGGGCGTCTGCTTCACTGATTATCAGTACATTTTCCGAAGCCTCGGCAGAGAATACATTTCCTTTTCTCGTTGTATATTCAAGTCGGCATTTTCCGTCGGCTGACCTGCGTATAATAAGGTCGGATTCGGTGGTGCTTATTAATAAGTCCTCGAAGTCCCCGTCGACAAACAGTGTACCCTCGGTCATTTCTACCGTACTTAAAACTGTGAAATCAAAATCAATAAGCACAAGCGCCGCGGCTGATATGATAACTCCCAATGCAATGAGTATAATCGCAATGATAATGGCTTTTTTCATTTTTTATCCCCCTTTCCGACGAAGGCTGACTTTATGCCCTTTATAATATACTTGCAAACATATATAATACCCTTTACCGCAAGGCAGGACAAAATTGATGCAAATATTGCAATTCCCGCGAAAATAAGCGAACAGCCTACGGCAAGGATTCCCTGAATACTCCTACCTGTCAGGAGGAAAACTGCTCCCGCCGCAAGAAGTCCCACTGTTACCGCACAGAAGGATACCGAAAGAGCAAACAGTGTTATCACTGCCGACCACAGTATAACAAACAGCGAGAATACAAGGGACAATACCGCAATAATCAGCGGTATCCACAAGGGCGCTCCCAATACGATAAGGGCTATTTCCCAGCCTGCGATTGCCCTTTTGGGCTTTACTCTTTCCTTTACAAGACGGGGCAGGGGAGTGTCCTCAAGAATTTGCGATACTATTTCGTCAACACCGCCGAGACTTGCAACAGCCTCCTCCTCACTTTCTCCGTTTTCCGTCATGTCGTCTATCATTTCGCTGTAATAGTCCAGCGACCTTTTAATATCCTCCTCGGGAAAGCCGCGAAGCCCTTCACGAAGAAGCTCCAAAAACTGCTTTTTATTCATTATTCTCACCCTCCTTTGTAACAAAGCGGTAAATAGACATTATTTCCTTCCATTCTTCCCTGAATTCTTCTATCCTTTTCAAGCCTTGCTTTGTGATGCTGTAATACTTTCTCAACCGCCCGTTATACTCGGCAGTCCTGACCGTAAGATGCTCCGCCCCCTCAAGTCTCCTTAATATAGGGTAGAGGGTGGACTCGGATATTTGGGCATAGGGCTTCATATCCTTGATTATCTGATACCCGTATGATTCCCCGTCCTTTATAGCTGCAAGCACGCATACCTCTAAAAGTCCTCTCTTTAACTGAATGTCCATACAATACCTCCCTTCACATAATACTATACAACACATAGTATGATTTGTCAAGAAAAAAGTGGCAGACGCCACTCGTAATGCTCGCCTATCCTGACGATAGCATTTGTTAAGCAATAGTCTGACGGCTCGGTTCGGGCAATTTCCTACAAGATAATAAAAGCTGCAGACGCCACTCGTAATGCTCGCCTATCCTGACGATAGCATTTGTTAAGCAATAGTCTGACGGCTCGGTTCGGGCGATTTCCTGCAAGATAATAAAAGCTACAGACGCCACTCGTAATGCTCGCCTATCCTTACATAGCATTTGTTTAACAAAAAAATATACGGCTCGGACCATGCAATTTTCCGCAAAATAAAAATCCCGAAGTCTCGGGATTTTTTTACTAATTGTTTTTATTACAACTGATAAGAAAAAACACTAACATAATAACTGCTGTTATGCCCATTGATAGCATTGTGAAGTAACCGCCCAGTACAATTGACATATCATCTGGGCTTATGTTGTTATAATACAGCCTTGTGGAAAGTGCAGAGCCTATATATACCGACAGAAGAAGGTCGGCATATACCACCAGAAGCTCCCATGGCTGTTTTGTAAGCTTGTAGCCTATAAAGGTCAACACTATTGACATCAGGCAAATTGCGATATGGGTAACAAAGCCAAGCCTGTAGCCTGCCGCACCGGTCAGGGTGCATATCCACATCAGCAAAAGGGGAAGAATCAGCTTTTTCATCTGATATCGTCAACCGAATTGAAAATGATGTCGGGCCTCATTGCATCATCAAGCTTTTCAACATCCTCCATTGTACCCTCTCCCGAAAGCACGAAGCAGGCTGTGATTCCGTGGCGCTTGCCTGTTGCAATGTCTGTGTAAAGCCTGTCGCCGATGATTACTGTGTCCTTTCTTGCAATTCCCGAAAGGTCCTCAATGTACTCGGCAGTCTCAGCGTTGGGCTTACCGAAATATCTGGGCTCAACACCTGTGGAAAGTGTTACAAGAGCGCATATAGCGCCGCTGTCGGGAATGAAGCCGTCCTCTGTGGGACAGTTTATATCGGGGTGCGTGGAAAGAAATTCCGCACCGTTACGGATAAGTGTGCAGGCATTTTCAAGCTTTGCGTAGGTTAATGTAGTGTCAAAGCTGACAACTACGATGTCTGCCTTTTCGCCCTCCTTCACAGGCTTGATGCCTGCCTTTTCAAAGGTATCGTGAAGGGCGGGGGTGCCTACAAGGTATACACTCTTTCCCGCTCTGTGCTTGTTCAGAAAGCCTACCGTTACATCGCCCGAGGTGACTATTTCCTCTCTTGATGCACCGAAGCCGAGCCTTGTCAGCTTGTCAATGTAGATGTCGGGATTTTTTGACGCGTTGTTGGTGAAATACATTACCTTAGCACCGTTGTCACGCACTCTCTGAATAAATTCGGGTGCGCCCTTTATTACCCTTTCACCGAGGTAGATGGTGCCGTCCATGTCCATTACGAACAGCTTTTTCTCTCTTAACAAATCCATAATTATACATTAAACCTGAATAAGGTTATATCTCCATCCTTCATAATATAGTCCTTGCCCTCACTTCTGACAAGTCCCTTTTCCTTTGCGGCATTCATTGAGCCCTGAGCAATAAGGTCCTCAAAGGAAATGATCTCGGCTCTGATAAAGCCTCTCTCTATATCGCTGTGTATCTTACCTGCCGCCTGAGGCGCCTTTGTACCGTTCTTGATGGTCCATGCTCTTACCTCCGGCTGACCTGCGGTGAGGAAGCTGATAAGACCAAGCAGTGAATAGCTTTCTCTGATAAGTCTGTCGAGGCCCGAACAGGAAAGTCCCAGGTCCTCAAGGAACATTGCCTTTTCGTCATCGTCAAGCTCGGCGATTTCCGCCTCAATGTTAGCGCATATGGGAAGAACGCCCGAATTCTCGCTCCTTGCAAAATCCGCAACAGCCTTGTAGTGTGCATTCTTATTCTCAAGGTCGTCAATGTCGGGAATATCGTTCTCTCCGATGTTCGCGGCATAGATTATGGGCTTTTCGGAAAGAAGGGGAATGTCTGCAAGGAACTTTTCCTCGTCCTCTGTTCTTTCCATGCTTCTTGCGCTGAGTCCTGCATCAAGATGCGCCTTCAGCTTTGTGAGGAAATCAATTTCAGCCTGAACACTCTTGTCGCCCTTCAGCGCCTTCATAGCTCGGTCTATTCTTCTGTCGAGAATTTCAATATCCGACAGAATAAGCTCTGTGTTGATTGTCTGTATGTCGTCAAGAGGGTCGATTTTTGAGTTTACATGGATAACATCCGCATTTTCAAAACAACGCACAACGTGGACGATTGCATCAACCTCTCTGATGTGGGAAAGGAATTTATTTCCCAGTCCATCGCCGTTTGCCGCACCCTTTACAAGCCCCGCAATGTCAACGAATTCGATTATGGCGTGTGTTATCTTTTCGGGTGAATACATCTTCGCCAATACATCAAGTCTTTCGTCGGGAACGGTTACCACACCTACATTGGGGTCAATCGTACAGAATGGGTAGTTAGCCGCCTCAGCCCCTGCACCCGTAATCGCATTGAAAAGCGTACTCTTTCCTACATTGGGAAGTCCAACTATACCAAGCTTCATATATTTTACATCTCCTTATATATAGCACTTTTTGGGCATTAAATTCGGTGGTTTACACC